>QFXJ01000059.1 GCA_003402375.1 Candidatus Nitrotoga sp. CP45
TTATTTGATGCATTTTCATCCAAACACTTGATCGTCGCATTGCTTCCGTAATTTGACCGGCAGTCATTTGCTCTTCCACAACCCCAAGAAGATCCCTTCCATCCTCATCGAGAGCAAGATCTCCTCCTTCTTCATCAACAGCTCGTCCAGCAATCTTTAGCCACATAAACGCTTCTACGAGATCCTGGTCAACGCCACATCCCTGAGAATACATAATTCCTAAATTAATTTGCGACGGCGCAAATCGCTGTTCCGCAGATTTACGAAATAACTCAACCGCTTTTCGCTCATCTTTTACAACACCATAGCCGTTATTGTACATGTCACCAAGACAAAACTGTGCCTCTGGATCCCCCTGCTCTGCGGCTTTCCTAAAAAATTTTTCCGCATTAACATAATCTTTACCCAAGAAAAAATTCAACCCCTCTTTAAAATCGTTTGATTCACTCATATTTACTTTCCTGCATGGGTTATAACTTTACCTGTAATGACAGCACCGACGATGCCATGCCACCGGCGAACGGCATGAATATTGACCATAGTTAACTCACCATTGGTGGAGTTGTAGTATCGGCGGTTACATTCCCAGCCGCTCTAAACTCCGGTGAAGTAGCCGACATTTCCTGTTCCGGATGGGATGCTGCGCCCAAAAATCTCGCACATCTTTCGGCAACCGCCATAAATGCCTTGGTTGAAGGAGAGTCTGGATAAGCCTGTACAACAGGGATTCCTTTATCCGCACAAATTGTTATTTCGCTATCCAGCGGAATAGCGCCAATAAAGGGCACGCCCAATTCATTCGCTACCCTCTCTCCTCCCCCCTTCTTGAATACATCAATCTCGCCGCTACAATGTGGACAGATCAGGCCGCTCATATTTTCAACAATTCCGATAATGGGCGTATTCCTTTCTTTCACAAAAGAGATCATTTTCCTTGCATCAAGAAGCGCAACATCCTGCGGAGTGCTTACAACAACCACCCCATCCAAATTGGGAATAAAGTCCATGATCGTGATATGTTCATTTCCCGTGCCGGGTGGCAGATCTATTATCAGGAAATCGAGCTTCCCCCAAGTAATATTCCCAAGCAGTTCGATAATAAATTCATACTTGACCGCATCTCTCCAAACAACTGGCTCGTTCTGGTCTTCTATCAACAAACCCAACGACGCGACCTTCATTCCGGCAGGCATGATGTGCGGGGCGATGCCGTCTTTATCCCCGCGAAGTCTTACATTTTCGATGCCGAGCATCTTTGGAATATTTGGCCCATGTAGGTCAGCATCCGCCAAGCCAACCTTGTAACCCAGCCTTTCCAAGGCGCAGGCGAGGTTGACTGTGGTGGTACTTTTTCCCACACCGCCCTTATTGCTGCCAACAAGGACTTTGTACTTGATATCCGCCATCCGTTTGTTGATCAACCATTTTTTATGAGCGGCACGGTCCAACTTGCAGGTATCATTTTCGTCACATGTTTGGCAGCCATGGAAATATCCGCAGTCCTTCGCCGGCGCAGCAACCGCCCGGGTGTCTCTCATGTTCTTTATTTCAATAGTTTTCGTCATTTAAACATTCTCGTGATATCAATAATTACCTTCATGACAGGGTCCCATCCTCAATCGCTCTCTGGTTATTGACGACCAGACAGTTATCTTTATGAAACCGTTCCAATAGCCCTACCTGCAGTCACATCCCAACCCAAGGGTACTTCCTTCCACCGTTCTCCCCGGCTTCTTCTACCACTTCGGCCTTATCAAAGATAACCGCTTTCTTGGTAACGCTGGAATTAGACGAGACTTTTGTCTCATCTCTAGTTTTTTCAACGATCGTTTCTGTAAGGGCAGGGAAAAACCTACTAAAAAATTGACGCCTCCCTATCACTTTGCCATTGTCCATGAATAACTCCTTAATTCAGCGATTGGCCAGCAAAATTATTTAAATGAAGGTCTGAGGAAACATATAGGCATAGCTCCCGCCAGGATATGCTTAAAACTTATCTGCCAGTCAAACCGTACAATGCAAACATCTCCCACTTCAAGCTTCATTTGGTCGTATCGATAATATGCACAAACAATGTCAATTGTACGAAGATAATCAACTAATGCAGAGGTAAAGGCTCATCCATTTCTGTGCCTGTCTGTTGGGGACAATCTACAGGTCCCTCGTAGTCAGATTTTGGCAATTCTTTTATTCTGCTGTCAACTTCAATTCCAAAAAACTTAAGTTCCGAACCCATGAATTTTGATAACAACAAACCAAGGTTCCGGTAATAGGCCTCATTAGCTCTCGCTGCAAGATTTTCTCCAAATACGCCAGTCCATTTCCCGATATGCTGCTCCAGGAATCTTCTTTCCGCAGACAGGCAGATATCGATATTTTCTTCCATCGCTTGATCCAGGGCATAGGCTATCTTTAATTCTAGAAAGCTCATAAATTCAAGCTCGACGGTTATATGATCAAATGCAACCGCAGCATCATCATTCATTACAAAACCAAATGCTTTATAAAATCCACTGATGTCGCCAAGAATATTCGGCTGATTGAAGCTATTTTTCCCATACGTTGTTTCAGTCGAAGGACAAAACATGCGGGTCAAAAACATCTCTGTAAAATCAGGCTGTAGTGCGGTCACGTCAACTGTCTCGATCAGACTAGTAAATGCCAAATACTCTTCCTTCATATCATAAGGAAGAAGGCTTATTGAACTATCCATATCGGATGCAAGTTCGTGTAATGTGGCGAGTTTATCTTTATCTGGATAAACAAAGGCCATTGATAAAAATCTGTAAACATCTGCCCTCGCAAGAGCCAACTCTGTTTCCGATTTCGTCGTTACCATTCTATCCCCTTAAATGAAAAGTGGGGCGGCGTTTAAACGCCGCCCCCCTATTGACCATCAACTACGACTATTCAATCTCAAGCGGTATCCAGCCTCCGTTTGAATAGTTCTTGCGTGGACCTCTGTTACCGCCAGCACCATTATTGAGATTTTTTCCATCCCAAGCAGCGATAGCCATCATGGTCTTAGACCCAGGCGTAAGCACTGCATCTTGTACATCGCCGGAATTCAAAGGACGCTTAATAACAACTGACCAGTAGCCAAATCGCCTTACGCCATTAGCGGTTGCGTTATTAGTGGCCTGCCTAGTCAATGTTCCAAAACCAACGGCATTGAGCTCTTCCACCGGAGTTAATCTCTCAGGATCAACTCTGCTGATATTTCTGAGCTTAAAGGCAGCAATATATTGCCTTTGACCTTCATTATAACGTCTGATAGGTGTATCGATTGTTTGACCAACCGCTGGGATAACTTCCGGATACATATCGTAATTATAATTTGGATAAGCATCCCTTACATCTTGATATCCAAACTCGATATCCCTCTCCCATGCAGCCTTCCAATAAACGATGTGAACAGGGTTTTCATCGTCACCCATCATAAATGATGGTTCCGATCCAGCTTTCACCGGGAACATAATGGCGATTGCATCAGAAAACTTATCTTCCATCGTTTCCGTTTCAGACTTAGTTGAATCATACCAAGTCAACAAGAAAGCAATATCCTTGTCGTTATGAACAGACTTGACCTTCACCATCGGTACTGTAGCCACAACTAAACCAGGCATAACCAAGTTCTGCGGACCCATTGGAACTTCAGTAGCCGAGGCATCATTCCATATCGTTGCCGGCGCTTGCTCCCAGCTTTGATTGTACTGATTGTAAGAGGTTTCTCTTACTGGATCTTCCTGATGCCATGTCCTGTTCACTGGATCCATCGGGATTTCTCCCTTTACCGCTTTGGATTTGATGACGCCAACATTATACGTTTCACCTCCATCCAGACGAACTGGCGGCAACCTCTTAAAGGAACCATGGAACGCGTGACCCCCATATTGTCCAGGATTATCGACAGCAATAATTGGAATCGTCAAATCTTTGGCTGGTCCGTGTGCAGCATCACTCCCAAAGGCAGGAGTCGCAACAGGAATCATCAAAAGTGACGCGGCTATTAATAGTTTTTTCATCATCCGCCCCTTATGAGTTGTTGGTAAGAAATGCGCCGGTCTTCAAATTCTTGACCTGCCTGATATATACAGGTTCAGTCAATGGAACCCGGACAATCTCTTTTCCTTGTGGATCATAACCAACCGTCTCATTACCCTCAAGCTTGAACGTGTCGCATATCCGTTCGGTAACGCCAAAGAGCAACAAAGCGGCTAAAAGTTCCTTGTCCTTGCCTGCATTCCGGTATTGCTTGATGGAGTTCTCAACGCCGGGGCCAAATACTTGGGACAGGAAGTCAGGGTTAACATGGACAGGTGGCAAATACATGTTGTTCGGCTCAGTACCAAACTGTGGATAGATCGGCAGTGCAATCTTCCTCACATGCACCAAGAAGTCGATCGGGTTGTTTTCCCGGACTTGCTTGCTGTTGATCTTATCGTAATCGGCTGACTTGAAACCAAACAGACGGATCTTTCCGATGCATTGAGTAACGCATTGCGTCATCAATCCCGCTTCTACTTTTGGATAGCACGAGATGCACTTTTCACCGGTCCGGGTGGTGTCGTTGTAGAACGACTTCTTGTACGGGCAGGCTGCAACGCATTCTCTGTATCCTCTGCAACGGGACGCATCAATCAACACGATCCCGTCTTCTTGACGCTTGTAGATCGCCTTTCTCGGGCACGCGGCCAAGCAGCCGGGGAAAGTACAGTGATTACATATCCGCGGGAAGAAGAAACCCCAGTTCTTGTGCGTCGGGCCCTTGATATAGTCCCCTTCGCCATCCAGGATCTTAAGACACTCATCTTCGCCCAGGTTCGGATGCGCATAGTCCATTTCATCGGGCAGATAGCCCTTGATCCGCTGGTTCATGCCCAGATCTTCAAAAATCGTTGTGCCGTTGTACTTGTTGCCTGACCACGGTTGCGCTTGTTCTCCCAAGAGTGCCAAAACCTTCACATCCCAAGCCAACGGATAGAATCCATAAGGCTTCGATTCCACGTTATTCCAGAAGATGGTTTCCTGGCCTTTACCGGCCGTCCAGGTCGTTTTGCACGCCATGGTACACGACTGACAGGCGATACATTTGTTCAAGTCGAACAACATCGATACTTGCCGACCTGGCCTGTTTTCTTCATAGGGATAATCCATTTCCCTGCCCAGCTGCCAATTTCTAACTTTTGCCATTGTAGATCTCCATTTACAAAATTATTTCACAATTCTTAAGAACGCCGCCCTTATTCAAGGCGGCGGCTGCACACCCGTAACTATCTGCTTATGAACCCACCCTTGAGATATGTCCTCATTTGGAGGCTTTCATAGGTTGGCCTGTAGCCCTTAGCTGCAATATGCCAAACTCCACCGTTTACGCCGCCCTTTTCAGCCAGCTCTATCTTCACATACGATTCTTTTGGAGAACCATTGGCACAATGGACGTCATTCTGCATACCAATAATAATTTCTTGTCCAAAGACTTTCTTATTGGCCACGGTATCAGTCGTGTTGGTCGGGTTAATCCACGCCCTGGTACAACTTTGATGGTTCCCAGACCTGAACATTGCCTGATAGTTGGTTCTTGGACTCTTAGCCAATCCATCAGCCCGAGTCCTCGCACCTTCCATACTGCCATACGT
This sequence comes from Candidatus Nitrotoga sp. CP45, assembly GCA_003402375.1. GTDB lineage: Bacteria > Pseudomonadota > Gammaproteobacteria > Burkholderiales > Gallionellaceae > Nitrotoga. The sequence goes on from QFXJ01000059.1 coordinate 5,640, forward strand.
TGCAGCATAGGCGTTGTAATACATCCGCATAGAACCCTGAGACATACCAGGGAAATACCTGCATCTAACCATGAACCGGGCAAGTGCATATTCCGGTGTTCCTTCTTTCCATCCTTTATAAGGCCTGTCGCCAGGATCAGCGTCAACCCAGATATAATCGCCTTCATCAATACCAAACCTCTTGGCATCAAGCGGATTGACGTCTACAAATCCTTCACCAACTGACGGCTGCCTCTTGTCATGACGATAGATGTCACCAAACGGCCCCCACCACAATGTCATCAAGTCCGTATCAATTGGAGTTGTATGGGCGCCATGCCTATATTTCGGTGAATTGAAACAGAATTCATACCCGTGCGGCCGGAGGGGATGATTGGTCGCCATCAGCTCTTTTGTCGTCAAGATTACGTTTCTTCCTTGCCTGTTTTCAGCAATCTTAAGACTGTTTCCCATCCTTTCCAAACCACGCATCTCAGGTGTCTCCATCAATGCGAAAGCGCGGCTGTTACCGACGATGACATTCGGCTCATAGTGGCTTGAATCAATCGGTGTACGATACACGGTGAGATTCTCACCCCCATCAATCAACCGGGGATCATCCATGTAAAATTCCAGCCTACCGCTCTTGGTGTACCAAGGCAAGCCGCCACCTTCAGCTGTCTGCTCCCAGCCGCTAATCCGTGGGTAGGTTCTGGACATAAAGATACTAGGAATACCTCTCTTAGCTTTCTCCCTTATCTCAGCAAAAACCATCCCTCTAGTGGCTGATCCCGCATTGAGAACCCTTTGCCCGTAAACCTCGGAATCCCTGTCTGCTGGATTTCCTGCAGGATTGGTTCCCACAAACTTGAAGTAATCAGCAAACCTTTGATCACCGGTCATCGCTGTAAATGCCCTAAAGATTCCAGCAGGAACTTCAGCATCACCAACGGTGTCCTGGAATCTCCTCAATGGAGTGATCGGAGATACGGTAAGGAACGGGTTAGAACAAGAGCAAGCCATATCGGTATGTTTGTTTTCCAACCAGGAGTCGACACCCCAAACGATGTCGGAATATTCGCAAGATGCTGTCCAATTCCAGTCGCTGTAAAATATCGCTTCCCATCTTGGGAGGGTATTAACAACCATGTCATAGTGACCTTTGGCATTTCCCAAAGAGGAGTTGGAGTTAGCTTGCCAAAGCACCTTGGTAGGAGCCGGCATATGCCCAGGATCAGTCAACAACCTGGTTCCGTTCCTCAATGGACGATCACCGTAGTTGTAGTAATGGGCAGATTCGTCATCTGTATAGTGAGCCAATTTGGTGACCATCTTACGGCCATCCAACTCAGGATTGAACGGATCTTCCAGAAGATACTGGCCAAACCCGCCAAAGACTGACTGCCTGTAGTTACCTACATAGTTACCAAAGGTACATCCCCCAATATGGCCAACGTTATCGCTCAGTGCCGACAACAGCATGAAACCACGATCCTTCAGGGTTGAATTGAAGTAGTGATTGGTTCCCGCACCGGTGCTGATGATTCCTTGCCCTCTGTGCTTATGGAACAGATTGGCAAGATCAACAATTGCCTCCACCGGAACACCAGTCATAATTGATGTATTCTCTGCAGTGAATTCCTCAAGATATTCTTTTTGAAGCTGGAACACAGGCACAACTTTGATCTTCTTTCCATCGACCAAGGTGACTTCATAGTCGCCAGTCAATGCTGATTCGACTCCCTTTGCAGCATAGCGCGCTCCGCACTCATCCCGGGTTAGCGGAACTGCTTTGTTTGTCTTCTTATCCCATACTACATTGTCACCCCAAAATTTACGAACGTCTTCCGCAACGAAAGCCGTAGCCTGAAATGCTGGTGGCATCGTTGGATGCTCGCCCGGTTTCATCACCTTAAGGTGATGCGTAAGGTCAGCAAGCTTGTAGTCCGCGATGATGTCTGACGCCTTCAGGTTCTTCCAGTTATCTGTTCTGATCAGCAGAGGCAAATCTGTATTGGCTCTCAGATAATTCTCGTCATAGTGATTATTTTTAATGAGGAGATGGCACACGCCAAGACCAAGAGCAGGGTCAGTACCGGGACGAAGAATAATAACGTCATCCGCCTTGTTGGATGTTGCGTGGTAATCGATGGAGATGTCTACGATATGACATCCTTTGAGTCTTGATTCACTAACCCAATGAAGATCTGGCATTTTGGTACAAACGAAGTTATTACCCCAGAATACAATAAGCTTGGCATGTTCATATACCATAAACTCATAATCCAACATCTGGTGACCTGAAACCATAGGACATCCAGGCGCCAGATCGGTATGCCAGGAATAGCTGTCCAATACCTTTGCACCACTCGCTTCATCCGGCCCTATATTTCTTACATAGGCGTCCAAAAGAGCCAATCCTTGTGCAAATCTCTTCATCGAATATATTCTTAAAACGCCAAGGGCGGCCATACCTGCCCGGAATTTCATAGTTTTACAGCCGCACCCATGCATGGATGCAATCATCTCAGGGTCATAGCCTTGTCTGGTGAGCAACGCTGCGCCTTTGTCGCCGGAATAGGTCCTGGCGATGTTCTCTAGCGCGCCAGCTGCCAACGCGTAAGCCTCGGTCCATGGCAGTTTGATGAAGGGTTCTTTTCCGCGCTGCAGATATTTTTGGTCCGGGAAGCCGTTTGCTCCCGTCCGTGGGTATCCTGCATCTGCCCATGCCTTGAAGCCGGTTCTAACCATCGCGCCTTTCGGCCTTCTGTCGGAATAGGCTTTTCTGTTCATAACCATACCCTTGTTACAGATCCGTGGCTCCCATCTGTGACTGGAACGGTTTCCATCCATATCTTCGGCATCTCCGTAGCCGTATGACGGCGAGATGCGGATTACAACGTCATTCTTCACATGAGCCTTAAGGAGGCAGTTGTGCGTATCATTTGGCGCGCAAAGGAATATAAATTCACTGTCAACGTGGAACATGTCCCTGTAAACCTTCTCCCAGTCTCTATTCGGGTAGGACTTTAGAGGGTTGTCAACTACATACGGCTTCAGAAATGGTGAAGCTGCAAAGGCGTTATTGGCCATCACAGCTAGTCCAGCGGTGGCGGACAGCTTTAGAAAGCTGCGCCTGCCAATGTTATTCTTAATTTCCATCATTTAGTCACCCCTATGTTAATTTAAATTAAATTATTTTCTCGGCTTTTGTAAGACATCAATCCGAGTAATTTTCATTCACCACTTTTAAGTTAAAACAAAAAACAACAATCATCCATGCCGCAAAAACTAATTCTTCGGTATATGCCACATCAGTCACACCCATAAATATATGGATTTTTATAATGATAAAAATCGGGTAGTGAATGATCGCGAATCTACGCGGATAAAATAAAGTCGATTTGATATAGATCAAGTTTATGCCATTTTTTGGCTCGCTTATCTAGCCTGAGGATTCATAAATTGACGCACATATCACTAGATCTTTTATAAAGCCATGAAAATAGAGGTCTCGGTCCTTTGTCCATGTCACGAACATGAGCCATCATCTCTTGGCTAACAGCCTACCAAGCCTCGCTTGCATTAATTATGGCTGTGTTGCAATTACTTACTAACGCAACTGTCCGGCAGACATTAATGCAATGATTACAGAGAGATACATCATGAAAGCGATATAATTCGCAGTATCATAGGTGACAACGTTAGACCCTATGAGCCATAGTCTCAACAGACAAGCTCTTCGAGAACAACTGCAAACGTCACTGAGCTTTAACCTATCCTGATTAGTTACGTGCCTCAGTTGGGTGTAATTTTTTACGTACAGGCTCATGTGGTGAGCCACTGAGGGGCGAATAATAGGCGCATTTACCCAAG
>QFXJ01000001.1 GCA_003402375.1 Candidatus Nitrotoga sp. CP45
CGACTAGTGGCTACACGTTGACCAACACTATGTTGAATTACCGCTTTAAGACGCCCTCGGTCAATTGGGATGCCTACATTAAGGGTAATAATCTTTTTAACCAGGAAGCCCGAATGCATACGTCCTTCTTGAAAGAGCTCGCCCCGTTGCCGGGTCGGGGCTTTCTTATGGGCGTACGTGCGAGTTTTTGAGTTTCTAATAACAGAATTCATTGTGATGTCATAAGATTGATGATACCTCATCGAACATGGGTGCGACATTTTGTCGCATTCTAATACTTTAGCCTAGCCTCTATAATTATTCAGTTTGAGAAAATTATTTTAGGGAATCGGGATGAGGATGAATAATCATCAAGCTGGTTTTATTACCCTGAGTTTATTGGCTATCGCAATTGGTCAGTCTGCCCGTCCAAGTTATGCCATTTACATTAAAAATACGGCTAGTGAACAGCTGCCCGATATAACTGTGAATTGCTGAGGTAGTGCTGTAAATATTTCGCTAGACAAACGAAAGCATGACAACTGACAAGTTGCCGATACTATTTTCACCTATCTTTCGTGGCGTACATTTGTTGTCAATTTGAAATATAAATTTTAGGAAGGCATTTATGAAATTTTCATTTTTGGATATGTCCCCTGATGCAACACTTGTACCAGCTACCGGATTCTTAGATTGTATGATAAATCATACAATCACAAGGAAGCCTTGGAGGAGCCGATGCCTGAGTATGTGGTTGTTTAGCAATTGCCATAAAATCGGGTTGATTTCCTGTTTGACGGTTAGTGGGATGTGTATGGCAGCAGACCATTCAGGTCATGGCTCCGCACAGCCTCATGATATGACAAAGACATGGAAAGCCGCTCTTGCCCGCCAACCGCTTGCAGTCGCTGCGGCGTTTGACGCAAATGGCAAGCTGTGGCAGGCATCTGTGAAAAACGGCCATGTTATGGTGAGTCAATCTGACAATCAGGGAAAAACCTTCAGCACGCCAGTTCCGGTTAATCCAGAGTCTGAGTTAGTGGCCGCGGTAGGTGAAAGTCGTCCCAAAATTCTGGTAGCTCGCAATGGCAATATCTATATTTCTTATACACAGGATCTGGAGACGCCTTTTGCCGGCAACATCCGCTTCAGCCGCTCGATTGATGGAGGAAAGAGCTTTTCCGCACCCATTACGGTCAATGATAATCTGGATCCCATCACCCATAGGTTTGATGTAATGGGTGTAAACGAGCGCGGCCAGATTTACATTGCCTGGCTGGACAAACGCGATATTTCAATCGCCAAAAAAAATGGGGGGAAATACAGTGGGGCAGCGGTCTACTATGCCATTTCTGATGATGATGGAAAAACTTTCCAAGCCAACGTCAAAGCCGCTGATCATTCCTGTGAATGTTGTCGCGTGGGGATGGCAATGGATAAGGATGGCACTCCGATTATCATGTGGCGGCATATTTTCGAAAAAAACATACGCGACCATGCCATGATGCGGCTTGATGGCAAAGCTCAACCCATACGCCTAAGCCATGAAAACTGGGAAGTTAATGCCTGTCCTCACCATGGGCCAGCAGTATCTATCGCCAATGACGGGAATTATCATTTCGTTTGGTTCAGTAAATCGGCTGAACGACACGGGTTGTTCTATTCTTATTCTTTGGATCAAGGCAAGCATTTCTCTCGCCCATTAAATTTTGGAAACTTTCAGGCGCAAGCCTCACATCCTCATGTTTTGAGTCAGGGCCAACGCGTCTTTATCGTTTGGAAAGAATTTGATGGTGTAGCTACGGGCATCTATCTGATCGATTCCGTTGATGGAGGTAAGCTCTGGTCGGCCCCTAAAAGAATTGCCTCTACTACTGGTACTTCAGATTACCCATTTCTCGTTAGTGACGGCAATAAAAACTATCTCTCTTGGAATACCGACAAAGAAGGATACCGTCTCATTAACTTATCTGAGTCCGCGCAATGAAATCTAGCAACACAATAATTCAATGTCTGCTCGGTTTATTCCTTTGTTTAAGTTGTGCCTGTTCTTCGGCCGCACAAATTGCCAAACATTTTGTGCGTGGCAGTTATCAGGAAATTGTTTCAGCCCGCGCAGGTAAGCCTTTCATTATCAGCTTATGGTCTCTCGATTGCACATATTGCCGCGATGATATGGTGTTATTCGGCAAATTATTAAAAAAATACCGTGACCTCGATTTGGTACTTATTTCTACCGACACCCCGGAACAAATGAAAGAAATTGCACACACTTTACAAAAATATCCTTTGAAAAAAGCTGAATCCTGGGTTTTTGCAGATAACTTTGTTGAACGCTTACGTTACGAAGTAGATACGCAATGGTATGGAGAGTTACCCCGTACTTATTTTTACGATGCGCAAGGGCATGTCTTAGCACTAAGTGGCAAGTTGGACTATGCTCAACTTGAGCGATGGGTGCGTACAAAATAATGCGCTCGATTTGTAGTGGCTGACCACGATACTCAACGAATAATCCTGAAAACTTGGACGGTTATGGATAAAGGTTAACTGCATGATCAACCTTTACCATGACATCTGCCGATAAAATCATTTGCTGTTAGTTTCGGGTAGAATGAACGTTTTTTCAAATTCATTTGAAGGGTATCTAATGTACAAAATTGCACCCAGTATTATTTCTGCCAATTTCGCCAAGCTTGGTGAAGAAATCGTCAATGTTCTCGCCTCGGGGGCAGACATTATTCACATAGAGGTGATGAATAGGCATTTCATACCAACATATAGGAATGGCTCGAAGGCTTGCGCGGCCATTCGCCCTATTACTCAAGCACCAATCGAGATACACCTGACGAGTGGGTACAATGTTGAGCATTCACTGAATGATTTGGTGCCGGAGTACGCTAAGGCTGGCGCAAACATTATTACTTTTCATCCCGAAGCCGTTGATCGAGATGCATATAATTTACCATCCTTCGAAAACATTGAACGAATTATTGATTTAATCCATGAAAACGGCTGTAAAGCCGGACTGGCATTCAATGCGGGTACGCCTTTTAGTTATCTCGACCATGTTATAAGTAAGGTTGACGTTGTTTTGATCATGTCTAAACAGACTGGCTTGATCAGTGGACAGAAATTTATTCCCGAAGCGATTAACAAAGTGCGTTTGGCGCGCAAAAAAATCAATGATAGTGGGCGTAATATCATTCTAGAAGTTCACGGTGACGTGAATTTAGGCAACATTGCACAAATTGCTATGGCGGGTGCCGACACATTTGTGATCGGCGCTGCTTTATACGAAGCTGGAAATGATAATGATCCAAATTGCTATGATTCCATTATCGCCACTTTGCGCGCAGAACTTGCCAAGGTTAGTTCATAAATACTGTAAATGCACCTCTCTCATAGAGTCGCGCCATTTAATTGTTAAAGCCATGGCTCATGGCAATGCAGCCAGCATGACCCAGTTTCGCATGGATGGTGGTACAGCATTGCCATGTAGGGTGATTGCAGTTTAACTACGCGATTTTTTCATTGCTTGTTGAGCCTCACGTGAGGCATCACGTTCACGTTCAGTGTTGCGTTTGTCATGTTGCTTTTTCCCTTTCGCAAGGCCGATATCCAGTTTGACGAGACTACCTTTAAAGTGCATGTTCAATGGCATAAGCGTGTAACCTGCGCGCTGCACTTTACTGATCAACTTGTTGATTTCAGCTGCATGCAACAACAATTTACGCGTGCGAACGGGGTCTGGATATATATGCGTGGAAGCAGTGGTCAATGGACTAATATGGGAGCCGAATAGATACAGGGCACCATCTTTTACCGTAATGTAGGCTTCCTTGAGGTTGACGCGTCCGGCGCGGATCGCCTTGACTTCCCAACCTTCCAACATGATGCCAGCCTCATAGCGGTCTTCGATGAAGTAGTCGTGGTATGCTTTTTTATTTTGGACTATGCTCATAATTTGTATATTCTACCAGCTTTGCATGGACGTACTGCTAGAATGGCCTTAGTCGAAAAATCAGTCTTGGTTCCCTACAGCGCGAAGCAGATGTTCGTTCTGGTGGATAATGTGGCGGATTATCCACGATTTTTACCGTGGTGCGGCGGAGCCAGCGTCATCTCGATAGATGGTGATACCGTACATGCGACAGTACATATCAATTATCACCATATTAAGCAGAGTTTTACCACTGAGAATGTGCGTCAGTTTCCCAATCACATTGACATCACACTGAAAGATGGACCGTTCAAGCACCTTGACGGTGATTGGTACTTTGTACCGCTTTCCGAATCTGCCTGTAAAATAGAATTTAAGTTGCATTACGAATTTTCCAATAAACTACTGGAGAAAGTGTTCGGCCCCGTGTTCCATTTTATTGCCAATAGTTTTGTGGATGCCTTTGTTCATCGTGCAGAAAAGATTTATACAGGAAATGAGAGACCGGATTAGTGTTGCAGTTTGCCTATTAGCTTATTAAACGGATATCCATCTGTGCGGCAAAGCGAATTTACTTAGGATTACCAAATGTTAGATTACGACCTGCATTGCCATTCAACTGTTTCAGACGGATTGCTATCGCCAACTGATTTGGTTGCACGTGCGGCTGAACGGGGAGTGAAGTTTCTTGCATTGACTGACCATGATGATCTCTCTGGCCTGGCTGAGGCAGCCGCTGCCGCTGCACAGCATGGCATACAATTTATCAATGGAGTGGAAATCTCTGTGACTTGGCGCAGCTATACCCTGCATATTATTGGTTTGCGCATTAATCCGACCTATAAACCGCTGGCGGAAGGTTTACGTAACATACGCAGTGGGCGTGGCGCACGTGCGCAGCTGATGGCTGAGTCGCTCGCCAGGAGCGGCATTAGCGGGGCGTTGGCAGGCGCTTATCAATATGCGGATAACGATGGCATTATTGGGCGCACACACTTCGCACGGTTTTTGGTCGAGAGAGGCTACTGCAAGGATGTGCGTAGCGTGTTCAAGAATTACCTGGTTAAGGATAAACCTGGGTATGTGCCTCATCAATGGGCTTCGTTGCCGGATGCGGTCAGCTGGATATGTGGTAGCGGGGGGGTTGCCGTGCTGGCGCATCCAGGTCGTTATACTGCGGCGCGCAAGGGTATGGGGCAGAAGACCTTACGCGAATTGCTGCGTGAATTTATCGATTTGGGCGGACAGGGCATCGAAGTAGTGTGTGGCAGCCACACGCCAGAGCAATATGCCGAATTTGCGCGCTATGCCAATGAATTTAATTTGCTGGCTTCGTGCGGTTCGGATTTTCATGGGCCAGGTGAAAGCTATCGGGATTTAGGGCGTTTGCCCGATTTCCCGTTGGATTGCCGTCCCATTTGGCTGGCGTGGGAAGCTACCCCATTTTTCTCTTCAGAAACTTTGCTTATCTCTCCCGAGAAGGAGCAAGAAAAAGCGGAGATAGTTAGCCGCTGACCATGTCACAATTTTTTACTATTCACTCAACCAATCCACAGCCGCGACTGATTAGACAGGCCGCCGATTTAGTGCGCAATGGTGCGGTAATTGCTTACCCTACTGATTCCTGCTACGCCTTAGGTTGTCATCTTGGTGATAAGGAGGCAGTGGCACGCATCCGCCAAATACGCGGCGTGGATGACAAACATCATATGACGATGGTTTGCCGTGATTTGTCCGAGCTGGCCCGTTATGCGCGGGTGGATAATGTGCAATTTCGACTGCTAAAAAACAATACACCGGGCAGTTATACATTTATCCTTGAAGCGACTAAGGAAGTTCCCAAGCGCCTGCAACATCCCAAACGCAGCACGATCGGTATGCGCATCCCAGATCATCCAGTAGCATTGGCGTTGCTGGAAGAACTGGGAGAGCCGCTGTTAAGCTCTACCTTGATTTTGCCAACGGAAGAGTTTGCAATGAATGATGCCGAACAAATTCGTGACCTGTTACAGCATCAAATTGATCTAGTGGTAGATGGTGGCGCGGTGGGGTTAGACCCGACCACGGTAATCGATCTAACCAAGGATGCACCTGTAGTGGTTCGGGTGGGCAAGGGTGATGTTTCACCATTTTTAATTGAGAAATAAAAAATAAATGCAGATTGACCAATTAATACAAACCATTGCCATTGCAGCGATTCCGATTTTATTTGCAATTACTTTGCATGAGGCGGCGCATGGCTATGTAGCGCGGCATTTTGGTGATATGACGGCTTACCAACAAGGGCGTATCAGTTTGAATCCTATCCGCCATATCGATCCTGTCGGCACTGTTCTGTTACCGTTGTTGACGCTATGGATGGGCGGAATTTTGTTTGGTTGGGCCAAACCGGTACCTGTGAATTTTGCCGCCCTGCGCCGTCCCAAGCAAGATATGCTGTGGGTGGCATTAGCCGGTCCGACTGCTAACCTGTTCATGGCGCTACTCTGGGCGCTGCTGGCCAAGCTAGCATGGATATTACCGGCAAATTATTTTGCCGAGCCATTGTTGGAAATGTCACAGATCGGAATTAAAATTAACATTGTATTAATGGTGCTAAATTTACTACCGCTACCGCCTCTGGATGGTGGGCGTATGGCTGTCAGCTTGCTACCGCATCGTCAGGCTTCCATTCTGGAAAGAGTTGAACCCTACGGTATGTTCATACTAATTTTTTTGGCAATTTCGCCAGTTCTCAGCTGGATATTGGGGCCGCCTGTAATCGGGCTTATTCAGTTAATTAATTCTATTTTTGGACTGTAAAGTAAAAATTATGCTTGTTGATCGAGTGTTATCAGGAATGAGGCCCACGGGTAACCTGCACCTTGGACATTACCATGGCGTGTTGAAAAACTGGGTGGAGATGCAGCAAAAATACGAGTGTTTTTTTTTCGTTGCTGACTGGCATGCGCTGACCACACATTATGATACCCCTCAGGTTATTGAACAAAGTGTATGGGATATGGTTATTGACTGGCTAGCCGTAGGGGTTGATCCAGCGCGGGCTACGCTGTTCATTCAATCCAGGGTACCAGAACACGCCGAACTACATCTGTTGCTATCCATGATTACACCGCGAGGATGGTTGGAACGTGTGCCAACCTATAAAGATCAGCAGGAAAAGCTGACAGAAAAAGATTTAGGTACATACGGTTTCCTCGGATATCCGCTATTGCAAAGTGCGGATATTCTCATCTACCGTGCCACCCAAGTGCCAGTAGGTGAAGATCAGGTGCCGCACATCGAGTTTACACGTGAAATTGCACGCCGCTTTAACCATATTTACGGGCGCGAACCGGGTTTCGAGGAAAAAGCCAAAGTCGCTGTCAAGAAATTAGGGAGCAAAAAAGCAAAACTGTATGACGAGTTGCGTACTCGCTATCAAGAGCAAGGTGATGACGAGGCGCTGCAATCTGCCAAATTACTACTCGACGAACAGCAGAGCCTAAGCATGGGCGACCGCGAGCGTCTGTTAGGCTACCTTGAAGGAGGTGGGAAAATGATTTTATTCGAGCCGCATGCCATGCTTACTGCGGCTTCAAAAATGCCCGGGCTGGACGGACAGAAAATGTCAAAGTCTTACAACAACACCATCAGCCTGCGCGAAGACGAAGCCAGTGTGACGAAGAAAATTCGCACCATGCCGACCGACCCGGCGCGTGTACGTCGTACCGATGTGGGAAATCCAGATAAATGTCCTGTGTGGCAGTTACATCAAGTATATTCCAATGAAGATACCAAGCACTGGGTGCAACAAGGGTGTAGGAGCGCAGGCATAGGCTGTATCGAATGTAAACAACCGGTAATAGATGCAGTGCTGGCTGAACAAACCCCCATGCGCGAACGTGCCCAGCTCTATCTGGACGATCCCACGCTAGTGCGCAACATCATCTCTGATGGTTGTGAGAAAGCGCGTAAGCTGGCGGCCGAGACCATGCGTGATGTGCGTGAGGCGATGGGTCTGAGTTACAGCTAAACAGGACGAGAGATATTCCTGACTTATAGGCGCAGGCATAACCAGGTGAATACTTTGGCGCAGTCTTCAGGCAACACTTACGGCGTCCATATACATGGCCAACCGCTGTTGGAGATGCCACACGACCTTTATATTCCACCGGATGCTCTGGAAATTGTTCTTGAAACTTTTCAGGGACCGTTAGACTTATTGCTGTACCTGATCCGCAAGCACAATTTGGATGTGCTCGATATTCCGATGGCGCAGTTGACGCAGCAATACATGGTCTATATCGAGATCATGCAGCGCAACCGCTTGGAGTTGGCCGCCGAATATTTGCTAATGGCGGCGATGCTGATCGAGATTAAATCACGCATTTTGTTACCGCGGCCGTCTAAGCTTGTGGATGCGGGGGAGGAAGATCCCCGGGTCGAGCTGATGCGTCGTTTGTTGGAATATGAACAGATGAAGCTGGCCGCGCAGAAGCTAAACGAATTGCCGCAGGCCGGGCGTGATTTTGAGCTAGTTCAAGTCCTGATCGAACGTGTAGAAGAGCAGCGATTACCGGATATTACTGTGGAAGATTTGCGCCAAGCCTGGCTCGCGCTGCTGGTGCGCGCAAAGCTGAATACTCACCACAGGGTGCGGCGAGAGGAGCTTTCGGTACGCGAACAAATGACACGTGTCTTGCGCCAGTTGCGGCACGGGGAGTTCGAAGCATTTGAGAATTTGTTTGAAGCGAGCGGTGGTATCGCATCACTAGTGGTGACTTTTATTGCAATTCTGGAATTGGCCAAGGAGACATTGGTCGAAATTTCACAAGCCGCGTCATTGGGGAAAATTTATGTCCGGGCAAGCCGTAGCCTTACCTCTGAGTGAAGAAGCTGCCGCACAAATTGACGCGGTGCAACTCAAAAAAATATTAGAAGTTGCGTTGTTGACTACCCCAGAACCACTGTCACTGGCGGAGCTGAGAAAACTCAGCGATGGGTCGGTAGAGAACCATGCAATAGAAACAATGCTGGAACAATTGGCGCAGGAATATACAGGCAGCGGTGTGGAACTCAACCGAGTGGCGAATGGTTGGCGTTTTCGCGCATGTCCTGAGATGCAGCCTTACTTAGATCGCCTCAATCCGCAAAAACCGCCGCGCTATTCACGCGCAGTTATGGAAACACTCGCAATTATCGTTTATCGTCAACCGGTAACGCGTGGCGATATTGAAGAAATTCGCGGGGTGGCAGTATCCTCGCAAATTTTGAAGACCCTGGAAGCGCGCGGTTGGATAGATGTAGTCGGAACGCGCGATACACCTGGTAAACCAGAATTGTTCGCTACCACCAAACAACTGCTGGACGACCTTAACCTGCGTTCGTTGCAGGAATTACCACCGCTGGAAGAAATGGGCAATCTGCTGGAGCACGATGAGGCATGAATTTTAAATGCAAGCTGAACCATGAAATACATCAGTTCACATAGCAATCCTTTTTATAAAGGGCTACTTAAACTGGCCAGTTCAGCGCGTCAGCGCCGAAAAGTTCAACAGACTCTATTAGAAGGCGCACATCTGCTTCAAGCGTATCATGCATACGCTAATCAACGGCCTCAGCACTTGTTGGTGACGGAAGCGGCAATGCAAAACCGCGAAGTAGTGGAGTTGCTGGACAAGTTTCCTGATGTGCCGTTATCTCAATTGGACGATAGCTTATTTACTGAACTGTCCGAGCTCAAAACGCCCAGCTGTATTCTCGCGCTTATTGAATTACCTCGAATTCCAATCGCATTGGTCCAAAGTAGCTTTTGTTTGTTATTGGAGGATATCCAGGATCCTGGCAATCTTGGCTCCATATTGCGTTCAGCTGCTGCGGCAGGTTGCGATGCAGTATTTTTATCGAAGAGCTGTACCGATGCATGGTCACCCAAGGTGTTGCGCGCCGGTATGGGTGGGCATTTTGTGTTAAGCATCCATGAATCAATTGATTTGCTTGCCATGGCTGCCGCATTTCAAGGGAAAATTTTTGCTACTGTGGTGGATGCAAAAAGCAACCTTTATGATTGCGATCTTCTTGGCAACATTGCCTTTGCGGTTGGAAATGAGGGAGCGGGGCTGTCTGAAGGTTTGCTGGCAATGATTAGTCAGCACATCACCATCCCTATGCCTGGGCGTAGTGAATCATTAAATGTTGCTGCGGCCACTGCCATATGTCTGTTCGAAGCAGTAAGGCAACGCGGGTAGTCGTTAATTTTAAAATGACCAAATAATATCAAGCGGACTGTTGGTGGGTAATCTGCTTGAAGGTAAATTGAATTAATATATTTTCCTAGTCCGCATTGGGTGAAACTAAAAAGTGTGGCTTGATTTGCACAATTTGGGTTGTTATAGTGAAAACGGTTAGTGGCGCCTCTTAACGAAAGGAACTTAAAAAATGGACAAGCTAGGAGCAACAACCTCAACAGTGGATATTACCAAGGAAAAGCTAATGGACGATTTGAAAATAGTGGTGGCAGATGCTGAAGAGCTGTTGAAGGCAACAGCCAATCAGACTGGAGAACGTATTACGGCGGCGCGCGTTAAGGTAGGGGAATCATTGCAAGCTGCCAAAACCCGGCTTTCTAATGCACAAGTGGCGGTTATAGAAAAAACCCGGGCGGTCGCCACGGCCACGGATGAATATGTACATGTTAATCCATGGCAGGCTATAGGAATTGCTGCAGCGGTCGGCATTCTTTTTGGTGTAGTTATTTCGCGCCGCTAGAATATTGAATTGTAGGACTCCGTTACAGCCCGATAAATCGGGCTGTTTCGTGCACTGAACGGATCTCGCTAAATCCAAGCTGTTTTTAACCAATCTTGTTGAGTCGTTCAGCAGCCATGAGCAGTGGGTTCATCCGTCTGCTGGCTGATTGAACTGCTTGGAATCAGTCTCGTTCAGCTCATTATGGAAAACGCGGTTATTTTGCTGGGAAATGAGTAATACTTAATTCTACTGATCTCCATGCGCAAATTCGCACTGAACCTCATCAACAAACATAAGCGTCAGTTGCTTTCGACTGGCAAAATTGCCGCGATAGTTTTTCTTGCCTTTAGCGCACTTCTTTTTTTTGTCGGACCACCCATCGTCAAATCATTTGTAGCCAAAAAAATTGGCGAGGAGATTGGACGCAAGGTTGATTTCGGCGCAGTCAATATTAACCCATTCACGCTATCAACGACGATACGCAACATCGCCATCTACGAAGCGGGCCAACAACAGGAAAAAACTCTTGCTATAAGTGAACTTTACGTGGATGTCTCACTGGCTAGCGTTAGCCGTTTTGCACCCGTAATCAATGAAATTCGGGTTACACAACCGATCGTTCGCATTATTCGCGTAGGAGAAAACCGCTTTAACTTCTCAGACATAATCGACAAAATTCTGGCTAAACCAAAATCCAACGATGCGCCCGCACGTTTTTCGTTAAACAATATTCACATCCATCAAGGCCGCATTGATTACGACGACCGTGTATTGCGATCACGCCACACCATCTCCGACCTCGATCTATCGATTCCATTTCTTTCAAACTTGCCACACGATGTGGAGATTTTTACTTCCCCAGCATTTAGCGCAAAGGTAGACGGCACGACACTCGCTATCAAGGCTAAATCCAAGCCATTTACTACGTCGCGTGATACTTCAGTGCAGATCAACCTCGACGGCCTATCGTTACCGACGTATATGCCATTTGTGCCAGTACAGCTAAATTTTAAATTGGTCTCAGCCTTGCTGGACACGCGCCTGAATGTCGATTTTCAACAAAGCGGCGGTACGCAAAAAATTGTCATTAGCGGTGATGCCAGCGTCCGTAAGTTGCAACTACAGGAAAAATCAGGAGTCCCATTAGTACAATGGGACAAGCTATCGGTGATGCTTGATCGTGTAGAGCCGTTTAACAGCCTGGTGCGATTGCGTGAAATCAAACTGGAAAGGCCGGATATACAAGTTAAGCGATTGCGGGATGGCTCGCTCAGTCTTGTACATGCATTTGCGTTACCTTCAACAGATAAGAAAGGCAAAGCCAGCAACAGCGTAAATACAACGCCAAGCAACCAGCCCACCACTGCCAAGTCCAAGCCATTTGCCTTTTTTGTCGCTCGTGCCGAGATTATGGACGGGCGCATCAACTGGCAGGATGCCACTACCGACCCTGAGTTTGGACCTGCCGCTCTGGTAATCAAACGGCTGGATGCAAGTTTGTCTAAATTCAGCACGGAAGGAAATTCACCAGCAAATCTGGATGTTAAATTAGAAACCGATGCAGGTGAAATCTTGAGTCATCAGGGATCACTTTTGTTCAACGGTAAGTCTTTGCAAGGTAATTTGCAAATCTCTGCCCTACAGCCGCAACGCTTGCGGCCTTACTTTGCCCCAATTTTTGCTGCCGAATTGGAAGATACGCTACTGGATGCCAAATTACCCTATCAACTGAACTGGCCAGAAACCGGCGTTAATTTGGTGCTTGCCAATGCCAGCGCCCACCTGCGCAATCTACAAGTGAAGCTGCAAAGAGATAAGGACAGCGCCATCACTGCCAAAGATATCAAGCTTGATGGCTTTCAGTTTGACCTTGGCAAGCAAAGCGCCATGCTCGACAGCGTAGTCATTGATACTGCCAAAATAAAAATCAAGCGCAACGCAAAAGGTGACATCGATTTAATGGCGATACTTGCAGGCAATCGCCGTGCAAAAAAAGAAACTACGGCTAACCTTGATACAACTGCCAAACCTGGCGCTTGGCAGGCGTCTTTGAAGCAACTGAAAATCGAGCAATCTGATATTCATTTTAGTGACGCGAAGGTGGCACCCCAAAATGGCGGTAAGCCCGCAGTGCAGCAACTGAGTAATATAGACCTTCTGCTTGAAAATATCGCCTTGATGACGGAAGCTACCACGTCAACTCCCTCGCCGCTGACTCTCAATCTTAACCACAACAAGCGGGGCAATCTGAATGCCAATGGCACCCTGACACTACGTCCGTTTGGCGTTAATCTTAAAATTGATAGCAAAAAGCTTGCTGTAACGGCATTTCAGCCTTATTTCGCAGACCAGATCAACGCCACTTTTACCAATGGTAATCTTACTACCAAGGGCAAACTGATGGTGCAACTACCCGAGCAACGGCCGGTGCGCGCTAGCTATGTTGGCTCAATTAACTTGGCTGATATCCATACGTCGGACAAAATTAGTGGCGATGATTTCATGCGTTGGAAATCGTTGTACATCGGCAATATAAACGCACAAATCAACACACAGAAAAACCCGTTGGCAGTATCGCTTGGCAATATTGCGCTTGCTGATTTTTATGCGCGGGTTATTGTCAATGCTGATGGCCACCTTAATCTACAAGATATCGCGACAAAAAATGGACAGGGGCAATCCACTTCTACCAGCCTGACACAGGCGACACCTACAACAGATAATTCCTCGGAAACCGCTACGGCTGAATTACCTGCACCAACCATAGCTGCGTCAGCAAATGTGGCTGCGCCGAATGGATCGTCTACTGTGATCCCGGCACAGACGGTAGACAAAGCTCCAATTACTCAGAACGCAAGTGTCAAACCATTGATACGTATTGGACAAATTACGCTGCAAAGCGGCAATATCTATTTTTCTGACCACTTCATCAAGCCCAACTACAGTGCCAACCTGACTGGTTTGACCGGTTCGGTTTCAAAGGTTGCGTCTGATGACCCAACACCAGCCGATCTCGTCATGAATGGCAAAATTGACGATGACGCCGCGTTGGAAATAATCGGTAAGATCAACCCGCTGGGCGCTCAATTATTTCTTGATTTAGCGGCCAAAGCTCAAGGTATCGAGTTGACTCGTTTGACACCCTATGCGGCAAAATATGCGGGTTATCCCATCACCAAAGGCAAACTGTCAGTAGACTTAAATTACCATATTGAAAATGGCCAGTTGAATGCCAAGAACAATGTATTTCTTGACCAGCTAACTTTCGGCGAAAAAGTGGATAGCCCAGATGCGCTTAAATTGCCGGTGTTACTTGCGGTTGCGCTATTGAAAAATAGCCGTGGCGAAATCGACATTAACCTGCCGATTTCCGGTTCGCTATCTGACCCTAAATTCAGAATCGGCGGCATCATTTTCAAGGTCTTTATTAACCTGATAACCAAGGCCATCATCTCGCCGTTCTCGCTACTGGCCTCAGCTTTTGGCGGCGGCGATGAACTGGGTTATGTAGAATTCGCTCCTGGTATAAGCAACCTGACGCCGGAGGCACAGGTTAAGCTCGCCACACTAGCCAAAGCGCTTAACGATCGGCCAGCGCTTAAATTGGAAATCATCGGCCGTGTCGACCCTGTCACCGACCGTGATGGTGCCCGCCGTGCCTATGTCACGCAAAAGATAAAGGCGCAAAAAATTAACAGCCTGAAATCTGATGGCGCTTCCGTTAATCTGGAAGAGGTGACTGTCAGCCCTGAGGAATATCCAAAATATTTGGAGCGGGCCTATAAAGCGGAAAAGTTTTCAAAGCCACGTAATTTTATTGGCTTACTAAAGTCGCTGCCGCCAAAAGAAATGGAAAACTTAATGATTGTAAATGCACCGATTGGCGAAAATGAACTGAAGGCACTCGCTGAGCGCCGCGCATTGTTGGTCAAACGACATCTGGAAGAGCAAGGTAAAGTGGCGAACGGGCGAATGTTCCTGGTGGCACCCAAACTGACGGCAGAAGGCATTAAAGATAAGGGTAAGCCTAATCGTGTCGATTTCACGTTGAAGTGATATGTAAAGCCCAGCCAAGTTAACTTATTAACTTACCTTCTTCGCTTACGTTACGTGCAACACTATCGCCGCGTGGGGCATACATTATTCGCTAGGAAATTTCCACCACCCACAACTGTAATTGGCTGGGTAGAGGAAATACCTGTGGAATTATAGCCAACGAGAACGGAAGTTCTGGTGCTGCAACAATCGGTACGTTCATAAGGCCCCTTTCATGGCTCATTTCAATAGCGAGCTTCAGATAACGGCGGAGAAGCAAGATGGATGGAAACTGATTTTTTTCCGT
Organism: Candidatus Nitrotoga sp. CP45; assembly: GCA_003402375.1. Taxonomy (GTDB): domain Bacteria; phylum Pseudomonadota; class Gammaproteobacteria; order Burkholderiales; family Gallionellaceae; genus Nitrotoga. The sequence continues at coordinate 14,997 of QFXJ01000001.1, forward strand.
CAACCATTCAAGTACATCGCGCGCGCACTTTGAGCTGTTGCATGAACGGCAGGCCCAGACAAGATTATCTCCGGTATTTGCGCCACCTCGTTTTGTCGGAATGAGATGGTTCGCAGACAAGTACTCGCGACTACCGCAGTAGCAGCAAGCTTGCGGCAATACCATCTTTAAGCGTTCGTCGTCCGCTAGGGAGCCAATACTCATGGTCTGTTTGTTCAACCCTGAATAAAGACGAGAACGAATCATGAACTGTATGCGTCCGTACTTCTCTGCTTTCGCAGTGATGGCCGAGTGCGCCATCGCAAGGTTTGCATATGACTAATGCAGCAACTCGCCAACGGTGGTAATTTTCATGGGTAATTATCTAATGAATAGCGTTTATCTGCAGTCCTCCCCAAGCTTGTTAAACCCGCGTTTATTGGCAGCGGATTAACTTCGTTGGACTAAACCAGCGGAGAAAGGAACCTACGGGGATTGTAAGGTTCTGAAGTGTGGCGTCAACCCAATGTCATGAAAAGGCGGCAATGGTAAAGATAGTTTGGATTAGAGCGCGTACCACTGATCCAGATCTCCGTTGTAGTTGACACCGACAATACTAGAGAACACCCTTATGCCTATTTTACTGATCCTAACTTTGCACAGAAAAATATTGCCTGTTTTGTAGAATCAGTTGCAGGCAAACTTTTGTCTATAAAAATTAGAGCCAGTAACAGCCAGCTTTACCTTAAAATTTAAAGGATAAATAACATGAGTAATTTTTTGGAACAGCTTGAATTAATGACGACTATTGTGGCTGATACCGGTGATATAGAGGCAATTCACCATTATCAGCCGCAGGACGCTACCACTAACCCCTCACTGCTGCTTAAGGCTGCCACACTGCCGGAATATGTTCCGCTCATTGAAAATGCCATCATCTGGGCCAAATCGCAAAGCAACGATCGTGGGCAGCAGGCGCACGATGCCATGGACAGGCTGGCGGTGGATGTCGGTGTGGAAGTGCTTAAATACGTTCCGGGACGTATCTCGACCGAAGTGGATGCACGGCTTTCTTTCAATACCGTAGCCACGGTGAACAAGGCTCGCAAGCTGATCAGTTTGTACAACGCGGCGGACATACCCAACGACCGTGTGTTGATTAAGATCGCTTCCACTTGGGAAGGTATCCGCGCTGCGGAAATTCTTGAGCGTGACGGCATTAACTGTAACCTGACACTGTTGTTCGGTTTTGCCCAGGCACGTGCCAGTGCAGAAGCGGGAGTGACGCTGATTTCTCCGTTCGTTGGACGTATTCTTGATTGGCACAAGGCACAAAGTGATCGTGACTTTTCGGCGGATGAAGATCCTGGCGTGCAGTCGGTACGCCAGATTTATGCGTACTATAAGACGCATGGTTTCAAAACCATTATCATGGGCGCTTCGTTCCGCAATATGGGTGAGATATTGGCGCTGGCCGGTTGTGACCGGCTCACCATCTCGCCTCCGCTGTTAAAAGAATTAAAAGCCACGCAAGGTTTATTGGTACGTCAATTGAACGATACCGGAGTGACCGAACCGCAGCCGCAACGGATGACCGAAGCGATGTTCCGCTGGGAGTTGAACGAAGATGCTATGGCTACAGAAAAACTGGCCGAAGGTATACGCGGTTTTACCTTGGATCAGATCAAACTGGAAAAAATGCTTGCGGAAAAGCTTTAGAAAAGCGCAGATTAAATGTACTTGCTAAATTTCTTACAGAGGAAAATGAGGAAATTGAATCGGCCAATCAAGTTCGAAGTATTTGGCATATCAAAACATAACTTTTTTTAATTTTCCTTATATGATTAAAGGAAGAGCAAAACTCTGAATTCACCACTTGTTTACCCGAACTGCCCATGTCGGCTTGCTGGATGTACAAGTCATTTCACATGAAAGGATAGTCCATATGAAAACCCTGGAACCCTGCACGCTGGTTTTTTTTGGTGCCGGTGGGAATTTGAGCCGACGCAAACTGATCCCAGCATTATTTCATCTGGAAACCGCGCGGCGTCTGCCTGACCATCTGATCATCCTGGGTTGCGATATTGCCCCCTACGAGCGTGAACAATGGCTGGGTTTTGTATGTGACATTCTGCGTAAATTGCATGGTGGGAAAATTGATGAAGCGGCACTACAACGTTTTTGTGCTCGCCTGCATTATTTTTCCATTCCACCCGGTGATGATGAGGCTTATACACGATTGCAAAACTTGCTGGACGATGACCCAAAGTTTCCACCAAACGTGATGTATTACATGGCGGTGCGCCCCGTCGACTATCCCGGGATCGTGGAAAAACTGGGCAATATCGGGCTGTTGAAACAGCATAACGGCTGGCGTCGCGTGGTGATTGAAAAACCGTTCGGTTACGACCTGCTTTCCGCGCAGACCCTACAAGCCAGTCTCTATCGCCATCTCGATGAGCCGCAGATTTATCGCATTGACCACTACCTCGGCAAGGGTACCGTGCAGAACATCATGGTGTTCCGCTTTGCAAACCTGCTGCTGGAACCATTATGGAGAAACCATTACATCGACCATGTGCAGATCACCCATTCTGAGACACTGGGGGTGGAAGGGCGTGCCGATTACTACGAAGGCGCAGGCGCGCTGCGCGACATGGTGCAGAGCCATTTGATGCAGTTGTTAGCGTTGGTGGCGATAGAGCCGCCGTTGAGTATGTCGGCCGAACATTTGCGCGATGAGAAAGTGAAAGTGCTGAAAGCCATCCGTCCCATCACCCAGAACGCGGTGCATGCCCACGCTTTTCGTGGACAGTACGCCAGCGGCGTCATCGGCGGCAAGACCGTGCCTGGTTATTTGGAAGAGCCAAATGTCGCGCCGGGCAGCACGACCGAAACCTATGCCGCAATGAAATTGTTCATCGACAACTGGCGCTGGGCGGGCGTGCCGTTCTACCTCCGCACCGGCAAACGCATGGCGGAAGGTAGCTCTGCGATCTGCATCCGCTTTAAGGCGCCGCCGCAGGATTTACTGCGGCACATCCGTAAAGGTGCGCCGCAACCAAACTGGATTATGCTCGGTATCCAGCCGGACGATTGTTTGAAGATGGAGTTGCAAGTCAAGGTGCCGGGGCTGGATATGCAAACACGCACCATCAGTCTGGATGCGACATATCGCAAAGCTGGCGAAGAAGATTTTGATGCTTACGAGGGGTTGATTCTCGATGTCATTCTGGGCGATCACTCGTTGTTCCTGCGCATCGATGAAGTCGAGGCGGCCTGGCGCGTGGTCGATCCAGTAATTAAGGTGTGGTCGATGGAGCGCAGCTTCATTAACACTTATCCCGCCGGTAGCTGGGGGCCGCGCGGCACCTACCGCCTATTTGATCGTGAAGACCAGTTCTGGCGCCATTCCTTAAATCCAGAAGGTGGCAATCTTGAGGCATATTAAAATGGGATCCATCCTTACAGGCGATATCGGCGGTACCAAAACCCGTTTGGCGTTAGTCGAAGTGAACGGTAATGACGTTGTAATCCTCCATGAACTTAGTTATGCCAGCCAGCGCTATGAAATTTTTGAAACGTTGCTGAGTGAATTTTTGTCATCGGGTAATCACGTTGACGATGCGGCTTTCGGCATTGCCGGGCAGGTGCAGAATGGCGTGGCGCAAGCGACTAACTTGCCTTGGCGGATCGATGCCACCGAGCTATGCCAACGTTTCGGTTTTTTGCGCTGCCATCTACTGAACGATTTAGAGGCCACGGCTTATGGTTTGCCTGCGCTAAGCGAAGCTGATTTGTTGACGCTGCAAGCGGGGGCGCCCGATGCGCTGGGTAATGCGGCGGTGATCGCTGCCGGGACGGGTTTGGGCGAGGCGGGTTTGTATTGGGACGGACTATCTCACCACCCTTTCGCCACGGAAGGTGGACACACCACGTTCAGTCCGCGTAATACCCTGGAATTTGCCTTGCTAAGATATTTACAACAACGCCATTCTGAGCACATGAGGGGACATGTCAGTTGGGAGCGTGTGGTTTCCGGCATGGGGCTGCTTGATTTGTACGCATTCTTGCTTGAATACCGGCATGTATCGACCCCGGCGTGGTTAGCGGAAGAAATGCGTAACACAGATACAGCGACGGCTATTTCCGCTGCGGCACTGGCAAACAGCGATCCGATATGCGTGGAAACAATGCAATTATTCGTCAGTTTGTATGGCGCGGAGGCCGGTAATCTGGCACTCAAAGTGATGAGTCGGGGCGGCCTCTATATTGGCGGTGGCATCGCACCGAAAATATTACCGTTGTTGCAAACGGGTGATTTCCTCAATGCCTTTCTCGACAAAGGACGGATGCGACCGTTACTGGCGGCGATGCCGGTCAAGGTGATCCTGAATGATCGCGCGGCACTGTATGGACCGGCCTTGTTCGCTACACATTATGCTGAAAAGATAGTTTGAACGGTTTTCACTATGCTGAATATCTCGGGACTGGCCTTGTATCTGGATGCAGAGTAGTGAACCGGGGTTACACCCCATGCCGCAGAAAAATTTATTTTATATGAGGAGTAAATAATGCAGATCGGAATGATAGGGTTGGGGCGTATGGGCGCAAACATGGTGCGTCGTTTGAACCGTGCCGGACACCAATGTGTGGTGTTCGACCGCAGCAGCGAAGCGGTGCAAACACTGGCAAAAGAAGGCATGACACCTGCTATCAGTGTGCAGGACTTGGTGAACAAGTTGAGTGCACCGCGCGCCATTTGGCTGATGTTGCCCGCAGCAGCGGTGGATGCCAGCATCGCGGAATTGACCCCATTGCTGAGTGCGGACGACATCATTATTGATGGCGGCAATTCCTATTATAAGGATGACATCGTCCGCGCAAAGAATCTGTCGGCACAGTCCATTCATTATGCGGATGTGGGAGTCAGCGGCGGCACTTGGGGGTTGGAACGGGGTTACTGTTTAATGGTCGGTGCCCAGCAGCATACGTTTGCGCGCTTGCAATCCATCTTTGCCGCGTTGGCGCCGGGTGTGGATGCTGCACCGCGTACCGAAGGGTGCAGTGGCCAACCGAGCACGGCCGAGATCGGCTATCTGCACTGCGGTCCGGAGGGTGCCGGACACTTCGTCAAAATGGTTCACAACGGTATCGAATACGGCATGATGGCCGCCTATGCCGAAGGTTTTAATTTGTTGCGTCATGCCAATGTGGGTGGCAAGTTGCATCAAGTGGATGCAGAGACCACACCATTACGTGAACCAGAAGCGTTCCGTTACGATATCAACGTAGCCGAAGTGGCCGAATTATGGCGGCGCGGCAGCGTGGTGAGTTCCTGGCTACTTGATTTGACTGCGCACGCGTTGCAAGCCGATCCAAATCTGGAGAGGTTTGGTGGCAAGGTGTCGGACTCCGGCGAAGGGCGTTGGACCAGTATCGCCGCTATTGAATCGGGTACACCCGCGCCGGTTCTCACCGCCGCATTATTTGATCGCTTCAATTCGCGCGGAGAAGCAGACTACGGCAACAAATTGTTGTCTGCCTTGCGCTATGAATTTGGCGGACATCAAGAGAAACACTAGTGCCGCACGCTAATTGGAAACTTATACAACTGAAAAGTTGCAGCCAAGATAAACGGTTTGATTGCTGAGTTTTAGCGCTTCATGCAATAAATACTGAAAAAATGATCCCAAATATGCTTGGATAAATTGGTACCCAGTTTAATTTGCCACTTTAAGCTGCCAAGCTGAGTGACAGGCAACACACTTGGTTAATGTATTTGACAGCATCTTTAAAATTTCGGGTGCTGGCACTTTATTTTCAGCAGCAGTGGCTATTGCATCCATGTCGCGGTGAACACTCATGCCTAGCGATTTTAATTCCATTGGTAGTTTGGTCATCAGTGCCGGGCTTGCATCAGCGGCAACCACCATACCTGCAGCGCTTGAAGCCTTGATGACGCGCTGCATGTCGCCTTGATTTACACCCTCTAGAATTCCTTGTGTTGCGGATAGCAGGCCCCGCATTTCGGATAAAATCAAGTCACGTTCGCTAACATGCAGCACAACAGCAGTTCTACCGTCAGTTCCGGTGGTAGTATTTCCACGGATAAAGAACCATGCGAATACGGCAATAGTAAGAACCCAGAGCAATAAGGCAATTGCGGTAAGTTTATTACATTTCATATTAGTTCCTTATGTGGTTTATGAGGGGGTGCAAGATAGAGGAAACTTGTACTCCTATCTGTGCCAAAAGTCACATATCTGCGTTATGTTTTGTCCAAACATGTTTGATGTCATGCCAACGGCAATCCTCGATGCCTATTTGCCATAATGCTTAAAACCATGCTCTGGTGTTCACTTGCGTAATTGGCTTACCGTTACAGGTATTGCGAACATAAAGATTGATGCAGTTTGGCCGACAGATCAAAAATCAAGTGATGGTATCTTTTCCTTTATAGTTATGGCACCGCACGGCACGCGATAGGGGATAGATTGTTAAGAAGTACTTTTAATTGGAATTATAACTATGTCAGTTAATATAAAATCATTGCCCTGTAGCGATGCTGGGGCGTGCAGTGGGGGTAACGCGCTTGTGCAAAAACTTAGTAGCGATGTCGGGATACTTGCGCTCGGTTCTTCGGTGTCGAGCGTCGTGCAACTTACGGCTTCCGATGACGAAGCGGCCAATAATCTTGCGCATTGCGCATTGCGTGTTGTCGGATGTAGCGCTGACGCAAAAATTTTTGCGCCTATCAAACTCGGTGTCCTATCGCCGGACATCAGAGTCATATCTTGGCTGTGCTCAGCGGCACTTGAAAAGTGGCCGGGGCCAGGAGCCTGTCAGAATTTTTGTGTGAAAGAAGTCATACGATGATAATGAGTTTCAATAGAAAGGACTCGTATGACGACACTAGACCCCTCCATCCTGGACAAGCTACTTGAAGGGATAAA
>QFXJ01000002.1 GCA_003402375.1 Candidatus Nitrotoga sp. CP45
GGGGTGTGGGCGATATTCTCGTCGCCGTGGTGGATGGGCTGAAGGGCTTTCCCGAAGCGATTTCTGCGGCCTTCCCGCAAACGCAAATCCAGACCTGCATCGTGCACATGATTCGCAACAGCTTGGATTACGTGGGATGGAAAGATCGCAAGGCGGTCGCGGCGGAACTCAAGGCGATCTACCGCGCCACGACCGAAGCCGAAGCAGCGGCTGCGCTGGAAGCCTTTTCCGTCAGCCCGTGGGGTCTGAAATATCCGCCCATTGCACCAATCTGGCGCCGGCATTGGCAGGAAGTCATTCCCTTCTTTGCCTACCCGCTGGAGGTACGCAAAATCATCTATACCACCAACGCCATCGAGAGCTTGAATATGCAGGTACGCAAGGTAATCAAGAACCGTGGCCACTTCCCTAACGACGAAGCGGCACTCAAGCTAATCTACCTGGCCTTGCGCAATATTACGAAAAAATGGAAGATGCCACCTATCACTTGGCGTGCTGCCAAAACCCAATTCGCCATTCTGTTCGGTGAACGCTTCACGGATTCAGTTTGAGGATGCCGTGAAATTTAACCGTGACTTCAGACACACAAAATTCCTGACACTACCGGGGCCAGTGGTTTGGAACTTTTGTAAAGGCCTTCGTACGCATTCTCCTTCATGGTGCGTGAAACGCGTTTGCAGTATTCTTTGAATTAATACTCGGAATTAATACTCGGAATTAATACTCGGAATTAATACTCGGAATTAATACTCGTCAATCAACCACGACTGTGATACCGCCCAGCAACACACCGCTCGGAAAGCGGCATAGTGCAAGGCATTCAGAGAAGTTGCCGAAATCAGTTTGTATCTAGGCGGATAAAATACTTAATCCAGATTCAGGAGTTGAACCAAACTTCATATCGCCTTTCGTCAGAATGTATATATTCGCTTCTCTTCAGGCTTGTCGATTGCGCTAGCTGAATTTCGTGGCTAATCAGGAATTTTTTTAAGTATTCGTCCCATCTTCAGTTTTTATCGCCAGTATTTCCAGAAACGTTGGAGGCTTATTTTTGTGAGCTTACCTCAGTGCTTTATAGTTGACATCCATTCCATCCATCGCTAAATTCCATACCTTAGCAATTTAGTCAACCAAAGGAAAAAATCATGGCTGTTCTCGTCGGTAAACTTGCCCCTGACTTTACTGCTGTCGCAGTGATGGGTGACAATGAAATAAACGAAACTTTTAGTTTGACGAACCATTTGGACGGAAAATACGGTGTAATATTCTTTTACCCGTTGGACTTTACTTTTGTATGTCCTTCAGAATTGATTGCGTTTGATCATCGCTTAGACGAGTTCAAGAAGCGTCAAACTGAAGTAATCGGCATTTCTATTGATTCGCAGTTTACCCATCTGGCTTGGAAGAATACGCCCGTTAATATGGGTGGTATCGGTCAAGTGCGTTATCCGTTGGTGGCCGACATTAAACACGAGATTTGCCGTGCTTATGACGTTGAACACAAGGATGGGGTGGCTTTCCGTGGTTCGTTTCTGATAGACCGTGGCGGTGTGGTACGCCACCAGGTGGTGAACGATCTACCGCTTGGCCGCGATATTGATGAAATGCTGCGTATGGTGGATGCACTGCAATTTCATGAGGAGCATGGTGAAGTTTGCCCCGCTGGCTGGAGCAAGGGTAAAGCTGGAATGGATGCCTCTTCTGAGGGGGTGGCGAAGTATTTGGCCGAGCACGCTGAAAAGCTATAGGCGATCTTTTATATTATAAAAAGGCTCCTGAGGGAGCCTTTTTATTGATCTTGATAGCAGCCAAGGACTGCTACAATTCGGTTATTTTTTACGATTTTACAAGGCACTTATGCTGATCTGGCTCGTCATTCTTTATCTGATGATTTCTATCGGAATCGGTTTGTACGCCGCCACGCGCGTACATAACGTCAAAGATTATGTGATGGCTGGTCGGCACTTGCCGCTGTATGTCGTGACTGCCACTGTGTTTGCTACCTGGTTCGGTGCGGAAACAGTGTTGGGGATATCCACAAAATTCGTCCAGCAGGGTTTGAGGGGAATAGTTGAAGACCCTTTTGGCGCTAGCATGTGCCTAATTTTGGTGGGTGTATTCTTCGCCGCCAAGCTTTATAAAATGAACCTGATTACCATTGGCGATTATTACCGGCAACGCTACGATCGCACGGTGGAGGTGCTTACCAGCTTGGCCATTATAGCTTCATATTTGGGCTGGGTGTCAGCGCAGATTACAGCATTGGGCCTGGTGTTTTCCTTCATCACGCAAGGAGCGATTTCTACTGGCGAAGGTATGGTGATTGGTGCTGGCATCGTGCTGATTTACACCTTGTTTGGCGGTATGTGGTCAGTGGCGTTGACAGATGCTTTTCAAATGACGATTATCGTCGTTGCCATGTTGTACCTGACTTGGCTACTGTCCGGTATAGCAGGTGGGGCAGGGGTAGTCATAAATCATGCCGCACAAGCCAACAAGCTTATTTTATGGCCGCAGCTGGAAACCAGAGATGTGCTCGCATTTATCGGCGCAGCGGTAACCATGATGCTAGGCTCCATCCCGCAGCAGGACGTATTCCAGCGTGTAATGTCCGCAAAAAATGAAAAAACAGCCGTTCACGGCGCGCTGCTTGGGGGCATCCTGTATTTCTTGTTCGCTTTCATACCTCTTTTTCTGGCTTATTCCGCCACGCTGATTGACCCTATGATGGTGGCCTCGTTAATTAATGATAACGCACAGTTAATTCTGCCTACACTGATCATGAACCATACGCCGGTGTTTGCGCAGGTGATGTTCTTTGGTGCGCTACTTGCCGCCATTATGAGCACTGCCAGTGGCACGTTACTGGCGCCGTCAGTGACTTTTACCGAGAACATCCTGAAAGGCATTATCGGCCACCAGAATGATCGACATTTTTTGTGGACCATGCGCACGGTCGTTGTATGCTTCGCCGTGGCCGTTACCTTGTTTGCGCTAAAATCTACATCGAGTATTTATTCGATGGTAGGAAATGCATACAAGGTGACTTTAGTGGCAGCATTCATTCCGTTGGTATGTGGGCTGTACTGGAAGCGCGCGAATACGCAAGGTGCTTTGTTTTCAATTGCTGCGGGTCTTTCTTCCTGGTTACTGCTTGAAGTTTTTAATCCTGAAGGTCTATGGCCACCGCAACTGGCGGGTTTATTGATGAGTGCAGCAGGCATGTTAGTCGGCTCGCTGCTGCCTGATTTGAAGCGCCGCCGCGCTGTTTATTAGATTGAATAGCGGCATGGCCGTCATATTATTGTCATAATTCTGTCATATCATCGTAAGTTGTTTGTCATGTGAACAACGGAGAAAATAATGACTGCGAATATTCTGGTAGTGGAAGACGAACCTGCGATACAGGAACTGCTGGCATTTAATATATCGCAATGTGGCTACCGCGCAATTGAGGCATATGATGCGGATGGTGCTTGGGCACACATCAACCATGCGCTGCCAGATCTAATCCTGCTTGACTGGATGTTGCCCGGTAGTAGCGGCGTGGAACTGGCGCGCCGTTTGCGCGCCGATCAACGGACACGTAACATTCCTATCATAATGCTGACCGCGCGCACCGATGAACGCGATAAAATTCTGGGGCTGGAATCAGGCGCGGATGATTACATAACCAAGCCGTTTTCGCCGCGTGAACTAATGGCTCGTGTCCGTGCCGTGCTACGCCGCCGCGCGCCACAAATGAGTGATGAAACAGTCTCCGCCGGTGGGCTGGAATTATCGCCGGCAATGCATCGTATCAACGCTAATGGGGCAATGATCGATCTGGGGCCGACCGAGTTTCGTTTATTACATTTTTTTATGACCCATCCCGAAAGAGTCTATAGCCGTTCGCAGCTACTTGACCAAGTTTGGGGCGATCATGTGTTTGTGGAAGAACGCACAGTGGATGTGCATATTCGCCGTCTGCGCCAGGCGCTTGAACCCTCTAGCCTCGATGGTCTGATTCAGACTGTGCGCGGCAGCGGTTACCGTTTTTCGTGCAACTAAACCGGATGGACAAAATATAGCCGCAATCCATCCCGTCAATTGCATTCTTTCTGCACCCTGCTGATATATGGTTTTCCACCGCTTTGCGCACCATAATAATGGCGCAGCGTAATTTTTAAAGGCTACACCATGTTTGATTTTTGGCGGCGCGCGCTTTTTTTTCCATTTACCTTCCTGCTTCTCTCCCTGCTAGTGTGGGCAACAGTAGGAGCGTTACCCGCTACCTTATTTTTTAGTGTGTTTCTGCTGATATATATCGTTTTTCACTTGCGTCAGCTCGAAGCGCTTGATTGCTGGCTGGCCGATTCTGATAAGTGTATGGTGCCTGACGGTTCGGGGTTGTGGGGGGATGTATTTACCCGGCTAAACAGGATGGTACGTCAACACCGCAAAGAGCATGAGCAACGTGTCGCGGCGCTACAGCACATGGAGCAGGCCACCTCGGCACTACCAGAAGGAGTGGCCATACTCGATGAAGCCTACCGCATTGAATGGTGCAACCCGCTTGCCGAACAACATTTTGGCCTCGACAGCAAGCGCGATATTGGCCAGCAGATTACTTATCTGGCACGTCAACCAGAATTCGTGAAATACCTTGCCATGCACGAATTTAGCGAACCGCTGGTTCTGAGCGGTGCACGGCAGGACGGACTGACGCTGTCCATTAAATTGATCCCCTACGGTGGCAATAAACTGCTACTGATTAGCCGCGACATTACCCATCTGGAACGCATTGAAACCATGCGCCGTGATTTTGTCGCTAATGTGTCACATGAGTTACGCACACCGCTTACCGTAGTCAATGGTTTTGTTGAGACCTTGCATGATATGCCCAGCCTTGAAAACAGCATGGCGCGCCGCGCATTGCACCTGATGGGGGAGCAAATGTACCGCATGGAGCGGCTGGTAGACGATTTACTTACCCTGTCCAAATTGGAGAATACACTCAATGCCTTGCAGGAAGAAACAGTGGATGTGCCCGGACTTTTACGCACGCTGCATCAAGAGGGACAATCTTTGAGTGCGGGGAAACATACTGTGCGGCTGGAATTAGCGAGCAATTGCGCTCTGCTTGGCAACGCCGATGAGTTGCGCAGTGCCTTCAGTAATCTGATATCAAATGCCATCCATTACACCCCGCAAGGAGGCGAGATTTTGGTGAGCTGGCACGAGCAGGGCGATCAACCGGTTTTTAGTGTGCGGGACAGCGGCATCGGCATCGCGCCACAACACATTCCGCGCTTGACAGAGCGTTTTTATCGGGTAGACAGTAGCCGTTCACGCGAAACAGGAGGTACTGGTCTGGGGCTGGCTATCGTTAAGCATATCGCCAACCGGCATCAGGCGCGCCTGGAGATTGCCAGTGGGGAAGGGGAGGGCAGTACCTTCAGTATTGTATTTTCAGCTAGCCGACGCCTGCGATTGTGTGCGGAAGATGCCACCACTCATGACATGCCAAAAACAGATATTCAATAGCATTTTCTGCATTCAGGCCAGGTTGTTAACATACCATGCCATCGATTCTTCCAGGCCTTGGGCAATGGCATGGCTAGGTACATAACCCAGTAAAGACTGGGCTTTAGAAATATCCGCTTGAGAGTGGCGCACATCACCCGCACGAAAATCACGGTAAACCGGTTTAAATTCTTTCAAATGGGGGAAGTGTGGCAAGAGCAATATTCGGCATTGATCAAAGAGGTTATTGAGCGTAGTTCTATCACCTACGGCGATATTGTAAACTTGATTGGCAGAAGCGATATCTTGTACAGTGGCGGCCAGAAGATTAGCTTGTACGGCATTGTCGATATAACAAAAGTCGCGGCTAGTTTCCCCGTCACCGTTGATATAAACAGGTTTATTTTTAATCATACAAGCCACCCACTTCGGAATTACCGCTGCGTAAGCACCATTAGGATCTTGACGGCGTCCAAAGATATTAAAATAGCGCAGACCGATTGTGTGGAATCCGTAACATCGGCTAAATACGTCGGCATAAAGCTCGTTCACATACTTTGTCACGGCATAAGGCGACAAAGGCTTACCTATTAAATTCTCAATCTTGGGTAATCCTGGATGATCACCATAAGTTGAGCTGGAAGCCGCATAGACAAAGCGTTTTACTGCTGCATCGCGCGCCGCTACCAGCATGTTGAGAAATCCCGAGATATTGTTTTCGTTAGTAAGAATAGGATCCTCAAGTGATCGCGGCACCGAACCAAGCGCCGCCTGGTGCAGTACATAATCGACACCTGATACCGCTTCTCGGCAAATACTTAGATCACGAATATCCCCATCCATGATACGAAACCCAGCCCATTGTTGCGGTGTAACGCAATGCTCTACCTCCTTCAGATTCTCCCTGTAACCAGTAGTAAAGTTATCCAATCCTATAACATGTTGGTCAAGCTTTAAGAGTGTCTCCACCAAATTGCTTCCAATAAATCCAGCCGCACCAGTAACCAGCCAAACACGGGGTTCCTGCGGAAGGCGCTGCTTAAGCACTTGAAAAGCGGTCATAATTATTTCCTCACAAATACTAAAAAGGCATACCGCATACCTTCGATTGCCATTGGATTAAATGCGAGTTTGCCACCAGCCTGTACAAGTTATTTGTGATTAAACTTGAGGAACTTAGAACATTTCTAAGCGGGTAATTAGGGTGACTTACAACACAGGACAGAAACTGTCCAAGCCGAATTCTACCTTAGCTCAGTCTCGTTTCACACCTGCATCCGAGTTTAGTATTTGTATTAAATTCTTTAGAAGCGGCCATTTAGGCAATACAAAAAATTTGCAATCATTTTTAATAAAGGTAATAATAATACGAATTATTCTTGTTTATATTAAATGGGTTTTGATAGCTATGCCAACTCAACGCGAGACAGAAACTCCTGACACTGTATTTGCGTCGGTTCCCAGTTCTAGTTCTGATGCAAATTCACTCATTCGCATTAAAAGTCAGGATTTGTTTCAACTAAAGCGCGAAATAGAAATTGAACATGCGGGCCGCATTTATCGGCTTCAGTTAACACAGAGCAACAAATTGATTTTGACTGCATAAAGGCAAAAAAAATTAAGTAACCAAATGACAAAAATCGTGTAATGGCAGAGTCCGAGCATTGCATGACTAAAAACGACACACAAACTAGCCATCCGCTTTTATTTAATTAATGGAGAGTACTCATGGTATTCAAAAAACTCCAGCTTGTGTTACTAGTGGCGCTGGCAATACAGCAATTTTGTAGTCCTGCCTTTGCACAGGCCTCAATGCCGCAACAATCGGAATCGACATCCGCCAAGGCGTTGCCGACTGTTAAAAAACCCATTAAAAAACCTGTTAAAAAAAGAATAGCGCCCACGATCAAACAAATACCGCCAGAACAAACCATCATGACTCAACCGTTACCAGCGCCGACGGTAGTGGAAGTTCCGATTGTATCCCCTCTGCCAGAGGAACCGGTGGTGGAAGCACCGCCCCCAGCCCCACCTCTTCCAAAAATAATTTCAAACGTAGAATATTTAAAATCGCCAGAGCCGGAATATCCGCCTCTCGCCAAGCGTATGGGTGAAGAAGGTCGCGTCACACTGCGCGTATTAGTGAATGAGAAGGGCAATCCAGATCAGGTCAAGATACAGCAGACTTCGGGCTCGCCACGACTTGACGAAGAAGCGCGGCAAGCAATCCTGCGTTCACAGTTCAAGCCACATATTGAGAATGGCAAAGCGATTGCCGTTTATACCATCGTACCCATTACGTTTCATCTAGATAATTAAGGAGGGTCAATGAAACATATAAATAAACCGTTGCAGTTTTGCAAGCTTATTTAAGCTATTAATAAAATAAAAACATGATGTTAATGCAGCTACATAAACAATAACTGAAAGCGCTTATGAATTAAAAAATAAAAATTAGAAAACAAACCAAAAACTGAAATGAATTTGGCGAAGCGACGATTAGCCCTGCCAAGTACGTTAAAAAAATAATTTAACTGAATTTATACATTAGACCCGAAAAAGGAATGCATTCATGAAATTTACACTAACTTTTTTCGCCGCCGCCATGAGTGGCATGCTTAGTCTCAATGCTGCCGCGCACATGCTATGGTTGGAGGGTGACGCTACTGCAGGCAAACTTTATTTTGGTGAATACGGTGATAACTTACGGGAAACTTCGCCAGGCAAACTCGACAATATTGTTACACCGATGATCACCATTGTTGATGCGGTCGGTGCAGAGAAGTCTGTTACTGCAAGCCGCAGTGGCAATTACTACGCTATCTCCGGTGGACCTACCATATTGGTGCAAGTGCTCAAGCAACCCATACGTACCCCACAAGATAAGCTCGCTCCTGTGCAAAGAAGCTTTTTGTATGCGAGGCAAGGTCAAGAGGGTAGCTTGCCGTTGGATCTACAACAAAAAGCAAATAAGCTGCGCTTAAGCTTTATGGGCAAGCCATTGGCTAAGGCTGAAATTGTTCTTATCGCACCCAACGGATGGGAAAAACCTTTACACACAGACGAAAATGGCGAAACGAATTTCCCACTGCTAGAACCTGGCCTCTATATCGCAGAAGCCAAGCACAAAGAAAACCATCCTGGAGAATTCGAAGGTAAAGCCTACTCTATAGAAAATCATACCGTTACGCTTAGTTTTTCAAAATAAGTTCAGTATCCGCAACTGAACCATGCAGTTATTTTTTCATGCTTGAGGTTGTAATTGTTTCATTAGTTATGTCGGTTATACGGGGTTATTTTGCAGCAAGCCGTAATAAAAAATATCCATTTAATTACGCACACAGGTAATACACGGAAGTCATTGTAAAAGGCAGTACGCAAACTTATGAATACGGGTCTTTAGTATTAATTAATTATTTTTCACTTAATCTGGAAGCCAGCCACGTGTTTTCTCACCAGCCAGCCACCTTTATCTTAAAGAACAGGGGAGCTTATGAGATTCAAAAAAACACGTCCTGCATTGTTGGTAGCGCTGGCATTACAGCAACTCTACAGCCCAGCCTTTGCACAAACAACCACCAACGATAACAAGAACGACAAATTAATCGATGCCACACAATTGCCGGAAATTAAAGTGAGCGGTCAAAAGGTGACCGATGATTTTGCAGCGAGTACTTTCGCGGGCTTTAGAACGCCGACACCCTTGCGCGATGTGCCGCAGACAGTCACGGTCGTCAATCGTGCCCTGATGGATTCTCAGGCCATAGCCTCGTTATCGGAGGCTTTACGCAACGTCCCCGGTATTACCGTAGGCGGTGCCGAAGGTGGGCAGATCGGTAACAACATCAATCTGCGCGGCTTCACGGCACGTACCGATATGTATCTCAATGGAATGCGTGACAGTGGTCAGTACTACCGTGACACTTATTATCTTGAGTCGGTTGAAGTATTAAAAGGCCCATCGTCCATGCTATTTGGGCGCGGCTCTACTGGGGGTGTGATCAACCAGGTCAGCAAGCGCCCGCAATTAGGCGATGCAAATCAAATTACCGGCACCGTCGACACCAATGGCGGAGTGCGCTCAACGGGGGATTTTAACCGTCAATTGTCGGATACTTCCGCGGTTCGCGTTGCCATGATGGGTCAAAAAGCGCAAACGACACGGGATGTTATTACCAATAAAGATTTTGGAATTGCGCCGTCACTGCGCTTTGGAATCGGCACACAGACTGAAATTACACTGTCAGCGATCCTCTCCCACAACGATGATATGGTGGATTATGGCATTCCCGCCGTCAATGGCCGTCCGGTCAAGGTGAATCGCGATACTTATTACGGTTTGACAGACGATCGTGTTTTGCAAAAAACAGCGATTTTAAGTGGTCTCATCGAACATAAGTTGAATTCGGATGTGACACTGCGTAATCAGCTGCAATATAGCTATTACAGCACTGACGCCCAGGCAACGGGTCTTAACGCTGTGGGCACGCTTGCTGGCGGCGTATTTACCCCGTTCACCACTCAAGCTGCTGGAAATACTACTGCGCTGCCCTTGAGTGCACTGTCTGTCAGGCTCACCAGCCATGATCGCGTGTTCAAAAATCAAATGCTCAACAATCAGACCGATTTGATCGCAAAGTTCGATACTGGCACCCTCAAGCATACGATGATCGCCGGCGCTGCACTCAGCCGTGAGACCTTCGAATCTCAGGCTACTGCCCGTAGCAACTTGCCCGTCGTATCGCTGGTCAATCCAGCCTACCTTTCTACACCGGCCAATTCCGTGAAGACGATCGGAAATAATGCAGATTCAGAAGCGACTTCAGTCGGCGCATACATCAACGACACGATCGAATTGAACAAGCAATGGAAGCTTGTGGGTGGCGTACGCTGGGATCGCTTTAAGGCAGGCCTGACCAACACAGTCAGCACCGCTACCCCCCCGCTTCTTAAAGCCGATCAAACAGTGAGCTTCACCAGCGTACGGGGCGGCGTGATTTATCAACCGAATGATGTGCAATCATACTATGCATCGTATGGCACTTCCTTTAACCCCTCATTAGAAACATTGACGGCAACCGCCGGTACGCAAACTTTAGAACCAGAAAAAAGCCGCTCTTACGAAATCGGTACCAAATGGGATGTACTGGGCGGCAATCTATCATTGACCTCGGCCTTATTTGATATTGAAAAGACCAATTCACGCTCGCAAGTGTCACCCGGGATCTATATCTCTAACGGGGATGTGCGTGTCACCGGTTTTGAGTTTGGCGCAGCGGGGCGTATCACGCGCGACTGGCAACTCATGGGCGGCTATACGCATCTTAACCCCACAATTGCCAGAGCATCAGCGCTGGAAAATACGCAAGGAAAAGATCTGGCCAATACGCCGCGCGACATGGCCACGTTATGGACAACCTATAAATTGACCCCACAATGGGAAGCCGGTGGCGGGGCCACTTATATGTCCTCACGCTTTGCCAACAACACCAATACTGTTTCTGCCGCTGGTTACACTCGTTGGGATGGCACCATTGCCTATCATCTGCCTAAGTATGATATCCGGTTGAATCTTCTTAATCTGACCAACAAAGACTATATCGGCTCATTGATTCCATCTAATGGCGGGCGCTCGGTACCTGGCAGCGGACGGACTGCACTCATAACAGTTGTTCATCGTTTTTAAATATATCAGGACCAGCGACCCATGCTAGTACAAATCCCTAAGGTATTGAGCGTCGAACAGGTTCGTTTTGTGCGGGAAAAACTTGATACCGCTGGGGAGGCATGGGTCGATGGCCGCGTGACGGCAGGCCATCAAGGAGCGCCGGTCAAGCGTAATTTGCAGATCGCGGAAAACACACCCATTGCGTACGAGTTAGGTGATTTGATTTTAGCCGAACTCGAACGTAATCCGCTCTTTATTAGCGCTGCGTTGCCGAATCGGGTTTATCCACCGATGTTTAATCGATATGAAAACGGCATGTATTTTGGTAGCCATGTTGATGGTGGCATGCGGCTAATACCCGGCACAGGTGAAAAAATTCGCACTGATGTCTCTGCTACCTTATTTCTTTCTGCACCCGACGAATACGATGGGGGGGAGTTGCAGATTGAGGATACTTACGGTATGCACACCGCGAAATTCGCGGCAGGTGATTTGCTGATCTATCCATCTACCAGCCTACACCGAGTGACGCCGATAACACGTGGCGTGCGTACCGCCTGTTTTTTCTGGGTTCAAAGTTTAATTTCGGATGACGGTCAGCGTACTTTACTGTTCGATCTCGATACCGCAATTCAACGGCTAAATTCCGCCAATGCAGATGAAACTGCGCGTACACACCTAACCGGTTGTTATCACAACCTGGTGCGGATGTGGGGTGTGCCATAATATTTTTTCTGGAGTGACGACCTTATGACAACAATTATTCAACTCAATAAAGTTCACAATACCAGTTCAGCGAACAGCGCTGATAACGATCTAATTGATTCTAAAGACCGTGACATTCGCTCACGGCGTGCCATATTCTTGAAATGGCTACGTAAAACACATGGTTGGATCGGACTCTGGGGGGCGGCCATAGGCTTGCTTTTTGGGGTGACAGGAATCTTGCTGAGCCACCGCACTGTGTTGAAAATACCGGCGGCACAAGTGCAAGAAACGATGCTGGAAATTCCATTACCTACTCCAGCACCAGCCAATGCGAAAGCAATGGCAAGCTGGTTACAACAAGAATTGATGATTGATCGCCCTGCCTCGCGCGAGCGCAGTGAACCGGCCAAACCTGTGGCATGGGGCGACAAGACCCTGAAACAGCCCGCGCACTGGTCGGTTACATTTAACTCGCCTCAAGCCAATCTACAAGCGGAATATTGGGTGGGTAACAACTTCGTATCAGTTAAGCGTGGCGACCAAAATATATGGGGTACATTAAATAATTTACACAAAGGTAACGGTGTCGGTATCCCTTGGATTCTTTTCGCGGATACGTTGGCGGGAAGCATTATCTTGTTGTCATTGACGGGGGTCATACTTTGGACACAGCTCAATCGCCGCCGTATGATCGGCTTCGGCATAGGCTTGACGTCACTGACTCTGTTGATCGGTTTTGCCATGCAGGCATTGTTGTAGCACTACTCCGCAACCGAGAATACGATCAGTAAATGAAACCCCACTATTGGTACATAACATTACCGCCCTGTTAAATATTGCAATAACTGGGATGGTAAATCAATTCCGCCTTGGGCAGGCCAGTTGGCTAATTCTTCTAGGGAGTCATGGTAACCATAGCGCGCGATGATGCAAAGCATCCCAGCAGCTTGCGCTGCTTCCGCATCGCGCTTGTCATCACCCAGATACAGGCAGTGTTGTGGCGCGATTTTCAGCAATTCGCTGGCTTTCAGTAATGGATCAGGGAAGGGCTTGGCACGCGCGCATGTGTCGCCACTGATCAGACAGGCGGCGCGCTGCGCATAGCCCAGCGCTTGCATCAGCGGTAGGGTGAAGCGATGGGGTTTGTTGGTGACGATGCCCCACGGCAGGCCACGCTGTTCCAGCGTTTCGATCAGCTCCGTCATTCCGGGGAAGAGGGTGGTGTGGACGCAAATATGGCTAGCATAATAATCCAGGAAGGAATCGCGTAAATCTGCAAAATCTGGCGCATTTGGCCCAATGTTAAAACCCAGTTTTAGCAAGCCAAGAGAACCATGCGATGCTTGTGGACGGATTGTTTTCAAAGGCAGAGGGGGCCTGCCATGGAGGCTGAGTAAATAGTTAAGGGCGGCGCCCAGATCAGGGGCTGTATCAGCAAAAGTGCCGTCGAGATCGAACAGGACAGCTTTAGTCACGTTGACAGGCGAGCAGGTAATTAACGTCAGTGTTCTGGCTGATTGAGTAAATTTTATAAAGAGGGTGATAACTCATGCCGCTAATGTCGTTGATATTAAGTCCTGCATTGCGGCAAAATTGTGCAAGCTCAGATGGTTTAATAAATTTAGCATAATCGTGCGTGCCGCGCGGCAGCAAATGAAGTAAATACTCCGCGCCGATCACCGCAAAAAGGTAAGACTTCGGGTTGCGATTGAGAGTAGAGAAAAATACATGACCGCCCGGCTTGGCTAGTTGCGCGCAGGCATTCACCGTGCTGGATGGGTCGGGTACATGTTCGAGCAATTCCATGCAAGTGACCACATCGTACTGGCCTGGCTGTTCTGTCGCCAAGTCTTCCACGGCAATCTTGCGGTAGTTCACCTCTTGGCCACTTTCCAGCAAGTGTAGCCTGGCAACCTGTAAAGCTTTATCGCCCAGATCAATGCCCGTCACCTGTGCGCCAAGTGCAGCCATACTTTCCGACAGGATACCGCCGCCGCAGCCAACATCCAGCACAGTTTTGCCGGATAGGGCCGCGATACGGTTGATGTAATTCAGGCGCAGTGGGTTAATTTCATGTAGTGGTTTAAATTCGCTGCTGGGATCCCACCAGCGGTGGGCGAGCTGACTAAATTTCTCCAGTTCAATCGGATCAGCATTGGCCATAATGTGCCCATATTCGAGGGTGAAATGTGAAATGTAGCAAAACTTGTCTTGAACCACCAGCCAATCAGGCGATTTAATTTTAGCTTCTGTGCAGCAAATAAATTATGCTTTGTCTCGCTTAAGGTGGGCATGTTAAACTTACGAATTGTTTTACAAGAAATTTTAGAGCATCCGCTATACCTATGGAACAATTCGCTAAAGAAATTCTGGTAGTCAGTCTTGAAGATGAGATGCGCAAGTCGTATCTCGATTACGCAATGAGCGTGATCGTTGGACGCGCTTTGCCTGATGTGCGTGATGGCCTTAAACCGGTACATCGCCGCGCGCTGTTTTCCATGCACGAACTATCCAACGACTGGAACAAGGCTTACAAAAAATCAGCGCGCATTGTCGGTGACGTGATTGGTAAATACCATCCACATGGAGATACGGCGGTGTACGACACTATCGTCCGTATGGCACAGACATTTTCGCTGCGTTATCCTTTGGTGGACGGCCAGGGTAACTTTGGTTCGGTGGACGGTGACAATGCAGCGGCGATGCGTTATACCGAAATTCGTATGGCCCGTATTGCGCACGAGTTGCTGGCCGACCTGGACAAGGAGACCGTGGATTTCGGACCTAACTATGATGGCTCCGAGCATGAGCCGCTGGTTTTTCCGGCGCGTTTTCCCAATCTGTTGGTCAATGGCTCAACCGGCATTGCCGTGGGGATGGCGACTAATATTCCACCGCACAATCTTGGCGAGGTAGTTGATGCCTGCCTAGCGCTACTAAATAACCCTGATTTGGATATTGAGCAGTTAATAGAATATATCCCGGCACCAGATTTTCCTACTGCAGGTTTTATTTATGGCTTAGCAGGTGTAAAGGAAGGTTACCGAACCGGGCGCGGGCGCGTGGTAATGCGCGCGCGAACTCATTTCGAAGACATCGAAAAGGGGAATAATCGCCAAGCCATCATTATTGATGAGTTGCCCTATCAAGTGAATAAGGCCGCCTTGCTAATGAAGATTGGCGAGCTGGTACGTGAAAAGAAAATTGATGGGATTTCCGAAATCCGCGACGAATCAGATAAATCTGGAATGCGCGCTGTGATTGAACTAAAGCGTAATGAAGTACCAGAAGTAATACTCAATCAATTGTTTAAGCTGACCCAACTGCAAGACAGTTTCGGCATGAACATGGTGGCCTTGACCGACGGTCAGCCTAAGCTGCTTAACTTAAAGCAATTTCTGGATGCTTTCCTGCGCCATCGGCGCGAAGTGGTAACGCGGCGCACGATATTTGATTTGCGCAAGGCGCGGGATCGTGGCCACATTCTGGAAGGTTTGGCGGTTGCACTCTCCAACGTGGATGAAATCATCGCTCTGATTAAAGCGGCCGCGACGCCTGCAATTGCCAAACAGGGTTTGATGGCGCGGACATGGCGATCTTCACTGGTCGAAGAGTTACTAAGCCGGGTTAGCGATGCATCGCGTCCGGAAAATCTGGCGCCGGAATTCGGTATGTCGGGGGAGGGTGAGCAGCGCGCCTATCGGCTTTCGGACACACAAGCGCAAGCGATTCTGGAGCTGCGCTTGCAGCGTTTAACCGGGCTGGAGCAAGATAAAATCGTCAGCGAATATCGCGAAGTAATGGACAAGATTATCGATTTGCTCGATATCCTGGCTAAGCCAGAGCGCGTAACGCAAATTATCATCGATGAGCTGGTTGCTATTAAAGCGCAATACGGCGACAAGCGCCGCAGCGAAATCGTCACCCATACTCAAGATATGAGTATGGAAGATCTGATTACGCCAGAAGACGTGGTGGTTACGATGTCGCATGGTGGTTACATGAAAGCGCAGCCGTTAGCGGAATATGTGGCGCAGAAACGCGGCGGTCGCGGCAAGCAGGCTGCTCCTCCTAAAGAGGACGATTTTGTAGATAACCTGTTTATCGCCAACACGCACGATTATATTCTGTGCTTCTCCAGTCGTGGCCGAGTGTACTGGATCAAGGTGTACGACGTACCGCAGGGTGCCCGTACCGCCCGCGGCAGACCAATTGTTAATTTGTTGCCGCTGGAAAGTGGCGAGAAGATCAACGCGATTCTGCCAGTAAAAGTGTTCTCGGAAGATCAATATGTATTCTTTGCCACCGCCAAGGGCACGGTGAAAAAGACCGCGTTGTCTGATTTCGCCAACCCGCGCAAGGTTGGCATCATCGCCATTAACCTGGATGAAGGCGATTATCTGATCGGCGTGGCGTTGACGGATGGCAAGCATGACGTAATGCTGTTTTCCAATGGTGGCAAGGCGGTACGTTTCGACGAAAATGATGTACGTTCCATGGGGCGTGTCTCGCGCGGTGTGCGCGGCATGAAGCTGGCCGCGAAGCAACATGTAATTGCACTCCTGGTGGCGGGCGATGAAAGCCAAGCGGTATTGACTGCAACCGAAAACGGCTACGGCAAACGCACGCCAATTTCAGAATATACACGCCATGGCCGAGGGACTCAGGGCATGATTGCGATTCAGACTTCCGCCCGGAATGGTAAGGTGGTCGCGGCTACATTGGTAAACGAGGAAGATGAAATCATGTTGATTGGTACAAATGGCGTACTAATCCGCACTCGCGTCAAGGAAATCCGCGAAATGAGCCGTTCCACGCAGGGTGTGACATTAATTAATTTAGGGAAAGACGACAAACTGGCGGGTTTGAGCCGTATTGCTGATCCTGAGCCGGAAGATCTTTCCCATTTGATCAAACCGATTAAAGACTAGATTTAAAGAATAAACAAGTTATGACAATTTATAATTTCAGCGCAGGTCCCGCAGTATTGCCGCATGAGGTATTGCAACAGGCACGTGAGGAGTTACTCGACTGGCATGGCAGTGGCATGTCAGTTATGGAAATGAGCCACCGTGGCAAAGAGTTTATGGGTATCGCAGCGGCAGCGGAAAGCGATTTGCGTGATCTGCTTGCAATCCCTGCTAATTATAAGGTGCTATTCCTGCAAGGCGGGGCGCATTTGCAATTCGCCATGATTCCGTTGAATCTGTTACGTGGCAAGTCTTCCGCTGATTACGTTAATACCGGTGAATGGTCGAAGAAAGCGATAGCGGAGGCTAAAAAATTTAGTGACGTAAATATAGTGGCTAGTGGTTCGGACAAAAATTTTATTAATGTGCCAGCGTTTGATACTTGGCAGTGTGATCCGAATGCAGCCTACTTGCATTACACGTCGAATGAGACGATAGGCGGAGTCGAATTCAATTGGATTCCGGAAACCGGTGAAATTCCTTTGGTAGCGGACATGTCATCTAATATTATGTCGCGCCAGATTGATGTATCTAAATATGGCCTGATTTATGCTGGAGCGCAGAAAAACATTGGTCCGGCTGGGTTATGTATTGTTATCGTGCGCGAAGACCTGATTGGTCATGTGTCACCGGGCGCGCCCACGATGCTGGATTACAAGATTCATGCCGACAATGATTCAATGTATAACACCCCCCCCACTTACGGCATTTACATGGCCGGGCTGGTATTTCAGTGGCTCAAGCGCAATGGTGGATTGGCGCAGATGGAGCAAGCCAATATCAGAAAAGCAAACCTGCTGTATCAAGCGATCGACGCTAGCAATGGTTTTTACAATTGTCCGGTGGTCAAGTCTGATCGTTCACGCATGAACGTACCGTTCACCCTGAAAGATGCCGGTCTGGATGGCGAGTTTCTCAAACAGGCGGATACGCACGGCTTATTGCAACTGAAGGGACATCGCTCCGTCGGTGGCATGCGCGCTTCAATTTATAATGCGATGCCGTTGGAAGGTGTGCAGACCTTGGTTGATTTCATAACACATTTTGCAAAGAATCATGATTAAAACTTTTAAGATACTGACGTTAAATAAAATTTCAACGGTTGGGCTAAACCGCTTGCCAGTTGCAAATTATATTGTTGGCAGCGACATCGCAGAACCCGACGCGATTCTGGTGCGCTCGCAAAATATGCTGGAGATGGATATTCCGGCTAGTGTGAAAGCCATCGCCCGTGCGGGTGCGGGCACTAATAACGTACCCGTTAAAAAGATGAATGCGCGGGGTGTGCCGGTTTTTAACGCTGCGGGTGCCAATGCCAACGCAGTAAAGGAATTGGTTATCGCGGGTATGTTGCTGGCTTCGCGCAACATGATTGCTGCGCTGCACTTCACCGCCAATTTAAAGGGTGATGACGCTACGCTGCACAAGCTGGTCGAGGATGGCAAAAAACATTATGCAGGTATTGAATTGCGTGGCCGTACCTTGGGCATTATTGGTTTGGGCGCCATTGGCCGTCTGGTGGCGGATGCCGCCATTGGCTTGGGCATGCAAGTGGTGGGTTACGATCCTGACATTACCGTGGAAGGAGCATGGGGACTGCCTTCGCAGGTGAAGAAAGCGCACAGCATAGAAGATCTGCTTAAGCAAAGCGATTTCGTTACGCTGCACATTCCCTTGTTGGATGCTACACGGGGTTTGATTAATGACCAGCGCGTACAAGCGATGAAACCAGGAAGCGTGCTGCTGAATTTTGCGCGCGATGGTATCGTCGACGAAGACGCAGTGCTGGCGGGTATCGCCGCCAAACGTATCCGCTATTATGTTTGCGATTTTCCCATGCAGAAGACGCAGGGCAATCCAGCAGTGATTGCGCTGCCTCATTTGGGCGCTTCCACACAAGAGGCTGAAGACAATTGTGCGGTAATGGTGGCGGAGCAAGTTCGGGACTATCTGGAGCATGGTAACCTGAACAATACGGTAAATTTCCCTACTATTAATATGCCGCGCGAATCGTCTTTCCGTATCGCCATCGCTAATGCCAACGTGCCGAATATGCTCGGACAAATTTCTACTGCTTTGGCCGGAGCCGGCATTAATATCCACAATATGATAAACAAATCGCGTGGCGAGATGGCTTATACCCTAGTCGATACAGATATCGCCACACCTCCTGAGATGATCGCGCAGATTGCCGCCATTCCAGGCGTGCTCATGGTGCGCGACTTACCTTTGGAAGTTTAAGTAATAAGGATGTGTGAGCAATGAGTGATGAACTCAAGAAATACCGCGAACAAATCGACTGCATTGACGAAGATTTGCTTAAGTTGCTAAACCAGCGTGCGGCGCTGGCAAGGCAAATCGGACATCTTAAGGGTGAAAATACAGTGCTGCGCCCAGAACGCGAGGCGCAGATATTGCAGCGTATGGTTAGCAATAATCCCGGTCCTTTGCCGAATCAGAGCATCATGCAATTATTTACCGAAATCATGTCTCACTGCCGTGCATTAGAGGCTCAACTATGTGTTGCATACTTGGGTCCAAATGGGACTTTTACCCATGAAGCGACAGAGAAGCGCTTTGGCCATGCAATTTTGGGTAAGCCATGTGTTTCAATAGATGAAGTTTTTCAAACTGTAGAAAGCGGCGAGGCACATTATGGGGTGGTGCCGGTGGAAAATTCCACTGAAGGCGCTATCGGACGCACGTTGGATTTGTTGTTGCAAAGCCAGCTCAAGGTGTGTGGTGAAGTAATGCTGCCAGTGCATCAATGTTTAATGTCGCGGGTGACTGACCTTTCTGCCATCAAACGTGTGTATTCGCATTCGCAGTCTTTGGGGCAATGCCAAGTCTGGCTGAATACGCATTTGCCTAACGCCGAGCGCATATCAGTAGGCAGCAATACCCAAGCAATTCTTCTGGCTTTGGAGCAACAGGCAGATAGTGCCGCAATCGCAAGCGCAAAAGCGGCCAAGAGTTACAGCATCCCGTTGCTAGCTGAAAATATTGAGGACGACGCGCGCAATACCACGCGCTTCTTGGTTATCGGGAACCAGGAAGTGACACCATCCGGCAGGGATAAAACCTCGTTGGTCATGTCCGCGCCTAACCGCCCAGGGGCAGTCTACGATTTGCTGGCGCCGCTGGCTAAAAACGACGTCAGCATGACCAAGCTGGAGTCTCGGCCAGCGCGTTCCGGCGTGTGGGAATATGTATTCTATATGGATATTGAGGGGCATCAGCATGAACCCAAAGTGGCGGCAGCACTGCTCGAATTAAAGCAAGTCGCCGCGTTCGTAAAAACGCTAGGTTCATACCCGGTTTCCTTATAAGACCGTTTGTGCAATTTAAATATATCGTTAACTTCCGTGAAGACGAAATTTAGTTCTATCAATGACTGAGTGGCTGTTTCTATTGGTAATGACAGAGACGAAATTAATCAAGGTATTAAATGAACTACAGTGAGTTAGCCCCTCCTTATATCCGCGCCATAGCACCTTATCAGCCCGGAAAACCGATTGCCGAGCTGGAGCGTGAGCTCGGCATCAGTGGCATCGTCAAGCTGGCGTCTAATGAGAATCCCCTCGGCGCCAGCCCCGTGGCCGTGGCCGCGATGCATGCGGCAATAAGCGACATCGCACGCTATCCCGATGGCAGCGGCTTTGATCTAAAGAAAGCATTGTCCGAGCGCTATCAGATCGAGCGTTCATGCATTGTGCTGGGAAATGGTTCCAATGATTTATTGGAGTTGGCCGCACGCGCTTTCCTCGCACCGGGCGACAAGGTGGTTTATTCGGATCATGCTTTCGCGGTGTATGCGCTGGCTACGCAAGCGGCAGGCGCTACGGGCATCAGCGTGCCAGCTACTGAAGGTTTCGGCCACGATCTTTCCGCAATGCTGCAGGCTGCGGTGCAGCATAAAGTGAAGATGGTATTTATCGCGAACCCAAATAATCCCACGGGTACTTTTCTTGGTGCGGCGGAATTGCTGGACTTTCTGCGTGCGGTACCGCCTCAGGTTTTGGTGGTGCTGGATGAGGCATACAACGAATATCTGCCGCAAAATTTGCGTTACGATAGTGTGAGCTGGTTGCGCGATTTTCCCAACTTGATCATTTCCCGCACTTTCTCCAAGGCATATGGTTTGGCCGGTTTGCGCGTGGGTTATGCATTGGCAGGTGAGTTGGTAGCGGACATGCTGAACCGGGTGCGGCAGCCGTTCAATGTCAACAGCGTAGCTCAAGCTGCGGCTGTAGCGGCGTTACAGGACGAGGATTTTGTAAAGCGGACTTGCGAATTGAACCAGGCTGGCATGGAACAGATTACGCAAGGGTTGACTCGATTAGGTCTGGGGTATATTCCCTCATATGGAAATTTCGTCTGTTGCCGCATTGCAAATCCTGCACAGAGTGGGGGAAAAGGGGCTGGCCAGATGTATCGTCGTCTGCTGGAATTAGGGGTGATTGTGCGGCCAATTGCCAACTACGGTATGCCAGATTATTTGCGTGTGAGCATTGGTCTGGAAAGTGAAAATGAGAAATTTCTGTCTGCGCTGGCGCAGGCGTTAGGAGAAGCAGCGTGATTATTGTAATGAACAAAGATGTTACCGACGATCAAATAGGCGTGGTGGTAAAGAAGCTCAAGGATGCCGGGCTGGATGCCAATATTTCCCGTGGCATTGAACGCACTGTGATCGGCGCCATTGGTGATGAGCGCAAGCTAACCGAAGAAATGTTTACCCCATTGCCCGGAGTGGAGTCGGCAATGCACATAGTTAAACAATATAAGATCGTATCGCGTGAATCTCATCGCGAAAATACAGTGATTGATATCGGCGGCATCCAGCTGGGCGGCAAGCAAATCCAGATTATTGCAGGTCCGTGCTCAGTAGAAACGCAGCAGCAGATGGACTTGTCGGCCCAATACGTGAGTGAGGCAGGCTGCCGTTTGATGCGTGGTGGTGCATTTAAGCCTCGCACTAGTCCTTACACTTTTCAGGGCAAGGGTGTTGAAGGACTGGATATGTTCCGTCAGGCAGCCAGCAAATTCAAGTTGCCTATCGTGACTGAGCTAATGGATGTCCGCATGCTGGATACCTTTCTTGAAAATGACGTCGACGTAATCCAGATCGGCACTCGCAACATGCAGAATTTCGATCTGCTCAAAGAAGTGGGGCGTATCAACAAACCAGTCATTCTCAAACGCGGTATGTCGGCTACCATTTCCGAGTGGTTGATGGCAGCAGAATATATTGCGGCCGGCGGCAACCATAACATCATATTCTGCGAGCGCGGCATCCGTACTTTTGAAACTTATTATCGCAACGTACTTGATGTGACCGCTATTCCGGTAATGAAAAAAGAAACCCATTTGCCGATAATAGTTGATCCTTCACACGCCGGTGGTAAGGCATGGATGGTCGCGGCGCTATCGCAGGCAGCGATTGCGGCGGGGGCGGATGGATTATTGGTAGAGATGCATCCCAATCCGAGTGAAGCTTGGTGCGATGCCGATCAGGCGTTAACTCCGCAAGAGTTGAAGAAGTTGATGGGCGTGTTGGGCGGTATCGCCACAGCGATTGGACGCACACTCTAATCCTGTCTCACGCTAGTGGAGAGGTGAGGAATGTCGTGACAAAGCCATTGTTTCGCAAGATTGTTATTTTCGGCGTCGGCTTGATCGGTGGTTCCTTTGCGCTTGCTTTGCGGCGGATGAATGCGGTGGAGGAAGTAGTCGGTTTCGGGCGCAGCGCGCAGACGCTGGCACAGGCGCAACAGCTTGGTATTATCAACCGTAGCGGTTCTGATCTTGCGGCAGAGTTGGGCGACGCCGATCTGATAGTACTGGCAACACCAGTGGGCCAAATGGCCGATATCATGGTTCGTATCGCACCGCATCTGGGTGCTCATACACTTATTACGGATGGCGGCAGTACCAAGTGCGATGTTGTTAATGATGCTTATAAACATTTAGCCGCGCATATTTCCCGCTTTATACCGGCACACCCTATTGCAGGGAGCGAGCAAAGTGGCGCTACCGCGGCGCGTGCTGATCTGTATCAAAACAAAAAAGTAATTCTGACTCCGCTGCCGGAAAACTCTGTTGATAATGTGGCGCTCATAAGATTAGCCTGGGAATTGTGTGGCGCGTTGGTGAGCGAATTAACGCCGAAGCAGCATGACGAAGTGTTTGCCGCAGTCAGTCATCTGCCGCACCTACTCTCATTTGCATTGGTACACAATTTGGCGCAGCGCGAAAACCGTGATTTGTTACTTTCTTTCGCCGCCAGTGGCTTCCGTGATTTCACCCGCATTGCAGCAAGCTCGCCGGAAATGTGGCGCGATATCTGCCTGGCTAACCGCGATGCGTTGTTGATCGAGATGGGGCACTATATAAAAGAACTGGAAACTTTGCGTAATGCGCTTGCGGAAGCCGATGGTGCCAAGTTGGAAGAAATATTCAGCATTGCCCGATCGGTGCGCAGTAGCTGGACTCCACAATAAATTGGCAAATCATAATGCGAGTGGCAGCATGAAATAATTTCTGAATCACAAAAAAGTAATAGTTTGTTTAAGGACTAGGCTAAAAATCTGGTCTTTTTTCTATTTTCAGGATGAAGGAGGGGACAAAGAACTCCGTGAACTTGATAAAATAAAGCGAACAAAAATGTCATTTACATAAATTTTATGATGACCGGTAATCACTGCTAATTGCTGGCATACCTAACTGTTTATGATAGATTTTTTAAATTTAGCGTAACCATCTCAATAAATGGCTATCAGGAGGAAAGCATGGATTTACGAATTACCTGTGTAAAAAAGAGTAACAGTCAACTTGCACATGAGCGCATTCAATTTATAGGTGGAGTGAATGCTGAGGGAGTCCGTTGGAAATTATCTGTGGAAGAAGCAATTGAGGGTATTTCAATTGGTAAATGGCGATTTTATGCCCACGTAGGGGGACATCCATTTTGGGCAGTTGTCGCTGTCAGTTCACTTGGACACAAGTATTTAAAAACTGATCACGATGGGGAACAGCCAGTTAATTTACTGAGTTTACGTGAATGTCCACCAGACTAATAAATTCTATTTCAAACTTATGGCAACTGCCTTACGCAAGCATCAGATGATTTTATTCATCCTTGTTAAGCCATTTAAAGCTACGCTGAACAAGTCCGTTCGCGTTGAGCTTGTCGAAACGTGCCAATTTAAAATCAATAGGTTACAAATTGCTTCGACAGGGTCAGCCCGAACGGAGGGACTTGTTCAGCATTACCTTAACCTGCCTGCAGCCAGTTGGGACGATTGTTGAGTTCTTCCTCCACGCTTGACTGGCAGAACGGGCAGCCGTTTTCCAACCGTTTTAGCGATGTCTATTTTTCAAACGATTCCGGACTAGAGGAAAAACGCCACGTTTTTCTGCAAGGTAATCGGCTGGCCGAACGTTTTGCATCTTTATCAAGCGGCGAGTGTTTTGCCATCGGCGAGACAGGATTCGGCACCGGGTTAAATTTTTTATGTGCTTGGCAATTGTTCGATGAGGTCGCCCCATCCAATAGCAGTCTGGATTTTTTCAGCGTCGAAAAATATCCGCTTGATGAGCAAGAGCTGGCCGATGTTTTGGCACTGTGGCCCATGTTGCGGCAGTATGCGGATGAACTCTTGGCCCGTTGGCGCCGCCGCGTACCCGGCTGGAATCGATGGAGTTTTGCCGGTGGAAAAATACGCCTTACGCTGGTGATAGGTGACGTAACCGATGCGCTAACTGAAATCTGTGGTGGCATCGATGCATGGTTTCTGGATGGTTTTTCACCGGCACGCAATCCCGAAATGTGGACGCAGTCTATATTCGAAAGCGTTGTGAGAATCTCTCAGCCAGGCGCCTCATTCGCCACCTATACTTGTGCCGGTTGGGTAAGGCGCGGTTTGGAGCAAGCAGGATTTCAGGTCAGCAAATCCCCAGGCTTCGGACGCAAACGCGAAATGCTGCAAGGTTATCTTCCCGGTTCGCCGCCGGTGCGGGCCAAGGTAACAAAAGCCATCGTGGTCGGCGGCGGTGTGGCCGGTTGTGCCGTTGCCGCAGCTTTGGCGATGCGCGGGGTCTCCGTTACCCTGATCGAAAGTGCGCCGTCATTGGCTGCGGCGGCATCGGGCAATCCGCTCGGAATATTGCATATCCGGTTAAGTGCAGGCATGGACTCATTGCAACGCTTTTTGCTGGCATCCTATGGACATGCGCTTGCCTTGCTGGATGAAAAGCTTCCCATTGACGGCATCGCCCGTGCGGAATGCGGAGAGCTGCAACTGGCATTTTCTGCGCAAGAAGCAAAACGCATCGACCGGCTGGCGGCACTTGATTGGCCAGCGCATATATTACGTCGCGTGGATGCGGCTGAAGCATCCCGGTTGGCTGGTATCGAGTTGGCACATGGCGGCCTGTGGTTTCCCGCCGGTGGCTGGCTGGTTCCGCCACAGATGTGCGCAGCATTGGCAGCGAGCCGAGCCATCGTACAGCGTACCGGCTATCGAGCGGAATCCTTGGCAGCGGTAGAGTCCGGCTGGCGGGTGGAGGGAAAAGACGAGCGCCAACAGATATGGTCTGATGAGGCTCAGGTAGTGGTGGTTTGTTCCGGTTATCAGGTGAAATCATTTGCGCCATTGTCACACCTTCCACTGACGCCGGTGCGCGGGCAGATCACTATGCTGCCTGCTTCACCCCATAGCGAAAATCTGCGGACGATTGTCTCTGCCAATGGATATCTCGCTCCATCCGCCGGAGAGCTGCACGTGCTGGGAGCGACGCATGGCTTTAACGATGAGGCAGTGGACTTGCGGGCATCCGATCATGCAGAAAATTTGTCCAAGCTGGAGGACATATCCCCGGCGCTAGCCAAGTCGATGAATATTGATTCTTTGGATGTTGAGCAACTGAATGGCCGTGCCTCAGTTAGAGCTTCCGTTCCCGGAGCCATGCCGTTAGTGGGCGAATTATTGCCGGGGTTATATACCAGTCTGGGACATGGCACGCGCGGCCTGATAACTGCCGGGCTTTCCGGTGAATTGATTGCGGCGATGGCATGTGAACAATTGTCGCCACTGCCATCGGCGGTGGTAAATGCATTGGCTCCTTCGCCGGGGCTTGTAGGGTTGGCGAGCGACTGATGAACTCACGCTTCTAAACAAAGATCGAAGCCATGACTGGGCAAATGCTGGAGGCCAAGCTACGCCGCAGACCGCAAAAGCATTATGACGAATTTCCAACGTACGACGTAAGATAAGGGGAATTGGGACTATGATAACAAGCTCCATAAAAAATCATTGCCTGGCCCTTAATTGAGTTTTTCGGGGCTTAATTTTTCAATCGTAGCGTGGTGGGAAACTAACATGAGAATGCATCGCGACACAAAAACCAAGGGTGCAAAAGCACGACTATCTGCGCCTAATGCCTCGTTCGAGCGAACACCACTCGCTACGCTCGCGGCTCACGCCCCTACGGGGGGTCGCTCAACTTGAAACGTTAGAGCGCAATTCGCCGATACATGGTCATTCGATATTTCTGCCGATGTCTTACTTGCGGCCATTTCCACACACTTCGCATTGCAATGGGGCATAGCCCCGTCCAAAATCATACATTCAGTTGCGGTAGCTGTGGGGAGGAAATGTCGATTGAAGTGATTAAAAAGCCTGAGATTGCGAGCATGGGAATCCACTGCGTTTCAAACTGCGAGGAGAGTGCCGAAGAAGGGCTGATTGTCAATCTGCATCCTGACTTTCCAATCCCAGAAGACCAGTTGCATGTTGACCTTGCATTCCCTTGGCTTGGGCATGTACAGGATCTTGCGAAACGACAAATTGAGCTCGGCGCGACCACGCCTCAGTTTTCGTCTTTTGAAGAGTATAGGCGCTTCGCCTTGGGTATTCAGACACCGCTAGAACGCTGGGCCATAGTTAAGAAAGCATGGTCCCTTTCGCGCAACGGTAAAGATAAACTCTCTAAAGCAGAGCTTGAGAAGTACAACTTTAATAGCACAGGCGCTTCTCCAGAGCTTCGAGAAGTTCTGTTTCACTTCTGCAGAACGCTTTTGAACCGTGGCTTGTTTCCACTATTTACACATGCGGCTGAATTGCTGGCGGTGTGTCATCAGAGAGCGCCACAGGAGTTCAGCCGCTTTAAACGCGTTCACGGTGCCGAGTGGTTTCCTGATCACTTGGACGGATACTTCGATGTTTTCTCCGAGTACTTCCGAGACTTCGGCGAGTTCAGTCAAACACTTCTGATATGCCAATACGACCTTCCTCTACAGGAAAACGCTACTGCCTCGTCAACAGCATTTTCTCGGATAAAGATGTTTTACGGGAATGCATTTGAGCTGCTCACCGGTCACTTCGTCGTGCTTGCGTGCCTGAACAATATTCTCCGAGGTCGGCCGTTTGATGAATTTCAAAGTATGAATCTGAAGAAATATCTGACTACAAACAAAGCAAACCGGGCCAATCCGTTTGCTGATACGCAGCCATTTGCCGCTTTCTCATGTAGGCTCGATAGCACGCTCCGAAACGCCTCCCATCATGGAGCTATAAAACTAGATCAAGCCCGTAAGCAGATTTCATACCGTAGCGGTGGCACCGGTGCAGAACACAAGATGCTATATACCAAGTATCTCGTCCTTTGCAACGACCACATTCTTAAGTTGGCCGCGCTGCTCATGCTGGAGTTGGTCCTTGCGTTATAACGAGTAAATCGATGGGGTCACCCATTGATGCTTGTATTGATTGAATAGGAATTATCACACGCATATATTCTGAAAAGTATAATCGTAAAATATGGCAGTTGACTCAATAGCTGCTTTCCTTACGTGAAAATTAAATGCAAGAAGAAGACATTAATTGGCTGTTCAAACTTACCAATAAGCATGAGCCGCGCCTTCGGGAAGCAGATATTTATGGAGTCATCCTTTACTCCCAAGGTAATCCGCACGTCAAGATGTTACTGGATGATGATGATTACTGGAAAGCGCTTGATGAGTGGTCTGGTCCACAATGGGCCATTTTTGCAACTCGTGTAGAAAAAGGTACCATTGGTTGGCCAGATTCTCCGCCTGGTTTTATGAGCTACATGGTTTCAGTGTGGAAGGAGCCTCTGGCAAACAAAATACTACTCGAAGCATTCGAAATTGAGTCAACTCAAGAGTTGCCAATATTACTTGTATTCGCTAAAACCGATACAGGCGAAATATTAAAAAGAGCAATCAATATTACAGAGTCCTCGGTCGAGGAAGCTGCTTTATCGCTTAAACAAACTATGGCTACAGTTTCAAATGCGTTACAAAATGTAACAGATGAAAATCTTCGTAACACACTTGGGGTTTATTCAGCCATTTCTTTAGCTCTAGATCATGCAAACAGTTGGCAAACATTGAAGAGAGGTTTCAAGCTTTGGCAAAGGTTAAGATCGGTAATCTAATCGAGTTTAACCTACCAATTACACCACCAACAACAATCTGTAGGGTGGGAAAGTAAACGATAACGGAGCTCAATATGGGCGTTAGACGGCAACCAGATTCGGGATATGGATTTATTTACATTTTAAAGAATAACTCCATGATAGGTGTTTACAAAATTGGCTTAACAACCAATTCTGTTAAGCGAAGAATTCAAGAATTAAACACAACCGGAGTGCCAAAAACTTTTATCGCAGAGAAAATATTCCAAGTTCCTGTCGATCATCTAGCTGCTGTCGAAAAAAGAGCTCACGGGAAATTAAAAAAGAAAGGGCTTCATCATGGAAAGGAATTTTTTGAATCTGAGTTATGTGTCTGTGTTGAAGCGGTTGAGGATGCGATCTATGAAGTTACTGGTGAAACGTCCGCTGACATAATAGGCCAAGCTCGTCAACGCATTGAAGCTAAACAGGTTAAAGCACGTAAGTTAGCAATAGAGCAAGATCAATTGAAACACGCTAATGAGCAAATTGATATTCAAAGAACTCAATACGCACATGAATTAGCAAAGCGTGATAAAGAAAAAAAGCCAGTCTTGGACAAATACTTATGGGAGCCTATTGGAGCTTTTATCTTACTTGCGATAGCTGGGTTAGGAATGAGTGCAGTGGTGAATGGAGAGGGAATTGGCTGGATGCTTCTTCCTATTGGAGTGTATTGGGTATGGAAACACGATAAAGATGAAATTGACATGCGGGAAAATGATAGGCGTAAGCAAGAAGCAGCTTCCAAATTTCCTTATGAAACCGACAACGTCCGACAAAAAAGTGGTAACCACGAGCTTAAATTGCCATCATTGGTTGCAGCTAAGTGGAATGCAACGACACTAAACAAGATAGATGAAATATATGACAACGACAATCGAGTAATTACCCAAGAAAACAATCTCCAAACTCTGACTGCCGCACAGATGTTTTTCGATGGTAGTCATACTGACGAACATAGGTTTCTCGCTCAAGGGGATAAATATGCACAAAATGGGCTTGGTGCGATGTATTACAGTGGCAGAGGTGCAACCCAAAACTATCAGGAAGCCGAGAAGTGGTTTCGCTTAGCTGCAGAGCAGGGGCTGGCAAAGGCGCAGTTTAACCTTGGTGTGATGTATGAGTTGGGGCAAGGTGTAACCCAAAACTATCAGGAAGCCGTGAAGTGGTTCCACTTAGCTGCTCAGCAGGGAAATGCAATGGCACAAAATAGTCTTGGTACGATTAATTACCCCATTCTCCCGCCGAGCAAAGCCGAAAGTGGCAGTTATCAAGAATCTCTGGAGTGGTTCCAGCTAGCTGCTGAGCAGGGAGAGCCACGCGCACAAAATAACTTAGGCTGGATGTATTTTGTAGGTGCAGGTGTAACCCAAGATTATCAGGAAGCACTAAAGTTGTTCCACTTAGCTGCAGCTCAAGGAGAGGCGGACGCGCAAAGAAACCTTAGCTTGATGTACGGGAACGGTGAAGGCGTAACCAAAAATATCCAAGAGGAAGAAAAGTGGTCTCGCTTAGCGTCTCAAGGAGAGAGGGAGGGTAAAAGTCGCAGAAGTGCGGAAGCAATACGTAATTCATTTTTTATGTCATAAATTTTATATCAGAAAAATCTCTTTAGATATTTTGCGGTACTTCGAAATACATAATTCATCGTGACGAAATTCGTCAACCATGAATTGTCCATTGCTCAGACACATCCTAATCCAGCTCGCCATAATTTATATAAATTACCAGTTAACACAATTGGACTGAATGATATGAAGCCCAACATCTCACTCACGCTTGGCCTGTGGATGCTGTCGCAGACTACGCAAAAATTGTCGAACTCCTTATCGAGCACGGCCCGAATTTGCGTCTACCCCATTCACGCACCTTTGGTGGCGGGTTGTTCGAGTTACGCCCGCGCGGCAAGTCGGGCATTGGAAGAGCGTTCTACTGATTTCTTGTCGGGCAGCGCGTGGTGATACTGCACGCTTTCATTAAAAAATCACAGGAAACACCAGCGCAAGAAACCAAATTTGCGCGTAAGCGCATGAAGGAGATACAAAATGACCGATCTTAAATACGACCCAGTGCCGCACAATCAGAAAGCTTTTCTTGAAAAGGCATCGAAACGCCGTGGTTTTCAGGAAGCCTATGATGCTCTTGAAACCGAGTATGCTCTCGCGCACGAAATGCTATCAGCGCGGACGCGCGCTGGACTCACACAAGAAGCAGTCGCTGATCGCATGGGCACCACGAAGAGCGCCGTCTCAAGGCTAGAAGGCGTGGGGAAGCATGCGCCTTCCATGGCAATACTCAAGAGATATGCCGATGCTGTAGGCTGTATGCTTAAAATTGAATTCATACCACAGCCAATGAAACGCCGCGCCGCAGTCCAACCCAGTGTTCGAGCGGACGCGCCAAAATCGGCGTACCGCTCAACTTGACGTGTGTGTGTCTTGGATACGCCTCAAGCGACCGTTACGCTCCCTGAAAACGCCGCAACACTATAGACAAGGCTACGTTAGCGTGTTTTCCGAAAAAGGGTACAATATCCGACATGAACAATATCTCTATTGCCGACATTCTTGAGCTTCCGATACAGGAGCGCATTCGTCTTGTTGAGCTTATCTGGGACAGCATTGCCGCAGTACCTGAAGCCGTAGAAGTTTCGCCTGCGCTTAAAGCTGAACTCGAAGCACGCCTGGTGGAGTTTGAGGCAAACCCGGAAGCGGGTTACTCTTGGGATCAGGTGAAATCACGCCTTAAAGATGGCTCATGGCGTACCGCCTGAAATTCTCTTCACGAGCGTTGCGTGAAACTGGCGAAGCTCACACGATTCCCATACGGCTTGCTTTATCCGGTGCGGGGTGAACTCATACATGTTTTGGTTGTGTTACATGATGCTCGCAATCCGAATCGTTGGCCCAAAAGCCGCTAACGAATAAGGTTAGGCCGCATCTCAATACCTTAAATGTTAGTCTTGATTTATACTGTCCCTATGATTATTCCCACCACCATTGAATACATGAATCTGTCTGTCTCTGAGCGTATCCAGCTCGTAGAGGATATATGGGATAGCATCGTTCTAGAAGCGCCAGATACCGTTAAATTGTCACAAGATCAAAAGGCTGAGTTGCATCGTCGCGTTTTAGAACACCGTGCTGATCCTTCCACAGCGATTCCCTGGGAACAGGTTCAGGCCAAGCTGTTTCCGGACAAGACTTAATGTTGGTGCTGCTCCGCCCTGAAGCAGAGCAAGAGCTTCTGGAAGCACAGGCTTGGTATGAGTCAAAAGCGATAGGGCTTGGTTTTGAGTTCGCCCGAGCCGCTGATGTAGCAGTTGCGACTGCACTTCGTAATCTGTAGTAATCGCGACATCATCTGACAGTTACCCGATTTGATCGAAGTGACTGTCAGTTCAGATTCAGCTATTCAATGTGGTTATTTTATCGTGCCACGCCTCCTTTCCGTCAATTAGAGTT
>QFXJ01000003.1 GCA_003402375.1 Candidatus Nitrotoga sp. CP45
CTCATGGGGTTACTCCTTTGCGCTTACGCGCTTTGGTTGATAAAGATTCGCACCTCTATCAAACCGGGTAACCCCACCCTTTGGCAAGACCTTACTGTCAGATTAAGTCTGAACCACTACACGTAATCCCTTTGGGAATTTGCGCATCGAAGAAGAGTTTCATCGGGTGCTATTCCGCAAATTTCCTTATATGCTTATTTATCTGCCATGCCCTGATGAGTTGTTGGTGGTTTCATTTTTACATCAGCATCGTGAGCCAGGTGTTTGGCTGGAGCGATTTAGTAGCTGATACGCATGGCATACATATTTCGCAATCACGGCCTAATCCTGCTCTCAAATGGAACGGCGCAAAAATTGTGCTGCCCCTTGCCCCAAGTGCATACAGGCATGGCACGTAACTATGTCAGTGGAAGACCGGCAGCTAGGTTTTTCGCAGAGCCTAAGGCTAACCATGCAGCAAGCGTAGCCTGGGCTACCGTAGGTTGGCGCTGAGCTTGCGAAGCCCAACATCACAAGTAAAACACAGGGTTTGGCCAAGTAGCACAATCCCTCTTGTTCTTCTTCTTCAAGAAACAAAAAGCCACCCACCTCCGTTTTCCCGGAAGCGAGTGGCTTCTTCTGAAGTCGCTATTGTGTGTCAGCTGTTGATCATCTTCACCGCCTGAGTCGGCGTCACAATGCGTATCTCCTGAACCTGTTTGAGCACGAGCAAATCATCGTCTCCCGATACGATCAAATCGGCCTGTGCGGCCAACGCACAAGCCAGCACGGCATGATCATCGGCATCGCGTGAAACCTGCTGCGCCAACCGGCGCGCCGTAACCGTGGTTGCCAGCTTCTAATAATTGCGCAGCATCTGCGCGGCGGTGAACCCGGTGGCCTGTACCTGTTTTGCCAGCTTCATGCGCTGTAGTTCGTCAATCAGAACGCGGCTGGTAAAGAGTCGGCATTCTTTCTCTCCCGCCAGTTCGATCAGCCAGCCCGTGGAAGGTAATCTGTTGCTTGAAAATGAACATCTCAAAAAGAAATGGTCACCTGAGCAAATTGCAGGCACACTTAAAAGTATGCATCCAGTCCAGCCCGTATAACGGGTAAGCCACAAAACGATTTTCTACGCCATGCCGCGTGGTGAACTGCGCCGTGAATTGATTGCCAGCTTACGCTGGATTGGTGATTGAATCCGCCTTTATGATTGATAATTAATTTATGCCTGATTTGCATTCAACCTCGAAATATCCCCAGCAAAAGTCGAACAGTGACTTGCCCAGTATTCCTTCCGCTCGTTTTTCTATACTGGCTTTTGCCGTTGCATATACGCTGTTTGTGATCTACGGTAGTTTGGTACCGCTTGATTTTCATCCACAAACCTGGGATCAGGCATGGGAGACGTTTCAGCACATCAGGCTGCTTAACGTCGGAACCCAAGAACGTGCAGACTGGGTCGCGAACGGTGTGCTCTATATCCCCGTCGGTTTTCTCATCGCCACCTTATTTACGCGTTCCAAGAGGCATCGCACACTGGTCTTGGCATTTATTGGCTCGCTTCTGTTTTCATTCACTTTGGCTGTGGCAGTTGAATTTTCGCAGCTATTTTTCCCGCCCCGAACGGTATCCATCAACGATGTGGCTGCCGAGTTTATCGGTAGCACCTTGGGGGCATTTATTGCAGTGCGTTGGCCAGATCAGTTCAGGTCATTTTTCTCTATGCTTACGGGAAATCCAGATCGTTTGGTTGCCCGCATACTAAAAACATATGCTATTGGTTATGTCGCGTTTAGCCTGTTTCCCTATGATTTCTTGGTATCAGTGCCAGAACTCAAATGGAAGCTGGATTCGAGTAGTTGGGGCTGGCTGGTAGCAATGGAGCCCGTGCACGGCAATATCGCGCTTCCTCTAGCTAAGCTCTTTGCAGAAACTTTGGCCGTCATACCTTTGGGGTTAATACTCTGTCAATTAACAGCTGGACGACGGTCATGGTCTCCCACACGATTATTCATCGCTGGCGGGGTTTTTGGGCTGATTATTGAGATTGCCCAGTTTTTTATCGTTTCCGGCATTAGCCAAGGTCTTTCCGTGCTTACGCGTGCGGCGGGAATCTACCTAGGGGCACTGCTTTGGCGTCATCGTACACGTTTGCATTTATCACGGCTGGCATCCGAATTCAGGCGATTCGGCCTGCCCATAGGTATCCTTTATCTGATTGCCTTGGCTGCGGTAAATGGTTGGTTCGAACATCGCTGGCTCAGTAGCGATTCCGCCATGAATGCCTTTAATGACATTCATTTTCTCCCTTTCTATTATCATTACTACACCACGGAACAGGCTGCGTTGTTAAGTTTGACGTCCGTATGCCTAGTGTATGGATTTATTGGAGTTCTGGTTTGGGCATCCTGGAATCCACCAGCGCTGGCAATGTTGTTAGCAACGTTGTTGGCTGGATTCATGGAAACGAGCAAATTATTTCTTGAGAACCTTCACCCTGACCCTACCAACATCATCCTTGCCGGGTTTTCTGCCTGGGCAACAGCGAAACTGGCCAATCGGCTTACTTCAGCCCCTCTAGCTTCTGCCGAGGTCTCAAAGCGCAATGACTCGCCGGTAGTTATGGCATCAGACTTCCCCATGCCGAGTCGTCCTTACGGCAGTGAAGTGGAAGCTTCAAGGGCCAGAGTGCCAACAATTAATAAGCAGACGGTAGATACAACAACGTCGACGGTGCCGCTTACCATGCTTAAAAAGCCGTCATGGATGGGTTACGCCGTTTTGATTGCGGGTCTGGCGTGTGTCGGCTGGGGTGTGGCGACCTTTCCTAATCAATCAGTCCTAATCGGTTTATTTTTCGTTGGGTATTCGGTTCTACTCTGGTACCGGCCACAGTCTCTACTTATTGTTGTTCCGGCCGCCTTGGCGCTTTTCGATTTCGCTCCTTGGAGTGGGCGCTTCTATTTCGACGAGTTTGATTTTCTTCTCTTGACCAGCATTACCATCGGTTATGTCCGATTGCCGGCTGCGCCGCGTCATGCAAAACGTGATTTACTGTTTCTCTCCCTCGCTATTTTACTGGGTCTTTCCTATGCTATCGGCACTGTCCGGGGCTTATTGCCTTGGCAGATACCAGAGATAAACGCATTTACCAATTACTACAGCCCCTATAACGCACTACGCATTGCCAAGGGTGCACTATGGGCATTCCTTTTATATGGCCTGTTCGGACGATTGGCGTCTAACGGGCAGAATATTCGCAGTCTTTTCGCCCAAGGTATGGTGATCGGATTGGCTGGAACGATTGCGATGTTGATCTGGGAGCGATTCACGTTCCCCGGATTATTCAATTTCACCGATGTTTATCGGGTAACCGGACTTTTCTCTCAAATGCATACCGGTGGAGCAGATATCGAGACCTTTCTTACACTATCAACTCCATTTTTAGTGGTGCAACTGTTTGAAAAGCGGAGCTGGATAACAAGGTTGGTCGGCATAGCGTTACTGGTTGGCGCCACCTATGGCGTGATGGTCACTTTTTCGCGTATTGGCTACGCTGCTTACGGCATCGCTATGGCGCTCTCCCTGCTAGCGGCAATGGCAACATCAGGTAATCAAGTGCGAATTTGGTCTTTCAAACGAAGCATGGCCGCCTTCGCTCTTATTGCGTTGGTGCTCACGGTGGCAGTACCCATTTTTAAAGGCCCATTCACGCAGGCTCGCATGTCCCAGGCTGAAGCCGATATGGGAATACGTTTAGCTCATTGGTCCAGCGCTTTGCAGATGCGCGACCCGGGCTGGTCAACGGCATTGCTCGGGATGGGGATTGGGCGTTACCCGGAAACCTACTCTTGGCGTAGCAAAGAAAGTTTAGCCGCCACTTACCGGCTAGGCTCTGAAACTGGCCATATTTTCTTACGGCTAGGAATGGGTAGTCCGCTTTATATAGAGCAGTTCGTTACGATTGAGCCACACAGTAACTATTTGCTTAACCTGAATGCCCGAAGCGATCAGCCTAACACCCAAATCACCGTATCGATTTGCGAAAAATGGCTGCTCACCTCAGCGCGCTGCGCCTCTAAGTTAATTGATGTTACAGGAAATGGTCAGTGGCAATCACTTCAGGCTAATCTGCAATCAGATGAAGTGGGAAGCGGTCCCTGGTATGCAGCCCGCCCCGTCAAACTATCGATCTACAATTCCAATACTCAGACCAATGCTGTGATAGACGTGGACAACGTGCGCTTGCAAGCGGCGAACGGGGACGACCTGTTGACTAACGGGGCATTTTCGCTAGGGTTGGATAGGTGGTTCTTTACTGTTGACAACGACAGGCCATGGCATATCTGGAGTCTACCAATTCAAGTCCAATTTGACCAAGGTTGGTTGGGTTTGGTCGCCCTGAGTCTTTTCGTCGCGCTCGGCTTGTGGCGCGCCGGTCGCGATGCCTGGCGCAGCGACGCGATGGCTGGTGCGATACTGGCGTCCAGCATCGGGTTCCTTGTGATTGGAATTTTTGATAGTTTGGTGGATAGTCCGCGCCTCCTCATGCTGTTTTTGTTGCTTATTTGGTTCTGCGGACGGACCGGGATGAAATCCCCGACCCTCTGAGAAGGCATGCTTCCCTCGCACTTCTCATAGTAGCTTAGGGTCGATTTGGACCATGGTAAAACTTGGCCTACCGAAAATGCAGCATTGCGTCCTTATTAGAATCCGCATGAAACTTGGCCAGCACGCAAGGTCACATCCACTGTGGGCGCGGGGCTTGTACCACAAAAGGTGTATTGGGCCCCACTTAAATGAATTTTATAGGAGTACGCCCCCCCGGAACCGTAGTTATATGTGACCACGCTATTGCTGCCATTTCCAGAGGTGCT
Source organism: Candidatus Nitrotoga sp. CP45 (assembly GCA_003402375.1). Taxonomy (GTDB): domain Bacteria; phylum Pseudomonadota; class Gammaproteobacteria; order Burkholderiales; family Gallionellaceae; genus Nitrotoga. The sequence continues at coordinate 4,860 of QFXJ01000003.1, forward strand.
CCACGTGCCTACTTTTGCAGTCTTATAGATAGGATCTTTGGATCCCTTCTTGTAGTCGATAAGATTACCCCCGGTTTGATGGTATTCCTGCCACTTCTGACTTCCTGATATGGCGCACACTGTTTTACCAGAAATTGCGTTGGCAACAACATTAGGATCTCCTCCAGTATTTTTTAATTGGGTGCCGCCCCTACAGTCTATTGCTATCGCCTCTCCAGAAATCCCTGCGAGTAAAATGATGCTTGTAACCATCAGATGCTTCATAACCGATTCTCCTTTTGAGTAAGTTAATATTGATATCAATTCGATGCTTGGAAATCAATTTTATTGATTAGTCCATTTATGACCTAAATTCAGCCCTTAAGGTGTGCTTTTTGACACAAAATCCCAAGGATTGACAGAACACCTCCGGGAAACACAGCCAATGCAAAGTTGCAATAAAAATCGGGAATTAAACACTACAAGTACGCCATTTCTGGCGCAGACGTCGCCACTCTATGATGGGAGAAACACGCACAGCTACCGCCCGACTCTGTGCCAACAGCGTAACATAGAGCAGGCTATCAGTGGCAAGAAAGTGGTCGATTCACATTATCCAAATTCGGTACAATCAAACGAATCGATAACACATAAAATATATCTGTTAATCGTACTGATTTTGGCTCTGGCATTAATAGAGCTTCAGATAAAGGATTGGAAGATGACAAGATGAAATTGTTGCGCGAGTTGCAGGTGCGCCAACTTGAGTTAGAGGCACAAAATCGCGAACTAAGGGAAGTACAACGGATGTTGGAAGAAGCTCGCGATCGGTATGCTAATCTTTATGACGGCGCTCCCGTAGGTTATCTAACTTTGGATGAGACCGGATGCATTCAAGAAATCAATCTAACTGGAGCCACCATGCTGTGTGGGACACGTGAAAATATCGTGGGTACACCTTTGGTAACCCATGTTATCAAAGATGATATTCACGCATTTTCGCACCACCTGCAGCAAACTTTCAACTCTTCCGGCAATGTTGTTACCGAATTGAGAATGATGACTCGGACGGATGAACCAAATTGTGTCCGCCTAGAAAGTGCAGCGATAGAAAGTGGGATACGTGCATGCCGTACGGTGATGGTCAATATTACCGAACAAAAACGTATTACATTGGCACTACAACAAAAACGAACTGAGCAGGATGCCTTGCTGAATGCGATACCGGCCATCGTGTTCTACAAAGATCTGAATTTGCGTTATGTGGCGGTTAGTCAGATGTTTGCTGCTCTTCTCGGTCGGTCGTTAGGAAATGTGCTCGGTAAAACCGATTTTGAGCTTCTGCCACGCGAGCTAGCTGAGGATTTTCAGCGTATAAACCGTGAAGTGCTGGAATTAGGCAAAACGAAAGCGGGTATAGAAAGCAGGCTTACCGATGCAAACGGCAATATCGTTTATTTGTCTACTGTGCTCGCCCCTTTTAATAATACGGAAGGTAATATCGCCGGGCTATTAGGAGTCGGCATCGACATTAGTCCACTTAAAAAGGCAGCAGATGTCAATTTGGAATTGTTGCTGCAAAATCGTGCCCTTACGCAAAACCTGTACAGCATTCAGGAAACTGAACGTTGCCATCTGGCTCGTGAATTGCATGATGAATTAGGCCAATGGCTTACTGCCATTCATGCGGAAGCCCAAGCGGTTTTATGTATGTCTGTCGGAGAGCCTACCATTCGAGCAAGCGTACAAGCCATCAGCGAAAGCGCCACGGAAATGCATGAAGTAATCCGTGGCATGTTGCGTCACTTGCGCCCGGCGCTATTGGATGAACTTGGACTGGCGGATAGTCTGCGTGAGCTAACAAATAAATGGTGTTTACATAATCCAAACATAATTTTTGAATTTGCACTTGAAGGTAATTTGAATGGTTTGAGCGAGAACATTAATGTTACCGTATACCGCATTATTCAAGAGGCACTCACCAATATTTGTAACCACGCCCTGGCCAAGCATGTATCAGTGTGCTTGAGCCTTGAACCGGGTGAAACGCCGGATGCTGCGGCAGTGTTCCTGAGGATAACGGATGACGGCAAAGGCTTTGACCCAAACCAGGCATTCAAGGGGTTCGGCCTAGTAGGTATTCGTGAGCGGGCAATTGCAGCGGGAGGAGTGTTTTCCTCATTTAGCGCTCCGGGTCGTGGTGTAAGAATTGATGTTCGATTGCCGCTTAAATATCAGTTAGAAAGAAGAAAGCGATGAACCTGGGTACTACCGTTCAGCCAATTACAGTATTGTTAATAGACGATCACCCCGTGGTTCGCGACGGTTTTCGCCGTTTGCTGGAAAGTGCAGATGACATTCGGGTAGTGGCTGAAGCCGACGATGGTGAAGCGGGCTATATTCTTTACCGGGAGGTAAAACCTGATGTAGTGGTACTTGATCTTAATATGCCGGGTAGCGGTGGCCTGGAAACAGTTCGTCGCATCAGGGCGTATGATCCGGTTGCGCACATTCTGGTATTCAGTATGCACTGTAACGAAACTATGGTGCAGCGTGTCTTGGAGATGGGCGCAACGGGTTATCTAACCAAACAAAGCGGTCTCAAACAAATGGCGCATGCTGTACGCCAAGTCAAACTAGGAAAAACATATATCGATCCAGAACATATTTCGGACATGGTTATTGATAGACAGTTGTTTCACGCGGCCCTAGATCCAATAAACGCGCTTTCCAAACGTGAATTCCAGTTATTTAAATTGATGGCAGAAGGCAATTCAATACTTGAAATTGCTGAAAATCTTTGCATTAGTCCTAAAACTGTTGGTGTTCACCACACCAGCATAATGAGAAAACTTAAATTGCAGAATACCGCCCAGCTTGTTCGCTTGGCCATTCTTTGTGACATTATTCAATTGTAACGATTGCTATTCGACCAGCAGTTATCGTGTTGATATGGTTATCAATAATTAAGTATTAATGTTCGGCGGAATATCGTGTTTAAACTATTACCTAAGGAAGCGCTGAATAATTCAGCGCTTCCTTAGGTATAAATAAGCAATTTGCTTATTCATTTATGTTAGATGGCACACTAACATACCCCCGCATTGTCAAATTCAAACCCCACATTATCCTATTATTTAACAATAGATTTTAATTTATTGATTTTAATAAATAAATATGTTTTTAAAATCGCTCATTTCAATTCGTTAAAAGGTATCCAAAATAATTGCGATTGCCTGTGAGTTAAGTCATCTTTACATGACTATGTTAGTGCAACGGGATTTAAGTTTTTCTGGAAGTTATTGCCAGCTATTTTTATGGTTTGGTAGATATGAAGTGGAAGTGGGTAATGAACCACAGGAGATTATTATGAGCAATGCAACCATTCCTACCGGTTTTAATAACGAACGAAGCGAACATATGTTGCAAGAACATGAGCACGATGCCTACAAATTAAAGGGCAAATTGCAAGATCCAACCGTTTGCCCACAATGTAACGCAGTATTTCATGAAGGACGTTGGCAGTGGCGCCAAGTTCCGGCAGAGGCGCACCGGGAAATTTGTCCTGCCTGCCATCGTATACACGACCACTATCCTGCCGGCTTCCTTGCTTTGCAGGGTAAATTTTTTGCCACGCATAGCAAAGAAATTATGAATCTCGTGCATAACGTGGAAAAACATGAAAGGAAAGAACACCCGCTCAAGCGCATTATGGCAGTGGAAGATAAAAAAGATGGTGGTATCCTGATAACCACAACTGATCTACATCTTGCTCGTGGTATAGGCGAAGCTTTGCATCATGCCTATCAGGGGGAACTGAAATTTCACTATAATAAAGAGGAAAATCTATTACGCGTGAGTTGGACGCACTAACGGAAAATTTATGATGCGCACTATGAGAAAACCTGTACTCACAGTCGTTATATTGATTACCTTGTTTGTATTAGGTAGCTGCGGAAAGAAACAACAATCCCCCTCTCCAGTGACAACCAATGGCGCTGTAAGCGCTGCATCGGCGGTTGTTGCGCTCCCAAATTTTACAGTTTTGGTCAAGAAAGAAGGACCTGCTGTTGTCAACATTAGCACTACACAGAAAATTCGCAGGGAGCATATACCATTCCCGGCTTTTCCTGGTACCAAACAAGATGACCCATTCTATGAGTTTTTTCGTCGGTTTGCGCCTGGCGAGACGCTCCCGCATGAATTTCGCAGTCAGTCACTCGGTTCGGGTTTCATTATTAGCCAGGACGGCTATATTCTTACCAACGCTCATGTCATCGATAATGCGGACGAGGTGACGGTGCGACTGACTGATAAACGAGAGTTCAAAGCAAAGGTAATCGGTGCCGACAAGCGCAGCGATATTGCACTATTGAAAATTTCAGCTAAGGATCTTCCTGTTGCGAGTATTGGTGACACCTCAAAGCTTGAGGTTGGCGAATGGGTCGTTGCAATTGGATCGCCATTCGGCTTCACCAACTCGGTCTCTCAGGGTATTGTAAGCGCCATGGGACGTAGCTTGCCCGGCGAAAATACCACTCCATTTATTCAAACTGATGTTCCAATCAACCCGGGGAATTCTGGAGGGCCGCTGTTCAATTTAAGGGGTGAGGTCATCGGTATCAATTCACAGATTTATAGCCGTAGCGGAGGCTATATGGGTTTGTCTTTTGCGATCCCGATCGACCTCGCAATAAAGGTAAAGAACGAGCTATTGAAGCATGGCACTGTCAAACGTGGCTGGCTTGGTGTGACAATTCAAGACGTAAGCCCTGAACATGCCAGATCATTTGGGCTGACAAAGGCAAGTGGTGCGCTGATTACTACGGTAGGGAAGGATACACCGGCAGCACGGGCCAGCCTTGAGATCGGGGATATTATCTTAAAGTTTAATGGTAAAGAACTGACGGATGCAGATGATTTGGCACGTACAGTTGCCGATGCTGCGCCTGGATCAATTGCACGATTCAGCGTATGGCGTCGAGGGGCAGCAAAGGAAGTCGTAATCACCCTTGGAGACATGGAAACTGACCTCAAGACACTCAACAAACCAAGGCCGATGGACAAAGAAACGGCACCGGACAAAATTGGCTTGACTATGCATGAGTTGAATTCCGGTGAGCGGCAAATGCTGCGCACAGACGGCTATATAGTAGTTGATGCAGTTGACGGTATTGCGGCAGAGTCAGGCATTCAGCCAAGGGACATTATTATCGCCATTAATAGCCAGCCCATCTCCAGCATTAAGCAATTCCGTACTGTGATGGCGGAAGTGGGCATGCGTGCCGCTTTGCTCGTGCAGCGTGACGGCAATATGATTTTTATCCCATTGATAGGTAAATGATAAATAGATAACAATAGAGGAGAAGATACCTGTATTTTGTGTGAACCGAATTTGTTAAGGATGCGGCATTTGTTTCCAAAATCGTAATAGCTAAGCGATCAAACGCAGGTTTCCATTCGCTGATGAGTGTCGTTTTTTTTTTGCAATGACAGTCGCATCAAGTTAATGGCCGCACAATTTAAATTGTGTATTCAACAAGATGGACAGTCACGGGCAGATATGATCATCGGCTTATGCAGCATTCAATAAGTAATAGATATAGTACCTTCGATTACGCCTTGTCCGGTTATGGTATTAGACGTCCCTTCTAATGCTCCAGATCCGGTCGCGCCTTTGAAGCGACCTGTTCCTCCAGTAATTTGGATAGTAAAATCGTCATACATATAGATGGATGGATTATCGGTCGGAATAAAAGATCCAGAATAAGTACCGGTAATATTGTCGCCATTAGCAGCAGTAATCGTCAAATTTCCATTATTGGATATAAAATAATTCTGCATCGGAATAATACAATCCTTGGCTGCAAGAGAAATAACACCTAAATGAGTTCCCTTTCCTGACCCACTGGTTATGCCCCCAAATTGAGAAGGACAACTTGGTGTATAACCTACTTGTTCTTGGGTACCCAAGCTGAATTTTATCTCTTTTGTCTTAAGGTTCTCTTGTATGGGAGTAACAACCGGTTGCGAAGGTATATTCGTTGGCCCTGAAATGTTTATTACGATGGGTTTTCTTGACGGGCCAGCGAGTGCACTAAGAGGAGAAATAATTGCAGAAAATAGTAATGCAAATACTTGCAGCTTAATAAAATTATGGGTAGTCATGGGTATTCCTTTATTGTATTGTTGACCAGAGGCTATCGTCTAGCTTGAGAAAAATATTGTGTTTAAATCGGTGAATTAATAAGTTAAGGTTTGGAAGGAGTTCTTGAGATACAGGGGACTGAATCACCCATATATTATCTTTCATATTATAGAGCAGCGTCTGTGCGGTACTTAACTTATGAAGCAGATTAAGCATCAATATGTTATTGCCTTCCATGCCCTCAATTTCTCATCAAAGGAAGTTGCAGCATTCGCTGGACTTGTTGAAGGCAAGCGAACATATTCGATATCTGAGGTGTTTTGAAGAAATGGTTGCACAAGTCTCATATACAGACTTTCCGCTTTGGCTCCGTTAAAACACACCCTATGAATGTACGGGTGATTTTTAAAAAAGCTGGCAAAATCGTTTAGCATGATCGTGTCATGGTCTATATCAGAATCGAGACTACTCTCCCGCCTGCATGACTTCAAAACGTCCCAGAGTGCAATTCTTGCTGCAACAATTGATGATGTTCTGGCTTCATAAGAATCTACGGTTTTGACGCCAAGAATTTCGCTAATAATCTTCCAAAATACGTTTCGTGGATGTGCGTAATACTGCTGTGCTTGCAAGGAGACCTTGCCTGGCATCGTGCCAAGGATAAGGACGTTTGAATTATGTCTTTCGATTGGCGGGAAGCTATGAATATGAACTAATGGAGGATCTTCAATAATCATTGGGTCGCTTGAATTTTTTTATTTTCATAAAAAATAACATGGAGTTGTATATTTACAAGGAGGGATTATGCTAATTAGAGGCCATCAATTTTCAAGTTAATTTAGCCAATCTTGTGATGCATAAATAAGTGCTATGGTGTTAATTTAATTCGAGGAAAATAAAAGGATTTCTTATATCTTTTTAAAGATAGCCCTAACGTTTTCTGGTTTCAATATTGTAAATATAATATAAATAAATTTTCTATGTAAACATAGAATGAGCTGTTGTTGTGGGAAGCAGCACGGCTTATAAATCAACAAATTTAAGGAGTATCACATGGCAATGGATGTTATCGACTACAAAATTTACGGATCAGAAATGCAATTCGTCGAGATCGAACTTGATCCTGAGGAATCTGCTGTGGGTGAAGCCAGTTCCATGATGTACATGGAAGATGGCATTGATATGGACACAATATTTGGTGATGGCTCGGCACAACAATCTGGTATTTTTGGCAAGCTGCTGGGGGCTGGTAAGCGCGTGCTTACAGGTGAATCTCTGTTCACCACCGTCTATACAAACAAAGGTTCCGGAAAAAAGAAAGTTGCGTTCGGTGCCCCTCATCCAGGGAAATTGTTACCCATGAACCTGTCTGAACTCGGTGGCTCCCTTATTTGTCAGAAAGACGCTTTTCTATGTGCCGCCAAAGGGGTTTCGCTGTCGATCGCATTCCAGAAAAAAATTGGTACCGGATTTTTTGGTGGCGAAGGCTTCATTATGCAAAAGCTGGAAGGTGATGGTTTGGCATTTATTCACGCCGGTGGCACCATGATGAAACGCGTTTTGGCACCGGGTGAAACGCTGCGCGTTGACACGGGCTGCCTGGTGGCAATGCAGCCTACCGTAGACTACGATATTCAATATGTGGGCAAGATCAAAACTGCCTTATTTGGCGGAGAAGGCCTATTTTTCGCCGTTTTACGTGGGCCAGGTATGGTTATCATCCAATCCTTACCGTTCAATCGGCTGGCCTCACGTATTTTTGCCGCAGCGCCAAAAAGTAGTGGTGTAGCGAGCGCATTTGGCTTGGGTAGCGGCGGTGGACGCGAAGAAGGCGGCATCTTGGGAGGAATATTTAATGGCGATGACTAAAAGATAAGTTCAACTATCCCAACTCGACATGGTTGAACCCAATAAAATCATAGGGCTTGCTTGGGGGCCAGGATTCCAGAGTACTGGCAGCCCGATTGAAGTCTCGATATCGGGCCACGGACTGCGGCTGGCTACGCAGGATGAGCACGACGGTATGCCTGCTTGGAGCAAAATCTCTGTGCGTCAGGGTGGGTTTAATGACAGTCAAATGATGGTCGAGTGGCATGGCCGTGCTGGGAATTACACGCTGACAGTATCGGACATACCATCGATAGCCGCGCTTAAAGTACACCTTAAAACTGCCACTCAAAATAACGAAAATCTTAAATCTGCTGGAGCCAGAAGAGGGGATAGGGCGACTTTCATTTGGTCACATGCATTTATCTGGGGCATATTCGTATTGCCGATACTGGTGCTCGCCACGATTCTATGGGAGCACGAGAGACTTACCGCATGGGCCATCTCGCATGTGACCGTGAAACAGGAACGCAAACTGGGCGAGCAAATATTCGCGCTCACCAAGCGGCAACTGACACTGATTGAAGGCCCGGGCGCCAACATGGTGCGGGAGATAGGCGCACGGCTCACGCAAGGTTCTGCATATCACTATGAGTTCTATGTGGCGAACGATGCGTCAGTTAACGCTTTTGCGATGCCCGGCGGTTTCATCGTAATGAACACTGGATTACTGGCACTAGCCGATAATGCTGAACAGGTGGCGGGCGTACTTGCGCATGAAATTCAGCACGTGGAAAAACGCCACACTTTGAATGGTATGGTGAAATCAGCTGGTCTGATGGCAACGATCAGCTTGGTGTTTGGAGATTTAAACGGTGCGGCTGCACTTGGCTCTGATCTGATCAGGCTTAAATTTTCACGCCAGCATGAAGCCGACGCCGATGCCGATGGTTTGAAAGCTTTGGTTGTTTCAGGTATTTCACCCACAGGAATGCGTGATTTCTTTCAGAAAATGAGTGAGAAAGAGACCCTCGATCTGGGATGGTTTTCGTCTCATCCTGCAAGCAACGACCGTTTCACGTCACTTGATGCAGCCATTAAAGCGCTATTGCCGACAGCTGTCGTGGTTAAGCCGCTACCTTATGATTATGCAGCGATAAAAGCGGTACTCCCGGTACATTTCAAACCCGATGGAAAAATTTGACGGAAGAGTTCTTCGTTCTCAGGGGACGCATACCTAACAGACTTAATCCAATATTCAAGAAATACGAGTTTCTATTTTTTCAGCTGGAATGGTTACGGCTTGTATAGGCTGACCTTTGCGTGATCCCAAGGCATAAGAGTAAATCCGCGTAAATTCAGCGCCCATCAAAAAAATCTGGGCAGAGTAATATATCCACACCAACACAACTACGAGCGAACCTGCAGCTCCAAATCCTGAAGCAACGCCGCTTCTGCCAATGTAAAAGCCAATCAGAAATTTTCCGATCGTAAACAGAAACGCGGTAACCACTGCACCAATCCATACATCGCGCCAATCTATCTTCATTCGTGGCATTAATTTGTAGATCATTGCAAATGCAATCGTAATGAACACAAAACTCAGTGTGACATCGACTAAATTTGCTAGAAGCCCAAATCCGCCAAATAAAGGTTCCCACCATTTCCCTAATACTGCCAACGCGGCGCTAAATATGAGCGAAACAATCAATAAAAAACCTATTCCCAAGATCATTCCAAAAGAAAGCAGCCGCGTACGAATTAATCCAAATATACCCGCATCCTCGGTTCTTTTTGGTGCGCGCCATATTCTATCCAGGTCATCCTGTAGTTCAGCAAATACTGTAGTCGCACCAATCAGGAGTAAAGCCACGCCGATAATAGTGGCAGTTACACTCTCTGTAGGTTTGCTAACGCTTTCGAGCAAACCTTGCACAACCAACGCTTCGGTTTTTCCCATGAAATTTTGTAACTGAACAATAATTTCTCCCCTTGCCACGTCAGTGCCAAAAATAAGCCCAGCTATCGATATAACAATTAGCAGAAGTGGCGCCATCGAAAATACCGCGTAATAGGCAAGTGCTGCCCCCATGCTTGGGGCATTGTCGTCAATCCACGCTGAAAAAGTGGCTTTGACAAGATTTAAGATTGGTTTGATATTCATGGGATTATTCTGCAAAACTAATAATAATTGTTACACATCTTTAGATTACTCGTTTTAATACTTGCGCATGCCAAATTTTCTTGGAATTGAACCTGAAGCTGAATATAACTATCTTTAAAATGGAAACTATTTATATTTTGCGGGTTTAATTCACCTCCCTTTGGGGTGAAGACTGGCTTTTATTAAATCAGTCAACGTTGTTATGGTGCTATGCGTTTTTGATTGAAGGACGGCTCCGTCGTTCATTTTTGTAAGAGGACTATAATGAAAAAATTGCTACTGGCTTTTATTACATTTGTTATTTCTACCGGCATTGCGATGGCTACTGTAAACCTAAATACGGCCACAAAGGAAGAATTAGACGCAGTGAAGGGTGTCGGCCCGGCGAAGGCACAGTCGATCATCGATTACCGTAAAAAGAATGGTTCATTCAAGAGTGTGGATGAATTAGAAAATGTTAAAGGCTTTGGTAGCAAGTCGGTAAAAAAGCTACGTTCTGAATTAACTGTAACCGGTGCTTCTACTGCAAAGCCAGTTAAAGCAGGCGAAAAAAAATAAAATTAAGAAACAGTTTTTAACTGAGGTGTTATCTTTACGCCTATAAAGCTGGCATCAACCTGTGTACTGTTTTTTATATCTGATTAGATACACTGATTTCGGTTACCTTAGACCATTTAAAGTTTTATCTCTGTTTTTGATGTGGTATAAATAATAACCCCGTCTAGCGTAAGTTTTGACGGGGTTATTATTTATGCCCGTACGTAACGGTAAAATAAAACCCTTTGTTTCCGGACTACATAGATGTACCACACTATTGAACATTTTGTTGGCAACACGCCGCTAGTTCGGCTAAAACGTATTCCCGGCGTAACGAGTAATGTGCTGTTGGCCAAGCTGGAAGGCAACAATCCTGCCGGCTCGGTAAAAGATCGTCCGGCGCTGTCAATGATCATGCAGGCCGAAAAACGCGGTGACATTAAACCGGGTGATACGTTAATAGAAGCTACCAGTGGCAATACTGGCATTGCGCTTGCGATGGTAGCGGCTATGCGAGGCTACAAGATGATACTGGTGATGCCTGAAAACCAGAGCATCGAGCGTCGCCAGAGCATGCGCGCATATGGCGCGGAATTGGTGCTGACATCCAAGGAGGGCAGTATGGAATTGGCGCGCGATATGGCGGAGAAACTGCGCGACGAAGGGCGCGGGGTTATCCTCGACCAATTCGCTAACGCGGACAATCCTCTGGCGCATTATCAGGGCACCGCACCGGAAATTTGGCGAGATACGCAGGGCAGCATCACTCATTTCATTAGTAGTATGGGCACCACCGGCACAATCATGGGGTGTTCGCGCTATTTCAAGGAAATAAATCCCCACATTCAAATCATCGGCGCACAACCGGAGGAGGGCGCGCAAATCCCCGGCATTCGCAAATGGCCTGAAGCATACCTTCCAAAAATTTATGATACCAATCGTGTAGATAAGCTGATGAACGTTGGTCAGCAAGAAGCGGAGGAAATGACTCGTCGCCTGGCGAGCGAGGAGGGCATCTTCTGCGGCATCTCATCCGGCGGCGCGCTGGCAGTGGCGCTACGCGTCGCGCAGACGGTGCAGAATGCAACCATCGTGTTCATTGTGTGTGATCGTGGAGATCGCTATTTGAGTACAGGTGTGTTTCCGGGGTGATGTGCTTGCTTTTGAAATTAAGGGAATGCTGAACAAGTCCCTCCGTTCGGGCTGAGCCTGTCGAAGCCATTGGCAATTTATTGATTTGCAAAGAGTACGTTTCTACAAGCTAGTTTCGACAAGCTCAACGCGAACGGACTTGTTCAGCGTGGCCCTAAGGATCTTGGGTCGTCGGAGCTAGATTCCTTCTTCCATAGCCATTTCAAGTTCCAGCCAGCTTTCCTCCAATTCGGCCACTTTTTTTTCAAAGGTTGCATGCAGGGCGTTCAGCTTGATGATTTCATCACGGTCAGGATTGGCATAGGTAGCTGGATCGGCCAACTGGCGGTTGACTTCGGCCAGTTCTGCCTGAGCTTTTGACAGCGCGGCTTCGAGTTTGGATTGTTTCGATAGAAGTACTTTCTTATTTGGCTTGGATACGGTTGTCTGGCGCGATTTTTCTGGTTGAGCTTGAGTCGTTTCGCGCGGGCGGCGTGTTTCAATCCAATTTTTATAGTCTTCCAAATCGCCATCGAACAGTTTGGCATTGCCATCCGCAACCAGCCATAACTCATCGGCCACGGCGCGGATCAGGCTGCGATCATGGGACACCAATACCACTGCGCCGGTGTATTCCTCGAGCGCCAGCGTGAGGGCGTCGCGCATGTCCAGATCAAGGTGGTTGGTGGGTTCGTCGAGCAACAATAAATGCGGCTTTTGCCAGGCTAGCAGGGCCAGCGCCAAACGGCTTTTTTCGCCACCGGAAAAGCTTGCCACCGGTCGATCTTCGCTGTCTCCAGCCAGACCAAAGCGGCCGAGAAAAGTGCGCAGTGCCAGTGTTGTTGTTTTGGGTGCCAGCTTTTCCATGTGTTGCAAAGGCGTAGCCGCGCTGTCCAGGTTTTCCAGCTGATGTTGGGCGAAGTAACCGATGCGGATGTCCGGCGTGATTTCCAGTTTGCCTGCGGTCGGCTTGAGCTCGCCTACCAACAGCTTGATCAGGGTGGATTTCCCGGCGCCGTTCGGCCCGAGCAGGGCGATGCGCGCGCCCGCCCGCAACACCAAGTCGACGTTATGAAATAGGGCTTTGTCACCATAGCTAAAGCCCATTTTATCGGCACGCAGTAATAAGTCGGGGCTACGCTCCGGTGCCTCGATTTCCAGCTCGAAATGGCCATCTGTAATATGGGCTGGGGCGATGCGCGTGAGTCGCTCCAGCGCTTTAACGCGGCTCTGTGCCTGCTTGGCTTTGGTTGCCTTGGCACTGAAGCGGCGGACGAAATCTTCCAAGTGCGCAATTTTTTCCTGCTGCTGGTGAAAAGCTTGATTTTGCTGTGCTATGCGCTCGGCGCGGGCGCGTTCAAAGTCGTCGTAGTTTCCGGTGTAGCTATCAATCACCTGGTTGTGAACATGGGCGATGCGGTTGACGCAGGCATTAAGAAATTCTCGATCATGCGAAACCAGAATAAGGCTGCCGGGGTAGCGAGCAAGGTATTGTTCAAGCCAGAGAATCGCCTCCAAGTCGAGGTGATTGGTGGGTTCGTCCAGCAATAACAAATCGGCTCTATGCATTAACGCGCGGGCTAAATTCAAACGCATGCGCCAACCTCCGGAAAAACTGCTTACCGGCCGCTCCAACGTGTCGTTGGCAAAACCTAATCCATTCAGCAATTGAGCGGCACGGGCTTTGGCCACGTAGCCATTAATTGCTTCATAGCGGTGCTGAGCCTCGAACCACGCTGGATCATGCTGCTCTCGCGCCAGATTTTTTTCCAGCTCACGCAACTCCACGTCGCCGTCGAGCACGAATTCCAAAGCGGGTTGATCCGAGTTAGCTATTTCCTGCTCGACAAAAGCGATTGTTTTGCCAGATTGCAGCGAGATTTCGCCGCTGTCCGGCAAAATTTCGCCGCGAATCAGTCGAAATAGCGTGGATTTTCCGCAGCCATTTTTGCCTACCAACCCTATACGTTGGCTGGCGTAAGCCTGAAAATTTACTTGTTGCAATAGCGTCGTGCCGCCTTGCAGGTACGTCAGATTTTGAATGTTTAGCATGGTGTAATGATAACAGACGTACCACACCTTAAATATCAGAGCGAAAGCTGGATTAGCTTGTCCGATTGCGGGTATCCGTCAATGGCAGCAATATGTCATTGATCTGCGCGGAATTGTAAATTTAACCGGGCACTCATGACAAAATCTGGCTAAATATATAGAACTGCCTATAGGGCACCTCTAAAAATCCAATTTTCATCACAATACGGCGTTATTCGAAAAAAATTATCGCTTACATATCAACTATATGCCGCGCTCAAATTTTTTACTCGTGCCATGTCTTGCTTAGAAACTTAAATTTTTAGAGGCGCCCTATAGAGTGCTTGCGGACGTAACTTTAATTCCCATCGCCGCCACCATCAAAAATAATGTCACCCTTGTGGTGGCATTTTATTTGATGGTGCCATTTGCTGAAATCGTCCCTGACCACCTCCAGAGCACCGGACGGTGTACCTCTCCTCGTGTATTATGTTGGCCACCATGCATACTATAGACTCGGCACGAATTATCCGTGATTTTTTTGAGCAAGACATGTATCATTGCGTATGGAAAAAGACGACGCAAGAAAACAAACAAGGGAGGTGCTCCACGAGAGGCGCAAGCAAGTTATTCGCATGCACCGCAAGGGAATGCCAGTCATGCAAATAGTTGAACACTGTGGTCTCAGTTGGTATGCCGTAAACGCAGCGATCAAGCGCTATGCAG
>QFXJ01000004.1 GCA_003402375.1 Candidatus Nitrotoga sp. CP45
CTGCATAGCGCTTGATCGCTGCGTTTACGGCATACCAACTGAGACCACAGTGTTCAACTATTTGCATGACTGGCATTCCCTTGCGGTGCATGCGAATAACTTGCTTGCGCCTCTCGTGGAGCACCTCCCTTGTTTGTTTTCTTGCGTCGTCTTTTTCCATACGCAATGATACATGTCTTGCTCAAAAAAATCACGGATAATTCGTGCCGAGTCTATAAATGGCTGAGTACGAAAGACCAGGTATGAAGCCTGCTTTCGATGTTGGGCGCTATTGATGCTGCCGTGATTGAATATGCTGGGTGGAAAAAGCATTCCTGCAATCTTGCGGCCTTAACAACGTTGTTATTTCTTCGCTAAAAACCAAGCTTTACGTTGCTGCGCCTGCTGCAAACTGCTGCAGGCGTTGACCCTCAGCATGCGCCTCGGCTACCAATTGGTTCCAGTCGTCAGGGGGATGGCCGCTTTCCAGCATCTTGCGGAAAACCCGGTAGGCGTCGTCGCTACTCTCGTAGGCGCGCTTGGTATCCTCGTCGTTGATCCAGACGAACAGGATTATCTTGCTCGGCGCGTGGAAACGGAAAAACAGCCGGTACTGCTGCAGAAATTTGGCCCGGAACCAGTGCTTGTGCTCGTCGCCGAGATTGTTGCCTTGTCGGTATTCCGGCCGCGTCGGATCCTGTGGGATAACCTCGAACGCCAACTTGGTGATCGCCGCCAGTCGCTTGCTGACGTTCTTCTTCACGTACATCACAGGGTCTTTTTGCTTGGACACCTCGACCTGCCGGGCCAATACTCCAAGCTGTGCCAAGAATAGGGGGTGCGCGAAAACCGTCCAGCCGTTGATGATCAAGGGCGCGGGTTTGCTTGCATTCATTCATCGTTTGCCGAAAGTGGAGCATCAAGATCAACCTCGATACGATCGACCAGCGACTGGATATGCTGCACAAAGCTAGCATCGACGACCTGCAGGCCTTCCGGATGGCTGGCGATATCGCGGGCTAAAAAGCTCAAAAACTGGCCAAGCACCGGGTCATTTCCTTCGGAAACTTCGGCGCGTGTCAGCACGACTTCGCCGCTGGACCGGATCGTGTAGTGAATCTTGTCGCGCTTGCCCAGCTGGAGGGCGCGACGCACAGTCTCTGGTACCGTAGTCTGATAGCGGTCGGTAAGCGTAGATTCGACTTCGAGGGTGGCAGGCATGGGGCTCTCCTATCAAAAATGTGGGTGTCTTTCATGGTAAGGAGATTGCATTATCATGTCAATGCAAGTGCATTACCTTTGGTTGTCGCTGTCCAGATCCCAAATTCGGATGGCGATCAGTTATCCACATTAAACACCGAACAAGCGATACCTGATTTCGGTTCGGAAGAAAGTAAAGACGGTATCAACGTTAGCTAGGCTACACTTGCTTTCGATAATCATGTTTATCGTTTGTCAGTTTTTCGGCCATTGCTGCCGGTGGCGTCCAGATGAAACTACGACCGGTAAGCAGCCATCAGCTGTCATAGGCACTGCAATCATTCAGAACGGCTGCTTTCTTGAAACGCGACTGCGTGCTCTCGACACACAGCGGACAACTGACATTCCGGAAAGCAGGCCTTCAACGTAAAGCTAACCGACTCGGGCAAGCGCAGTTTGCCCGAGTCCAGCGACCGAAGGGAGCGAGGTTGAGCGCCATGTTAGAAACACTATTATTTAGCGGCGGGCACATGGTCTGGCTCTATTGGTTTTTTGTTTGTTATTACGTCTTTTTGATTTGCATCGGCTTGTACGGGCTTTGGTGTGAGTACGATGCTCTGAGAATTATTAGGGGCGCTCGTTTGGAATTGAAGGAACGCAAGAGCAAGCTGTGCAACGGAAATGGCTAACACGATGAGCGTGATAACGATCATGCGTTTTTGTATGAGCAGGTTTTTATCTGCGGTTGCGCTGGCTTCGTGGCTCAAGCGAACAAGCAGCGTTGCAAAAGGAAGAAGGGGCAACCCAGGCATATGCGATTGATGCGTAGCCTCTCGGACATCGTTAAGGATTTGCTGCGAAGTTTTTGTTGGGTCTGCATCAAACATTGACATGGCGTAGCCTTACGTTTCTAACTACGCTGTAGAAAAACTACTTGAGAGGTCGAGCGTATCATTGTTTGATAGTCTTCAAACCCTTCCAGACTAGACGATCGTCGATTACAGCGCATTTTGAAAGGTCGAATTTTGCGCATCACTATTCCAATTTTTCATAAAGTGGTTTTTCTACAGCCTCAACGTAAAAGTGAGGGGCTGCGCGCTTTTGCGCAGTTTCTCTCGACTGACGGGTTAGCGTTTTTAACGCTGCACCGCAAACAATAATGGTACGGAGAGGTGGAATCGAACCACCTGCGCTCACTCTTGGAAGACAACACATCTACAAACACGCTCATCTCTCGTTTGGGTTGGAATTTTTTTCTCACCAGAGCTCCGCAGGAACGCAATTCCGCACCAAACACATGCCACTACTGCACTGCACATAGCGATTGAATTTTCCATAATTTCCTCCATTGCGATAGATGTTGCACAAAGAACAGAAGCGAAGATTTCCAACCCAAACGAGATTGCAACGTGAATTTCAATGTGTGCCTTTACCTCCAAGTCGGTAGTGCTAACGTTGATCAAAACAACTCTAACGCTCCTGCTCAGGGGAAAAATTATATGGGCGTGGCTTTTGCGGCAGCAAAAGGCATGACGATATAATTTTGTCCCTCTGAAGCGGATTGTTATGTGCAAGTTTCAGGCATGCCAATTACTTCACCAAATCTAACCATTTTTTTCTTATGCATGACATGCAAATGTGAGACATAGCATTGATTTCTGTCTTTACTCTCAAGAAATAGAAGAATTTTCCATACGGCTTGAAGTACTTTCTTGCTATCAGAAACTCCAACTTTAATTGGGTTAGCATTTAGTTTTAATGTTTTTGTTTTTTGCGTCTTATGTTCCAAACACGATGCATATTTTTTATCGCCTGAGCTTCTTCTTACTGCATCTATTTCTTGCACGCCTAAATCTTCGTGTGAAGATAAAGATACTTCCCAAAGATGATTGTGAGCAAGGATGTCTCTGACAACAAAAATCTCTGTTGCTTCTGCTTTATAGGGAAAATCCGGATACAAATTAGCAATGTAAGTCGGAACAGGAACAATATCTAGATCCTTACCTTGTGCCTTATTTATATATCTTACACGCATGACATATGACTCGAGGCATATTACTGCAAGGATACATATAGATGCTGAATATCCATTGACGTAGTAACCGGCCTGGAATCCATCTTCCCTCCCTTTGTCATACTTTTGTAGTTTTTCAATCAGCGCGCTGATCGGCTCAAAATATGAACTTCCAATGATTGTAACTATTTCATGCGGCATCGCGACTCTCTAGCACATAACAGTTATTAGACAGACCCACCGGTCTGTACTATTAAAAATAGTGTGGAATGCATATTTTCGGTAAGCAATTGATTCATTGAAGCCCCCCGTTTTTATTGTTCCGCATATGCATAATAGTACGGACGCGAGCGAATGTCTTCTTTGGGGAAGAAATACGAACAGCTGCTCCTGGCACTGAGCTGTCCTTCATGTTTCGTCATATACCGCTCTCAAGCAGACACTGGCGACGTGCAGCTCACATCTTTGGAAACCGTATACGACTGACCATAAGTGAGCCGGAAATCGCAAACAACAGTACCAACGGATGAAGCGTGAAGCCAAGAAACACGATCTTCCCGAACCAGAGAGACTCCCCCAATGCACCTTGTGAGGCAGCCCAGGCCATCAACAGTACCAGCAACAGCGACGTTGGGATAGGAGTCCCCTCGAAGTGTGTCACTTTGCCTTCGCCCTCAGACAGTGCCTCGGCCGTAATGTTGTAACGCGCCAAGCGAGATACTCCACATGCAACAAAATAGGCCAAGGCAATACGGTCGTATAAGCCCTGCATGCCGCAACCGTACCCAATCACGGCTGGTGCCACGCCGAAGGAGATGACATCAGCGAGAGAGTCGAGCTCACGACCCATTGCAGAAGTCTGCTGTCGCCACCGAGCAATCCGTCCATCCAAGACATCGAAGATTAGCGCGGCAAGGACCATCCCGCAAGCAAAGTAGACGTGCGTGACGTCGGTGGTTTGCAAATACGTCAGCATAGAAAACAATGCCCCCGTGCCACAGACAGCATTTGCCAGCGTGAACCAGTCGGCAAGATGAAACTCGCGAATCATTGAGAAAGACTTTTTCAATTTATGTATCTTCATGGCGGACATAAATACGGGTATTAGCTGGGCACATTGTACTCATATCACCGCTCATAGGACTGGCAATCAAAAGACGGAATTGGCACAGCGCACTCATAGCGCCATGCTACCGCAAAGCTGTAATTAGGTGGGAACCAGCGGCATATGGCGAGCAAGGGAGCAACTGACCGGAAGGTCAGCCGCAAACCCGTTGGTTATATCTCGGTTTGTTCGGAAATCTCCAGTGCATCGTCAACTTCTATCCCCAAGTACCGCACGGTGCTTTCCAACTTCGAGTGCCCCAACAACAGTTGTACTGCCCGAAGGTTTTTTGTTCTCCTGTAAATCAGAGTGGCCTTGGTTCGGCGCATCGTATGCGTACCATAAGCAGTAGGGTCAAGGCCAATAGAGACAACCCATCTATGTACGATTCTGGCGTATTGCCGCGTTGAAATATGCAGAGAATTCTTCAGGCGACTTGGAAACAAGTGCTGCTCCAATTTGAGATTAGCCTTGGCAATCCAAGCAGAGACCGCATTTCTGGTATCTTCCGTCTACTCAAATTGCACAGGCCGCTGCGTCTTTCGTTGAACGATAATCGCCCGCGATAACATCTGGTTGCCATGGGCAACATCGCGAACCCTCAGGGTAACAAGATCGCAGCCGCGAAGCTTGCTGTCGATGGCCAAGTTAAACATTGCCAAGTCACGGATGCGTTTGCCGAGTTGCAGATGGATACGAATGGCCCAGATGTCTTTCAGCTTCAGTGGTGGCTTCTGCCCGATCAGTTTGCCTTTATTCCAGGGTTCACGAGATTGAGAGGTTTCCATTTCAGACTCCTTGTTGATTGAACGGAATCTGATTCTGCGGCTTCGCTTTTGTCGGCGTCCGCTTTGGAATACACACACACTATGAGTGCTGGGTGCCATTTGCTGCCGGTCGAAGTCGTGGATTCGTTGCCAGAAACCTGCCGGTCGTGGATGGAAACATCGTGGACGAAGCAGACAACGCAGTCACCTGTTCAATGTTCTGGTTAACTACTTTTGAGCGGAGTGAGCAACAATGCAACAAGTCAGGCGTGCTGTCTGAAAGGGGTTTGGTGGTTCGGTAGCGCAGATGCTTGGCATTCAGCGTATGGCCTTGGTAGGTCATTCGCGAGCCTTACTCATGATTGGAGTGCTTTAAAACAGGCATTCTAGCCTGCAACCAATGAGCAAATTTTTTTGGGGCCAGAAACAACGGGGGATTAGCGCTGCGCTGAATCCAGCCATCATTCACCGTCAATCCACCCCACTCCTCCAATATATCGAGCCTTACCCGGTAACTTCTGTTTCTGAATTCACCAATATCCATGTATCTGGAAAACCTACCAGAAACACCTGACTTCCCACGAA
Source organism: Candidatus Nitrotoga sp. CP45 (assembly GCA_003402375.1). Taxonomy (GTDB): domain Bacteria; phylum Pseudomonadota; class Gammaproteobacteria; order Burkholderiales; family Gallionellaceae; genus Nitrotoga. The sequence continues at coordinate 5,651 of QFXJ01000004.1, forward strand.
CGACTATATCCGTATCAGATCTTTCCAACAGCCTCGTATGCGCGTTGAGATCAAATTCAGTTTCAGGAATGTCAGCCACCTGCCGAATAGAATCAACAACCAGTAATCCGGTTAGAGCATAAATAAGGCCCGGCTCACCATGTACCGAACGCAGGCTGGAATAAAACACTACCCAATCATTTTCGTTGAATGACAATAGCTTCTTGCCGCGAACCGCCGTATCACCATAGCTCAAATGATCAAAGTCGGGGTCAAGATGCATTCGTTGACAATGCAACTGTTGCGGTAACACAACCTCTAACCGATTGCGGCCAGAAAAATATGCCAATGCAGGTGCGATGACGTTGTCATACAGCTTTTCCATCCCTCTCACATTCGGCTTGTTTTGCGGGATAGGCACATAGACAAAATCACCCGTTTCCGGATTACAAGGGCCGTTCCAGTTACCATAGGCCTGATCCACAGCCACACGAATCAGTATAACTTTTTCAGGTATTGGAAGATTCATTTTGAATTACACCGCGAATAAACCTGATACTCGTCCTCGCTTTCATGGCATTTCGTTGTAATTTCAGCATGCGTGGGTTTGCCACAAACTTTAAATCCATACTTGGAAACGATTGATTGGATAAATTGCTCAAATCTTTCGCGTGTTTGATCGGGATGATTTTTTACAAAATCCCTAGGAAGACCGTCATAGAGATCAAATACTGATTCGATAATCGAACGATCACCTTCTCTGCCAAAATATACAAAACGATCACTCAACAGATTACGCGCTCGATCAAAACTAGGTGCAGCACCAAGATCATGCGGCAAATCTTCCGAATCGTGAAAGAGGCTATTGGGAACGTATTCATAAGCATTTCCAACCTTCCTGTAGATACAGTCAGGCCGTCCACGGTACGTTTCAGAATCATAATAATCGCCATGATCAACCACTTTTGTTACCTGAGCGATATAAATGAGTCGCTCTTTTAAATCGGCAACACTCTTACCACCAAAACCAATAATCCAGTCATCCACATCGGCAGCCTGTCTAATGCGCGGCTTGCAAATCGACAAAGACAATACGCCTTTGTGGATACATGGTGCGCCGCCATTATCGGCAACCAGTTTATAAACATAGATATTCTCACTGTCTTTTATTTCAACGTTCATTCACTGCATTCCTCGCAAATAGCATCCGATCCCTTACGCTGTATCATCTTGCTTTTAATCAATGCAATTAACGCATTTAAACCAGCGCCAATCTGGTCAATGAGCTTACCACCATAACTTGACAGCGGCAAAGCGGCCAGTCATCACAGACGGCAACGTGTCGAAAGCACGCAGTCGCGTTTCAAGAAAGCAGCCGTTCTGAATGATTTCAGCGCCTATGACCGCTGATGGCTGCTTACCGGTCGTAGTTTCATCTGGACGCCACCGGCAGCAATGGCCGAGAAGCAGTCATTCCTTTATGTATTGGTGAGTATCTCAACTGCTCAAGGTAGCCAAAAGCGACACTTGATAATGGCAACAACAGTACTGAATCCTGAATAGCTTTAACAACGCTTATCCTTAGTTGGCTTTTCAGCAATTTTAATGCCCCATCAAACGTGTCCCTTGCCATCTGTAAATTTGGTCAATGGAAAAAGCTGCAAGCTATTATGATTACCCGGTTTCTGATAAGGTGAATAAATGAATATTAATTCCCCCAGAAAAAATTTCGATAAGCTTGATCCGTACTTGTTGGGTGAGCGGCTAAGGTCGGTGCGGGCGCGTACGGAGGCACTCTGCGCACCTTTGGAAAAAGAGGATTACTGTATTCAAGGCATGCTTGATGTTAGCCCGCCAAAATGGCATTTGGCTCATACCACATGGTTTTTTGAAAACTTTGTGTTATTGCCTTTTGCGAAAAATTATCTGGTTTTTCATGAAGCCTACGGATATCTGTTTAACTCTTATTATGAAACGGTTGGTAATTTCTTTCCCAGGTCTCAACGTGGGCTCTTGTCTCGTCCAACCGTAGCAGAGGTTTATAACTATCGCAGCCACGTAAACGCTGCACTTGATCAAATATTGGATAATTTTGCCGGGCAGCATTGGCAAGAGATTGCTGAACGAATTAGTTTGGGCATTGAGCATGAGATTCAGCATCAAGAGCTGTTACTGATGGATGTGAAATACAATTTTTTCATTAACCCCCTAAAGCCGGCCTATCAAAGTCAGCCTCCGATTCGATGCCCAGAGCCACCCCCATTGGCCTGGATGGAATACGGTGGCGGTATTGTCGAGATTGGGCATGATGACCAAGGCTTTTCTTTTGACAACGAAAGGCCACGCCATAAAACTTTTCTCAGAGACTTTCGCTTGGGCACAAGGCTAATTACCAATGCAGAATATTTATCTTTCATCGCCGATAAAAGTTATCAACGTGCCGAACTTTGGCTCTCCGACGGCTGGCGCACTGTCAACGAGCAGAGATGGCAAGCACCACTGTACTGGATAAAAGAAGAGGACAGCTGCTTGTTAACGGGACTGGCGGGGCAACAGCTTATTGACCTGCATGAACCAGTCGCTCACTTGAGCTACTATGAAGCCGATGCTTTCGCGCGATGGTCTGGCAAGCGGCTACCTACCGAGTGCGAATGGGAATACGCCGCCGCCAAGTTGCCGATTGAAGGAAATTTCCTTGATTCCGGGCGCTTCCGTCCAGATGGCGCCCGATGTTCTGGTATGACCCAGCTATACGGTGATCTTTGGGAGTGGACTCAAAGCCCATATCAACCTTATCCGGGCTTTCGTTCTCTTCCCGGTGCATTGGGTGAATACAACGGCAAATTCATGTGTAACCAGATGGTGCTGCGTGGTGGGTCATGCGCAACAGCAAAAGATCATATCAGGGCAAGCTATCGAAATTTCTTTCCACCAGGGAGTCGTTGGGTATTCTCAGGTTTACGTTTGGCGGAGGATTTGTAATGCAAATGGAATACCCCAACGTTTTAGTAGATATTGTCGAGAGTGAAGATTTTCGGTTAGATGTATGCGCCGGTCTGCGCCAGCAGCAGCGTTCAATTCCACCTAAATATTTTTATGATGCGCAAGGATCAGCCCTGTTTGGGCAGATATGTGAAACTGCTGAATATTATCTGACTCGCACTGAAACGGCCATTCTGGACCAGTATAGTGCTGAGATGATGGGCCTCATCGGCCAACCTTGCGCCCTTGTCGAATTTGGTTGTGGCAGCGCCGTGAAGACGCCATTACTTTTGCGTCATTTGGATTCTTCGTCAGTCTGTGTGCTGATCGATATTTGCAAACCGCAGTTAGAGCAAACTGAAGCGCGCTTGGCCGCGCAGTTTCTTAACATTAAAATATTAGCCGTGTGTGCGGATTACACTCAACTTCAAGCCCTGCCTTTGCCCGTATCATGTGACTTGCGCCCCGTAATTTTCTTTCCCGGTTCTACTATCGGCAATTACACACCTGAAGAAGCGCAATATCTTTTGCGCAAAGCAGCCAAATTAATCGGGCCAAATGGCTCAATGCTGATAGGCGTAGATTGCAAAAAAGAGCCGGCAATTCTCAATGTCGCCTATAACGATAAGGCAGGTTTGACCAAGGCTTTTAATCTTAATTTACTTGCTCGAATGAAGCGAGAACTTGGGGCCGAGATTGAGCCGGATGGGTTCGTTCATTATGCATATTACAACCCTGTGCCAGGCCGGGTTGAAATGCACTTGCTTAGCCGTTTTGATCAAGTTATCCGTCTATCAGGTGAGGAATTTTGGATAGGGGAGGGGGAGTCTATTCATACAGAAAATTCCTATAAATATTGGCCTGATGAATTTCAGGATCTGGCGAAAAGCGCGGGCTGGGATACGGCAATGGTTTGGACTGATGCTGATAAATTTTTCAGTATCCATCTGCTTCGAGTTTCATGAATAATTACTGACAGGCTCGGCTGGGGTTAGGGAGAAAAATGCGCAAATTGAGTGAGTATGTCGAAATTGCTGCATCGGAATATTTGCAGGAAACGGGAAAAGCAGAATTGAATGCACATTGGATTGCCGAATTTTTCCAGGACAATGGCGTACAGGATGATTATCCCCGGCAGGATTTGATCGCTTTTTGCGCATTGGTGCAAAAAGCATTGACAATAAAATCCGAAAGAGCCGGCAAACAAGCGCGTTTACAATTGGATAAAGCGATCCGCCCCATCTCAAAGACCCGCTGAATTGATAACCCATAAATCATCATGACGTTTAAATATGGGGGTATTTGTTTAGTATAATAAAAAATTTGAGTGCTAAATATGTGGTTCAAGAACCTTCAGATATATCGCATCACCAACTGGAATGTCTCACCTGCTGAACTTGAAGCAGCACTTTCAAAACACACTCTACATAGTTGTCTCAGCATGGAAATGCAAAGTCGTGGCTGGGTTTCTCCCAAAGCCGAAGACGATCCGTTTGTGCATACTCTGGGGCAGCAAACGCTTATCGCTTTGGGTGTGGAGAAGAAATTACTTCCCGTTTCCGTTATCAATCAATTTGCGAAATTGCGTGCTGCTGAAATTGAAGAGCAGCAAGGATATAAGCCGGGCCGCAAGCAAATGAAGGAAATAAAAGAGTTCATCACTAGCGAACTCCTTCCACGTGCATTCGCACTCCGCCGCAAGACCTATGCATGGATTGATCCAGTCAACGGCTGGTTTGTCATCGATACTTCCAATACAGCAAAGGCCGATGAGTTGATCGAGTTGTTACATAAATCAATTGAGGGATGTTCATTTGCCCTGGTTAAAACCCGGAAATCGCCCACTTCAGTCATGACTGAATGGCTTGCTGGAAATGATGTACCGGCTTCATTTACCATCGACCGCGACTGTGAACTATGCGGCACGGGCGATGAAAAAGCGACGGTGCGTTATGTACGCCATGCTCTCGATTCAGCAGAAATAATCAGGCATGTAAAAGAGGGTAAGAAAGCGACACGGCTAGCCATGACATGGAGAGACAAAATTTCATTTACTTTGAATGAAAACATGCAACTGAAACGCATTTCTCCACTTGATTTTATCAAGGAACAAAGTGATGCCAGTGAGGCAGACGATGTATTTGACACTGATTTTGCCATTATGACGGGTGAGCTACCGCACTTGTTGGCTGATCTTATAGATACACTTGGCGGAGAGGAGCGTATCTGAGTATCATTCGGGGTCGAGATGCGCTACACCAAGCCATTATTACTTGTTGTACTTTAAACTTAAATCCGCTACATATTATGAATAATTCGATATCCCATTTATGGCCTGCGTTGCTGCTGGCCGCTTATACAAACCTTGCTCTTGGCGCAGATACAACCTCAGCGCCAGCCACATCCGCTGTACCTCAAGTCTCCGCACCTACCGCTCTGCCATCTCTAATCGCACGCCGCCAAGCCGGACGCGCAGCTCCCGATGCAGTCATCAGCTTAAAAAACCCTTCGTTCAACCCTGACCAGCAAGGCAAGATGAGTGCCTGGGTAGCGATTGAACACGCCTCAGGTAATGCCTATACTTTTGTGGCGGATCCAGAAAATGCACTTTCCATTCCGGGTAGTGCGCGAATCAGGCGCCATGGCTCTGAACCTTATGGTTTACTCCAACAATCGATTCGCGTCCATCCCTCATGGCACAACAAGACAGCACGGCTTTCTGGCTCACTTAGGGGCGCGGACATAAACGGCGCTGGCGGCGCACTCGTCCTTCGTGCAGATGACGGAAGTGGCCAAATCCTGGCCTGGAATTTCATGCAAAATGACCGCGTGAAAGGCACACAGGACTGGAAGCGTTACACCATCGAACTCAAGATACCGCCTTCCGCCTATTCTCTAATAGTCGGCGTAATGCTGGAAGATGGCGGAACATTGTGGGCGGATAACCTGGCGATCGAATTGATCGATTAAAGTACGGTACTCCCGCAGCACTCTGGCGATGGCAAGCTGAATTTGCTTGTTGATCAGTACTAACCCCGTTCGGGCTAATCTTGTCGAAGCCCATTCACTTTTCGACAGGCTTAAACTGTATGACTGATGCGCGATTAACTTGATACGGCTAGACGAATTTAGTCGTCTGCATTCAAGTTGCGCCAACTTCAGTAGGTGGTAATTTGGTTAAGCAAGTACTTTGGGGATTGGGAATACCACATTTTCGCTAATGCCATCCAATTCACGCACACTCTCTGCACCCAATTCTTGTAACCGCGCAATTACGTCCTGCACCAACACTTCCGGGGCGGAAGCTCCGGCTGAGATACCGATATGCAATTTCCCGGTTAGCCATTCTACTTTCAACTCACTTGCATTATCAACTAGATAGGCAGGAATGTTCATATTGTGCGCCACTTCGCGCAAGCGGTTGGAATTAGAGCTGCTGGGCGATCCCACCACGATTACTACGTCGCATTGTCTGGCCAGATGTTTGACTGAATCCTGACGGTTCTGCGTTGCATAGCAAATGTCATTTTTACTGGGGCCTATAATGCCCGGGAAACGTGTTTTGAGCACTGAGATGATGGCAGCGGTATCATCCACGGACAGGGTAGTTTGGGTGACAAAGGCAACATTAGTTGGATCTCTCACATCCAGAAGCTGCGCGTCTGCGGGCGACTCCACTAGATACATGCTACCGTCGCCTTGTCCCATCGTGCCTTCCACTTCAGGATGCCCAGCATGTCCTATCATAATAATTTCCTTGCCCCGCTCGCGCAGGCGCGCAACTTCGCTATGCACTTTGGTTACCAGCGGGCAAGTTGCGTCGAATACCGTGAACCCGCGTACCTTCGCTTCGTTTCGTATCGCTTGTGATACGCCATGCGCGCTGAAAATGAGGATACTGCCCGGCGGCACATCGGCTAAATTATCAATAAACACTGCGCCTTTTTTGCGCAAGTTAGCAACCACAAACTCGTTGTGTACCACTTCGTGGCGCACATAAATTGGGGCACCATGCAGAGTCAGCGCACGCTCGACCATTTCGATGGCCCGATCAACGCCAGCACAAAAGCCACGGGGATTGGCGAGTAATAGTTCCATTTTATCTCTTCAATAAATAATAAATGTTTTTAAAAAGATCAAATTTATTGCTTGTATATCAAACATATTTTGATAATCCTGTGAAGGCAGAAACACATCCTATGTTTTTTTTGCAAAACTTTCCCACAGTAATAAGCCCGCACCACAGGTAACTGCTGAATCTGCAATGTTAAATGCAGGAAAGTGATAAGTGTTCCAATAAAAATCCAGGAAATCCACCACATAGCCGTAAGCAGCACGGTCTATCAGGTTACCCAGCGCACCACCTAGTATTAATGTCAGGGCAAAACAAAACAGTTTTTCCTGCTTATGCTTACGCAGTAACAAAATTATCCATACCGAAGCAACCGCGGCGACGGCGCTGAATAACCAACGTTGCCAGCCTCCCGCATTGCTGAGAAAGCTAAACGCCGCACCACTGTTGTGCACAAGCACCAAGTTAAAAAAATCTGTCACCGCCACACTCTCGCCATAGACAAAATTCTGGCTTATCCACAGCTTGGTGATCTGATCGAGGACGATTATTACTGTTGCCAAGCTTAACCAGTGTTTCAATCCTGCACCTCTTCCATCCGGCTTCGTCATTCTTTTCCCGCAAGAAATAAAGGGGGATGAAATCTATGCTTAAGCATACTTCCGTACCTCGCCGTCACCTAATAAATTACTGACGCAGCGCCCACACAAAGTAGCATTTTGAGGATCGCTGCCTACATCAGCACGGTAATGCCAACAACGTTCACACTTGATATTTTTGCTCGGCGTCACTTCAATGCGCTCTTCCGCTTCAGAAGTGACACGATGCACGGTGGCATGCGAAGTTATCAGCACAAATCGTAGGTCATCCCCAAGACGGGCTAGCACATCGAAACTTTCACCCGCTGCATAAATTTCCACCTCAGCGGCCAGCGCCTGGCCAATCAGCCCGGCAGCGCGCACTTCTTCGATATGCTTATTTATTCTGGCACGCCAGTTACAAACTGTCGTCCAGTTTTGCACTAACACTTGTTCGTCTGTTTCTGGCAAATCGGGCAGGGAAAGCCATGTCTGCTGAAACACGCTCACGTCCTGCTGGGCACTCAATAACTCCCACGCTTCTTCTGCGGTAAAGCTGAGTATCGGTGCCATTAATCTCACCAGACTATGGCTAATATGATGTAGTGCATTCTGTGCAGAACGCCGTGCGCGCGAATTTTGCGCCGTCGTGTAAAGACGATCTTTGAGAATGTCCAGATAGAATCCACCCAATTGCTCGGAACAAAAAGTCTGCAATTTCTGTACGACCAAATGGAACTCATAGCGTGCATAATCGCCTGTAACCTCCATCTGCAAGCGGCTTACCAGCGCCAGTGCATAGCGATCAATCTCCAGCCATTCATCCACCGGCAAGGCATCTCGCTGTACATCGAAATCGGCTGTGTTCGCCAACAAGAAGCGTAAGGTGTTACGGATACGGCGGTAGCTTTCCACCACACGCTTAAGAATCTCATCGGAGATGGTCATCTCGCCGGAGTAGTCAGTAGACGCAGCCCACAGACGCAAAATGTCCGCACCCAGCGTATCAAAAATTTTCTGCGGCGCGATGACATTTCCCTTGGATTTGCTCATCTTATGGCCATGGCCATCCACCACGAAACCATGAGTGAGCAGTGCATTGTATGGCGCACGGTCATTCATGGCGCAGGAGGTAAGCAGTGAAGACTGAAACCAGCCGCGATGCTGGTCCGATCCTTCCAGATACAAGTCTGCCGGGAATGACAAATCTTTACGTCGGCGTAATACTGACTCATGGGTGGTGCCGGAATCGAACCACACGTCCAGCGTGTCGGAAAGCTTGCGGTATTGAGTCGCTTCTTCACCCAACAATTCTTTGGCATCCAACGAAAACCACGCTTCGATACCCTGCTGCTCGACCCGCTGCGCGACCTGCTCGATCAACTCAAGCGTGCGCTTGCGCGGGAGCAACTGCGTGGTTTCGTTGTGGACGAAAAACGGCATCGGCACGCCCCAATTACGCTGTCGAGACACGCACCAATCCGGGCGGTTTGCAATCATAGCTTTCAGTCGCGCTTTGCCCCATGCCGGGTAAAATTGTGTGTCTTCAACGGCCTGGTTAGCGAGGACACGTAAACTAAAAGACATCTCATCATCAGGTATTTTATTGAAATGGAACGTTCCATATTCATCACATCCGCCCATAGCGATAAACCACTGGGGGGTGGAACGGAAAATGATCGGGGTCTTGTGCCGCCAGCAGTGCGGATAGCTATGCTGGATTTTTTCCATGTGCAGCAGATGCCCACTGGCCTGAAGTGTGGCAACCACCACATCATTCGCTTTCCATACGAACAGACCGCCGACCAGCGGTGTGCTAACGATGAATTTGCCATCATCGCCCACCGGGCTGTCATTAGGTAGCCCGTATTTCTGGCCAACAAAATAGTCGTCCAAGCCATGCGCCGGGGCGGTATGTACCAAACCTGTACCCGCTTCCAGAGTTACATGGTCACCACAAATAATATTTACCCCACGGTTATCGAATGGGTGATGTAATGGCAACCCATCCAGTGCGACGCCCTTGCAAGTGGCGAGTGTTTCCCCATCAATGTTATAGCGATCCAGGCATGCTTGTTTCAGATCAGCAGCCAGTATCAGCAATCCGCGTGACGTTCGTACCAGCACATAGTCAAAATCAGGATGTACACTGACTGCCTGATTAGCGGGCAGCGTCCATGGCGTGGTAGTCCAAATGACCGCATAAGCTTTTTCATCACTCGGCAAAGACACGCCAAAAGCCTTGGCCAATGAGTCGATATTTATGACTTCAAACCCTACATCAATCGCAGACGACGTTTTATCTTCATGTTCGACTTCCGCCTCGGCCAGCGCAGACTGGCAATCCAGACACCAGTTCACAGGCTTGCGCCCTTGGTAAAGGTGGCCGCGCTCGAATATTTTCCCCAAGGCGCGGATAATACCTGCCTCGGTTTGGTGGTTCATGGTGAGATAGGGATTGTCCCAATCACCCGACACACCCAGACGAATAAAATCCTTTTTCTGTCTTTCGATTTGCTCGGTGGCGTATTCGCGGCACAGCTCGCGGAAGCGAGCAGGCGGCATCTCCTTGCCATGCTTTTTTTCTACCTGCAATTCAATTGGTAGACCGTGACAATCCCAGCCGGGCACATACGGCGCATCGAAGCCGGATAACGTCTTGCTTTTGACAATTATGTCTTTGAGCACTTTGTTCACCGCATGGCCAATGTGAATGTCACCATTAGCGTAAGGGGGGCCATCATGCAGGATGAATTTGGGACGTCCCAGGCTGGTGGCGCGTATTTTTTCATAGCGTTTTTGTGCCTGCCATTGGGCGAGCATCTGCGGTTCACGCTTGGCCAAATCGCCACGCATGGGGAAGGGCGTGTCGGGAAGATTAAGAGTTTTTTTATAGTCAATCATGTTGTATAAACCATTGCTTTGCATTACTCACGTCGAGCTCAATTTGCTGCGTTAAACTTTGCAGGTCGAGATATTTCACTTCATCGCGCAGCTTGTGCAGGAAATCCACGCGCAAATGTTTGTTATAAATTTCGCCTAAAAAATCAAAAATATGCACTTCCAGTATTGGCTTGCCGTTTTGTTTCACCGTGGGACGTACGCCCAGGCTCGCCACACCCTGCATGGGTGGCAGGCCGTTCCCTTTCACCCTTACTACAAAAATACCGGTAAGTGGCGGCCGATTGTGCTTCAACTGGATATTTGCGGTCGGAAATCCCAGCTGCTTGCCTAAACCGTCGCCATGAACCACACGCCCGCTGATACTATACGGCCGCCCCAAATAACGCTCTGCCGCACGCAGATCACCTTCACCCAGCGCAGCGCGCACCGCCGTGCTGGATATGCGTATACCATTGTGCGACACACCGTGCATGACCTCCACTTTAAAGCCTTGCTGGCTGCCTATCTTCTCCATCAGCGCAAAATCGCCGCTGCGTCGGTTGCCGAAGCGAAAATCATCACCAATCAGCACGAACTTCGTCGCCAACTTCTCATGCAGAGCATGAATGAAATCCACCGCGCTCATCTGTGCAAAATTGCTGTTAAAGCGACATACATGTACCCGATCCACATCGAGTGTCGCGAAAAACTCAAGTTTTTCGCGCATGCTGGTCAGCCGCACAGGCGCCTCCTGCGGTGTAAAGAATTCACGCGGATGCGGCTCGAACACCAGCACTGCTGTCGGAAGTCCGAGCGGCTGCGCCGTCATCCTTAATTGCTTGAGTAACGCTTGATGACCAAGGTGTACTCCATCAAAATTGCCGATAGTGAGTGCAACTGGTTTTTTGTCTGTTGAATAAAGTCCGCGAAAAATCAACATTCAGGCTGGATCGCCAATAAAAAAGGAGTGCGATTATACCGTGAGAGCAAAGAATGGGAGCGAGGCATTAGGAAATATGCTTCTGAACCATTTTCAGTACTACTTGACCAACCACTTGTAATCAAAGAAATTAGGGGTTGACTCATGAATACGACGGAAACGAACCAGCTGAACTGGCAGAAACTGTACGGAGCGGAAGAAGCCTGCGCCCGGGTACTGGCGCAACGATGCTTATCGGAAAGATTCCGTTGTCCGCGATGAGGAGATGAATGGCTATGCCATCACCGCGCCACAATTATGCATGCCCCAAGTGCCATTACTATTGCTCCGGCACGAATTATTCATGATATTGCACATTTCAAATAAACATACAGAACAAGTATCTACGTGTACAAAGATTCGTGGATAAATCGTGCCTAATCTATAAGCCTCGCTCGTGACTGGAGCGCTGCTTCACTCCACCAACCTCTGCTTGACTAAGTGGCTCTGGTCAGTCTATCTGGCTGCATCAGACCAGGGGGGTATTTCCGCCATGCGGCTTTACAAACAAATCGACGCATCCAAGATCACCGTCTGCCGGATGCTGAGCAAGATACACATTATCATGGGGCATCACGATGGCTTCTATCGCCGATAAGAACGTGTTTACGATCTGAGGAATATGCCTGAAACTATAAGGATGAGAGAGAAGAAATACGCCAGCGACATCAGTCGGGAAAAGTTTGCGGAGATAGAGCCACTGCTGGTCAGCGTGCGTCGACGCACCAAGCCCACGACGGTGGACTTGTACGAGGTGTTCTGTGCGGTGTTGTATCTACTGCGCACGGGCTGCCAGTGGAGATTTCTGCCCAGTGAGTTTCCGAAATGGCAGACGGTGTATGCCTACTTTGCCAAATGGAGCAAGCCCGACGAGCACGATATCAGCGTGCTGGAGCGGGCTTTAAAAAAATCAGGTTGGCGCGGCCCGCGAGAAACAGGTGCGCAGCGCCATGCCCACACTATTGATTGTGGACGCGCAGAGCGTGAAGAACGATGATACGGTCCACTGGCTTGACCATCAGGTGTACGTCGATCTCTGCTTGGGTAATCGGGCGAATGGCAGAACATACCAGCGGACCAATGGTCAGGTTTGTACGTAATGGTGGTCCATCACATCGAAGTGGATAATATCCGCGCCGGAAGCGATGACATTGGTAACCTCTTCGCCGAGCTTGGCGAAATTGGCGGAAAGAATGCTAGGTGCGATTTTGTACATGGCGACGCCTTTAACAAGTTTGAATTTGAATCTATTCGTCCTTCGCCATCGGCCACAACAAGGCGGTACGCGCCTCGTTCAGCAAAGCCCGTGCGACAGCAGAAAGGCATTCAGCTGCGTGCCAAAAAGGTAGCCGCCGCCCATCGCATAGCGTTCGTCCCATATGTTGCTTATCCTTCCACCATAAAATTGCCATAAAACGACCTCCATTTGGCGCAGCTTACCCGGCATAGCCCATGCGCATCGAGATACGGCGCGCAGTCTCCTGTACCAGCCCCACCCAGTCGAGTTGGCGCCGTTCCACTGGCGCGGACACCGACAAACCGGCAACCGCAGCACCGCTTGCGTCGCGCACCAATACGCCGATACAGCCCACGCCAAGCTCAGCTTCCTCATCATCCAGTGCGTAGCCACGAGTCAGACTGACTTGAATATCCGCCAGCAGCTGCTTGCGATTGCTGTGCGTATTTACAGTATAAGCAGGCAAGCGCGTGCGGCGCACATAGTCGCTGATCACGCTCTCGCCCGCCTCACCCAACATCAACTTGCCCACTGCAGTGACATGCAGCGGAGCGCGGCTGCCGATCACCTGCTCCACCCGCATCATGCGCTGTGGGCTGACGCGTTCGACATAAACCACTTCATCCCCCTGGCGCACGGTGAAATTAACGGTCTCGCCGATCTGATCGCGCAGCCATTCCATTTCTGGTCGCGCGATGGCGCGCAGATCCTGCCCGACACGCGCTTGCGCGGCCAGTTGCAACAGATGCGGCCCGAGCAGGTATAACCCGGCCTCATCGCGCCTGACCAGGCCATGCCGAATCATCGAATCCAGAATGCGAAATGCCGTGGACGGATGCAATGCGGTTTCCGCCGCGAGTATTTTCAGCGATGTGCTGCTTTCTGCAGCAAGCGCGTCGAGCAAGGAAACCATACGGTCAATGACCTGTATGGCAGAGGTAACAGCGGGGGGTCTAGTTTTTTTCATATTTTATATTATACCAGTTTTCGATATTTCGCATTATGAAATTGAAACTGCATTGTGAAAAGACATTTCTGCCGTAAGATGAGATCACATTAACTTTAGGAGCCAATCATGAACAAAGCTGCCCACACAGAATCCATCCCGGACTTTTGCCGGGGTATCCAGTATTTTGCCCCCGCCTGGCCGGACTTTGCCGAACATGCCACGCAACCATCCATCGCGGCCCATGCCAAAGCAATCAGCGACGCCACCGACCCATCATCGGCCTATCAAACGCTGTTGGCCGCCGATGCCTTGCGTTATCTGACCTTGCAAATCTGCGCGACGAAGTCTTCCGGTCACCCCGGCGGTTTCGCCTCCAGCGCCGAGATTTACGCATCGTTGGTGATGCTGGGCCACACCAACATCGTTACCGAAGTGGGTCACCACGCGCCGGGTTTTTATTCTGCAATGTTCCTGGATCGTTCGCTGGAGGAAATGGGCATCACCACGGTGCAGCAGATGCGAGAGCGTTTCCGCGAAAAGCACGGCCTACTCGGCCACCTGTCCGGCGCGATTCCCGGACTGTTAGCGCCGGCTGGCCCGCTGGGACAGGGCCAGCACTTCGCCATGGCGGGGGCTTTCCTGCATCCAGGCACTTTGTTCCCGGTGACCATCGGCGATGGCGGCATGGGAGAGCCTTATGTACTGAACAGCATGATGCATTTCAATACCGCCTACCCGAAGGTGACCAACTTCCTGCCCGCGCTAATCTGGAACGGTTACAGTCAAGAACACCACTCAATGTGCACCACCTGGAGCAATGAGGAAATGATCGCCTACTGGCGCGGGCACGGTTTCGAGAACGTGATACTGGTGAACGCCAAAGATTTTGACGACCAGAATCAATCCGGCGCCTATGTGGACAGCAGCCTGTTTTCGCATAAGCAGCGCCTGGCGTTTGCCGCAGCGGTTTTGCAAGCCACCGATGCCGCAGCGAAAAGCGCATTGAGCGGAACCCGCACCGCAATCATCCTGAAACAATTAAAGGGCAGTGGCGTGCACCGGCTAGGCGCCAAGTCACACAATCTGTACCCCGCCGATACGTTGGATGCAGAGCATATCGTTAGCGCCTTGCAACGCCGTGCGCTCAACCCACAAGCCTGGCAGATCGTGCGCGACAACTTTTCGCGCGCTGGCGGTGGGCCAGCGGTAAAGACCGCAGTCACCGAACACGTGCTGCCCATCGCCAACCTGCCAGCCTTGCCGGTCAAAGAATTTTCTTTGACCGAAAAACAGATACCGGCTACAGCCTTTGGCGCACTGGTGGCGTTCGTGGGACTACACGACAAAAATTTCGTGGTGAGTAACGCAGACGGCAACGAAGCCTCGGCGATGTCCAACATCAACGTCGCGCTGAAGATACGCCATCCGGTACATGATGATCTGTATCACCAGGGTCCGTCCGGACAGGTTTACGAACCTCTCAACGAAGATGCCTGCGCTGGTTTGGCGGCCGGTCTGGCCTTGTTCGGCTCGCGCTCTATCTGGCTGTCCTACGAAAGCTTCGCCATCAACGGTTGGCCCATCATGCAGACGGTCACTCAGGCGATGGCGGAACTGCGCCGCAAGACGCCCTCGCTGATCTGCATGTTCACCGCAGGCGCGCTGGAGCAAGGACGCAACGGCTGGACCCATCAACGCCCGGAGATCGAAAACTATTTCGCGGCGCAGATGCGCAACGGCAACGTCTATCCCTTGTTTCCCTGCGATGCCAACCAGATCCAGGCCGCTTACGAATGGGCGCTGGGCACCTATAACAAAGGTGTCATCGTGATCGCGTCAAAGAGTCCTTTGCCGGTGTACACCACGCTGGAACAGGCGCGCCGGGGCATCGCGGACGGAGCGGCGACAATATATGAAAGCGCCAGCGGAAATAAGACCGTGGTATTCGCAGTGACCGGCGACATGGTATTGCTGCCGGTATTCGAGGCGAAGGACAAACTGGAAGCGGTTGGACATCGCGTGCGCATCGTCAGCATGGCCAATCCGCGCCGCCTGTATCGCCCGACAGATGTGTCCTGGGATACCGTATCGGAGCCGGACAACGCCTTTATGGATGACGATCACTTCAACGCGCTGTTCGACGCCGATGCGCTAATCGCCGTGTCCGGCGGACCCTCCGGCCCGCTCGAACCGGTACTGCTGCGCACCCGTGCCGCACGCCGCGAAGTGATGGCCTGGAAGCGCGGCGAGACCACCGCCAGCGCTGGTGAGATCATGGCCTTCAACGGCCTGACCGCAGACGCGATGCTGGCAAGAGCGACGGCGATGCTGAGTTGAAACCCAATGCTCCATAATTTTCGTCATTCCCGCGTATCGGGACACAACCGAGGCTTTGTCCGCTACGCGGAACGCTTGTCTTGCTGGATTACCGCCTGCGCGGGAATAATGCAATTTTTTAATTCACAATCTGGACTACAGCATCATGGTTAAAACTAAAATAATCGTACTCGACGATGACCCAACCGGCTCGCAAACGGTGCATTCCTGCCTGCTGCTGACTCGTTGGGATCAGGACACGCTGCGTGCCGCGTTGCTGGATGACTCGCCGCTCTTCTTTGTGCTCACCAACACCCGTGGCATGAATGCGGTGCGTGCCGCCACGGTGACACGCGAGGTGTGCCGCAACCTCAAGCTGACCTTGACCAGCCTGGCCGCGCAAGGACTGGATTTCAATCCAATTTACGTAAGCCGTTCCGACTCCACGCTGCGCGGCCATTATCCGGTGGAAACCGACATGATGAGTGCAGAGCTGGGCGGTAGTATCGGTTTCGACGCGCACTTCCTAATTCCGGCCTTCTTTGAAGGCGGGCGCTTCACCCGCGACAGCATCCACTACCTGACGGTCGATGGCTTAGCCACCCCGGTACACCAGACCGAATTCGCACGCGACTCGGTATTCGGCTATTCCACCAGCTACCTGCCCGATTATGTCGAGGAAAAAACCGCCGGACGCATCAAGGCGAACCAGGTCGAACGTTTTCTGCTTGCCGAAATACGCGGTGACGTCTCGGCGCGCCTGATGGGACTGCACGACAACGTGTGCTGTGTAGTGGATGCGGAAACCCAAGCCGACCTGAATTACTTTGCCGCTCAAT
>QFXJ01000005.1 GCA_003402375.1 Candidatus Nitrotoga sp. CP45
GTGGTGCGCTGTCCGTCCGATCATCCGCGATTTGCCGCGATGCCGGTGGTGATTTTTCCCGGCAATGTCGGTGACGATGATGCGCTGGCTACAGCCTATCGCCGCTTGACTGGGATATGATGACGGCTTCACGCTGACGCACGCTCAATCATGAACGCCGACTTCCTTGATCTGCTACGCGCCACCTTGCCCAAACACGCCATGTTGATCGAGCCTGAGGATTTGCACCCCTACGAATGCGATGGCCTGTCCGCCTATCGCCAGTTGCCGTTGGCGGTGTGCCTGCCGGAGACCGAGGCACAGGCACAGCAAATACTGAAGCTCTGCTACCGGCATGCGGTTCCGGTCGTGGCACGCGGCGCGGGAACTGGCCTGTCGGGTGGCGCATTGCCGCTAAGTCATGGCGTAATTCTGTCGCTGGCGCGCTTCAAACAGATCATCGCAATTGATGCCGAGGCGCGCACTGCACGGCTACAGCCCGGCGTACGCAATCTGGCTATTTCCGAGGCGGCGGCGCAATACGGTCTCTATTATGCCCCCGATCCATCCAGCCAGATCGCCTGCACCATCGGTGGCAACGTCGCGGAGAATTCCGGCGGCGTACATTGCCTGAAATACGGCCTGACCGTGCATAACCTGCTGCGCCTGCGCGTGATTACCATCGAAGGTGAAATTCTGGAAATTGGCAACGCGGCGCTCGACAGCGCGGGCTACGACTTACTGGCCCTGCTCACCGGCTCGGAAGGCATGCTGGCGGTCATCACCGAAGTGACCGTGAAATTATTAGCCAAGCCGGAACGCGCGCAAGTGATCCTGGCCGCATTCGATGATGTGCAAAAAGCCGGGCAAGCCGTGGGCGATATCATCTCAGCGGGCATCATCCCGGCCGGACTGGAAATGATGGACACGCTGGCGATCCAGGCCGCCGAGGATTTTGTGCATGCCGGTTATCCGCGCGACGCAGCCGCAATCCTGTTATGCGAACTGGATGGCCTGAACGAAGAAGTGTCGGAGCAGATGTTGCAGTTGCACGACATCCTACAAAGCAGTGGCGCGACCAGTTTGCGCACCGCCGTGGATGAAGCCGAACGACTGAAATTCTGGGCGGGACGCAAGGCCGCCTTCCCGGCGGTCGGCCGCCTGTCGCCGGATTATTACTGTATGGACGGCACCATTCCGCGCCGCAAATTGCCTGATGTGCTGCAACGTATCAGTGAACTTTCCGCCGAATACGGATTGCGTGTCGCAAATGTGTTCCACGCCGGCGACGGCAATCTGCACCCACTTATTCTGTACGATGCCAACATCCCCGGCGAGCTGGAACGCACCGAGGAATTCGGCGGAAAAATTCTGGAGCTTTGCGTTGCAGCTGGTGGAACCATAACCGGCGAACATGGCGTCGGCATCGAAAAAATAGACCAGATGTGCAGCCAATTCACAGCGCCCGAATTGGCGCTGTTCCATGGCATCAAGCAAGCCTGGGACGAAACGCGCCTGCTCAATCCGGGCAAGGCGGTGCCGGAACTGCATCGTTGCGCCGAGCTGGGCGCGATGCATGTGCATGGCGGGCAGTTGAAACACCCTGAGCTGCCCAGATTCTGAGCGCGACATGATCAATGAACTGATAGAAAAAATTCAACATGCCGCAGCTCATAGCCAGACGCTGGCTATGAGCGGCTCGGGCAGCAAGGCTTTCTATGGCGGCGAGCTGCATGGCATCACGTTTGATGTGGCTGCTCATCGCGGCATCGTTGATTACACGCCAACCGAACTGGTGCTGACTGCACGTAGCGGTACACCGCTAGTCGAAATCGAACAGTTGCTGAGCGAGCACAACCAGATGCTGGCGTTCGAGCCGCCGCATTTTGGACCGTATGCCACGCTGGGCGGCTGTGTCGCCAGCGGACTGTCCGGCCCGCGCCGCCCATACAGCGGCGCGGTACGCGATTTCGTGCTGGGCGTCGGCATGCTCGATGGGCGCGGCCAGCATTTGAAATTCGGCGGCCAAGTGATGAAAAATGTCGCTGGTTATGACGTATCTCGCCTGATGACCGGCTCGCTGGGTACCTTGGGCGTATTGCTCGACGTCTCGCTGAAAGTATTGCCGCTGCCCGCTACTGCGCTCAGCTTGCGGTTCGCATGCGACCAACAGGCTGCCATCCAGCGCATGAATAGCTGGTCCAGACAAGCGCTGCCGCTGAGCGCCACCTGCTGGGAGAATGGTCAATTGACCATACGCATGGAAGGTACACAGCGCGCCATCCAGGCGGCTCACGGAAAACTCGGCGGGGAACTGGTTGCGAATGACATGGCATTCTGGCGCGACATTCGCGAACAGCGTGCGGCATTTTTTCTATCGCCGCTGCCGCTGTGGCGGCTATCCGTGCCCAGCACCGCAGCCGCGCTCAAACCGGAAGGTCCGCAGCTGATCGAATGGGGCGGCGCATTGCGCTGGCTGTACAGCGACTCATCACCCGGTGAGATACGCAACGCTGCTGCTGCCGCAGGCGGTCAAGCCACGCTGTTTCGCGGTGGCGATAAACGCTGCGGGGTTTTCCATCCGCTACCGTCCGCGCTGCTGGCGATACAGCGGCGCATAAAACATAACTTCGACCCGCATGGGATTTTCAATCCATGTCGATTGTTCCACGAATTCTGAAATCATATACATCGTTCATGCAAACCAAGCTCGCCGATTTCATCAAACACACACCCGACGGTCAGGCGGCAGACCAGATATTACGCAGCTGTGTGCATTGCGGTTTTTGTCTGGCAACCTGCCCGACCTACCAGTTGCTCGGCGATGAGCTGGACAGCCCACGTGGGCGCATCTATCTGATCAAACAGATGCTGGAGGGCGCGCCGGTCACAGAGAAGACGCAACTGCACCTGGACCGCTGCTTGACTTGTCGCGCCTGCGAGACCACCTGTCCCTCCGGAGTGCAATACGGACATTTGCTCGACATCGGACGCAACATAGCCGAACAGCATATCCCGCGCGGATGGTGGGCAAAAACGCAACGCTGGTCTCTGCGCAAGCTGCTGGGCAATCGGCTGCTGTTCGGCACACTACTCAGGCTAGGTCAATTGCTCAGACCGCTGCTACCAGCGTCCTTGCGACTACGCATCCCAGCTCGACAAACCGCCGGCACATGGCCGAACACAGTACATACACGCCGGATGCTGATCCTGGATGGCTGCGTGCAGCCTGCGCTGTCGCCCAACATTAATGCCGCAACGGCACGCGTGCTCAATCGCCTCGGTATTCAGCTGCTACGCCCGGCCGATGCCGGTTGCTGCGGCGCGATCGACCAGCACCTTAGTGCACCAGATGCCGCATCGCTCGCCGTCAAACGCAACATCAATGCGTGGTGGCCACTATTACAACAGGGTTGCGAAGCCATCGTCATCACCGCCAGCGGCTGCGGCGTAATGGTGAAAGACTACGGCCATCTGCTGCAACAAGACCCCGAGTATGCAGCCAAGGCCGCGCATATCGCCGGTCTGTCGCGCGACCTGAGCGAGATCATCGCGGCCGAACAGGCGCGCTTGGTCACCCTGCTCAAACCCGCACAACGCGATAAGGTGGCATTCCATGTGCCCTGCACGTTGCAGCACGGCCAGAAGATTGTCGGCGTGATCGAATATTTGTTGAGCACGGCAGGTTTCGAGTTGGCTCCGGTTGCGGATTCCCACCTGTGCTGCGGCTCGTCCGGCACCTATTCGATCCTGCAACCCGAACTGGCACGGCAATTACGCAGCAACAAACTCGACGCGCTGAACAGCGGCGCACCACACACCATTGCAACAGCCAATATCGGCTGCCTGACCCATCTGCAAAGCGGCACCGGCGTGCCGGTGCGGCACTGGATAGAGCTGATCGATGAAGCATGTACAGACGGGACCAAATCGCTTACCGCGCCCTGATATACCCAGCGCGGGACGGTTAGAGCCGTAGCGGTACAGGCGCCGGGCATGGTACAGGTTATCTGCCCTCCAAAAAATCCTCGCTGCCCGATCCGCCTATGCGTAGCGGTCAATGCTGCTCAGCAGCATTGCGGATGGCATCGGCAAATTGTTCGATGACGTTTTTCATAATTGACTCAGTGGTGTCAGGTAATTTTGCCAAAATTATTTTATGGGCGCCTCTAAAAATTCAAGTTTCTAAGCAAGACAAAGCACGAGTAAAAAATTTGAGCGCAGCATATACTTGATATGTAAGCGATAATTTTTTTAGAGTAACGCCGTATTGTGACGAAAATTGGATTTTTAGAGGCGCCCTTATGATAAATCAGACTGAAATGTAAAATAACATGTTCGGTATCACGGTTTCAATTTCGAAGTGCAACATTCATTTGTGGCTTGGTATAGCGCACCGCCTTCACAAGGAATACCTAAAACAGGGTTTTGAACTAAAGCTTCGTACCAAGAAGTTCTACGGATAGTGGTACAGCTTGTAGCCTTTATGGACTTTTCCTAGCACCATGAGCAAAACAATGCCTCAGCTGTCGTGTTCCGCTAGAACAAGTTTGATCTCAGGGGTGGTTTAATCCAGATTGTCCATTGGAAGCACGAATCCAATAAAAATAATGGGATTTCTAATGGATGCCATTAGAAATTTCCCTTATTTTTCAATAATGCACTGCTCTAATGGACAATCCGGGTTAATGTGTAACTGTTTTGCCGGAACGAACTGCTAGATAATCTGTTTGCTATTATGAGGCTTGGATTTTTCGTCAGAACCGGCTTCATTCTCACCCACTGGTAAAAATCCTGGCATACCGGCTAGATAACGGTTCGCTTCTGATCGGCTTTCCTGTTTCAAAAAATCCAGAAAAGCTCTACCGACCATCGACAACCGTTTGTCAGCTGGATATACAGCGTGCCATTGACGCCTAATAGGGAATCCTGTCACATCCAGTATGGAGAGCTCTTTGCTATTTCGTTCCAGCGCCAAGGTATGCGCCGACAGCACGGCTATCCCTAGTCCGCCCAGCACTGCCATTTTGATGGCCGCACTGCTGCCCAAATCCATCCTTGTTTTTAGCGCCAATCCCTGCTCGCTAAAGAATCGCTCAAGGGCAAGCCGGGTACCCGATCCCGGTTCGCGCATCAGGAAGGGCTCTTCTGCCAAGCGAGACAATGGAATATTCTTCTTTCCCGACAAGGGGTGATCGTACGGCGCCAGAACCACCAACGGATTTTCCATGAAGTAATCGGCATGCACCTCTATGTGCTCAGGCGGCTGTCCGAGGATGTATAAATCATCTTCGTTATTTTCGAGACGTTGCAATATCATTTCTCGGTTGGTGACATTCAGGGAAACTTCAATACCGGGATAGCGTTTGTAAAATGATCCAAGCAAGCGCGGGATGAAATACTTGGCAGTGGTAACTGCCGACAAGCGTAGTTTTCCCGTTTTCATCCCTTTCATGTCGGAAATCAGCATCTCGAACTGCGACAGACCCTTGAAAGTGTCGCGACACACCAACAGCAACTCTTGACCCAAATCGGTCAAAAAAACCCGCTTTCCGATTTGTTCCAATAAAGGAAGGCTAACAATATCAGTTAATTGCTTGATCTGGATGGACACGGTAGGTTGAGTAAGATGCAATTCGTCAGCAGCGCGGGTAAAACTCAAGTTGCGTGCAACTGCCTCAAAAACCTGCAGCTGGCGCAACGTTACGTGTTTCATGTTCACACTATTTATCATAGACGATAATCTATCATTTTTATTAAAATATACAATTATTATTTATGATTGTACATACGTATAGTTCCAACACGCTCAAATGAGCTAGAAGCTGATCAAAAAAATCAGTAACCGTTTAACTTGAAACCTAAGGAGCCTGCAATGGCAGTCAAGACCTACAACGCCGGTGTGAAAGAGTACAGGCATACATACTGGACGCCAGAATATACCCCGCTGGATACCGATATCCTAGCCTGTTTTAAAATCACTCCGCAACCTGGGGTGCCCCGTGAAGAATTGGCCGCTGCCGTTGCCGCCGAATCTTCTACTGGTACTTGGACCACAGTATGGACCGATCTATTGACCGATCTGGATTATTACAAAGGTCGCGCTTATCGCATCGAAGACGTTCCTGGTGATGATACCTGTTTCTTTGCCTTTGTTGCCTATCCGATTGATCTGTTTGAAGAAGGCTCAGTGGTCAACGTACTGACTTCACTGGTCGGTAACGTATTTGGATTTAAGGCGCTGCGCGCACTGCGTCTCGAAGACGTCCGCTTCCCAATCGCTTATGTAAAAACTTGCGGGGGGCCACCTCAAGGTATTCAAGTTGAGCGCGACAAAATGAACAAATATGGCCGTCCATTGCTGGGCTGCACTATTAAACCCAAGCTGGGTCTATCTGCCAAGAATTATGGCCGTGCCGTCTACGAATGCTTGCGCGGCGGTCTGGATTTCACCAAAGACGATGAAAACGTGAACAGCCAACCGTTTATGCGCTGGCGTGATCGTTTCGAGTTTGTACACAATGCAACATTGAAGGCTGAACGCGAAACTGGCGAGCGCAAGGGACACTACCTGAACGTTACAGCTCCAACGCCCGAAATGATGTACGAGCGTGCTGAATTTGCCAAAGAAATCGGCGCGCCGATCATTATGCACGACTACTTAACTGGCGGCTTAACCGCTAACACTGGCCTGGCTAACTGGTGCCGTAAAAACGGCATGCTGTTACACATCCACCGTGCCATGCACGCCGTACTTGACCGTAACCCGCACCATGGTATCCACTTCCGCGTACTGGCAAAAGTTTTGCGTCTTTCCGGTGGTGACCACCTGCACTCCGGCACCGTTGTAGGGAAGCTGGAAGGCGATCGCGAAGCCACACTCGGCTGGATCGACATCATGCGCGATGAATTCATCAAGGAAGACCGCAATCGCGGCATCTTCTTCGATCAGGACTGGGGCTCCATGCCAGGCGTGATCCCGGTTGCCTCTGGTGGTATCCACGTATGGCACATGCCAGCGCTGGTAGCCATCTTCGGCGATGATTCCGTTCTTCAGTTTGGTGGCGGAACACTGGGTCACCCATGGGGTAACGCCGCAGGTGCAGCAGCTAACCGCGTGGCTCTGGAAGCTTGCGTGGCAGCCCGTAACGCAGGAATTGCCATCGAAAAAGAAGGTAAAGCCATCCTGACCAAGGCCGCTGCACACAGCCCTGAGCTGAAGATAGCCATGGAAACCTGGAAAGAGATCAAGTTCGAGTTTGACACCGTCGACAAGCTGGACGTAGCTCACAAGTAATTAAATAGTAGCGGGTTGCAGGCTGCAGTCTGTCCCCTATAACTAAATAAAAGGAATAAATCATGAGTGAAGTAATGGATTACAAATCGCGTTTAAGCGACCCGGCTAGCCGCAAGTTCGAGACTTTCTCCTACTTGCCTGCCATGACTGCGGATGAAATCAGGAAACAGGTGGCATATCTGGTTTCCAAAGGCTGGAACCCCGCAATTGAACATACCGAGCCGGAATACCTGATGGACTACTATTGGTATATGTGGAAATTGCCGATGTTTGGTGAAACTGATGTGGACAAGGTAATTGCTGAAGCCGAAGCCTGTCGCAAAGCGAATCCAAACAACCACGTACGCCTGGTTGGTTACAACAATTTCAACCAATCGCAAGGCGCGGCGATGGTGATTTTCCGCGGCAAAACGATATAAAGCAATATTTTCCCTGCCACCTGTTTATTATTTTTTTAGGTGGCGGGGAATTTCTGGCGGCGCCAGAACTATTTTCAGCACATGGACGCAAGTGACTGCCAGTAAGCGGGCATTTTCTCCCCTGGGTTAAAAAAGATTAATAAAGGTGGAATCTAAAATGAGCGACATCATCGAGCAATACAGGATTAAACAAGAACCTTACTATCGCCCTGTCTCGGACGAGATTGAGTTATATGAGGCTGCCTATTCCGTACGCATGCCAATGATGCTGAAAGGCCCTACCGGTTGTGGTAAAACCCGCTTTGTTGAGCACATGGCATGGAAACTGGGCAAGCCCCTGATTACTGTAGCCTGCAACGAAGATATGACTGCTTCTGATTTGGTTGGACGTTTTTTGCTCGACGCCAACGGCACCCGCTGGCAAGATGGCCCATTGGCCATTGCCGCACGCTATGGTGCGCTTTGTTATCTCGACGAAGTAGTCGAGGCGCGTCAAGATACAACAGTGGTAATTCACCCATTAACCGACAATCGCCGCGTACTTCCACTAGAAAAAAAAGGCGAACTGGTGCATGCACACCCTGATTTTCAACTGGTGATTTCTTACAATCCCGGCTATCAAAGTTTAATGAAGGATCTGAAGCAGTCAACCAAGCAACGTTTCGGCGGCCTCGACTTCAACTATCCCGACCACAACATTGAAACCGAGATTGTTTCTCATGAAACTAATATTACTCCCGAAATTGCTGGCAAGCTGGTTTCCATCGCCGAGCGTGCACGCAACCTGAAAGGTCATGGGCTGGACGAGGGGATCTCAACTCGTATGTTGATTTATGCAGGTAGCCTTATCGCTACCGGTGTCGATCCAGTTAAAGCTTGCCGTGTAGCGCTGGTGCGACCCATCACCGATGACCCCGACATGCGCGATGCGCTGGATGCTGCGGTAACTACGTTCTTTTAATTACATAGGAGGATAAGCTGCAAAGCAGCCGATCCTCCCGGTCTTTAATGTCTTTACTGGCGGAGTAACCATGTCAATCAGTCTTGAAGACTATCAAGAATTACTTGATTCACTCTCTCCTGCATTGCTGGAGGGTCTCCATTCTACGTGGCATGAAGCGACCAAGGTCTTTAGCGCGCGCGGTTTGGACAACTATCTCAAGAGCACTTCCGCCCTAAAAAGCTTAGGCAAGGATGACAGCCTCGTTGCAACCTGGATCGACCATGCGCCTCTAGTAGCCAAAGAGATCGGTGAGGATGCCATACCTGACCTGGTGCAAAATGCACTATCAATGGCCTCCAAAACCTCTGGTGCAGTAATCGAGCTGGTGCTCAGCACGGCACCCACAGCGGCTAACCGTCTCGGTGATGAAGCCTTGTTCGGCTCCTACCTGCAGTTCCTTAATACCCTTGTATCCCAAGCACCGCGTGGTATGCGGCCGATGCTCGAAAACCTGGAGATACTGTTCGGCCAGCTCACCCTTGGCGGCCTACGGCGCTGGGCACTATGGGGGGCGCATGCCTACCGCACCAATTACCCGGAGCAGGCCAGCTATTTCAGCCTGCAATCCAAAGAATCCCTGGCTATGTTGCAGAAAGAAAGAAAGGGCACATTGTTTATCGATGTTCAGCGTCGCATCAACATGTATCTACGCGCATTATGGGCGCGCGACTTTTTCATGAAACCCACATCTGGGGATTTTGAGACACGGGAAGGTTACCAACCCTTTATCGAGGGCTATTTTCTGCATATACCAGATGCTTATGATGATTTCGTCGTAGGCGAAACTAAATTACCCGGCTTGGAAGTTTATCGTGCTGCTACTGCACATTGCGCGGCGCACATTGTCTATACCAGCGAGCCAATTTCAGCCGAAGCGCTTAATCCCTGGCAGATGGCGGTAATCAGTGTGATCGAGGACGCGCGCGTTGAAACGCTGGCTGTGCGCAAATTTCCCGGGCTCAAACATTTGTGGTCACAATTCCATACCATCACTTCGGGTCAGAACAGCACCGCAGGGAATTTCCTTAATCGCCTGGCACGCGCTCTGCTGGACGAAAGCTACCATGACGATGATCCGTGGATAAACCAAGGACGGATATTGTTCAAAAAAGCTGCAAACCGCCTCGACACAAACCAGACCTCCTGGGATATCGGGGTACAACTAGCACATGAATTCATAGTTAAGCATATTGGCTTTGCTCCCCGCAGCGATTTACTCACTATTTGTTATCGTGACGACAACCGTTACATTTGGGAATTCGAAGAGTTTGATTTTGACAAGGCGATGGCAGCTGGCTATAACGCACCCAAACAGGTTCGTAAATATGTCAGCGCAGTTGAGCTAGCAAACGAAGTAGACGTAGAAAATGCCGGCGACGATGCCGAAGAAATCTGGGTTCTGGACACCGAACTCTTCCCCTACGAAGACATGGGTAAATCCTTCAACGAACTGGAAGGTAAAGAACCTGTATCCGAGCCTTACTATTACTCGGAATGGGACTATCAGATACAGCTCGAACGTCCTTCCTGGGTTACCGTGCTGGAAAAGCGGCCGAAAGCGGGCGATTTGCAACTAATTAACGATATCACCCTGCAACACAAGAGAACTATCAACCGCTTGAAATTTCTGCTGGACGCGCTACAACCACAGGGCGTGACCCGTATCCGAAAACTGGAAGATGGTGACGAAGTTGATATAAATGCCGCCATTCGTGCCATGATCGATATTCGCATGGGGCAGCAACCTGATCAGCGCATCATGATGCGCTCGGTGCGTAAGGTGCGAGACATTTCAGTGATGGTGCTGCTGGATTTATCCGAGTCGACCAACGAGAAGGTAGCCGGGCAAGATTACAGCATTCTTGATTTGCAGCGTCAGGCAACCGTACTGCTCGCAGATGCAATCAACAAAATCGGTGACCCTTTCGCAATTCACGGCTTTTTCTCGGATGGGCGCCACAAAGTAGAGTATTCTCGCTTTAAGGATTTCGACCAGCCTTACAATGAAATTCCGAAATCTCGTATAGCCGGTATGAAGGGACAATTTTCCACACGTATGGGGGCTGCTATACGCCACGCCGGGCATTATCTGAAATTGCAGAAATCTGCCAAAAAATTACTACTGCTGATTACCGATGGCGAGCCGGCGGACATTGATGTACGCGACCCACAATATTTACGTTTTGACACCAAAAAAGCAGTAGAGGAAATGACGCGTTCTGGCATAACCACCTTCTGTATTTCACTTGACCCTAGAGCAGATCAATATGTTTCCCGAATTTTTGGAGCCAAAAATTACATAGTAATGGATCATGTAGAACGGCTGCCAGAAAAACTACCCGCACTTTATGCAGGACTTACACGATGACACTACAATTTTATGTCGGCGTCGACAATGACGCACAGGGCGGATTGACCCATTTGGGGCGTATCGTACGTGACGCTTGGGTATTCGGCATCTTGCCCGAAACTGAAACCTGTGCAGGCTGGGATTCCGCACGCATGCAAAATCTGTACGAACAGGTTTATGCCGCTTGGGAACCTTACGCACACCTGCCCAGCCGATTGCCAGAAAATCTACGTGAGAAACATGTACATTTGTATGCCCAGGCTATAAAAACTGCCCGTAACATGGGGTGGGATGCAGAACTGGATAAGGACGAGTGATACATCACCTGGGCAATGTATGATGTTCCAAGGTATACAATTTGGGTACACAACCAGCCTGATCTTTAGACAATAGACGGCCTGATGTATCCGGCTTGGACTAAAAACCTCTAAATCATTAGCGTTTCAATGCTTCAAATTGGTCAAATAAAGCTTTTTTTGGGTAGCTGATAGCTTTAAAACAAGACCCTTTACATAAAACTATTTACACCCTTCGGTTAACTGGTACTATACGCAGGTCAAGGTGACCTTGATCCTATACTACTATCCTTCCAACTCTATATTTAGGAGCTTTTCATGAAAAAGAGTCTTATAAATATCACAATCATGTCCTGTTTTGCATTGGGTGCATCCTTGGCGCAAGCTGATAACATGACTGGTGTTACTGCCTCTGGTATATCTACCAACACTGGGCAATCCTATGGCATATCTGGTGGCAGAGTCCAGCCTATGGGCGCAGATGGCCGAGTTCAACCAGGTAACGCCAGTTTTGATGTTCAAAATCAACCACCTGAACATTACCGTTACTCTCATGTTTCCAATCAAACCAATATCGTTCAGTCTGGACCTAATGGACCGTTCAATCAATTGGGAAATCCGGGAATGAACTCACAAGAGCGTTATCCCATGGGGAGGTAGTAAACTACGTTTAGTAACAATGAATGAACAAATTCATTTAGCATAAGAAGGCCAGCTTAATGCTGGCCTTGTTTTTTCTACTAAAACAAAATAACACAATCATTATACAAACCGTATTGTGACAACGGCCTCTGCGGCAATTACACTTCGTGCAGCATTCCATCAATCAGGCGAAGCTGACGCTGCATTTTTCCCGCTAACTCCAAGTCGTGGGTGACTACGATGAAGCTGGTGTTAAGTCTGGAATTGAGCTCTTGCATCAGTTCAAATAATGCTTGCGCACTGGCTCGGTCAAGATTTCCGGTAGGCTCATCTGCCAATACACAGGCTGGCTCGGTAACTAGCGCGCGCGCTACGGCGACGCGCTGACGTTCACCACCGGAAAGTTCGGCGGGCAGATGCTCCGTACGGTGTGCGAGCCCTACCAACCCGAGCATACGCGCGGCAATCGGGGCTGTTTCGCTTCGCTTCATGCCACGGATTAGTAATGGCATGGCCACATTTTCCAGTGCGGTGAATTCCGCCAGCAGATGATGGAACTGGTACACAAAGCCCAGTGCTTGGTTGCGCAAAGTGCCGCGCTCTGCTTCATTCATGGCTTGCACATCGTGGCCGAGGATGGCAACGCTGCCGCCGCTGGCCTTGTCCAATCCGCCGAGCAAATGGAGCAGGGTGCTTTTGCCGGAGCCGGAGCTACCTACGATGGCGATACGTTCGCCGCGCATGACGTCCATATTAACGCCGTTAAGCACAGGTACGTTGAGTTTGCCTTGCACAAAGGTTTTGCATAAGTCGCGGCAGGAAATGACCATCTCACTCATAGCGTAGCGCCTCCGCCGGTTGTGTTCTGGATGCGCGCCAACTTGGATATAGCGTGGCGAACAGGCTGATGAGAAAGGAGAAACATGCCACGATCAGCACATCCCCGCGCTGTAAGTCGGAGGGCAATTCGCTGATGAAATACACTTCCTTGGAGAGAAAGTGCATGCCCAGCATCCGTTCTAGAAACGGCACCACAGTGTCAATGTTGAGGCTTAGTAGTATGCCTCCTCCAACGCCGAATATCGAACCAATCAGGCCAATCAGCGCGCCTTGGACGATGAAAATTTTCATGATGCTGGCGGGCGAGGCACCAAGCGTGCGCAGGATGGCGATGTCGGCTTGTTTGTCGGTAACCGCCATTACCAGCGTGGAGACAATGTTGAATGCTGCTACCGCCACGATGAGCGAGAGAATAATAAACATCATTTTCTTTTCGATCTGCACTGCGCGGAAATAATTAGAGTGCTGGCGCGTCCAGTCGCTAACGTAGGTATTGCGCGGCAAAATACGTTGTATCTCGATGGCCACGTGCGGAGCCAGATCGAGGTCATGCAGACGTGCGCTTATGCCGCTTACCGCGCTACCCATTTGATAAAGCTTCTGCGCGTCATTAAGGTGGATCAGTGCCAGCGCATTGTCATAGGGTGCCATACCGATCTCAAAAATACCCACTACGCGGAATTGCTTGAGGCGCGGCACCATTCCCGCAGGTGTGATCTGCCCCTGAGGAGAGATGAGTAACACCTTGTCGTTCAGATGCGCCCCCAGCGTGTGCGCCAAGTCTGAACCCAGCACGATGCCGAAACTTCCTTCCTGCAAGGCTTCCAGCGAACCGGCCTTCATCTTGTCGGAGAGGTCTATTACTTTGCTTTCATCCTGCGGCAAAATGCCGCGTACCATTACGCCCTGTACGTTTTGATCAAACGACACCATGCCTTGTCCATTCACGAAAGGTGCGGCAGCCGCTACTTGCGGATATTTTGCCGTAAGCTGTAAGGCCGGTTGCCAATCGACCAAATAGTTACCCTCTTCACTGATTTGCAGGTGGGGCGCGATACCTAGAATGCGTGTGCGGATTTCTTTTTGGAAACCGTTCATCACCGACAGCACTACAATCAGCGCAGCCACGCCCAAGGCCATACCCAGCATGGAGATAAGCGAAATAAAAGAAATAAAATGATTGCGCCGCTTGGCACGGGTGTAACGCAGACCGATAAAGAGTTCGTAAGGACGCAAAGTGAAGGTGCTTAAAAAGAATGGGACGCTAGTTTGCCATAAGAGCGTTCTCTGTGGGATGGTAAACTGACGTGAATAAAAGTTACTTCATTTTGTTTGCTCTAAGTATCCCTGTTCGAATTAACAAATCAAAGTGCTTTTCTTGATTCGAAATTAATTTACGCAATATTCTGATTAAGTAATTTCGGACAAATTCAACATGAGAAATGTAGACATCCTTATCCTTGATTTATTCTTGCCGCAAGAGATTTCTGTCGATGCTTGCGCCGGACTGTCTGTGCCTGTCCTTGAGAAAATGCTGGCGCGTGCCAAGCCTGCATCGTTATCCTCAGAAATTGGCTCAACAGGTACGCTGGAAGAATGGCTATGCCGGACTTTTGGTGTCGCACGACAAATGGACGAACCCATCGCACCGATTACCTTGATGGCGGACGGGATGCAGCCAGGTTCGGGCTATTGGTTGCGTGCTGACCCAGTGTATCTGCAGATGCAACGCACGCAATTGTCTTTGCATCCGGATGTACCATTGAGTGCTGATGAAGCGGCTCAGTTGTGCACCAGTTTGAATACGCATTTTGCTGCTGAAGGTTTACGTTTTTTTTCGCCCCATCCGCAGCGCTGGTATCTCCAAATGGAGAGTGTTCCAGACATCGTGACCCGTCCTTTGGCGCAGGTGGCAGGCAGGAACGTACAAACGTATTTGCCGAAAGGACAGAATGCCTTACATTGGCATAAAGTCTTTAACGAAATCCAAATGCTTTTTTTCGAACATGCTGTTAATCAAGCGCGCGAGGCTCGAGGTGATTTCCCCATAAACAGTATATGGCTGTGGGGAGGAGGGCATGCGGTGGAACAATTGGCACGGCCATATACGAAAGTTTGCGGCGACAGTTTTTTGGCCGGGGCGTTTGCGCAGGCTGCAGGTATTCCTTATCAAACATTGCCTGATGATTTAGCCCAGTGTGTTGATGATAATAAAGGTGACCTGTTGGTCGTTTGGGAAGGTTTGCGCCGCCCATTTCAGCAAGGTGACCTGCATGCCTGGCGCGATTCGGTGCAGCGCCTTGAGCAAAGTTATATTGCACCATTGTGGGAAGCACTGCGTAACGGGGGCATCAAGCAACTTAGCTTGAATGTACTTAATGCGGGCGTTGTACAACGATTTATGTTGACGCGCAGTGCGGTGTGGAAGCCGTGGCGCTTATCCAAACCTTTGACGCGATATGCGCTGGCGTAAAATAAAAAAGCAGACTGAAATTTTTTCAGCAGCGCAGCAAAATTCTATCCGCGCTTCTTTGGACTGGCTAGTGAGATACTGTATCATTTGAATACGCAAATAAATACGAAATTTATGAAAGCTATCTTCTTGGATTTTGAGCAGCCTATCGCCGAATTGGCAGGCAAAATTGAGCAACTTCGCTTTGTACAGAATGATTCTGCACTTGATATCTCCGATGAGATTAACCGTCTGCAAATAAAAAGCCAGGCGTTAGCCAAGGATATTTACGCCAAGCTCACACCGTGGCAAATCTCACAAGTGTCGCGCCACCCGCAGCGCCCTTACACGCTGGATTACATTCAGCACCTATTTACTGATTTTGAGGAGCTGCATGGAGATCGCTCCTATGCTGATGATCCGGCTATTGTCGGCGGGTTAGCACGTTTTAACGGCCAAAGTGTGATGGTAATTGGGCACCAAAAAGGACGTGATACGAAGGAGCGGCAATATCGCAATTTTGGCATGCCTCGCCCAGAGGGCTACCGCAAGGCCATGCGTTTGATGCGGCTGGCGGAGAAATTCGATATTCCTATTATGACTTTTATCGATACCCCAGGTGCGTACCCCGGAATTGGTGCAGAAGAACGTGGTCAATCCGAAGCCATCGGCAAAAGCTTATATGTGATGGCAGAATTACGGGTACCATTAATTTGTACGGTGATCGGAGAGGGCGGCTCTGGTGGCGCGTTAGCCATTGCGGTGGGAGACGCGCTATTGATGCTGCAATACGCTACATATTCGGTCATTTCGCCAGAAGGCTGCGCTGCCATCCTTTGGAAAAATGCGGACAAATCCGCTGATGCGGCGGAAACGTTGGGTATCACCGCTACCAGATTGAAGGCGTTGGGGTTGATCGACAAGATCATAAACGAACCGCTGGGCGGTGCTCACCGTGATTGTGAAGCAATGATGTTAACCCTGAAAAAGAGTTTGCAGGATACTCTTAAACAGGTGCAATCTCACTCTATAGACAAGCTACTGCAGAACCGTTTCAATCGCGTAATGGGCTATGGCAAGTTCAAGGAAGTCGAGCTTTGATTTAACAGAGTGCGTCACCGACGCGCTCTCGCCCTTGCTTACTGCTGGCAGCTCCATCCTACTTGGACTAAGCGGTGGAGTTGATTCGGTCGTTTTGCTGCATCTACTACAGCAGCTTTCCCTTCGTTATTCATGGTGTTTAAGCGCATTGCATGTACATCACGGTATTAGCCCGCAAGCGGACGATTGGGCGGTATTCTGTGCTGATTTGTGTGCGCTTTATGAAATCCCCCTACAAATCGAACATGTAAATATTGCGCCGTTACGTTCGCTAGGCATTGAGGCGGCGGCGCGAAAACTTCGTCATGCCGCGCTTGTGCAACAGCAGGTGGATTTTGTAGCGCTAGCGCATCATCTTGATGACCAGGCAGAAACTTTGCTGCTGCAGTTACTGCGCGGGGCTGGAGTACGTGGCGCAAGTGCCATGCCAGCTATAAAGCATCGTGCTAATGTCCCGACACTGTTACGCCCTTTGCTTAACGTTCCGCGTTCCATATTACTGGAATACGCTCAACAGCATGCCCTCCAATGGGTAGAAGATGAAAGCAACGCTGATGACGCTTACCCACGCAATTTTTTACGCCATCGCATACTGCCGCTGTTAGAACAACGATTCCCAGCCTACCGCAAAACTTTGCTGCGCAGCGCACAGCATTTTGCCGAGGCAGCTGAACTGCTGGATGAGTTGGCACAGCAGGATGCAGAATTGGCAATAGTGGATAACCGTTTGGATGTTAAGAAACTGCGTGTATTGGGCGTTATAAGGGCGAAAAATCTATTGCGTTATTTTCTTGCGGCGCAAGGAACACCCATTCCAGACAGTACACGGCTACAAGAAATGCTGCGGCAGCTATGCAATGCTCGCCAAGATGCGCAGGTGTGCATCGACTGGCAGGGCTGGCAGATGCGTCGATACCGCGACCATGCTTACACCATGTCTGCGCTGCCGCCACCGGTTGATTTCACCGTTATTTGGCATGGTGAAGCAGAAGTATTGTTGCCTCCGCCACACGGTGCGCTTCTTTTTAAACATGCCATCGGGCAGGGTGTCAGTTTGGCAAAATTACAACTCGGCATTGTCAAAATTCGCTCCCGTCATGGCGGCGAAAACATTCGGGTGAATGCTGCGCGAGGGCAACGGGAATTGAAAAATTTATTGCAGGAACATGGGATACTACCGTGGCAACGCGATTTGTTACCCTTGCTTTTTTGCAATGCTGACTTGGTATGTGTCCCAGGTATAGCGATAGCCAATACATATCTGGCTCAGTCGAATGAAGCTGGTGTGGTGGTCATTTGGCGCGCAATGCTGAATATGGCAGAGTTTTGATTACTTTTAGTAAAGTCCGGTCCTGGGTAGGCGTTGTTTGTTGTTTGCTGATGTTACTAAACGCCACATAAAACAGCTTGGTTTTTTGGACTACATATAGCTAACTGATGGATAACCTTCCCTTGTTGATATCTTAATTTTTCTATGATTATAAATATTTGGTATGACTTCTTTTTGCTTGATAAACTCAAAAAGTTCAGTGGTTGTATAGTCCTGTAAATACTGATCGCTTATTTTAAATTCTTTGATAATTCCAGAAATTTCCACATAAAAGACCATCGCACTTTCATTAAAGTCGCGCTTGCGTCTTACTTTGCATCCAGGAATCATATTTAACAAATGCTTACTTATCACCTCATGTTTTACTTTCATTTCATTTAGTTGAGGCCTTTTGAACCATTTAATCATCCAATTTCTTACCATTTGATTATGTACGTACATTCTAGCTTAATCTTAAATTGTGGAATCTTTAAAGTTGGAATTGTTGGTGCAGTGTACCAAGAAGTTAAGTTGGAACTCTTTAGGACTGATGGGGCGAATGTCATAGCTTTCTAATTGATTTATAGAATATTCCAATATGTGTCAAAAATTTTGTCATAGTTTCAACCTACATAAAATATTGGCCGCAGGCAGTAGCAAAACTTACTTTGCCATTACTTGCCACAATGTTAGTGGCAGTGATTTAAGCGGTTACCCACAAAAAAGACGGGATGTTGCGTGAAAATTAAACACCAGTAATGCCTGCACCGTTCTTGACAAGATTTATTTCTGGCACAATTAAAAATTAAAATTGTTAATTTATCAAAATTAATATAAATAAACTTGCTACTGTAGCCTGGCTAGTATTTATAATTTCTTGTAATTAATACCGTGACTTGATACAGTTAACCGTCTTTTCAACCATATGGAAGTTAACATCATGAATAAATCAGAACTGATTGATGCAGTAGCTAAATCCACCAAGATGACAAAGTCCGATATAGAAAAAACCCTAAATGCTCTGACGGCAACTATTCAAATTTCTTTAACGAAAGGCAATAATGTTCAACTAATTGGTTTTGGTACGTTTGCCGTCGAAGCGCGTGCCGCGCGAATTGGTCGCAATCCAGCCACAGGAAAAGAATTAAAGATATCAGCCAAGAATGTTGTTAAATTTAAAGTCGGCAGTAAGTTGAAAGATGCGGTCGCTGGTACAAAAATCAAGAAAAAATAATGAGGTAAGATAACTCTTACATTTGCTAAGAGCTTTAGGAGATGGGCTATATAGTCTGCTGTATATTTCTTGAATGAAGGATCAGAAAGTGAATCACTCTCTATAATTTCAAGACTATCAAGGAGCGAAATCATGGGTAAAGGTCAAGAAAGTAAAAAAGCAGTCAAGAAGGAACCTACTAAAACGCTAAAGGAAAAAAAGGCTGCAAAGAAGATAAAAAAAGATGAGAAGATGCGTCAAGGATAATTCGCACTGGACTTGGTAAATGTGAGCAACGGAAATTGTTAGAGAGCGTCAATTAGGAATACCGTCGTACTCTTAGAGAATTGGTTAGCTTTTTAGCGTTATTTTCAATTTCCTGGTTGCAGAGTTACAGTCAGATCCCGTTTTTCACCTTGATGTACTACCGTCAATTGAATTACATCGCCAACTTTGTGGTCGTCAAGACGGGTCAGCAGTTTTTGTACCGAATAGACATCCTTGCCATTGACCGCCACGATGATGTCGCCAAGAATCACCCCTTTGGGGGTCTCTGTAACGCCTTTGAGACCGGCTTTTTCGGCAGTTGAGCCTGGATGTACGCGTAGTACCACTACTCCTTTGGTGCCAGTGATGGCATTCAATCGCTCGTTGATTTGTTCATCAGCCCCGATCCCCAAGGCTGGACGAATATATTTGCCACTCTTGATTAGTTGCGGCACCACGCGCATGACGGTGTCGACAGGGACGGCAAAACCGATACCGGCGGATGCCCCGCTAGGACTGTAGATGGCGGTATTAATGCCAATGAGACGACCCGCCGAATCCAGCAACGGGCCGCCCGAGTTGCCAGGATTGATGGCTGCGTCGGTCTGAATCAGGTGTTCAATGGCTGGACCGATATTTCCGGCCAGTGAACGATCGAGCGCTGAAATAATGCCGTTGGTCAGCGTCCAGTCCAGGCCGAAGGGGTTGCCAATGGCAAAAACCTTCTGGCCCACCTTCAGGTCGTGGCTGTTTCCTACCGGCACAGGTGGTGGGCGCTTGAAACCTACGCCGATACGCAACACCGCAATATCGTGTGCGGGACTGGCACCGATCAGAGCTGCTTTGTAGGCTCGGCCATCGGCCAACTTTACTGTGGCACCGGAGGCATTCTCAATCACGTGGTAATTGGTAACCACATGGCCAGCGTCATCCCAGATAAAGCCGGAGCCAGTCCCCTTAGGCACGGCAAAGACGTTGCGCGTCCACGCATCGCGCACCAGGGCAGCGGTGGAAATAAACACTACTGAGCTGTGGGATTTTTCGAATAGTTCGATAGTGTTTTTTTCATCGGCGGCCAGATCGCCTCGGGCAGTGACCGAACGGGGCTGACCTTTAGAGGGAACCCATAGTGATTCGATAGCTGGTAACAGCGTCCATAGCAGCATCAACGCCGCCACCATTATGGCAATGGCCACTAGGCGGCGGTAAAATGGGTCAGGTGTTCTTCGATAGGGTTCAATATCCATGAGTCAATACCGGTCAGCTAATAAAACCTTTTCTCCTAGCTGCATTGTTATGCCCCATACAATTTAGGCAAAATTCCAAACTTTATTATTGACTGTTCAATCAAAGGTCTGAATTGTTCAGGACACGGGTATTTGCGCTGACTGGGTGAGATACGGTTCGGGGCTTGTCGAAGCTGCAAACCATTAAGCTCCTTAACGTGAGCAATCCAGCAACTTTTTACAACTACTTTGTGAATACTACGAATATCATCTTGAATCTGCTTATAAGTTGCCATTTATTCTCCTTAGAGAAATAAAAAAAGCTCATATCGATGACGAGCCGAGAAATTATTAGTGCTGATGAGGCGAGAAACCGTCGATTTACTGATCTCAAATGGAATCCATTTTCGAGATTAAAATGCAGTGAATAATGGCTTGGTTTATTGCAAGCCATTTTTTATTTGGCGTCCCCAACGAGATTCGAACTCGTGTTATCGCCGTGAAAGGGCGGTGTCCTAGGCCTCTAGACGATGGGGACTAAAGGGCTTTGTGATGCCATTTTGGTGGAGATAAGCGGGATCGAACCGCTGACCTCTTGCATGCCATGCAAGCGCTCTCCCAGCTGAGCTATACCCCCAAAATGTGCGCGCATTATAATGATCGAGCCTATCCTTGTAAAGCTGAATACCCGGTATGCCTCAAAGATATCGTGCTATACGCGCCAATACGACCTCGCGTGAAAACAGCATTAATACTGCATCTACCGAGGGAGTCTGGGTTTGTCCAGTGAGCATTACGCGCAACGGCATGGCCAACTTAGGCATTTTCAAGCCATGCTTACTTAC
The DNA here is from genome assembly GCA_003402375.1 of Candidatus Nitrotoga sp. CP45. Taxonomy (GTDB): domain Bacteria; phylum Pseudomonadota; class Gammaproteobacteria; order Burkholderiales; family Gallionellaceae; genus Nitrotoga. Next base: position 21,240 of record QFXJ01000005.1, read on the forward strand.
TATTTCCTTGATCGCCGCTCCAATCGCCGCAGCTTCCCATGCTACATCTTTTAGGCGCTCCGCAAGCTCCTGCAATGCGGGTATCGCTTCAGCAGACAGCTGGGCATTCAGTAATTCCTGATTGGGATGCAAATCGATATAAAATACTTCTGCTGCATCCGCCAATTCGTTGAGGGTTACGACTCGCTCTTTATAAAGGGTAATGATGGCTTCCAATGCTGGTACTGCGCTCACCAATACCCCCCGTGCATCCAAGCGCGGACGTATTAACGCAACAAGCCGCGCACTATCGGCCTGCTTTAAGTAATGCTGATTGAGCCAGTTTAATTTCTCTGTATTAAATTGTGCTGCAGATGGCGTGATATGGTCGAGGTCGAACCAGGCGCAAAACTGCTCCACCGAAAAAACTTCATCATTGCCGTGCGACCATCCCAGTCTTGCCAGGTAATTAATTACTGCTTCCGGTAAATAACCATCTTCATCATATTGCATCACACTAACTGCACCATGTCGCTTGGACAGCTTCTGCCCATCGTCACCTAATATCATCGATAGATGCGCATACTGTGGCACATTGGCGCCCAATGCCTTGAGTATGTTGATCTGACGTGGCGTATTATTAACATGGTCATCACCGCGTATCACGTGCGTAATGCCCATATCCCAATCATCCACTACTACGCAAAAATTATAGGTAGGCGTGCCATCGGCACGAGCGATGATGAGATCGTCTAGCTCTTCATTGTCAAATTCAATAAGCCCTTTCACCAAATCTTTCCACGCGACCACCCCCTTGGCAGGATTCTTGAAGCGCACCACTGGCATCGTTTCAGCAGGTGGTTCAGGCAAAACCTTGCCGGATTCTGGACGCCAGCGACCGTCGTAACGTGGTTTCTCACCACGTGCACGCTGAGCCTCACGCATAGCATCCAGTTCACTTGGCGAGGTGTAACAGTAATAAGCTAACCCCTGCACTAGCATATGCTGAATCACCTCTTTATATCGCTCCATACACTGCATTTGATAGAACGGGCCTTCGTCATAACTTAGATTAAGCCAAGTCATGCCATCTAAAATGGCTTGCACAGCCTCAGGTGTGGAACGCTCCACATCAGTATCCTCTATGCGCAGGATAAAAGTGCCGCCATGCTTGCGGGCATAAGCCCAAGAAAATAGTGCAGTGCGGGCGCCGCCAATATGTAAATAACCCGTGGGGCTAGGCGCGAAACGAGTACGTATGGTCATAATTTTTAATCAGTAATTTTTAGTCAAAAACAGAGTGCATATTTTACGCCACCTTGCCGCTCCTATGACTAACAATGTTAGTAACAGATAGATTTGACCAGTCTTGTAGCGCATATAACTATCTGTTTTTGATTTCTACTTTGCTTAAGTCGCTGCGGTGGACTTGTGCAGCGACTTGGAGTTGTTGCAAAAGCAAACGTCCTTATGCATCGTGATCAGGCAGCCTCCTTAAGTCCGTGGCGTATTAATAGGGTAGCGTAAATTCTGTTCGGAACTTAAGTCGTTGTTAGCTCTGTTGACTTGTTGGAGGATGTTAAAGCCTTTGAGATGCGGATAAACACTTTGGGATTTTTGTTGTTATGAGCGGTATATACCCAATAAACGTCGTTTGCTGCTTACTTTGGGTGTAACATTTGAACCCAGCTTTAAATTCGGTTATAATATTCCGCTTTGCATAGGCGCGTAGCTCAGCTGGTTAGAGCACCACCTTGACATGGTGGGGGTCGTTGGTTCGAGTCCAATCGCGCCTACCAAAAATAAAAACTAATGCTACAACTCCCTAAGCCGCCTACTAGCGGCTTTTTTATTTGTATGAACAGTTTCATTTCAATATCATTATATTTTTAGTCCTGTTGCGAGGTTAGCATCCCCTGAACAAATCAGAGAGTAGAAATTTTCATGTGTGCATCGTAGATGTTCCCAGCTTACATAAGCATTGCTCTATTTTGTGATTCGATTGCCACTTGCAGAAGTGGGGAAACTCAAAATCACTGAGCATTTTCTAGCTATGCAACTTTGCAACTGGACTTGTTAGGCTGTTTGGACAAAGCGACATAAGCTGCAAAGCCTGTTAAAATCCGCAACTTGATTGTTAATTACCATTGGAGAAAGTAGCATGGCTGTTGAACGTACCTTGTCAATTATTAAACCTGATGCCGTTGCTAAAAATGTTATTGGCCAGATCTACACCCGCTTTGAAAATGCTGGATTAAAAGTGATTGCAGCGCGCATGGTGCAGATGTCACGTACCGAAGCAGAAAACTTTTATGCCGTACATCGCGAGCGCCCATTCTTTAAGGATCTGGTAGATTTTATGATTTCTGGTCCAGTGATGGTGCAGGCATTGGAAGGCGAAAATGCGATTGCAAAAAATCGCGATTTAATGGGAGCCACAGATCCGAAAAAAGCTGACAAGGGTAGCATTCGCGCCGATTTCGCTGACAGTATTGACGCCAATGCAGTACATGGTTCAGATTCAGCGGAAGCTGCCGCAGTGGAAATTGCTTATTTTTTCCCTGATCTAAAAGTTTCATAAAATGAACCTTCTCTTTTGCAAGCCATTTATGTTTTCTATGTAAGATTTTGTCTAGGCCGCTTTTCACATTATCGTCTGCCCAATAGTAGCCTGCGCGTCAATACGTGGATTTATGAATCGTTCAGGCGACTATGGACGCGAACCTGCGCTAATGAAAGCCCCTAAAATAAGGTCATCTGATGTCCGAAAACCTCCTTAACTTTGATGTGCAGCGGCTTACCGCCTGGTTTGCTTCGATGGGTGAGAAACCCTTCCGTGCACGCCAGATATTGCGCTGGGTGCACAAAGTGGGAGAGTCAGATTTTGCAGCGATGACCGATATCGCTGTTTCGTTGCGCGAAAAGTTGCAGCAGCAAGCTTATGTGGCTGCACCACAGGTGATGCGAGACGAAAATTCCGCTGATGGTACGCGTAAATGGTTGCTGGATGTTGGTACGGGCAATGCAGTGGAAACGGTTTATATTCCAGAGGCAGGGCGTGGCACACTGTGTATCTCTACTCAGGCGGGTTGCGCACTTAACTGCTCATTCTGTTCGACCGGCAAACAAGGTTTCAACCGTAATTTGAATGTGGCCGAAATTATTGGTCAATTGTGGTGGGCTAACCGCCAGATTGGCAAAGATTCTGACGGCAAGTGGCCAGTCACCAATGTGGTGATGATGGGTATGGGCGAGCCGTTGTTAAATTTTGATAATACGGTAAGTGCCTTGCGTTTGATGCTGGACGATAATGCTTATGGCTTGTCTCGACGTCGGGTGACCTTGTCCACTTCTGGCATCGTACCGGCGATGGACAGGCTGCGTGAGGAATGCCCAGTAGCACTCGCGGTGTCATTGCATGCATCCAACGACAGCTTGCGCGATGTGCTGGTACCGATCAACCAGAAGTATCCTTTGCGCGTATTATTGGCAGCATGCCAGCGTTATCTGGAACGCGCCCCACGTGATTTTGTCACTTTCGAGTATGTGATGCTGGAAGGAATAAATGACAGCGTACAGCAAGCTCATGAACTGGTTGCGTTGGTACATGATGTGCCGTGCAAATTTAATCTGATACCGTTCAATCCTTTTCCACAGACACATTACCGCCGATCCAAAGCTGACGCTATAGCCAAGTTTCGTGATGTGCTGGTGCAGGCCGATATTGTCACTACTGTACGCAAAACACGGGGGGATGATATTGACGCGGCATGTGGGCAGCTGGCCGGGCAAGTGCAGGATAAAACCAAAAGAACGCACCGATTATTAGAGATCCATACATAAAATTGTTTTCACGTATGAAAGGCCTAAGCTTTTTTTTGCTTGCTTTAAGCATGGCGGGATGTGCTGCGCAATCTAATGGTGGATACGGCGGTACGCCGCAGCACACTATTTCGCGGCAAGAGGCCAGCGCTAAGATACACACCGAATTAGCGGCACAATATTACGACCGGGGACAATTCGGGGTGGCATTAGAAGAAGTGTCTTTGGCCCTACAGTCTAAATCCGACTACGCGCCGGCTTACAATGTGCGCGGCCTTGTGCGCATGGCTTTGTATGAAGATCAGCAGGCAGATGAGGATTTTCGGCACAGCCTACGTTTGGACAGCATCGATTCAGAAGCGCATAACAATTATGGTTGGTTTCTTTGTAAGCGGGGCAAGGAACTGGATTCCATCAAACACTTCATGGCAGCGTTAAAGAATCCACTTTATGCTACCCCGGGGAAAGCTTATTTGAATGCAGGTTTGTGCTCCATGAAGGCTGGTAATCTGAAAGATGCTGAAGAATTTTTACAAAAAGCGCTAACCACCCAACCTAACATGCCGGAAGCATTGCTGGGTCTGTCCAATCTGTATTTTACTAAAGCAGATTATGCGGGTGCGAAATCTTATTTTTTGATTTTTAAAAGAAACAACCCATCTCCATTGACAGCTGAAAACCTATGGTTGGCAATACGTATTGAACGTAAGCTAGGCGATAGAACCACGGAGAATGGCTATGCAATACAATTGCGTAAAAACTTTCCTGATGCGCGTGAAACTCAGCTAATGCTGTTCAGACAATAGTGGATAATCCGTCCGAAAATATTTTAAATGACGCGTCCAGTAACGTTGATGTGCGGCCGTTCAGCGTAGGTGCCGCGCTGCGTGAAGCACGCGAGCGACTCGGGCTGAGCGTTGCTGATGTGGAAAGCCGTCTCAAATTTGCCTCACGCCAAATTGAGGCACTGGAGACGGACAATTTTACCCGTCTGCCAGAGATTTTCTTTGTGCGCCGCTTCGTGCGCAGTTATGCCAAGCTGTTGCAATTGGATCCTGATCCCTTACTGGCAGCACTGCCAATAGCGCCTGTGCAGCCTTCCCTGCATGCCGCAAGCATTGCGATTGAAGTACCGTTCCCAAATACCTACGCGACGCGCAGGCTCAAGATTATCTGGTTAGCGATCGGTCTTGTTGCGGTCGCGATCACATTGATACTTTTTGTCTGGCTAAACCGCAGCAAGCCAATTATGCCGCAAGCTACGGTAGAAACGATGGAGTTGCCCGCCGTGCCTACCCCGGCATCTGTGGTGGTAGCAGTACCGTCGCCTGATGTGCTCGTTGCACCTCCGGAAGCCCCTGTTGTTGCCAAAGCCATAAAGATAGAATCAAACAGCGCATCCAAGCAGTCCGCCTCTATTCGATTGACGTTTGATGCAGATTCTTGGGTAAAAGTGATTGACAATGACGGCAAAATATTGCTATCACAACTTAATTCAAGCGGCAGCGAACAACACCTGAAAGGCAGGCCACCGTTTTCTGTGGTTATTGGTAATGTCAACGGGGTGCGCCTATATTATCAAGGGAAGCTTGTTGAACTCGCGCCCTTTAACAATGGCGGGACCGCGCGCCTCACGTTGGAGTAGATATGAGTCAGCATTCAATTCCGCGTCGTGCGACGCAACGTGTCATGGTAGGTAATATCGCCATAGGCGGCGGTGCCCCTATCGTTGTACAGTCCATGACCAATACTGATACCGTGGATGCCGCAGGCACCGCGCGCCAAGTTTTTGAGCTTGCACAAGCTGGTTCTGAGTTAGTGCGAATTACTGTCAATACCGCCGAAGCTGCCGCACAAGTGCCTCGCATTCGCGAGCTGCTTGATCAAATGAACTGTAATGTACCCTTGGTGGGCGATTTTCATTACAACGGCCATCGCCTGCTAACAGACTTTCCGGAATGCGCCCAAGTACTGGGAGGATACCGGATTAACCCGGGCAATGTAGGTCGCAACCGTAAGGGTGAAGACCAATTCGCTATGATGATCGACGCCGCCTGCCGTTATTCTAAGCCGGTGCGTATTGGGGTGAATTGGGGTAGTTTGGAGGCTGATTTGATTGTGCGCATGATGGATGAAAACGCTAAATCACCACAGCCCAAGGAGGCTGCTGAGGTAATGCGTGAAGCACTCATTGTATCTGCACTGGATAGCGCTCAGCGCGCCGAGAAACTTGGTTTGCCGCATGATCGAATCGTGCTGTCATGCAAGGTGAGTGAGGTTCAAAGTTTAATTGCGGTGTACCGTGAACTAGCACTGCGCTGTGATTATCCGCTGCACTTGGGATTAACGGAAGCTGGCATGGGATCCAAAGGTATTGTCGCCTCCACCGCCGCGCTGGCTGTGTTATTACAGGAAGGAATAGGGGATACCATACGTATTTCTCTCACCCCGGAGCCGGGTGGTGACCGTACGCAGGAGGTAATCGTAGCGCAGGAAATTTTGCAAACAATGGGGTTGCGCTCCTTTACGCCGATGGTAATTGCTTGCCCCGGCTGCGGGCGAACTACCAGCACGGTTTTTCAAGAATTAGCGCAAAGTATTCAGTCTTACTTGCGCGAGCAAATGCCGGTATGGCGTGAGCAATACAGCGGCGCTGAGGAAATGACAGTAGCAGTAATGGGTTGCATCGTGAATGGTCCGGGGGAAAGCAAGATGGCCAACATTGGCATCAGTCTGCCGGGCAGCAACGAGCATCCAGCAGCACCCGTATATGTGGATGGTCAAAAAATTGTTACTTTGCGTGGTGACAATATTGCCAACGAGTTCAAGCAGATCGTGAATGATTACGTGGCACGCAACTACGCGCGGCGTGAAGCTGGTCGTCTCCATCCTGAAACCATACCGATCCACGTAATAAATTGAGCATCAAATAATTGAAAGCAGTGCTCAGACATTGCAAACGTACATAGCAGTAGGGCGAAGTTGTTTTAATAAAATATGTCATGAGTGAAGTAAAGGTTAATCGTATTATGAGTAGCAATTCCCCGTTGCAGGCTGTGCGCGGCATGAATGACATCTTGCCGGAAGAAGCGGGCCTTTGGCTGTGGTTCGAAGATACTGTGCGTGACTGGCTGGAAGGTTATGGTTACCGCAACATTCGCATGCCGTTGCTGGAACATACTGCGCTTTTCAAACGTGCGATAGGCGAAGTGACCGATATTGTAGAAAAAGAAATGTACAGTTTTGAGGATAGTCTCAATGGCGATCAGCTTACGCTTCGCCCCGAAGGTACGGCTTCCTGCGTGCGCGCCGCGCTGCAACACAGCCTGCTATACAATGCGCCGCAACGTTTGTATTACAGTGGTGCGATGTTCCGCCACGAGCGTCCGCAAAAAGGGCGTTACCGTCAATTTCACCAGATCGGTGTGGAAGCATTAGGCTTCGCTGGTCCGGATATTGATGCCGAACAAATTCTGATGTGCGCGCGCCTGTGGCGCAAACTGGGCTTGCGCGATATTACATTGCAGCTTAATACGCTGGGTGATATAGCTTCACGGCAACGGCATCGTGCCAAGTTGATAGCCTATTTCGAGCAATACAGTGATGTTCTGGATGCTGATGCAACGCGCCGTTTGCACAGTAATCCACTACGCATCCTCGATAGCAAAAATCCGGCTATGCAAGAATTGATCATGGCTGCGCCAAATCTGATGGAGGAATTGGAAGAAGACGCGCTTAAGCATTTCGAAGCGGTACAAAAAATTCTACACCGCCATGAAGTGGCGTTTGAGGTAAATCCACGTTTAGTGCGCGGGCTGGATTATTATAACCGCACTGTATTCGAATGGGTTACTACTCGCCTCGGCGCGCAGGGCACTATCTGTGCTGGTGGTCGTTTTGACGGTTTGATTGAGCAAATCGGTGGAAAATCTGCACCAGCTACCGGTTTTGCCATGGGCATTGAACGCTTGTTGGCATTGTTGCAGGAAGATGGTATGGACACTCCGCTGGCACCACTAGATGTGTATGTGGTGCATCAAGGCGAAATAGCGGATGGTATGGCGAGCTTGGTGGCCGAGCGATTGAGGGATTTTGGGCTGCGCGTTTTGTTGCATTGCAACGGCGGAAGTTTTAAGTCGCAGATGAAGAAAGCAGATGCCAGCAATGCATGCTTTGCAGTAATCCTCGGTGACAATGAGGTAAGTACTAGGCTGGCCACGCTCAAACCGCTACGCGGTGGCGAACAAATGCAGGTGACATTTGACGAACTGCCGGCCAAAATTAATGAACTGATTAAACAAGGATAGAAAAAAATGGCAGCACTCGATTTGCAGGAGCAGGAACAGGTAGATGCGTTTAAGACATGGTGGAAAGACAATGGTAAATGGCTGTTAATAGCAGTGGCCGTGGCTATAAGCGGTTTTGCTGCGATGCAGGGCTGGCAATTCTATAAAGAAAAGAAAATGGCTGAAGCCAGTACCTTGTATGCAGAATTGGAAAAACAGCTCTCCAGTAACGATCCCAAGCGTATCAATGATGCCGGGCAAGCAGTGATCGACAAGTTCGGTTCCACCGCTTACGCGCCGCGGGCAGCTCTGCTGGCAGCACAGGTTAATATTCAAAACAAAGATATTGCGCGCGCTAAAGCACAATTAGAATGGGTGATCAAACATGCAGACGAGACCGGACTACAGAATTTAGCGCGACTCAAGCTAGCTAGTGTATTGCTGGATGAAAAAAATTACGCTGAGGCACTCAAGTTGCTGGACGCAAAGCATGCTGAATCCTTCATGGGTTTGTATGCCGATCTTAAGGGCGATGTGCTGAACGCACAAGGTAAGGCTGACGAAGCACGCGCTGCTTACCAGCTGGCATTAACGAAAACTGATGCCCAGAGTAAGTATCGTATCTTGATTCAAATGAAACTGGATGCGCTTGGAGGCGCTAAATGATTATTCGCATTGCCGGGCTGCTGCTACTTGTAATGCTAGCAGGCTGTTCCACTATATCTGGTTGGTTTAGTAGCAGCGATAAGACCGGCAAGGGGCCAGCAAAGCTGGTTGAATTCAAGCAGGCTGCCACGTTTAATATGCGCTGGCATCAAAAAATCGGTGGGAGCGGCAATTATATTCTGCAGCCTGCCATAACAAGTGATGCGGTGTATGCCGCAAATGCCAAGGGAGAATTGTTTCGGCTCGATCCTGTAACAGGAAAACAGGTGTGGCGTGTAAACAGTGGTTTCACTATTTCTGCTGGAGTAGGGGTGGGCGAAGGTTTAGTGCTGGTCGGAGGTGGGAAGGGTCAATTGGCTGCCTTTGCGGTGGATGGTAAATTACTTTGGAAAACAAAAGTATCCAGCGAAGTTTTGAATGTAGCAAAAATTGCTGATGGAATTGTGGTGGTGCGCACCGCTGACGGCCGTCTTTCTGGCTTAGATACTACGGATGGCAAACGTCTATGGTTGTATGAAAACGCTGTACCACCGCTGATTGTGCGCAGCCATGCGGGTGTGGCAATCGAACGTGGCACAGTATTCGCCGGATTTGCCGCCGGTAAATTAGCGGCAATTAGCTTGGGTTCTGGCATCGTTATATGGGAAACGGTCGTGTCGCAACCGCGTGGCAACACTGAATTGGAGCGCATTAGCGACATTACTAGCTCGCCAGTGCTAAATGACGAACAGGTTTGTGCAGTAGCGTTTCAAGGGCGTGTAGCATGTTATGGCTTGGCGCAAGGTGATTTGCTATGGAGCCGGGACTTGCCCAGTGATAAGGGCATAACTCTATCTCATAATTATCTTTATATTACGAATACCAGTGGCGCTGTATTGGCGGTTGATAAAAATAGTGGGAGTTCAGTTTGGAAAAATGATCAGCTACTCATGCGCCAAACCTCGGCACCCTATGCATTTGGAAATCATCTGATAGTGGGCGACTATGAAGGTTATTTGCATGCGCTGAGCCGCGAAGATGGCAGCATGGCGGCGAGGCTCAAGACCGATGGTAGCGCCATCTTGATTACCCCGATGGAGTTAGATGGTGGTCTGCTGGTGCAAACACGAAATGGTAGTTTGTATTCGGTTACCCTCCATTAAGTTTGCTCCCTATTGAAAGTCTGAAATGTTACCCACACTCGTTTTAATTGGTCGTCCCAATGTGGGGAAATCCACTTTGTTTAACCGCCTTACACGCAGCCGTGATGCCCTGGTAGCTGATCAACCAGGGCTAACGCGCGACCGTCACTATGGTCGCGGGCGCGTTGGCGAACGGCCATTTTTGGTCGTGGATACCGGCGGTTTGGAGCCGATCGCCAAGGAAGGTATTTTGTATGAAATGGCTAAACAAACGCGGCAAGCGGTGGATGAAGCCGATCTGGTGTTATTCCTGGTTGATGGGCGTCAAGGATTAACCCCGCAAGACAGAATTATTGCCGAGCAATTACGTAAAACTGGGCGTCCTCTGTTGCTTTTGGTTAATAAGGCTGAAGGGATGCAACGTGCTGCTGTGGTAAATGAATTTTTCGAATTAGGAATAGGCGAGCCGTTGCCTATTTCCTCGGCACATGGTGACAATGTAAGTGAAATGGTGGCTCTTGCCCTGGAAGAGTTACCCCTCCAAGTTGAAAGCGAAGAAGATCGTTCTGATCACCCAAAAATAGCTATCGTGGGTCGCCCCAATGTTGGTAAATCGACCTTGGTCAATGCGATTCTAGGTGAAGAACGGGTCATTGCCTTCGACCAACCCGGCACCACACGCGACAGTATTTATATTGATTTTGAACGTGGTGGCAAGCAATACACCATCATCGACACCGCCGGTGTTCGTCGTCGTGGCAAAGTCGACGAAGCAGTCGAAAAATTTTCTGTAATAAAAACCTTACAAGCGGTAGAAGACGCTAACGTTGTCGTTCTCGTGGTAGATGCGCAACAGACTATTACCGAGCAAGATGCGCATATCGCGGATTTTGTTTTACAAGCTGGGCGTGCACTGGTATTAGCGGTAAACAAGTGGGACGGGCTGGATGACTATCAACGTGATACAACTAAACGCGATATTGACCGTAAGCTACATTTCCTCAGCTTCGCTAAATTGCATTTCATCTCTGCACTTCATGGCAATGGCGTACCGGACATATTGAAATCAGTGAATGAAGCTTATGCCGCTGCTATGGCCAAACTGCCCACACCTCAGCTCACACGGGTACTTATAGCTGCTGTGGAAAAACAACAGCCTCCACGCTCCCTGTTTCGTCCCAAGATGCGTTACGCTCATCAAGGTGGCAGCAATCCGCCGCTAATCGTCATTCATGGCAGCGCGCTGGACAAAATACCAGACAGTTACCGCCGTTATCTGGAGCACACTTTCTGTGCTGCCTTCAAACTACAAGGCACTCCGCTCAGAATCGAATTTAAGGCAGGCAAAAATCCATTCGCCAATAAGACTCCTCAACCGCTCACTGAAAGTGAAGAGCGCAGTGCACACCGCGCTCGCATCCGTGGACGCAGGCTATACGGGCGTTAACCCAAGCTTGATAGCATATTGTATTTTGATTTTTATCAATTAATTACATTGCTTTTTTAAAAATAATGTAAAGATTGTGTTAGGTAACGTTACACGTGAAAAATCTGCAACTATTGATCCGGCCTGATTTATCCGCGACTCATGTATGAGAGACACTCGTGCAAGTCAATAAATGCAAGTTCTATGAGCAATTTAAACTGGGTGACTCACGGATAAATCGGGCCGAGTCTATAAATGGTTATTGAAGAGCGAACGTTGATCCAGCCGCAATTATCGCGATAAAAATTTCTGAATTACGCAACCAAAAAAACATGTTTTGTATTTTCTTACGACACATAGTTTTTCTCCTCTTGCTTCCGTGCAGTTCAATGTTACAGGCCGCCAGCATCGTTACAGCGGGCGCTGATAACTATCGTGAGTTGCTTTTGCGGCTGGAACCAGGCGATACCCTTCTGCTACAGCCCGGCGTTTACAAAAAAGGTTTGCCCGTGCACCAGCTACAGGGGAACAAGGACAAACCCATCATCATCATGGGCCAGACCAATGGCCCTTTACCTGTTTTTTCGGCAAGGTCTGGACACAATACAATCAGCATCATTAACGCCAGTTACATTGTTATCCGTAATTTGGAACTGGACGGGCAGGGCGTTGCAGTGGACGGCGTAAAATGCGAAGGACACGCTGACTGGGCGCACCACATCACGCTTGAAAATCTGGTTATTAATGGTCATGGCAATAACCAACAAACTGTGGGCATTTCAACAAAGTGTCCCGCGTGGAACTGGATTATCCGAAATAACACCATTTGGGGTACCGGCACGGGAATCTATCTCGGCAACTCCGACGGCAACGCACCATTTGTAGGGGGATTGATTGAGCACAATTTAATCACTGACACTATTGGATACAACTTGCAAATCAAGCACCAAAATGCTCGACCACAAATTCCGGGCATGCCCAGCGAGCCGAGCATCACAATCATCCGACACAATGTTTTTAGCAAGGAGAAGGGCGCAGCTGCCGGACCATTAGCTCGGCCTAATGTGCTCGTGGGGCACTGGCCCGTAAAAGGGAGTGGATCGAAAGATACTTACGAAATCTATGGCAACTTCTTCTATCTAAACCCTACCGAAGCGCTCTTTCAGGGGGAAGGGAACATTGCCCTGTATAACAACCTTTTCGTCAACGGTCATGGGGATGCGATCAGAATTCAGCCACACAATGATATACCACGCGCTATACATATTTTCTACAATACTATTGTTACCCCTGAAACCGGCATTTCAATCATATCAGGGCAGGGCAGTGAAAATTATGTTCAACACGTTTCAGCTAATATGATCTTTGCTTCTAAACCTATTGCTGCCAAATCGCAGGAATCCAATACCATTGGCAAAAAAGAAGATGCGGTTGATTATCTAGTAAAGCCATTTGCCCCATTAGGCGCTATGAATCTTTACCCAAAAGTAACAAATATTAAATCCCATCCGGTTAACACCAGCAATTTTCGCGTCTTTAAGGACTGGGATATAGACTTTAACAAGCGCAAGCGGAATGAATTCTCCCGTGGAGCTTATGGTGGCGAGGGTATAAATTCTGGCTGGTTACTGCAAATCGAACGCAAACCATGATTCAATTTTGACGCCAAGTGGTAACTGCTATTGCAGTTAGATTGTGTACCCAAATCTTTTTCATTTAGCAATTGCGTATCCGGATTTAAGCCGCTTAGCTTGATACATTGCTTTGTCTGCGCTCTTAATCAAATCGTCCGCAGATATGCCATTTTTGGGGAAAATTGAAATCCCAATGCTTGCCCTTATTACAAGGTCGTGTGTACCTATATTGCATGGCTTTTGAATAGCTTTAATAATTTTTTTTGCGACCAACGTGGCGTCTCGACTGTTGTTAATCTCCATCAGCAAGTACAAAAATTCATCACCGCCGTGGCGGCTGACTGTATCGTCAACACGGGTAGTCTCCTTGAGTCGCTGCGAGATGGTCTGCAACACAGTATCTCCTGCATCGTGCCCATACAAATCATTAATACTCTTGAATTCATCCAGATCCACAAACATGACTGCGAGATTCCAGCCGTGTCGAATTGCTTGCTCCAAGCCATGTTCAAGTCTGTCATTAAAAAGTACGCGGTTGGGGAGGCCAGTTAAAGGATCGTGAAACGCAGCATGGCGCGCAGATTGCTCTTGTGCTTTTACCAAAATTAACTGGTGTTCTAATCTCTCCCTCTCTAGGATTTCCTCCTCTAGCGCATTATTAACAACTGTCAGTTGTTCCGCTACATCTAGCACTTTTAGTTCAACTTCTTCGCTTTTTTCAAGAGCTTTTTCAACCTCTACGGGTTGCTCTTGTTCTGCAAGTACTGGCTTAAGTGCAATGTTTACACCTGACAATTCTTCCGCACACTCCACTACAGCGACTTTTATTTGTTCACTATGAGCCAGCGTGTGAGGTAACGATGGGAGAATTTTAGATTTTTTTGTCAATTGTCCAAACTTAGCTTGATCATTTCTATTTGATTTCATAAGCTTTATTATTTCCAATAAATATTTGAAATAATATCATTCCAAACCAAGCTCATCTGTTCGCAAACACACAGATCAGAAACAGAGAAAAACAGACACATCAGCTGGATTTTTCAGCGTGTCCGGCAAGCCGCACAAGTTGGCACAATGGTGTTAATTTTTACAATCAGCGCCTTGAGCGACGAAAAATTCCTAGACCCTAGACAGGGGTTTTTATGGAATTATACTTCGCATAATGTATATTATGTAAAATTATGGAATTATTTTTTAGGAAGGTTAAAAAGAGTTTTTTGGGCACTTTCCAAATGCGCATTCCAAAATCGTTCCTCCGCTTTTTTGTTCTTCAAGTTCACCATATGGCGACATAAAAGCCGGATTAACTCACCATCGACGCCTTCACTTTGGAGGCGTTTTTTTTCGGCTGCAATATAGCGATATCGCTTACGAATTCTGACAAAGTCAAAGCCCCGCGCATAACGAAGATACCAATAGTGGTTACGAATGGCAGCAGACCACTCAAGATACTGGTAAAAGTCCATAATTTATTTATATTGGACATTCCACATATCCTGTATATCGTGTGAAATTGCATCCATGCCCGGAAAAATGAAATTTCTACGAATACCATATGTATTAAGCATGGAGCGCATATCATTTATCATCGAGTCTTTTAATACCCATCTCTCAAGCATGAAAGGATCAAAAATACTCGCAGGGTTGTGGTGCACTGTAAATAAACCCAACTGTGTAGCGATTCTGGACGCTGTATGTCTTGGCCTATACAAGCAATCTTTTGTTATTGAAAAAGGTGACTCATCGCAATCGGCGCACTCAATTGAAAATTCATTCATAACATATATGACTGCGTCCTCTACATTGACGAGTCTATTATATTGACATGCAAAGTAAGCAGCTACTAATGGATTTTGTGTCCAGTCAAGCAATCTAGTTGGAAGACCATGATGTTGAGCAAGAGCGAGCCATCCCCAACTATCAGTAGGTTCAAATGCTACATGTGGAAGTGAAAGTCGCTTAAATTCTTCAAGAATACTAACTTCTCTATTAAATACGTTAACATCGTTATGGATAGAATGGCGACCAAACTTGCATCGAAGTGAATACGTAGATTTGTCTTCCCCGCGAAAGATTGGGCTATTAACTTGAACTCGATGTGCATGTTCATGGAATTCAGAAACTGTCGAAATTCCAATTGTGTCCATACTATGTACTCTTTACTTTCTATTAAATTAAAAAGGACATGGTCTCACAAATTTTCCATCATGAAATTGAGGAGCAGTGCCAGAAATCCATATATTTCCTATGTCTTCATCCGCCCATATCTTCATTTCAACAATCCCCTGCTCTACCACCGCATCCCGCGCCTCCCGAAGCGCATCAATAAAGCTTGTGGCACCTAACCCAGAATTTAATGCACTTAATGGGCTCTATGCCCCTTGTATGCCAATAGCGCTTTGCACCTTTGGCAGAATTTTCGAAATCTTTATGTATATATTTTGTGAGATAGCCGGCTAACTTGTCAGACTTCCAAACCGCGCCCTTGCCGCCCCAATAGCGCGATGGTGCACGAACGTTAACAGCACCTTTTGACTTTTCGCTAAGTGGAATTTCGTGAATACCAGGTATTCGCGACGCCCCTACCGGGTCACTTCGTGATCGCGTTCCGAGTCCGAGGCAACCTGATCCAATCTGAATGCGACTCTTGATTTTCATCTACTGATGTCATTGGCGAACCCGTTGCGCACCCGCTCTTCCCAGACATCCATCCAACCGGGCAAATCCCCAGCCGGCATGGGCCGGGAGATGAACGCCCCCTGAGCGAGATCGCATCCCGTACGGAACAGGAGATCCCAATCATCCCGGTCTTCGACTCCTTCGGCCACGACCTCCATGCCCAATTGTCTTGCCAGAGCCAGGCTGGCGTCGTACATCGCCCGTAACGTCTCAACAGTCCAGGCGCGGTGCACGAAGCCTTGGTCGATTTTAAGTTCATCGAAGGGAATGTCGCGTAACTGGGCCAAGGAAGAATGTCCGGTGCCGAAATCGTCGATTGAAAGGCGAAAGCGCTTCAGACGCAGTCGGGTCAGGATTTCGAGCGGAATCCGCGCATCCCCCATTAGCTGGCTTTCCGTCACTTCCAGCACGATTTGTTGCGGCGGTATGCCTGTCTTGGCGGTGAGTCCAGTAACAAAATCCAAAAAATCCAGGGACGCCAAGCTGTCCATAGCCACGTTGACGGACACCCGCAACACCAGTCCTGCGTCCTGCCAGGCTTTGGCCTGGGCCAGCGCGTTGGCGAGCACTACCCGGGTCAGGTCGTCGATCAAACCGTTCGCTTCAGCTACGCCGATGAACTGATCGGGTGGCACCATCCCGTGAACGGGATGGTGCCACCGCACCAGGGTCTCTACGCCCACCAGCTTGCCGGTGGCAACCGCCACCTTGGGTTGATAGTAATTAACAAGCTCGCCGTTGTTGATGGCAGCACGTACCTCGTCCGCGCCGTAAACTTTCTGCACCACCTGAGGGCTGTCCAGCGAGGAAGGTACCCACTTTTCCAATAATGCGGACAACGCCTCCGGTTTGACGGGTTTTTGTATATGGCCAAGCACTGTGATTTTATGAGCCTTTACCAGTTTCTCGACTGTTTGCAGCATCCGTTCATCCTCACCGCTGATCAGAATGAGACTGCCGGTATAGTTTCGTTCAACCAGGTGG
The DNA here is from genome assembly GCA_003402375.1 of Candidatus Nitrotoga sp. CP45. Classification (GTDB taxonomy): domain Bacteria; phylum Pseudomonadota; class Gammaproteobacteria; order Burkholderiales; family Gallionellaceae; genus Nitrotoga. The sequence goes on from QFXJ01000005.1 coordinate 37,837, forward strand.
CGTACGAATTCGATCCCGTCCATTTCCGGCATATTAAGATCCAGTAAGATCAGGTTCGGCCGCGTATCCACGCCATCTACCCGATCCAGGGCGGCTTGCCCGCTTTCACAGAGCGCAACCGAGGTGAACCCCTGGTTTGCCAGCATGCGGGCCAGCAACTTGAGCATGAATGGCTCGTCGTCGAGCATCAGAATTTTTACCATAGGTCTTTCAATCATCACCTTTTCTCCCTAATCTTTGCACGCCACGAAATTGTATTTACAACGAACCAAGATATCCATCCACAACGGCCATTTCTGCCTCAAAGCGAGGCAACAGTACCGCCAATGCTTCGGTGTCGCCCGCCTTCCCCGCCTGTTCCATTTCGGCACACAGCTCACCAAGCGCCAACGCACCCACCGAACGAGCCGATGATTTAAGTTTGTGGGCTGCGGCACTGACCGCCGCCGCCTGTCCCACTTGATAGGCGGCGCGTAACTCCGCCGCCATTTTGACCGAACTGGAACGAAAATCCCGCAGGAATTCGCTGATTACCGCTGGGTCATCCCCTACCAGCCCTTTGAGAACGCTCACGTCCACCGGTCCTGCCGCCGTGGCGGGTGGGGCCGATGGGACGGACGGAACGGGTGTGGCCAAGCTGGCGGCGGCAGGCAACCATTTCGCCAGCGTGGCTTTCAAGTCCACCAGTTGCACCGGTTTGCTCAAATAGTCGTCCATGCCGACAGCGCGGCAATGCTCTGCCTCGCCCGTGAGGGCATTGGCAGTTAAGGCGACGATCGGGATACGTCGCTTGTCAGCCTTACTGGCCTCGTCGACGCGGATAGCCGCAGTCAGTTGATAGCCGTCCATTTCCGGCATGTGCAGGTCGGTAAGCAGCAACGCATAGTCACCGTTTTCCCAGCGTTTCAGCGCTTCGCGGCCATCTCCGGCGATATCTGCGGCATATCCGAGCAGCGCGAGCTGTTGCCGGATTACTTTCTGGTTGATTTCGTTGTCTTCGGCCACCAGCACCAACCTGCCCTGCTGCAGAGCCATCGCGCGCGAGGGCGGTGTGACCATCATCTCGATCTTGTCTGAAAACAAAGACTCTTCTTTCTCATACGCCCGTCCTGCGGCAATGGCTACTGCGCGGAGGAAGGACTGGGGATGCATGATGTCGCCGTCCAAAGTGACCAGATCCACCGTTTCGACACGCCCCCGACGACGGTGCCCGCGCCGTATGACGATAAAGCGAGGCTCAATACCGGGCTGTTGGTGCCCGTGCTCAACCACTACAAAATGTGGATTCAAGTCAGATCGGGCGCGGAAAGCAGTACGCAATTCCTCGATCGGTGGCGCATCGTGTCCGGCGTCGATGATGAGTAACCACAGGCCGGAGGAAAGTGTGTCGATCCTTTTGCGGGCTGCGGCCAGATCCGACACTCGCTCAACAATCGCCCCGCTTTCTCTCAGATAGACGGCCAGATCGTCGCCCAACCCGTTGTCGTCGCCCAGCACCAGGCAGGAAAGCCCGGTCAGGTCAACCGTCTTGCCGCCAACGGCGGGGCTGGTCGGCGGCAGCGCAAACGACAAGCGCGCCGTGAAAGTTGAACCCTTGCCCGGCGCGCTCTGCACCGAGATCTCCCCGCCCATTAATTCCACCAAATGGCGGGAGATGGCCAGCCCCAGTCCGGTCCCGCCAAAGCGCCGGGTGGTAGAGGCATCGCCCTGGGTGAAGGAAGTAAAGAGCCGGGATTGGGTTTCCTCATCCATGCCAATGCCGTTGTCGGTTATTTGAAACTCCACCGTCACCTGGTCTGGGTCGTGCTTAGTCAGCAATGCGCGCACCGATACCCGGCCTTGTTGCTGCTGACCGCTGGAAAATTTGATGGCGTTGTTAGCGAGGTTGACCAGTACTTGACGCAGGCGCAGGGCATCGCCTAAAACTTCTTCGGGAATCGCTGGATCGATGAACAGGGTGAGTTCCACGCCTTTCTTTGCGGCCAGGTGTTCCAACAAACCGCAAGCTTTCTCTACCACGTCCGCCACATTCGTGGACACGCGTTCGATTTCCAGTTTGCCAGCTTCTATCTTAGAGAAATCGAGAATGTCCTCGATGATGTCCAGCAGAACAAAAGCCGATTCCCGGATGAGATTGACCATCTCTACTTGGTAGCCATTGAGACTGGTTTGCCGCAGCACGTCGGCCATGCCGATCACACCATTCATGGGAGTGCGGATCTCATGGCTCATGGTAGCGAGGAAAGCTGATTTAGCCTGATTGGCCTGTTCAGCCTCAAATCGGGCATGCTCAAGATCTTTCATGATACGCACACGTTCACGGACGTCGCGTAGAATGCCGGTAAAATAGCGTTTTCCCCCGACGAAGTATTCGCTGACTGCAAGATATACCGCAATGTGTTCACCATTCTTGTGCAGCCCGTCAACTTCACGTCCAATACCGATGATGTGGGCCTGCCCGGTTTGATAATACCTCCCCATATAACCGTCGTGGCCGCTGCGGTGAGGTTCTGGCATAAGAATAGAAATATTTTGTCCGATCACTTCATCGCGGGTGTAACCAAAGAGGTTTTCCACGACCGGGTTAGCAGAACGGACGATGCCCTTTTCGTCGATGGTAATGACACAATCCACCATATGCTCGACCACGGAGCGGGTCTCTTCTTCTTTGATCGCCATGGCTACATTGGCCTGCTCCAGATCGGCGGTACGCTGCGCTACTTGATCTTCCAATTCCACTGATACACGCCGTAAGCGTGTAACTACCAATGCGAGCGCCCCTAATCCCAGCGCCAGCAGCGTGCCAAAGAGAATAAAGATGTCGCGCAGATCGGCGCGACTTTGCGCCACTACAACGTCCAATGGTCGAATAATCTCCAGCACACCGCGCACATCACCTACTTTCCAGTCATGTTTAGGGCTGTCCGGGCGTGCATTGTGGCAGCCTACGCACTCCGCACTCATTACATCCGCCGTAGCATAACGCAGCGATGCACGTCCCTGAAAGTCTTCAAAACGATAGTAGGGCTGTTGCGGATTTGCCTGCAATGCCACCAAAGCCTGCTCTTCAAAATCATCTTGCGCACCGCTATCCTTGCGCCAGGGAAAAGGGTAATTGCTATATAAACGCACCACCATGCCAGAACCGTGCAAGCTAATCCTTCTGCCGAGTTCCATACTGAAGGTGGCAGGTAACGGAATAGCTCCCGGCTTTTGCAGGTAATCGTGTGCCACTTCAACGTTGTGGCCGCTTACGCGATCCACAACTTCAGAAGTGTATAAGTTGCGCAGTTCCATTAGAGATGCTGCATGCAGCGTAATGCCCTGTAGTGCGGCGGATTGCACCAGCGTGGTAGTGGCGTGAGATAAATACCACAAAGCAATCAGTGCACCGCCACAAAAGATAAGGCTCAACACCAGAATGGTGTGCTTATAGAGCGGAAGCAAGAACGCTACCCAAAGCCTTTTCAATTGTTGACGTAAGCCGGATGAAGTTACTGATGAATTTGGTTTTCTCACGAAGGTATCCTGAATTTTATGTAATCGGAATATGTTAATGCTACGACATCTGCCCCCCGAACTTAAAGTAAAGCAGCGATCAAGTGCAGCTTTCTAGTTCCTAATAGGCATCGTCCATTTTCTACTGGTGTTTTATAGTGCCGGTCAACAGAATTTCATAATGCCTCATCAGATGGAAACAAGCCACAATCCCTGGAAATCTTTCCCATATTGATATTCACCGGTTCAATCACACTGACGGTACTGCACACCTGCCTGATTTCTTCTGATAATCAAGGAAATATATAATGCGCGTCCAGTTGCGCCGCCGCTTCGCGCTATTATTTACTCAAGCTTCGGAGTGAAATCGAGCATGGAAGCGTAGGGACAGTCCGCACATGGTGCGCGGACTGCGTGCGAGACGTTTCTCCGCCAGCAAATCGGGTTGAACAGCTAATGCGCGACAACGGCATTTCAGATTTAGACATCTCCTGGAGAACTGGATCAGAGAGTAACATCAGGAAAAACTGGTAGCATGAACCCCACCCTTTGGCAGACGAGAAACCGAGGGAAACCCAATATCTAAAACGAAGAGAATGAAATTCAATTCATGCGTGAAAAATGCATGGTATCGCTTAACTTTTACTATAGGCATTTGCAACAAGGAGAAATAAATTGAAAACTTTAATAACTACCCTGCTTACTATAGGTGTTTTCATTCTTGCCGGGTGTGCTGAGCCAGAGCCAAGAATTGCGCCAAAGTCGAAAATCAATTGGAATGACGTTCAATCCATTGCAAGTGCAATCAGTGTGCAACGTGACAATTTAAAAAAAACGACAAGCTTCAAAGGGCCAAATAGTAGCAAAGGTATTCTGGACACCGTTTTGTTACGTGCGTGGAAATCGGATGAGGATGAAGGGTTCAGTTATCAGATTTACGTTATAGATTTTTACCACGGTGATTGGCACTTTTACGATACGGCGTCTGATTCAAAAGGCAATAATCTTGTTATTAAACTTAACTCACGGGATGTCAGTTCTTGTGATTACTTTACCTGCGGCCACCAAGAACATCTCGGAATCAATGTATCGCAGGAATATTTGGAAAAAAATCAGGAAAACGGTATTGTTTTTAAGGTAAGCGGCAAAGGGGGTGAAGAGACCTTTATCATTCCTTCAACTTATATTAAAGCTTTCTTGTCTGTCGCTAAATAAATTCACCCGTTATGCTTGCTGTTCGAAATATTTGGCAGTTAAAACGATGACGAATGTAATTTATGTTCGTAGCCTCTTGCGTTCATACTCAAGGAATTTCCGCATCATTCATACGTTTTAGAATAATTTCCGTCTTTCTCAACATACCTCGCGCTTCACGATGTTGGTCGTAGTAGCGAGGATTAGGAACCATAGCGGCAAGTTTGGCCGCTTGTGCCGCAGAAAGCTGAGCTGCGTTGACGCGGTAATAATACCGAGCAGCGGCCTCTGCACCGAACACACCATTGCCCCATTCTATGACGTTCAAATAAATCTCAAAAATACGTTGCTTGGTCATCATCTGTTCCAACATTACGGTGATTAGTACTTCCTCTGCCTTGCGCCATGGCGTGCGTTTGGTGGATAAAAATAAATTTTTTGCCAACTGCTGGCTAATGGTAGAGCCGCCCGCTACGATCTTGCCCTTTTTCAGGTTTTTTTCATAAGCCTTCTGGATCCCATCCCAGTCGAAGCCTTCGTGGTCAACGAATTTTGCGTCCTCAGAGGCAATCATGGCGCGTTTGAGATTGTTTGATATCTTTGCATAGGGTACCCACTGATGCCTTAACTCAGCATCCGGGTGCTTGTTTTGCATCATTAGTAATCGCTGTTCCATGAAGGCGCTAGTGGAGGGGTTGTGTTTTACCCACCATGCGATGTGCGCAAAAATCCACAGTTGATAAAGCAGAAAAAGTAGCAGCAGCGCTCCGACTATGCGCCATATCCACGACCATAGTTTTTTCATGGTCTGTCCTTCGATTTGCTCAAATCAGACGCAGATTGGTGATAACGGGAACGGTATCGGGGCGTATGTTGCGCCACAGAAAGAATGACTCGGCGGCTTGCTCAACCAGCATGCCAAGTCCATCCGCAAGCCGCGCTGCGCCTTGCTCTTTAGCAAAGAGCAGGAAAGGTGTTTCCTTACCGTACATCATGTCGTAGGCAAGCGCATCAGGTGCAAAAATTCCCCCGCGTTTTGCGTTTTCACCAATAGTAAAAGAGGTGTTAAGGGAAGAAGGTGGGGGTGCAATTTCGCCTCGTGGCAACGGCGGGAGTGAGTCTGCCAAGCTGCTGGAAGTCGCATTAATCACACAATCAAATTGCGAACCTGCGAGTCCAATATAGCTACTACCCTGGATGGGGCCATGCGCGGCAAATACGGCGGCCAATTTGTGTGCCTTGTCTTCGGTGCGATTTGCCACTGTGATGGTTGCACCTGCATTGAGTAACGGCAGCGCCACACCATACGCCGCACCGCCTGCCCCCATTAGCAATACGCGCTTGCCCTGCAATATAAAATCAAGATTACGTTCGATATCAGCGACTAACCCTGCGCCGTCGGTGTTATCGCCAATTATCTCTGTGCCATCGAACTTTAGCGTGTTCACGGCCTGAGCCGCTTGTGCGCGGACGGTAAGTTGAGTGGCAAGCTGGAACGCTTCAAACTTGAATGGTACAGTCACGTTCATGCCACGCCCTCCCCTATCACGGAAAGCCAGCACGCTATCGCGGAAGCCATCCAGCGGTGCAAGGACGGCCTCATAGCTTAAATCCTGTCCGGTCTGGTCTGCAAATTGGGTGTGAATTAGCGGGGATTTACTGTGTGAAATTGGGTTGCCGATTACGGCATAACGGTCAGTCATAGTGCTGCAATTATAACGTTATTCCGTGCCCTTTATGAATCCACTTATTGCTCCGACTATCATTATGCACTTGAACAAAATGCTGTTTCTATTGACTAGCCGAAGGTGTACCTTCATGCCGCGCAGATTATTTACTCGACAGTTAAATATTGAACTTAATAGAAGATACCTCGATGCAGACATTAGCCGAAAGGCGTCAGGCGTGCAGTCAAACTTCAAGGAAGGGAAGCGAATGAATGACGTTGCGCGGGAGTGTAGCTACCGTGTGGCACAATCATCGCTACGCATAAGGTTTTATCTGGGTGGTTGGGCGGGATGATTATGATTCATTGCGTCAAGCGCAGATTGCGCATTAGAATCTCCCTGCGCAGCGGCTTTTTGCCACCATTCGAATGCCTTGACATCATCTTTTGGTATTCCTTCACCAATTTGATACATCGAGCCAAGCATGAATTGCGCTTCTGGATCTCCCTGTGCAGCGGCCTTTTGATACCAATCCGCGGCTTTAACTGCATTTTTAGCTGAGCCTTCGCCGTTGCGATACATATGACCGAGGAGAGTTTGCGCAATAGGATATCCTTGCTCAGCAGATTTCTGATACCACTCTACGGCTTTAACAGCATCCTTGGCAACGCCTTCGCCATTGCGATACATTCCGCCAAGGATAAATTGCGCACCCGCATCTCCCTGCGTAGCAGCTTTTTCATACCACTCAATTGCCTTAGCAGTGTCCTTGGGTACGCCTAACAATCCTTTGCGATACATCATACCAAGTGCATATTGCGCACTAGGATCTCCCTGTACAGCGGCTTTTTGATACCACGCTACGGCTTTAGTAGCATCCTTGGCAACGCCTTCGCCATTGCGATACATCCAGCCAAGATTAAGTTGCGCACCTGCGTCTCCCTGTACAGCAGCCTTCTCATACCACTCTATGGCCTTATTAGTATCCTTGTCTACACCCTCGCCATTGCGATACATATTACCAAGCATGGTTTGTGCAACGGCATGGCCCTGAGCAGCAGATTTTTGAAACCACTCTCTGGCTTTAGCATAGTCCTGGGCGACACTATCGCCATTACGATACTTTATACCCAGTGCATATTCGGCATTACTATCCCCTTGGGCCGCTTCTTTTTGATATGACTCAATAGTTTTTGCAGGTTTACGTACATCTAAATCTTGATCATTTATATTTTTGATATCCAATTGCTTTTTGGTACTTTCTGTTTCAATCTCCTTCTGCATTGGCGTCAATATGTTTTCTGGTGGCAATTCTTTTGATACGCCAGGAATTTCCTTAACATCCGTCTTTTCAGTAGTAGAGCAAGCAGCAAGAATGATGACAAACAAGAATAAAATTGTCAGGCGTAAGAAGTTCATTGTGAGCTTTCCAGAGTAGGCGATTCGAAATTATCGGGTAATTTTATTTTATCTGATTACGAATGATAATAAATAACTTAATTCTTTATCCAGTAGCGGCATCAGGTAATAGGTAGGTTATTGACTTGCCCATCAAATAGTTTTAACCAGCATATTTTGTACGTGGGTCTTGAAAGTAAGAAGCGGCGCATCTTGGATTGCTCCCCAGCATCGTAATGGCCATGTGAAATAATCATCATTTCAGCGCTTATCTAATCGAATGATTTGCCGACGATGTTCATGCAGTGCTTCGTCTTTAAGGGTTCTTGCGTCTATTTTTTCATGCAACTATGGCAACATCCCCAAAAATTCAAACTATTTAATGGCCGGGTTTGTAGTATTGAACAGTAATCCAACCTCCGTAAAAAGCAGTGGCTTGTTCATCAATAAGTAGATCCATGTTCTCGTTACTGACGAACTGTTACAAAAGACAGATTGGTTACCCCGGCATGTTGTGCAATTGCCATAAATTCCGCCACACGTCCATAAGGGACGGTCTTGTCTGCCTCAATTTTCATGAAAAACAGCGGATCCAGCGCTCGCTGTTTTAAAACATCTGCCAGTTGTGTGTCGCTCATCGAAATATTATCCAGTTGTATATTCCCTTTAGCATCCACAATCAGATGTGCTGGGAGTAGTTTTGTCTGGTCGGAGGCTGCTGCGACTTCTTTAGTTTTAGGCACATTGACTTTGAGCGACTGCGGCGTAAGCAGTGGCGCAGTAACGATAAATACCACCAGTAGAACCAGCATCACGTCTACCAGCGGCGTTACGTTGATCTCGCTCATCATTCCCTGTTGCGAAGAATTGCTCATTGCCATGATGACCTCACAGTTTGAAATTATGTTTAAGTGCCAGTCGCACAAAGTCGTGCGCGAAATTTTCCAGCTCTGTTAATTGCACGCGCAGCCGGCGCAGAAAATAGTTGTAAGCTAGCACTGCGGGCAGCGCGGTGGCGATACCAATGGCAGTCGCAATCAGCGCTTCGCCTATCGGTCCGGCAACTACATCCAGACTGGCCGAACCGCTTGTGCCTATGTCCTGCAAGGCGTGCATAATGCCCCATACCGTGCCGAACAAACCGACGAATGGCGAGGTCGAGCCTATGGTAGCGAGTTCGGCCAGGCCGCGTTCGTGATAGCGTTGCATATTTTCCACCTGCTGGCGCAGCATGCGTTCCAGCACGTCCTGCGGCGCACCTATATGTTTCAAGTCTTGCTGTTCAGCACTTAAATTTTTCACTTCGGCAAAACCTGCTTGCGCCAACCGCGCCAAGTCACTCGAGCCTTGCTGCGCCACCTCAGCCGCAGCGTGCCAGTCGCGTGCTGCCCAGAAGACATCACTGAAGGAACGATTGGATTTATCGTTCTTAATCTGCCGCCACAGCTTGAGCAAGGCAATTGACCAAGTCGCTACCGACAGAAAAATAAGGAGTAGCAGTGTGGCAGCTACAACAGGCGAACCAACAGAAAATAGATTGTTCATGTTTCGTTATCTTTCAAAGAAAAAATGATTGGTACCTTGAACCATTTGTTAATCGCCTCTCCAGCCTGACGGGCAGGGATGAAGTGCCATGTCCTCACGGTTTTCAACGCATTGTCATCCAGCATGGTGTGGCCGCTGCTCTGAGCCACATTGACTTGACCGCACGAACCATCTGCCAGTACTTCTACATTCAATATCACCTTGCCTTGCAAACCCATGCGACGTGCTGCAACTGGATATGATGGACTCTCATTTTTCAGGCGATAAAATGCTTTGTAACTTGGCTCGCTTTGATCTGCATTGAGGCGAGCCATTTCGGCTGCGGCACGCGCTTTGGTGTCCGCTTCAACTTTTGCTTTAGCGAGCGCAGCATCATGTTCTGCTTTAGCTCTCGCCGCTTCCTGCTCGGCCTTAAGACGAGCAGCTTCAGCTTCTGCACGTGCCATGGCTTCTGCTCTTGCCCGGGCTTGCGCAGCTTCTTGCTCCGCCCTGAGCCGTGCAGTTTCGGCACGCGCAAGGGCATCTGCTTTTGCCTGGGCCTGCGCTGCCTCGTGTTCTGCACGGGCTCGCGCCGCTTCCTGTTCTGCTTTAAGACGAACCGCTTCGGCCTCCGCTCTTGCCCTGGCTTCTGCTTGTGCCTTGGCTTCCGCCCGTACCCGAGCCTGCGCTGCCTCGTGCTCTGCACGGACCCGCGCCGCTTCCTGTTCTGCTTTAAGGCGAACCGCTTCGGCCTCCGCTCTTGCCCTGGCTTCTGCTTGTGCCTTGGCTTCCGCCCGTACCCGAGCCTGCGCTGCCTCGTGCTCTGCACGGGCTCGCGCCGCTTCCTGTTCTGCTTTAAGGCGAACCGCTTCGGCCTCCGCTCTTGCCCTGGCTTC
>QFXJ01000006.1 GCA_003402375.1 Candidatus Nitrotoga sp. CP45
CTCGAGGCGGGCAAGCTCGGTTTCTACTCTTGCCCTGGCTTCCGCTTGTGCCTTGGCTTGCGCAGCGGCTTGCTCGGCCTTGGCTTGCGCTGCTTCCTGTTCTATCCTGCGTTGCACAGCCTCTGCTGCCTCTCTCGCTTTGGCGAGCGCTGCTTCCTGCTCTACCTTGATTCTTTTCGCTTCTTGCATTGCCTCGAGGCGGGCAAGCTCGGTTTCTACTCTTGCCCTGGCTTCCGCTTGTGCCTTGGCTTGCGCAGCGGCTTGCTCGGCCTTGGCTTGCGCTGCTTCCTGTTCTACCCTTCGTTGTGCAGCCTCTGCTGCCTCTCTTGCTTTGGCGAGCGCTGCTTCTTGCTCTAGCCTTATTTTTTCTGCTGTTTCGATTTCAAGTGGTGTAGGACTTGGATTTATTTCCGGTTCTTCCGGTTGCTTAACGGGTATATCAACTGGCAATGATTCGGGTGCTGGCTTATCAGCATGAGGTTTTGCCTTAACTGGAGCAGGAGCGGCAGATGCCAAAGGGGCAGTAGATTTATCCGCCATCGCAATGGTCACTTTCATCTCACGAGCAGGCTCAGCCCCCCCCTGCGACTGCGCCATTGTGGGATAAAGAACGACCGCGTGCAGCAACAGAACAATCGCAACGACAACCGCCCGCTCACGTGCTTCCGGCGTGACAGGCCAAGCAGGTAAAAAATTATTCAGCCTTGTCTCCATAAATATGAATTATTTAAACCGCATGCTAACGATAGGCATGCATGGCAACCGTAATCAAACCAGCCTCCAGTTTTCTTACTCATGTTTATTGAACCCGCATATTCCCCGCTTTATACGCCACCAAAACTATATCCTGCACAATTATTTCCTGATTTTTAGACCTGGGCCTGACCAATAATTGGCTTGTGGGAATGCGCTAGCTGGGGATGGAAAATTCTGTGTTACACACTGAATACTGAAATTAAGTTTAAAAAGGTAATTGAATAATAAAATTTATACATAAATTAATTTTTAGCTAATTAGGATCAATATAATAAAATTATTAATGATAATGATTCGCAATCATATTACTATTGCACATGGAATGCAATATTTTAAAGAGACAATTTACGAGTTTGATTGACTATCCAAAAATCTGTTGTACTCAAACAATTTCCTGCTTATCCAACATATTTAGCCGCGTAATTTTGTCATCCAGTACGATCATAATGGCCATTAATGCTATAGATACGGCATCAAAATTTAATACGCAAAAAATATACGGAAACATCTAAATTCAATTAGGCACGAATTAAGAAGTATTGACGCAGTATTTAACTGATATGTAAGGAAGTATTTTTTGTAAGCAACGAATATGTAGCGATAATGAGGGAGTGGCATCTCTGATAACGGCAAGTGCGAATCCTACAAACAAACCCAGCGGATACTTGCCAGCATAGGATCAATCATGGCATTTGCAGGATTATTTTTTTGAATCAAGATCTATAGGTTTTGCCATCCATTCCCGACCTTTCAGCATGGCCCACCAATAGATTGGAGGAAGAAGCCGCTCTTTAAAAATCCAAGCCAGTCTTGATGGTCTTTGTCCATCGATAAACCATTTTGGGAAGCTTGGCAACAAACGGCCACCATAGCCAAATTCGGCTAACACAATTTTACCGCGCTCAACTGTCAAGGGACATGAGCCATACCCATCATAAGCCGCTCTTTTACTGCCCTTATTCAAATAAAACAAAATATTGGTAGCTGCAACGGGAGCCTGTTTTCTTGCAGCAGCAGCGGTTTTCGCATTGGGGCAATTTATAACATCACCCAATGCATAGATATTTGGATAAACTTTATGTTCAAGCGTATCTTGATTAACGTCCACCCATCCTCCTGCATCAGCCAATTTACTTGCTCTTATAAAATCAGGTGCCTGCTGAGGTGGAACCACATGAATCATGTCAAATTTTGTTTCTGTTGTTGACGGCTTGCCGTCATGGTCAGTCACAGTAAACCAAGCAGTTTTTGACAAACCATCAATTTTTGTTAGCTTGCTATTCAAATGCAATTGAACTTTGTAACGTTCGATATATTCCATTAAAGCAGGGACATATTCCTTGACACCAAACAGCACGGCTCCCGCATTATAAAAATCAATTTGAATATCCTTAAGGTTTCCGTTTTTTAGCCAATGATCAGCAGATAGATATAAAGCCTTTTGAGGCGCGCCTGCACACTTGATAGGCATGGGAGGCTGGGTAAAAATCGCACGTCCCTTTTTAAATTGACGCACCAATTCCCATGTATACGGTGCAAGATCATACCGATAATTAGAGGTCACACCATTTTGGCCCAGTGTATCAACGAGCCCTTCGATGCCGTGCCAATTTAATTTAAGGCCTGGACATACCACTAAAACATCGTAGGAGACAACACGGCATCCTTCCAATATCACTTGCTTAGACTCTGGCTCAAATGCTGCAACCGCTGCTTTAATCCATTTGGCTTTGGACGGAATAACAGAAGCCATGGTTTTAACTGTAGTGGATGGCTTGAATATCCCTCCACCGACCATTGTCCATCCAGGCTGGTAATAATGAGCGTCTGCGGGATCAATAATGACTACATCCAATCCAGAATTTCTTGATAATAAGCTGGACGCTACCGCAATTCCCGCTGCACCGGCTCCTACGATAACAATTTCATGATGAACGATGTTCGGTGGTGTGACCGGATGATCCTTGACCATTCTCGAAGTTAAACCGGATAAATCGAATCCAGCATTTTTCCCGGCATTCAAAACATTTAAAACTCCTAGCGTATCTGCTTGACTGAGCGCCCACATTGAAGCTGCCCTCATGCCTGAACGGCAATAACTTAATACTGGTTTCGGTGCTTCAGCGTAAATTTTAGAGAATTTTTTAACATCTTCGTCTGATATTTTTCCACTTACGACTGGTATATAGTGACACTCAATATTTAGTTTTTTTGCCTGTTTTGCTATTTCTTCAAAGTCAGGCTGATCAGCCCCCTCATCATCTGGACGATGACAAATAATTGTCTTAATGTTTTTCCCGGCAATATCCTGTAAATCAGAATCAACTATCTGATCTGAAATAAAAATACATTTATCTAGTTGACTTACTTTCATAGCAATCTCCTCGTGTTACATCTTTATGATTTACTTACTATGAAGCCTGACTTGGCAGAATTTTTCCACATGCCTGGTTTGCTGGAAGCGCAATATCAATATACTTTGGATAAGCAAGTTTTAATTCGCTCATCAATTTAATAAAATCTTCACGGCTACAATTTTTTCCTAAACGTTTATTGTTTTTTCTTTCTTCACCGACTGTTGATACCGTATGTCCATTGTAATCATGGCCTGGATATACCTTAACTTCGTCTGGCAAACTAAATATTTTTTGGTGAATGCTGTCGTAAAGCCGTCCGGAGTCCCCACTCTGAAAATCGGTTCTGCCACACCCACCAATCAATAAAGCATCCCCTGTAAAAATTTGATCCCCTGTAAAGTAACTTACACAACCATTGGTATGGCCTGGCGTATAACGAATTTCTAAATCTAGCGTCCCAACAACGAGGTGTACACCATCGGTAACTAATAAATCACCACACATAGCCCCTGCATCTCGGTGTACAACGCTCTTGCTGCCGAGTTTTTGTCTTAAAGCATCCGCACCAGTCACATGGTCAGCATGCACATGCGTTTCTAATGTATAGATCAATTTTAGATTCTGTGCCTCAAGTTCTTTAAGATAAACAGGCAGTTCTGATGCAACCGTATCAATCAGTACAGCTTGCCTGGTTTTTTCACAACCTAAAAGGTAAGTGAAGGTACTGGTTACTGGATCAAAAAATTGTTTAAAGATCATATAGTCCTCCACTTATATTTAGGTTGTTCAAAAAAGTACCCCGCCACAAGCAACGGGTATTAACTGCGCTCTACAATCTGCTGGTTTTCAACCAACTTTCGCCCTGAAAGACCCACTGTCTTTTATAACACCATGCGGTTTGGCATTAATTACAAAAATCCTGGATGAACCATTACGAGTAACAATTACGAGATCAGGTAATCAAGCAGCTACAGCGCAGTTTGGTTTAATTCTACAACTACAAAATCCAGTTACTGATGATTGTGCTTCTTGGAAAGCTGGATGAAACCACATTTACATAGGACACTTCGCTTGAGTTAATGGCTTTTTTAGCTCCTGACGTGGACCGAAAAACTCAAAATGCACTTGCGTCGAAGGAATTCCCCAAGCGAGTAGTTCATGATAAATATTTACCATAAACTGCTGTGGCCCACAGAAATAATAATCTGCATCACGGTTAGGCACAAAGGATTCAATCAATTTCGCGTCAATAAAACCTGTGCTAGCGGAGCCTTCACGGACAACGCCCGCTTCTGCGGGATCACTATAACGGTAACGAACTGTCAGATTAGAATGCTTTGCGGCCAGCGCATCGATTACCTTTCTGAAAGCCTGGGTACTTTCATTCAGGCTGCCGTGGATGAATACAATCTGCCGATCTGGCATCGCATCAAGAGCACTCAACAGCATGCTTAAAATCGGGGTAATACCCACACCTGCGGCCAGAAAAATCAATGGCCGCTCGTGTTTTTCAGTAGTATCCAAGAAAAATTCACCACATGGTGGAGCAATTTCCAGCGCTGAGCCTACATCAATATTACTGTGTAAAAAATTGGAAACATAACCGTCAGGCGTATTGGCTTTTTGCCCCATTTCACGTTTTACGCTAATGCGAAACCACTCCTGTCCTGGCTTATCCGAAAGACTATAGTTCCGCATGGTGGTATGACCACATGGGCTAGGTACACGCACCGTGATATATTGACCAGGCTTAAATTTAGGGAGCCGACTCCCATCTGCGGGTACCAGGTAAAAAGAGGTAATCACATCACTTTCCACCTCTTTTCTTACTACATGAAAAGACCTAAATCCTTCCCATCCACCTGGCATGACGGTGTGATCATGATAAATCTGTTTTTCACGGCCAATCAGAATGTCAGCCAGGAAGCCATACGCTTCCGCCCATGCGTTGATCACATCGTCCGTTGCGCCTGCGCCAAGAACTTCACGAATGGAAGCAAGTAAATTTTCCCCCACGACAGGGTAATGCTCAGGCTTAACCTGCAACGATGCGTGCTTTTGCGCTATAAGCTCTACTGCGCCGCCAAGAACTTCAAGATTATCTATATTCGCAGCATAAGCACAAATTGCGCCTGCCAACGCTTTTTGCTGAAGCCCCGCCGCCTGGTTTGCCGGATTGAACAATGGGGCGACTTCAGGATTATGCGAGAACATTCTTTTATAAAAATGTCGCGTAAGTGTTTCGCCATGCTCTTCAAGAATTGGAGCTGTGGATTTAACAATAGTAATAGTTTGAGTGCTTAACATTTAGTTCTCCTTTGATATATTTTTGATGGGCATTATTTATATCTTCATGCAGAACGGCTGGAATAATAGATCACGCATGATCCGTTCGGCTTGCTGTACTTCGCCTATCTTAAAAATTATTTACTACAATTTCACCACCTGAAATGACAAGATCAGGGTATTCCAGAATTTTGAAAGCATGCATAGGATTACCCTTTACTGCAATAATATCCGCGGGTGCACCCGGTTGCAGCGTACCCAGCAGCGGTATATTCAGATGTCGGCCTGCTTTTAATGTTGCGCTACGCAAAACATCAATCGGTTGCATCTGTGCCATTTGCATCATGGAGATTGACTGATGCAAAGTTATCGCTGTTAATTTGTGGTTGCGGGCTTTTGTAAACTGTAATTGATTGCATACACACCCATATAAAACGGCATACCATCAATGTAGGTCTTAATTTCACTTCCTGGACGGCTTGCACCCATTCCTCGAATATAAACGCCACCCCCTTCATTTCCGCTAAAAGACCCAACAGGATTAACTGGAGAACTTGTCATTAGCCGCTCCACAACAAAATAGTACGGTCGAGAATAGCTTAATGTATTAACTGTGGGAATGTGACAAATTGTCGCGCGACAATTTGTCACATCCCGATTGACTAGCGCGTATCAGCTTCCAAAAATCGTATCAAATAACTCCAAGGAAACTTTGGTTTGGGCAGCCCATACCACATTGGACAATGCTACAACTATAAAGCCATTACCTTTTCATTTATAATCAATAAGTTTTTATTATTAAAGGATTAACTGTTGGGAATTTTTTTAAGTGAGCGCCAACATTTTTATGTTGCCAGGCTTGATAGTGACCACAGTCAGGGGATGGATACTTGAATTCCGATTTTTTAATTATTGGGGGTGGAGTAGCCGGATTGTCGACTGCACAGCGTTTGCTACAGCAGGGAGCATTGGTAACCATACTGGAGCGTGGTGAAATTGGCCAAGAAGCTTCGTGGGCGGGCGGCGGAATTTTGTCGCCACTATGTCCTTGGAATTATCCCGACGAGGTTACGCGCCTGACCACTCGCGGCGCAGGGCTGTTTTCGGCATGGGCAGAAAAATTGCATACGGCTACTGGCATCAATCCGGAATATAAACAAAGCGGGATGCTGGTTTTACCGCCATTTGATGCACAGACGGCAGCACATTGGTCTGCGGCGCACAATGCTTATTCAGTACATCAAGTCCATGCGACAGACTATAACCCGCACACGCAGGGCGATGCACTCTATTTGCCAGAAGTCGCCCAGATACGCAATCCCCGGTTATTGCGCGCCTTGCGTCAGCATGTGGAATCGCTTGGGGGACATATCACCGAGCACTGTGCAGTGAGCAACATTGTGGTCGAAAATGGGCGAGTACAAACACTCATCACATCCAACGGCAAATTTAACGCACAGGACTATATCGTTACCGCCGGAGCGTGGAGCAAGGAAGTATTGGGGCGACATGCGCTACGACTAGATATTAAGCCAATACGCGGACAGATGCTGTTATTCAAGTTCGATGTATCACCACTCCGCAATATTGTGTTGCAAGAGGATTTGTATTTAATCCCGCGTCGCGATGGACACCTTCTGATTGGTAGCACGCTGGAGGACGTAGGTTTTGACCAGCGCACCACCAGTGAAGTACGTGACATGCTGTGGCAACGTGCCCAAAAAATATTGCCGTCCCTGCGTGACATGCCGTTGGTACAACACTGGGCCGGACTGCGTCCCGCTTCGCCGCACAATATCCCTACCATTGGACGGCATCCGCAACTGGACAATCTTTACCTCAATAGCGGACATTTTCGTTATGGCGTGACTATGGCTCCAGCCAGCGCCGAAATTTTGCTAAATGAAATTACAGGTAGGCAGCAACCCTTCGACGTCACACCTTATCAAGCTGGGTGGGGCGCCTAAAAATGGTTCCATGCTTGCCTCATGGAATCGTAAACAGCACCCCAAAGATGGCCACGAAATATATTCCATGCGGCATTGCTTACACTCACACTTTCAGACATACCTATAGCTCAAGCAAAGTTTGCTACACTACATACCTCATGTATAAGTATGGAGATGCGCGATGTTCAATTCAAAATTCTTCGATGAAATTTCCACCAAGGTAAGCAAAGCGGTGGCTAATAGCCCGGCAAAAGATGTTGAGAAAAATGCCCGTGCCTTGCTGGCGCAAGGTTTTACCAAACTGGATCTGGTGACGCGCGAAGAGTTCGATGTACAAACCCAACTGTTATCACACACAATCGAAAAATTGACGGCACTGGAAGCTCGGGTCGCCGCCCTTGAAGCACAGCGTAACCCCTAAATAAATGAGCCTCGCGGTTTTATATAGCCGCGCCCTCTCCGGCATGGATGCCGCACTGGTCACGGTCGAGGTGCATCTCGCCAACGGCCTGCCCAGCTTTACCATTGTCGGCCTGCCTGAAACCGAAGTAAAAGAAAGTAAAGATCGAGTCCGTGCGGCCTTGCTGACTTGCCAATTTGAATTTCCCAGCCGCCGCATCACGGTTAATCTCGCACCTGCCGACCTCCCCAAGGAAAGCGGACGTTTCGATTTACCCATCGCGCTAGGCATTCTCGCCGCATCTGGGCAGATACCCTCAAACCGCCTTGCCGAATATGAGTTTGCCGGTGAACTGGCGCTTACCGGCGAGCTACGGCCAATACGCGGCGCGCTTGCAATGACCTATCATGCAGCGTCCAACGGGCGGGCATTTATTCTTCCTGAAATAAATGCTGTCGAAGCGGCGCTGGTAGAAGATGCGGCAGTATATCCAGCGCAATCTTTGTTGCAGGTGGCGGCACATTTGTCTGGTCGCGCTACACTCACCCGTCAAGTCGCCAGTGCACAGCCTGTTATGCCGGACTATCCGGACATGCGCGAAGTTAAGGGTCAAGGGCAGGCCAAGCGCGCGCTGGAGATTGCCGCCGCTGGCGGTCATAGCGTGCTGATGAGCGGCCCGCCCGGCACCGGCAAATCGATGCTGGCGGCGCGTTTCCCCGGCATCCTGCCGCAAATGACTGAAGCTGAAGCATTGGAAAGCGCAGCCATGCAATCGTTAGGCGGCATGTTTGATGTAAGCCGCTGGAAAATGAGACCATACCGATCACCGCATCACACTGCGTCAGCTGTCGCTATGGTCGGCGGCGGCAGCAATCCGCGTCCCGGTGAAATCTCTATCGCAATGCACGGCGTACTGTTCCTTGACGAATTGCCGGAATTTGATCGCCATGTACTGGAAGTGCTGCGCGAGCCGCTGGAAAGTGGAAGGATCACCATCTCTCGCGCTGCGCGCCGCGCCGATTTTCGCGCGCAATTTCAGTTACTTGCTGCAATGAACCCTTGCCCGTGCGGTTATCTTGGCCATTACAACGGCAAATGCCGTTGCACACCCGATCAAATTGCACGCTATCGCGGCAAAATTTCTGGTCCGCTGTTAGATCGTATAGACATTCAAATTGAAGTTCCCGCAGTGCCACAGGAAACCTTGCTCAAGCAGGCTGATGGAGAAACAAATAGTGATATTCAAGCGCGTGTGAACGTAGCGCGGCAACGTGCATTAACCCGCCAGAACAAACCGAATGCACAACTCACGGTAAGCGAAATCGACGTTCTCTGCGCGCCCGATACACAAGGTGCCGCACTGTTGCAGCAAGCCATCAGCCGCCTGAATTTATCTGCTCGCGCTTATCACCGCATACTCAAAGTGGCGCGCACTGTTGCCGATCTAGCAGGCAGCGAGAACATCCTTGCTTCCCACATCGCCGAGGCTGTTCAATATCGCAGAATGGGTAGACAAGGATAGTTGGGAACAGTAGCTCTATACCTCAAACCTCATTTTGCCAGTATAAGCATCATCAAATGGAGTCCGCAATGAATTTTCCATAGTGCAATTCTGGCACATGATTCCAAGCAAAAATGCTTCCGCAAAATCATGTTTGCTTGACACAGTTTCTGTACAATTCATACCATCGCAGCTGTTATGTTATTTCCATTTTTTTTTATTGCATCATTGGGGGTTTGTTGTGTCGTTTGAAGCTATAAAACAATCTCTTGTCTCAGATATGTCCGTTGTAGACAGAATTATACGTACCCGTCTACATTCAGATGTGGCACTGGTCAATCAGATGAGCGAGTACATTATCAATAATGGCGGCAAACGGCTGCGCCCGGCGTTGGTGGTGTTATCCGCCAAGGCATTAGGTTACACCGGCGAATATCATCACAGCCTAGCGGCGGTAGTGGAGTTCATTCATACCGCCACATTGCTGCACGACGACGTGGTAGATGAATCAGAGCTGCGCCGTGGGCAAGCAACTGCCAGCGCCTTATTTGGTAATGCAGCGAGTGTATTGGTTGGCGATTTTTTATATTCGCGGGCTTTTCAAATGATGGTGGAAGTAAATGACATGCGTGTCATGCAAACGTTGGCTGACGCTACTAACACTATTGCAGAAGGTGAAGTATTGCAATTGCTGAGCTGCCATGACGCGAGCGTGGATGCAACCAGTTATTTGCGTGTGATCTATTGTAAAACAGCCAAGTTATTCGAGGCGGCGATGCGTCTGGGCGCTATCCTGGCACAGGTTGACAACGCCAGCGAAGAAGCTGTGGCGCAGTATGGAATGCACTTGGGAACAGCATTCCAATTGGTGGACGATACTCTGGATTATTCTGGTGACGAACAAGCTACCGGCAAAAATTTAGGCGACGACCTATCTGAGGGCAAGCCCACATTACCGCTTATTTATGCCATGCAACATGGTAATGCCAGCCAGGCTGCGACGGTAAAACTAGCCATTGAGCAAGGCAACATTGAAGATTTTGCCGAAGTATTGCATGTGATCCAACAAACCGGTGCCTTGGAATATACCCGGCAGCAGGCACAAAGGGAATCAGATGCGGCATGCGCGGCGCTGTCTATATTGCCTGACACAACTTACAAACAATCTCTATTACAATTAGCTGATTTTGCCGCTACACGGCAATTTTGATTAGGCTAACCCTGGATAAACCATCTCGAATGATTCAAACAGAATTCGGCTGGCTTTCATCCCATCCTTAAAATGGATACCGAACTATTTCTATTTAACATTTCCCCTCACACCTACCGCAATTCTGCAACTGACAGCCTACACGGTAAGCTTTTTCACAGTCCTCACGCAAATCTATAAAACAGTCAGGGTAAATTACAGTGGAAATCAGTTGTTAATCGCAGCTTAACCCGCCTATTAAGTAACCTACAATGGCTCTACTCAATGACAGACCATGTTTTATGACGTTTTATGACGCTTGTCGATTTAAATTTTCTTCGGCACGCTAACACAAACATTCTCCCGATTCCGACAAGGGAAGCCGTGAGAAAGGAAAATTTCATCTATTTAATTTTTAATTAAAATTATGATTAATGACTCCAACTCTTCCGAAATCGCACGAAAAACCTTGAGCACCTTGGCCGCACGCAAAATCACGCCAACGCCAGACAACTATACGCGCGTATATCAGGAGATTAGCGGCAAACTCAAAGCCACTAGCACAGACTCAATTTCAGCATTAAATGTGCAGCCTCCTTCAGAGTCAACTGACGATAAATTGAAACTGCCGTGGCCAAACCTGATCCGTGACTTGCTCACACAAATGGAAACTTCGCATAAGGGAATCACTATCACACGCAAGAAGCAGAGCGTGGGAACCGTACTGAACAAATTCAATAATGATTCCAGCGTTCTATTTTCAAAGTTACAGGGATTAATATTTTCTTGGGGAAATGCAACTACCCCCGAGCCTGTTGATGAACTTATCCCGGCAAAACTTGAATTAGAAACAACAAAAAACAATACCTCCCCTGCCACGGTAAACATTACTGGCATTCCTGACAAGATTATTGACACCACAATAGATATTAAGCTGGTGGAGCAACTGCGCGAGTTACTGGCGCAATCTATTGAGAACGCTCACAGTAAAGAACCCGATCTGATGAGTGAAATTCAGCAATTGGCGCAAGAAACACGCACCACCAGCGATTATGGTCAGGCCATCAAGTTAAATAAGCAATTACGCAAACTCTGGATCAAGCTGGAATTACGCAACAACGACAGTTTCAACATTCAGGAAGGATTGATGCGTCTGTTTCGCCTATTGGTGGAAAACGTCAGCGAACTGGTGACCGAAGATAAGTGGCTGCACGACCAGATTCATAATCTGCAGGAAATCATCGAACGCCCCATCAGTAAGCAATCAATTGCCAGTGCAGAACGCAACCTACGCAGCACGATCATTAAGCAAAGCTTGTTGAGACAAAACATGGTCGATGCCAAGACCACACTTAAAAGCCTGATGACCACCTTCATCGATCGCCTGAGTGAAATGACTGACAGTACGGGTGCATATCACACAAAAATTGAAGGCTATAGCCTGAAAATCGGGCAGGCAGATAATCTTACTGAATTAAACCAGATCCTAAGCGATATTATGCAAGACACGCGCATCATCCAGGCTAGCTCCATGCGTTCACACGAAGAGCTGGTCAGCACAAAAAAACAAGCACACATTGCCGAAGAACGTGTCAAGCAACTGGAACAGGAGTTGGAACAAGTAAGCGAATTAGTACGCGAAGACCAACTTACCGGAGCGCTGAACCGGCGCGGGCTTGATGATGTACTGGATCGCGAAATAAAACGCGCTGACCGCCAGCAAACGCCCATTAGCATTGCACTGCTAGACGTTGATAATTTCAAACAACTTAACGACTCTTTAGGCCATCAAACCGGCGACCAAGCACTCGTGCATTTAATCCAGGTCATTAAAAATGCCCTGCGCCCGACCGATGAAGTGGCTCGTTATGGCGGGGAAGAATTTCTGATTATCTTAATAGATACCAGCTTGAAAGAAGCGATGACAACCTTAACCCGCCTACAACGCGAACTTACCAAAAATCTTTTCCTGCATAACAACGAACGACAGCTGATAACCTTTAGTGCCGGGGTTGCGCTGCATGTTAACGGCGAAGATCCTGAATCAACAATCGGACGTGCAGACAGTGCCATGTACAAAGCCAAACGGGCTGGTAAAAACCGTGTATTCGCGGCCGACTAACCAAAAAATGTAACTCAGGTTTACAAATGCGTACTAATTTATAGAAATCCATCATCAAGTAGTACGTTCCACCCCCATGAAGGTCTGAATTATTGACTTCGCGGGGGAACCAAAGCTAGTAATTATTAAATACATTCTATGCTTCAAACAAAAATCAAGTGTGTACTAAAGTTTTTTCCCCTCCTTCCGTTAACTGGACTAACTACGGTTGATTAGCCTGACCAAATGAGGCAAACCAAAGTAAACGGCGATCATGCCGTAAAAAAAACCAGTTAAAGGAGAATTAATATGCCTGCAGTTATAAACACCAACGTTGCATCCCTGAATGCACAACGCAACCTGAACTCTTCTCAAAGTGCACTGCAAACCTCTTTGCAACGTTTATCATCTGGCCTGCGCATCAACAGCGCCAAAGACGATGCGGCTGGTCTAGCGATTACTGAACGGATGACATCACAAATTCGTGGTCTCAATCAAGCTTCGCGTAATGCCAATGATGGCGTTTCTTTGGCGCAAACTGCTGAAGGTGGATTGTCTGAGGTTGGCAACAACCTGCAACGTATCCGCGAACTGGCCATTCAATCTGCCAATTCGACTAACTCTGCATCTGACCGTACTTCGCTCAACGCTGAAGTTACCCAATTACTCGCAGAAATACAGCGTGTATCGACTACCTCTCAATTTAACGGCCAAAATATACTTGATGGCACGTTTACTGCCGCCCAGTTCCAAGTCGGCGCAAACGCCAATCAAACTATTACAGCCAGCACAGGTAATTCCCAAACATCTGCGCTTGGTTCTTACCAAGTCGCCAGCAACAGTATTTCGGCGGTTAGCGGCACTGCACTTACAGCTGGTCAATTAACATTCAACGGCATTGATGTGGGTAGCTCAACCTCCGGCTCAGCCGAAGCAATTGCTGCCGCCATCAACGGTGCATCTAATCAAACCGGTGTATCCGCTTCAGCCTCCACTGTAGTAACTAGCTCGGTCTCCAATCCTTTACTACGCAACCAATCACTGCAATCCGGTGATTTGGTCATCAATGGCGTAAGCGTAGGTGCAGTTGCAGGCTCCAGCAACGTTGCGACACAAGGCAGTAATGTTGCTGCCGCAATCAATGCTGTGTCTAACCAAACCGGCGTCACGGCAGTGGCTAACGGCGGTACTGGCGCGCTAACATTAACATCAAGCACTGGCAAAACTATCGATATTACTACTAATGCGGCCGTAACTGCTGACGGAGCTACCCGCGTGGAGAATGCCACCGGCCTGGAATTAGCAGGTGCCACTAAATCTTTCGGCAACAGCGTCATTACCGTTGCCGCAGGTGCCCGCCAAGTAGTCACCAATACTTCAACTAACACAGCCAATACCTCTGACACATTGACTGTAGCTGGTGTTACCTTCACTTATAGCGCAGGTGCCAACAGTGCTACCAATATCCAAATAGACAACACTAGTGCTGCTAACCAAGGAGCCAATGTCAGAGCTGCACTCGCCTTGAACAGCACGGTAACAAACGCATTCACCATTACAGGTGCGACAACTGACGCGATTCTGACCGCAAAAACCAATGTGTTATCAACTGGGTCTGCAGACGGCTTGGCTTCAGCAACGGCAACTGCCAATGCCAGTTCATGGGCATCAACTACAGCAGGTGCGGGGGTGGCGATCGGCGACACCTTGAAAATCGGTGGCCTTACTTACGAATTCACACGGCACGATGCGACCGCCGTGGCTACCGCAGGTAACATCCAGGTAAAATTGGGTACGGGCGGTGCTAATGCAGCCGCTGACGATATTCTGACAGCCACCAACCTTGCTGCAGCCGTCTCCGCCCAGCAGGCTGCGGGCAATGGCACTGTAGGGTTCACATCCAGAACCGCTGGCGCAGTTACTGTCACCAATACTCTGTATGGTACCGCCGGTGTCGTGGCAGCACCAACAGAACCTGTAACCCTCGGTACCGCTGGTGCAGTGACCAGCGTTGACACGGCGGGCGTTAGCGGAGTCTATGCCGCTAGCAGCACCAAGGGAACGTTGAGCCTTAACTCTGCCAACACATTCAGCATTGGCGGAACATCTCCCGCTGCTGCGGGCTTGAGTGCCGCCAATGTTGGTCTAACTGCAATTAACACAGTGGATATTTCAACGCTTGAAGGTGCAAATAATGCAATCTCGCTGATTGACGGTGCGTTAAGTCAGGTCAGCACGATACGTGGCAGTATGGGTGCCTTGCAGAACCGCTTTGCAAGCGTGGTATCCAGTTTATCTGCATCGTCAGAAAATCTCTCTGCTGCACGTAGCCGGATTTTAGATGCGGACTTTGCGGCAGAGACTGCACAGCTAACTCGTAATCAAATCTTGCAACAAGCAGGTACGGCTATGCTGGCGCAAGCAAACCAGTTGCCTAACACTGTGTTATCCCTATTGAGGTAATGCGTTAGGTGAATAATCCCGGCCGAAATAATTCGGCTGGGTTTTTGATATTAAAGGAGAGGCAACATGCTTATCCAAAGCACTAGTACCTTGGCTCAGGCTTCACCGACTAACAAAATTTCAAGCAACGGACTCATCAACGATGGCAAGCCTATTGCCGTTCCCTCTTCATCTTCTAATAGTCCAGTCCAATCTGGCGCGTCACTTGAACTACCTCAAGTTGCAGTGGTGCAGGTTGCCGAACAACAAGCTTCTTCTCAATTACAAAATGCTACAGACAACGTCAACAAGATATTGAAGCAATCAAATAAAAGTTTAGAGTTTAGTGTCGACACTGGTACCAAAAAATCAATAGTTAAGCTGATAGATACCGATACTGGCGATTTGATTCGTCAATATCCCACGGAAGAAATGTTGGCTATTTCTAACGCAATAGACCAGTTTCAGCAGGGCGTATTACTGAAACAAAAGGCCTGAGGAGACAGAAATCATGGCAACCGCAGCCACATCATCGACCAATCTAGACATTAATAGCATTGTAAATCAATTGATGACGGTCGAGCGGCAACCCATCAACAAACTCAACGTTACGGAAGCAAGCTTTCAAACCAAGCTTTCTGCCTACGGTAGCATAAAAGGGGCAGTAGCCAGCTTTCAAACTGCAATGCAGAATTTGGGCAGCGCGATCAAATTTACCAAACTTGATGCTATTCCTTCTGATGACACCATTTTGTCTGCTACTGCCAGTAGTATCGCGGTAGCGGGCACATATTCTTTGGAAGTGACCAGCCTGGCTCAAGCACAAAAACTTGTCGCCGCTGGACAATCCAGCAGCACTGCGGCCATCGGCGATGGAACTCCGACTACGGTCACTTTCGATTTTGGCACCATTAACGGCGGAACGCTGGATTCGATAACCAAAAAATATACTGGTGTTACGTCGTTTGGCTCAAACGGCAATGGCACCAAGAGCATCACCATAGACAGCAGCAATAATTCTCTGCAAGGCATTCGCGATGCCATCAACGCTGCCAAGATTGGAGTAACGGCGACCATCATCAATGACGGTAGCGCTTCGCCCTATCGCCTTGCGTTATCATCGGACAATAATGGCGTGAGCAATAGCCTGAAGATTTCCGTAAACGGTGATGCAAGCGTGACTAACCTGCTGGCGCACGATCCAGCGGCTACGCAAAATTTGTCCGAGAATGTCACCGCGACAAATGCCAACTTCAAGGTTAATGGCGTATCCGTCAGCAAGACCTCAAACTCTGCCACCGATGTGATACAGGGCGTTACGCTCAATCTGAAAAAAATCACCACGACATCGACAACTGTGACCGTGGCACATGATAATGCCTCTGTAAGTAACTCGGTCGCTGGCTTTGTGAAGGCCTACAACGACCTTGCTAAAACACTAAAAGATATTTCCGCTTACAATCCCGCAACCAAACAAGCGGCAATTTTGCAGGGCGATAGCACTGTACGTTCACTACAATCGCAGTTACGAAACGCGCTTGGATCACCAGTCGTAGGGGCTTCCGGTGCGCTGACCACGCTGTCTCAAATAGGCATTTCTTTCCAAAAAGATGGTTCTCTTGGGCTGGACAACACCAAGCTCAATAGCGCTATTACCAATAATGTTAGCGACATTGCCAGTTTGTTTTCCGCTGTCGGCAAGGGAACAGATAGCTTAATTACCTTTAACTCCGCAACCAGCAACACCAAGGCTGGAAGCTATGCAGTGAATGTTACCCAAATTGCCACTCAAGGCAATACCGTAGGGAATAGTGCGGCCAATACCACCATCACAGATACAAATAAAGAGCTCGACGTAACCGTCAATGGAGTCAGCGCTTCAATCACTTTGAATGCGGGAGTTTACACAGCTCAAACTTTGGCTGCCGAGTTGCAAGCCAAGATCAATGGCGCAAGCCCATTTAGCAACGCGGGCATTACGGTTGCGATTACGCAAAATAGCGGTGTGCTATCAGTAACCTCGTCCAGTTATGGCTCCAAATCCAGCGTTACTATCGGCGGGGCTGGTGTTGTTGACTTGCTCGGCGCGACTCCCACGCAAACCGCTGGTGTTGACGTTGCGGGATCCATCGGCGGCGGGACTAGTACTGGCTCCGGCCAGGTTTTAAGCAATGCGCAAGGCTTGAATATCACCATCAACGGCGGGGCATTAGGCGATCGTGGTAGCGTGAATTATTCAAATGGCTATGCATTTTCACTTGATATATGGACAAGTACAGTATTGACAACCGATGGCGCGCTCGCCAGTCGTACCGGCGGCATTAACAATTCCATCAAGGATCTAGGAAATCGCCGAGCTGCAATTGAAACTCGCTTAGTGGGTATCGAGAGACGGTACCGCGCTCAATTTTCCGCGCTGGATGGCATGCTAAGCAGCATGAATCAAACCAGCAATTATTTAACCCAACAACTCGCACAACTCGCCAAACTATAACTTAGGGGAATTACCATGAACACCAATACTGCAATCAATGCCTATAACAAAGTCGATATTGAATCAGGCGTAAATGCAGCTAACCCACACAAGCTTATTTTGATGCTATATCAAGGTGCATTACTGGCAATAATATCGGCCAAGAACCAAATTTTACGCGAGGAAACCGCTGCCAAGGGCACATCCATTTCCAAGGCCATTACAATTATTGACGAAGGGCTAAAAGCCTGTCTCGATAAGAACGCCGGTGGTGAACTAGCGCAGAATCTCTCTTCTCTGTATGACTACATGAACCAGCGTCTGCTCATTGCCAATCTAAAAAATAACACCGATATCCTGGACGAAGTAAGCCAACTGTTATCTGAACTCAAAGGAGCGTGGGAAAGTATACGTTCTGGAATTCCATCTACCTTACCAGCCTCTCCCCTCGTTGGTCGACAACACACTATCCCTGCTATTAAGCCACAAGTACTCATTGCTCAATCAACTACACCGCTGCAATCAGCAATCGGCAGACATGCAATGTCGACTTATGGCAGTGTCTAGGTAATAAATACTAAGTAATAAATAAATGTTTATTCACTCACGTCCTCCTCTCACATACTACGGAATGAAAATGAAAAAATTCTTGGAACCAAGCTATAGCTATCAAAATTTGACCAATATGCCGAATAGCGACGCTTAATTGCGCCTACAACATAAGCCGAACCCAAATCATCAGTGGCACAATACCGCGATTAACAAACCAAGGATAAAGGATGTAGACCATGGATCCAGTCATCAAAAATTATGAATTTCTATCCTCTATAACTTCCCAGATGCGTGTTGCAGCAACACATGGCCAGTGGGAGCAGTTAGTGGAATTGGAAAAAAAGTGTAGCCGTCATGTAGAAATTATGAAAACTCAAGATATGGGCATCTCTCCTGACGTCGGCACACAATTGCGTAAAATGGAACTGATCCGTAAAATCCTCGCGGATGACGCTGAAATCCGCAACCATACTGAACCGTGGATGGCTCAATTACAGCGCATAATGCATAGCACAGGGCAAGAACGCCGTTTGCAGCAAACCTATTCCAGCGAATATTAACGATATAGAGTGCGCGCGGACATGACCGTGCTTCAAGAAAATGGCATGATGCTGCAACTCTCTGCATAACATGCAATGCACATGCTGCCTGTCAAACTCCTGAGCACACTCAAGGCGCTCGCATTAGCGCAAAAAACACTTCCGGCAGCTACAGTTGACGCTACGCCCAAAACAGGGCAGTTTGAACCGGGACAAAAAATTCAGGGCATCGTGCAAACCCAGGTGTCCCCCGGTATATTCAATGTGCGTATTGGCGAACAGCTTACCCAAATTTCACTTCCTGCTTTTATCCGCGCTGGCGACACAATCAAGCTGCAAGTCATCGCCACCACTCCCCGCCTGACTTTCAGCATGTCCGCTTCGGCCAACCCGTTATCCACAGATGAAAAATTAAGTTCGGTAGCACGATTGCTGTCTGCCATGTCACAGCAACCACGCGAAAAAACCGATCTGCGCGCGATGCAAAGCACACCACTATGGACAACACCGCAGACCATGCAAAGTGGACAATTAGCCGGACTTTTACAAGAGGCTTTAGGTAACAGTGGGCTGTTCTACGAATCACACCAGGCTCAATGGTTAGAAGGTGCGCGCAGTACTACACAGCTTCTGCAAGAACCACAGAACTCCACAAGAGCAAACCCTTCCATAAACATGGAAGTATCATCTATGCAGGATAAAAATGTATCCCCTGCAAATAAAATGGATACGATAGCCCCAATAGAAGGAAAAACACCAATTATTCCCGACCATCTACAACCCATCGTACAGCAGCAAATCAACGCACTTGAAACGCGGCAGGTGCTATGGCAAGGTGACATTTGGCCAAACCAGGCCATGCAATGGGAAATTCACGAACAAACTCCACAAACTCCTGCTATTGAAAACGAGCAGCAATGGACCACACAAATTCATCTTGATCTACCCAATCTGGGCATGGTTTCTGCCACTTTAAGTTTTAATAGTGCGGGCCTGAGCCTAACTCTGAATGCAAGTACCACGGCGACACGTACCGCACTAGGCAATGCCAGTTCGCAACTGGTCGCCTCTATGTCCGACCGTGGAATTCCAATTGTCAGTACGCTAGTCACGCAACATGAAACCACCTAATAAACAGCAAATGGCTGTCGCACTGGCTTATCAAAGTCACGAACCGGCTCCCAGAGTTGTGGCGCAAGGTCGTGGCCTAATCGCACAGGCAATCATCCAACGCGCCAAAGAGCACGGCGTGTTTGTGCACGAATCGGAGGATTTGGTGGGATTACTGATGCAGGTTGAGCTGGATCAACACATTCCACCGCAGCTTTATCTGGCTGTAGCAGAGCTACTGACTTGGCTATACCGCTTGGAGCATGGGGAAATTCCCGCTAATTTCAAATCTACCTGAAAATGTGCACGTCCGTAAACCGAGAAGCTTGGTGGTTCGGGTAATTGAAAGTTGGACTAAATCAATATTTACTGCCGCGATTTTACTTTGGCCGTAGCAAAATTCTTCAATTGGCTATTCTATTTGGAGCATAAAAAAACCACCTCTTATTTAAGTATCGCCACAAATAACGCTTCGGTAAAATTAGACGATATGTTGATTTTTATTTTTAATTAGGTGCGACATGACCACAAAAAAAGATATTCCGTTAAAAATAGAGCTACTTTCTGATGGTGAAGATAGTGAATTCCGCATACACTCAAGCAAGGAAATTCAGTCTATTCTACGCGGCATTGCGAGAACAACCGCGTTCGCAGCACTATATTACGATAATGAAAACGATTTCATCCTGACTACACTACTTGGGGCTGACGAGCAGCATGTGTGGCTCAACGTCAGTCCCAGGGAGACGGACAATCGGCGTATTCTGTCAAGCCATAAAATAATTTTCGTCAGTTCGCATTTACAGGTAAAAGTACAGTTTGTGGCACACCGCATTGAGAACGCTTGGTTTAAAAACCAGAATGCATTTTCTTTACCGATACCCAATAGCATGTTACATTTACAACGGCGCGACTATTTCCGCTTGCTCGTTCCAGTTAAAAAACCACTCACTTGTGTTATTCCAGCCAGGCCAGGCGCACCACTTCTCAAGAACTGTCCAACCATTATGGATATCAGTGGCGGAGGCGTGGCTCTGGTATGCCAAGAGCACGACACCGAATTACAGCCGGGGAAAGTTTATTCGGACTGCCACATCCTTCTGCCGAATATTGGCACGCTAACTACTACGATTTTGGTAAAAAATATTTTTATAATTACCATGCAAAATGGTGAGGTCAAGAAACGTGCAGGCTGCGAATTTATCCACTTGAATGGCACGATGGCAATCCTACTACAACGCTATCTTACTCATCTACAAAGCGAAAATCTAACTCAGCGGTAGCATATTTAAGCGTGTATTCCATACACAAAATTACACAATAGGCGTTACTGAATAGCGTATATAGCTCTTACAAACACTCAAATTGCAAGCGATCACTCACACTCATGCTGCACCACTGAGTTTATACCTGCATGTTCATAATATCGTTATAAGCAGCAATCACCTTGTTGCGGACCTGCACCGTAGCCTGAAAAGAAATGTTCGCTTTTTGCCCATCTATCATCACGTCGCTCAAACTAACCTTATCATTACCCAATACAAATTCCTTTTGCATGGCTTCGGCGTGATTTTGCGCCTGAGCTACACCGTCCAGTGAAGATTTCAGCACGCTGGCGAAATCTGTCGTTGTAGCTGCAGCGGTTTTCGGTACAGTCCCGCCCTGCGCCAAGATCATTGCTGCGCGCATTTCAACCAGCAAGCTATCCATTCCAGAGACATTCATAATTTACCTCCATCGTTCGAATGTGCACCTTATCACCCATTTTTTCCATTTTAACCTCAGAAAAGCTGGAGAATTTTACCGCTTTTCACAGTACCGCATTTGAGACGTCTGGTGATAATACAGAGCATGCGTATTACTAAATTAATAATTCAAATGTGCACTATGAAACAACAGCAATTTTGCAACGAACATTTACACCGCACTTTAGTTATCTGATGTACTGGTATAGCCAATATGATATTTAAAATAAACATAAATTGCGGCGAAATAAAATGGCAGAAAACAATTTAACCCCTACGCTACTGCAATCGTTTGGTGGGTTCAACAGTAAGCAAAGCATAGGCCTTCTGGTCGCTGCCGCAGCCACAATCGCATTGGTCTTCGGCATGTGGACATGGGGGAAAACGCCTGATTACCGCGTGTTGTATGGCAATCTTTCCGATCGCGATGGTGGGGCTATCATCGAATCTCTTCAACAAATGAACGTACCTTACAAATTCGCTGAAGGAGGCGGTGCGCTGCTTGTCCCCGCCGATCAAGTACATGAGGTACGCCTGCGCATGGCTTCACAGGGCTTGCCCAAGGGAAGCTTGGCCGGGTTCGAGTTGATGGAAAATCAAAAATTCGGCACCAGCCAATTTCTAGAACAGATGAATTACCAACGCGCTTTGGAAGGCGAGTTAGCGCGTTCGGTGCAAACACTGGCTTCCGTGCAAAGCGCACGCGTCCATCTGGCTATACCCAAACCGACAGTATTTGTAAAAGAGCAACAGCAACCCGGCGCATCTGTAGTACTGACTCTGCATCCTGGCCGAATTCTGGATGGGAGCCAGATTAGCGGTATCGTACATTTGATTTCCAGCAGCGTGCCGAATATGCCCGCTAAAAATGTTACCGTAGTAGACCAAAGCGGCGCGCTACTAAGCTCTGTCAAAGAGGGTAGTACGGGTCAAATGGACGCTACTCAAATTAGCTACGTACGGAAAATTGAGCAAGACTATATCAATCGTATTGAAGCGATCATCACGCCATTAATTGGCGCAAACAATGTACGGGCACAGGTTACCGCTGACGTCGATTTCGCACAAACTGAACAGACCGCAGAAAGCTACAAACCTAACCAAGATCCAAAAGAATCCACTTTGCGCAGTCAGCAGACCATGGCTTCGACAAATGGCGGTATCCCAAGCGCGTCTGGCGTTCCAGGCGCCTTGTCGAATCAGCCGCCAGTCCCCGCTACTGCACCTATCGTCACCCCGTCCAGTTCAGTTGCGGCTGCAACTGTTGGCACAACGAGTTCTCTCAAAGAGTCCACCGTCAATTATGAAGTGGATCGCACTATCCGCCACACCAAATTGCCTGTAGGCAGCATTAAGCGCTTGTCAGTTGCAGTGGTGCTAAACAATCGCACCATTACTGACAAGAATGGGAAGAAAAGCTCCAAACCACTTAATGACAGCGAGAAGGAGCAAATCACCGCACTGGTGAAAGATGCCATGGGCTTTAATGCCAGCCGCGGTGACAGTCTTAACGTCCTGAACAGTGCTTTCAATGTTGAAAAAGAAGTGTTAATTCCAGAAGAACCCTTTTGGAAACGGCCAGAAATGATTGCCTTAGCGAAGGACATACTAAAATATCTACTAATTACAGGTATCGCGCTGTACCTGATACTGGGTGTCATTCGCCCCGCATTAAGAAATTTTGCTGCCGCCGCTGCACCCGTAGTGGAAAGCAAAACTGATGATGTTCTGCAAACTACGGCTTCGGAGCACAGTACTACGCAAAACACAGCACAGCAAGCAAAGAGCTCTTATGAAAACAATTTGGAGATCGCAAAAAAAATAGCCGGACAGGATCCCAAAATCGTGGCATCAGTCGTTCAAGGATGGGTGAATAGCAATGAGTGACGCAGGCATCAATAAAAGCGCGATTCTCCTCATGACACTTGGTGAAAGCGAGGCCGCAGAGGTACTGAAATATCTCGAACCGAGGGAAGTACAAAAAATCAGTTCTGCCATGATAGCGCTCAAAAACCTGACACATGAACAGGTTAGCAATGTTTTCGATGAGTTTCATGAAATTGCCGCACAAAAAACAACCGTCGGCATGGATGCAAGCGATTATATCCGCAGCATGCTGACCAAAGCGCTGGGAGACGACAAGGCGGCAGGCTTGCTTGATCGCATTTTGCACAATAGCGACACCAGCGGAATAGAGAGCCTTAAATGGATGGATCCGGCATCAGTCGCGGAACTGGTGTCCAACGAACACCCACAGATCATAGCCGCAATACTTGTGCATCTCGAACCGGACATGGCTGCCGGCATCTTGGGTTTATTGACCGAACGTACGCGCAGTGACGTTCTATTGCGCATTGCCACGCTTGATGGGGTGCAGCCCACCGCCCTACGTGAGCTTAACGATGTATTAACCAAGCTTTTAACTGGCAACGCAGTTAATAAGAAGCGTATTAAGGGCGGCGTTCGCACCGCAGCAAATATCCTCAACTTTATGGGCAGCGTGCAGGAAGGTGTCGTTATTGAAATAGTCCGCAGCCATGACGCCGATTTGGCGCAAAAAATTCTTGATGAAATGTTCGTATTTGAAAACCTGCTAGACGTCGATGACCGCGGTATTCAGGTCGTTCTGCGTGAAGTTCAGTCCGAATCCCTGATTGTGGCACTGAAAGGCGCGAGCGAAGAGCTACGTGAAAAAATCTTTAAAAATATGTCACAGCGTGCCGGTGACATGCTACGTGAAGATTTAAGTGGCAAAGGTCCGGTTAAAGTCAGCGAAGTAGAAGCGGAACAAAAAGAAATTTTAAGGATAGTACACCGACTTTCAGACGAAGGGCAGATCACTTTAGGTGGCAAAGGAGGGGAAGAATCCTATGCCTGATACTGTTACCCCCAAGGAACAACTCACCGCCTATCAGCGCTGGGAGCTGCCTGCATTCGATGAAGTAAAGGCAGTGGAGCCCCCCCCGATCAATCTACCTACCGCAGCCCAGATTGAACACATCCACATGCAGGCGCATGAAGAAGGCTACCAGGCTGGTTATGTCGAGGGCATGAAACAGGCCGGCACAGAAGCACAACGCATAGCAAAGATGTTGGAATCGCTGAACAAAGAATTGCAAAACGTGGATCAGCAAATCGCCCAGGACTTGCTGAACCTGGCGTTAGAAATTGCTAAACAGATGTTACAACAAGCACTCAAAATCAAGCCAGAATTGCTGCTAAGTGTGGTGCATGCAGCTATTGGTGAGCTGCCCTATTTCAATCAAAATGCCCATCTTGTACTGCATTCCGACGATGCAGTACTGCTGCGCGCCAGCATGGGTGAGCAGCTGCTTCATACCGGTTGGAAAATTTTCGAAGATAACCAAATTGAACGCGGGGGTTGCCGTGTGGAAACAGCACATAGCCAGATTGACGCTACTTTGCCCAAACGCTGGCAACGAGTCGTCGCCTCTATCGGACAAGACAACGCATGGCTGGAATCATGACCTCCCCTACCCAAATCCCCCCAACTATTCTGGCTTACGTAGGTGACCATGCCCAGCATTGGCAAGCCTGCCTGCAAGACAATCAAGAATTAATCGCACAGAGCAAACCCTTGCTAATCAGTGGCCGCTTAACCAAGGTCACCGGGCTAGTGATGGAAGCCGTTGGTTTGAAGATGGCGGTTGGCAGCACGTGTGTTATCGAATTACCCAACAATCGAATCGAAGCGGAAGTGGTCGGATTTTCTGGGGAAAAAATATTTCTCATGCCAGAAAACGATGTTCATGGCCTGATACCCGGCGCACGCGTAGTCCCGCTAGAACCGGTAAGTACACCATTTCTGGGCAGCAAACAACGTACATTCCGGCGGCGTGCGACTGATCACACACGCCACCTGCCAGTAGGTGACAAGCTGCTAGGCCGAGTGCTGGATGGAGCGGGTCGTCCATTGGATCAGTTGGGACCACTAGTGGCAGTAACAACCGCTCCCTCGCAAAGCCGTCCCATTAATCCATTGAACCGCGCACCAATCAAGGACGTTCTGGATGTCGGCGTACGGGCCATTAATAACCTACTCACTGTCGGACGCGGCCAACGCATGGGGCTATTCGCTGGCAGTGGTGTAGGAAAAAGCGTGTTACTCGGAATGATGGCACGGTACACCAGCGCCGATGTCATCGTGGTGGGATTAATAGGCGAACGTGGCCGCGAGGTAAAGGAATTCATCACTCACATTCTCGGAACAGAGGGTATGGCACGTTCAGTTGTGGTTGCAGCCCCTGCCGACACCAGCCCACTCATGCGCTTGCAAGGTGCGGCCTATGCCACAACGATCGCCGAATATTTTCGTGGCCAGGGCAAGCATGTATTGCTAATTATGGATTCACTTACCCGCTATGCCATGGCACAGCGTGAAATTGCACTGGCGATTGGTGAGCCGCCCGCCACCAAGGGCTACCCGCCATCGGTATTCGCCAAGCTGCCCCAACTGGTGGAGCGTGCCGGTAACGGTACGGAAGGTGGCGGCTCGATCACTGCATTTTATACTGTACTAACTGAAGGCGACGATCAACAAGATCCCATTGCCGATAGTGCACGAGCCATTTTGGATGGCCACATCGTGTTATCGCGTCGTTTGGCTGAACAAGGTCACTATCCGGCCATAGACATCGAAGCCTCCATTAGCCGCGCAATGAGCAGCCTTGTTTCAGAAGAGCATTTTACTTTGGTACACCATTTCAAACACCTGTATGCACATTACCAACGCAACCACGATTTAATCAGTGTCGGCGCATATGTCAGTGGCAGCGATCCGCTATTGGACGAAGGGCTTGCGCGCTATCCCTATATGGAGCATTTCCTCAAGCAAGGCATGTTCGAACGTGAATCCTACTCTAGTGGCGTCGCCGCTTTTAGCCACCTATTTGAAAATCAGCACTGAGGCAGCTAAACCATGACCAAGACATTTTCCATGCAACCACTGGTACATTTAGCCCATCAAAAAAACGAAGATGCCAGTAAAAAGTTTGGCCAACTAATCCAGCAGCAAAAAGCCGCGCAAACCAAGCTGCATACATTGGAACAGTATCGTGAAGATTATCAGGCACGTCTACAACAAGCGGTAATAAACGGTATCAACCAAACTAGCCTGCGTAATTTTCAAGACTTCATACTCCGTCTGGATGAGGCAGTTGCACAGCAACGGAATGCCCTTGAACACATACTCCGCTTGATACAAGCTGGGCGCAATGAGTTGGCAAATACACAACGCAATATGAAATCCTTCGATACGCTGGCACAACGTCATCTAGAAAGCGAAAAAAAACTGCAAGACAAATTAGAGCAGCGACAACAGGACGAACATACCGGGCGCCACTCTGCACTCAAAGCCAGAGCCGCACAAAACGAAACTTAACTTCAGAGAGGAGGCATCATGCAAAATACAATCACCCCAGTGACCTCACCTGCCGCGCCAGCATATACACCCACAGAAGTGGATGGCACAGCGCAGGCGGAGCTTTTCGGTAACGTGTTGGCGCGCCAACTTGCGAATAGTGTCCAGCTTGGCGAACCGAATATTCCCGACACTGGCCTATCTATAACTTCCACCACCGATAATATACTCACGATTACGCCCAGCAACGAACAACCTACCGAATCACAAGCGTCCATCCTGGATGGTACCAACGTTTTACCCAGCGATATGCTGGCAGCATTATTACCGCATAACATTGCCCCACAAATATCAATCCGCAATACGCAGTCTATTCAACCAGAAACTGGTACAGATAATCGAGCACAATCCATCAGTACGCGCAAAATGTCCTTGGGATACGAGGCACTAGACACTGCAAATGCAACTTTAAAATACGACACTTCTGACACCACACTGGAAATCATGAATTCCTTTGATGGTAACAAAAGCGTAACACCATTGATTGAGACACAACTTTCCACCCAATCCCTTACTCAAGTAAACGCGCCACAACCTAATACTACCGCTCTGGCCACGCTACAAACCCAAACATTAAATGCCAATAATCTGAATGTACAAACACAACTTACCGTAAACACGCCATTGGTAGATGGTGCCTGGGCTGATGAATTTAGCCAAAAAATCACATGGATGGCTACCCAGAATGGACAAAGCGCTGAATTGCATTTGAATCCGCCCCAACTTGGCCCGCTGGATGTGTTAATCAAAGTTGATGGTGACCAGGCTACTGCACTATTCAGTTCACCACATGCCGCTGTACGTGATGCGATAGAACAGGCGCTACCTAAGCTTCGTGAAATGCTGGCCGATAACGGAATCATGCTGGGCAATGCCTCAGTGAGCGATCAATCTGCCAGAGAACAGCAAGCGAAACAAACAGACCAACAGCACAAAAAAGAAGGCTGGCAAGCCAAGGTCGATCAGTCTGTCTTCGTCGGCAGCACCCAAGTCAAATCTGGGCACCACCATCAGGGATTAGTAGACACGTTTGCCTAATGGAAAAACCAATAAGCACAGCAACTATTCAAGTACCCATTTTTTAAAAATTGCCCTGGTTTTATTTCACTCTATTTTATGAACAAGAGGACTACCCTACTAAACCAGGTCATGTTTAATTGCCAAGGTAGATGGGATTCTCCGCCTTATTCCGTTTATCACACCGATTGAATTTCTCTGATAATCCCACTCAGAAGATAAGGAGCAGCAATGGCAAAACCAACACCAAAAAAAGACGCAGCGGACTCCGCGCCAGCTGGCGCTACGGCAAAACCAAACGGCAAAAAAAAATTGCTCATTATCATAGGTAGTGTCTTAGCGTTAGGGATTGCAGGCGGCGCAGGATGGTATTTTACCAAGGGTGGCGATCACAATGACAAAAATGCCAAAAAAGCTTCACAACACGTCGAACAACCAAAATTTATTGCATTAGAGCCTTTTACGGTTAATTTGCAACGCGAGTCAGCTGACCAATTTTTACAAATTGGCATAACACTAAAAATATTTCAGCCAGAACTAGAAGAAAAAATTAAGCAAAATTTGCCAGAAATCCGCAGCCGCCTGCTGGTACTGCTGTCCGGCAAATACGCTTCAGAACTGGTTGCATCCAAAGGCAAAACAAAACTCGTCAAAGAAATTATTTCAGAAACTGAGACCGTACTTGGTCTGCGCACTACGCGTGCCCCACGCCCTAAACCCATTGCCCCTCCCCCTGCGGAAGCAGCAAGCTCAGTAGAAGGAGCTAATCGAGAAGAATCCCCCGCAGCAACAGAAGTTGCAGAGGGGGCAGAAGGAGCAGCAGCAGTAAAAGAAGCCGTACCTGCCATACCAAGCAACGAGGCGAATGAAAACGTCATAGACGTGTTATTTACCTCTTTTATTATCCAGTAAAGAATCCATGAGCGATTTTCTCTCTCAAGATGAAGTTGACTCACTGCTCAAAGGAGTAACTGGGGAAGCGGATGAAATAGCTGCGCCAGCCGAACCAGCAGGTACTGTACGCCCATATAACATGGGTACGCAGGAGCGTATCGTACGTGGGCGCATGCCCACGATGGAAATCATCAATGAACGCTTTGCGCGCCTATTCAGAATTTCTTTATTCAACTTGATCAGACGTACTGCAGAAATTTCAGTAGGACCGATACGCGTCCAGAAATTCAGTGAATTCCTCCGCAATCTGCCCATACCTGCCAACATCAACATCGTGCAAGCCAAGCCTTTACGTGGCAATGGGCTGTTTATCTTTGATCCCAACCTGGTTTTTTTGGTAGTCGACAACATGTTCGGTGGTGACGGGCGCTTTCACACCCGGGTCGAGGGGCGTGAATTCACACAAACCGAGCAGCGCATCATCCAACAACTATTAGCTGCCGTATTCGATTCTTATAACAAAGCTTGGCAAGCTGTATATGCATTGAAATTTGAGTTTGTGCGTTCGGAATTGAACCCGCAGTTCGCCAATATCGCCACACCAAACGAAGTAGTAGTGACCACCACTTTCGACATTGAATTCGGCGGACTAGGCGGGGCATTTCATGTATTGACTCCTTATTCAATGATAGAACCGCTCCGCGAGCAGCTTTATAGCACCATGCAAGGCGACCATATGGCTATCGACAAGCGCTGGCTGCGCACACTATCCAAACAAGTACAGTCCGCAGAAATTGAGCTGACTGCGATTCTCGGCCAAGCTCAAATTACATTTGAGAAGGTACTGGGAATGCGCAGCGGCGATTTCATCCCCTTGGATGTGGAAGATAGTATTACGGCGCTAGTGAATGAAGTTCCCGTAATGAAATGCAAGTACGGCGTTTTCAACAACCAATACGCTCTTAAAGTAGAAAAAATGCTGAGCAGCACAACTGACGATTCGGCTAATGGAGACAATGATGACTGACGAAAATACAGACGAAATTAGCGCCGACGACTGGGGTGCGGCAATGGCTGAACAAGCTACCAGCACACCATCCCAAGCAGATGACTGGGGTGCGGCAATGGCTGAACAGACTACCAGCGCACCATCCCAACCCGCCGCGCAACCGCATGCATTCACACAATTCGCTGGCACAACCGGCACAGCCGTGAACAACGATCTTGATATGATCATGGACATCCCGGTTCAACTAACGGTCGAGCTTGGCCGTACCAAGATGCCCATCAAAAATCTGCTACAGCTGGCACAAGGATCGGTGGTGGAATTGACCGGTCTAGCGGGTGAACCGCTCGATGTAATGATTAACGGCTTTCTGATCGCGCAAGGCGAGGTCGTAGTAGTGAACGATAAAATCGGTATTCGCCTAACCGACGTTATCACTCCATCTGAACGCCTGCGCCGCCTCAGCCGCTAAAATGAAAACTGTCGGCAACCTGTTTATCAAACCAAAGCTCATCTGGGCGCACCTCTGTCTTATCGTCGGCTTTTACACGCCCCTGCTCGCAACAGCACAAAACACACGCCCTGCTTACACGCCTCCCCCACCCCCTGCGGCAATGTCGTCCGGCAGCATATTGCAGGTTATCTTTAGTTTGCTGTTGGTATTGGCGGCGGTAGTGCTGGTTGCATGGATATTAAAGCGCATCAACCTGCCTCAACATGCCGCCGGAAATCTAATCAAAGTGCAAGCTGCGGTGGCGGTTGGCCAACGTGAACGTATCGTGCTGGTAGAAATCAACGACACCTGGCTGGTAGTTGGCGTTGCTCCCGGGCAAGTGCGCACCCTGCATAGCATGGCCAAAGCCGAATTACCCGCAACCCAAGCGGGCATGGCTACCGGAACAAGTGGGAAATTTCCGGAGTGGCTGAAACAAATAATGGATAAACGCAATGCGCCTTAATTCGCTTCTGGTGGCAACCCTGCTATTTAGCCTGATCCCCGCAGCATTTGCCGCCGATCTTGCTTTACCCGCATTTAACAGCAGCGCCACGCCAGGCGGTGGGCAAACGTACTCGCTTAGCTTACAAACGCTATTACTGCTCACATCGTTAAGTTTTTTACCGGCTGTAATGCTACTGATGACCAGTTTCACCCGCATCATCATCGTGCTATCGCTGCTACGTTCTGCCCTTGGTACGCCCTCCTCCCCACCCAATCAGGTACTGATTGGACTAGCCTTGTTTCTCACTTTTTTCGTTATGTCACCGGTGCTGGATAAAATTTATACGGATGCCTACCTGCCATTCAGTGAAAATAAACTTACGCTGGCACAAGCATTCGATACTGGCAGCGTACCGCTCAAGGCATTTATGCTGAGACAAACGCGTGAAAAAGACCTCGCCCTTTTCGTTCAAATTTCCAATAGCGAACCGTTGCAAAGCGCAGATCAGGTACCCCTAAAAATCCTGGTTCCCGCCTATGTCATCAGCGAACTAAAAACCGCTTTCCAAATTGGTTTCGTAATATTTATCCCGTTTCTGATCATCGATATGGTGGTGGCCAGCATACTGATGTCTATGGGTATGATGATGGTATCGCCAGCGATGATTTCATTGCCATTCAAGATCATGCTATTCGTGCTGGCAGATGGCTGGAATCTGCTCATCGGATCGCTAGTACATAGCTTTTACACCTGAGGCCGAACAACGATGACCCCCGAAAGCGTAATGACACTTGGTCGCCAAGCATTGGAGTTGACCCTGATGGTATCAGCACCGGTACTGCTAACTGCCCTAATTATCGGGCTGCTGATCAGCATTTTTCAGGCCGCCACCCAAATCAACGAAATGACCTTATCTTTTATTCCAAAACTGATTGGCATGTTCGGTGTGCTGATCATCACCGGCCCGTGGATGGTGGGCATGATGTTGGATTATATCCAGCGCCTGTTCAGCAGCATTCCCTGGTTGGTTGGGTAATAGCGTTCTATTGATCCGGCATGGTGAAGTATTAACCCCCATGATTACCGTCACCAGCACCCAGTTACTCTCCTGGCTCGCCCTATTCATTTTTCCATTTGTCCGCATCCTGGCCATGATTGCCAGTGCACCAATACTGGGTAATAAGCAAGTTCCGGTGCGTATCAAAATTGGCTTGTCCATATTATTGACCATCGTTATCGCGCCTACCTTGACTATGCAACCCAATGTCGATCCAGCTTCTGCGCTTGGATTTTTAATTTTGGTTCAACAGCTTCTTGCCGGGCTGGCAATCGGTTTCACCATGCGTTTGATCTTCACCGCAATAGAAATGGCCGGGGATATTATCGGAATTCAAATGGGGCTGGGATTCGCCATTTTCTTTGACCCTCAAAATTCTTCCTACACGCCCGTGATAGCACAATTTTTAGGCATCCTCGCCGCACTTGTTTTTCTCAACTTGAATGGACATCTCTTCATGCTGGAAGCTCTAGCAGACAGCTTCCACACCTTTCCCATTAATAGCGCAATCCCTGCGGCAATCGCACTGCATACCCTGGCCTCATGGGGCGGTAGCATTTTCTCTAATGCACTGCAATTAAGCATGCCAGTGATCGGCGCGCTGTTAATCTCCAATTTTGCACTTGGCATCCTGACGCGTAGCGCGCCACAACTTAACATCTTCGCGGTCGGCTTCCCGGTTACTTTGACAATCGGCTTTGCTACAGTGATGCTATTACTGCCTTACCTTGTTCCGCTATTGGAAAACATCACCCACACCAGCTTGGGCACTGTGTTACGCGTCATGCAACTATTTGGCAAATCTTAAATAGCGCAATACTCAGCAACTAAATGAAGCTGGGTTTGGGTGCAAATAGTGATTTATAGCGGCGTCCATATGCAGTTATGCTATATTTTTCGTTCTAACCAAAAATCTATGGAGAAATTATGAAACGTTCCAAATATTACTTCTCATCCCGAATCGCAATGGCCGTATCCGCCTTCCTAACTATCGCGATTCTTAGTCAGGAAGCCCAAGCCGTTTGCAATGAGTGCGGTACGGTTACCGATGTAAAAACCATAACAGTCGAAGGCCAGGGAAGCGGTGTTGGTGCTGTAACAGGTGGGGTATTGGGCGGCGTAGTGGGCCACCAAGTGGGAGGGGGAAGAGGTAAAGACTTGGCGACTATTGGGGGGGTTGTAGGTGGCGCTTATGTCGGCCATCAAGTCGAAAAAAAATCAAAATCCGGAACCAGATATCACGTCTTCGTAGAGATGGAGGACGGTACTAGCAAAACGTTCAAATATTCTTCTAAAACCAGCTATCAGGTAGGGGATCGCGTCAAGGTGAAAAATGGCAAACTGATTCGGGCATAAAAATACCGCATGCTACCCATAACGGCAACCAGATTTCCGTGAACTTCAGCACGATGAACATGAGATGAGCTACCACCCTGTCCCGTAAATTTATCTGAAGAACACATGGATCGGACAGAACGTTTTTACAAAATTCAACAACTGCTGATTGCACGTCGGATAGTACCCATCTCTATATTTCTGGAAGCGCTTGGAACTTCGGAAGCCACTTTCAAGCGTGACCTGGATTACCTGCGTGACAGAATGAACATGCCCATCGAGTGGGACCGAAACGCCAGGGGGTATCGGTATGTAACAACCAATCCAAATGACAGATCCTCTACCTTGCCTGGACTGTGGTTCAGCGCATCAGAAGTACACGCCCTACTGACAATGCAACACTTGCTCGCCAATCTTGGCAATGGATTGTTAAGCAACCATATCGCACCCTTGCAGACCCGCCTTAAAGCCTTGCTTGGCAGCGCTGACCATAGCGTTGAAGAAGTGGAAAAACGCATCAAGTTGGAACACGCCAGCAGACGCGCCCTGCCCCTTCAGTGCTTTGAGACGATCGCCACGGCAACACTGCAACGAAAGCAATTGCAGATCACCCACTTCAACCGCCAGAACGGGCAACATAACACCCGCATCATTTCACCCCAGCAACTTCTGTTCTATCGCGATAACTGGTACGTCGACGCATGGTGCCATCTGAGAGCAGGCATCCGCAGCTTTTCCATTGATGCCATCCGTCATGCCGAATTGGTAGCAGCACCCGCAATTGAATTGCCGCAACCTGAACTCCAGGAATACTTCAAAAAGGGCTACGGCATATTCTCAGGCACAAAGGTAGCTTGGGCAAAACTCAGGTTTACACCAGAGCGGGCACGATGGGTTTCCACTGAACAATGGCATCCCGAGCAAAAATCTCATTTTGATAAAGAGGGATATTATTACTTGGAAGTGCCCTATTCAGATGACCGCGAACTATTGATGGACATACTCAAGCACGGCACTGAAGTCGAAGTAATGGCACCTAAAGCACTGAGAGGCAGCGTCAGTAAATTGCTTGAATCCGCTTTGGCGCAATATAAAACCTGAAATTTATTTCAGTAGCTCACGCCATGAGCTACTACCCCCCTTATCATGGGTTCATCCAAATTAATTCAATCAGGAGAAACCCATGTGGAAAGAA
This sequence comes from Candidatus Nitrotoga sp. CP45, assembly GCA_003402375.1. GTDB lineage: Bacteria > Pseudomonadota > Gammaproteobacteria > Burkholderiales > Gallionellaceae > Nitrotoga. The sequence goes on from QFXJ01000006.1 coordinate 34,286, forward strand.
ATCAAAACTAACCCAGACCGGGTGGTATTTTTCGGATGCATGTTCGGTGGGATTGTGTTGGCTGTTGTGAATATGGTGTATTGAAAGTTGTGGACTGTTTTAGCGAAGATTGTAAGCACAGGCAGCTCTTCAGGTTTTGTTGTCCGCCAAAACGCTGAACGGAGTACTGCGCGGGGACTTGCATGTTACATTTGCTGTGTATTTTGTAAGGCTACAAGCATTCTGTGAGCTGGAACACCCGGGATGATAAAACGAGGCTTTCTAGGCATTGGCATCCTCCTATTACAGTGACGAGAAGGAAAGCAACAATGTTTCAATATGTTAAGAATTTTGCCACTTTAGTTGTGGTTAGCCTGTTGTTTTTGAGTTGGCAATACTCCTGAACTTAGTGGTATACGAGTATGCCCCCATTGATTTTCCAAAGAAGTATAAAAAATAGTGCACAAACAATCTTGCGTTTTATGACACACTGATTCAATGGATATTGATTGGAATAAATTCTCTGTAGTTGTCTTCATCGACTCTAACGTGGCGCTTGAGTGCCTCGCACTAGAGCAACTCCCTTGGCGCGAAGTTCATAACACCGGACCCATTCTTGTACTATTGATCCGGCCACGTTTATCCGTGAATCACGATGCATATTTTACTCGTGAATCTTGAAAGTATTTTTTGACGCGTTCAGGTGAGTTTTCTAGCGTTTTCATATGCTCGGTTGCTGCCGCTTTTAACTTTGCTTTTGTGCGTACTGG
>QFXJ01000007.1 GCA_003402375.1 Candidatus Nitrotoga sp. CP45
CTGCATAGCGCTTGATCGCTGCGTTTACGGCATACCAACTGAGACCACAGTGTTCAACTATTTGCATGACTGGCATTCCCTTGCGGTGCATGCGAATAACTTGCTTGCGCCTCTCGTGGAGCACCTCCCTTGTTTGTTTTCTTGCGTCGTCTTTTTCCATACGCAATGATACATGTCTTGCTCAAAAAAATCACGGATAATTCGTGCCGAGTCTATAGTCACGCCCACGGTACTCCAAGAGGTGGACTCAAAGAAGAATCACTCCCGCCTTGGCGATCACGCAAGGCGTTTTAACCGCAGAATGTGCCCATTGCTCGGCAAACAAGCTACCGTGGTCATTAGGCAATCTCCCGCCCCACTGGTTGAGGTGGCTCTAGCTGATTGCGTTAGAGTTGCTTGGGAGCAATACCCCGATCTTGACCCTGACGAACCGGATTCAAAGGTCGTCGCGCAGGCATTAAATGCGCGTGGTCCATTAAAGGAAGATCGGGTAGTCTTAAGCCAAGATATTCGCCCGCTGAATTTGGCTCGGCAACATGGACTAAATATCTTTCATATAGGCGAAAATTGGCTACGACCCAAGGAGAAATCCGAGGCCGAAAAGCGGGCTGACTCCCTAAAACGTGAGATTGACGCGATTAAGAGCCGACAGCCAAAGTTGGCACTTTCGTATAGAGCAAGCAAGGATGCTGTCTCGGTACAGCGGATTCACGACCTCTCCTCTCAAGAACGAAAAAAAATCCAAGACACGATCATTCGGCTACACCCTATGCAGAATCAAAAACGGGGTTTCTCCGGTAACTACAACCCGCTTGGCGAGCATGATTACACACTTTCCCTGCGTTACAAACGATGGGAGGAGCAAGTCATCCCACAGTTTGTGAGCGAATACGAGCGCAAGTTGGAACTCAATTTTGGCCACATAGAAATCGTCTTTCGTATCGAAAATGTTGGGCAAGTTCCTGCGGAGTCGTTGCTGATTCACCTATCCACAAAAGGCGGTTGGCTCAATGACCGCTACGTCATCGCATCTCCCGCAGGACCAAGTGCTCCTGACGTTCGACCACTTTTCTCGCCACCACGTTTCCTCAACCACCGATTTCAGCCCGTCGCACAACCTGGGAAGCATGAGTTTGTCGTGCAGGAGGTTCCAAAGCGTGCCACTAGGGTTCACATTTCTTGCTCTGATTTTAGGCATGGATACGACTATGAGTACCGCATGGTCGGTTGGGTAGATCCTCGTGCTGATGGTTTTCATATGGAAGCAGTTGTCACCGCAGCAAACCTATATGGTGAGATAAAAGAAACGGTTACGGTTGAGAAGAAGGTCTTGGAAAGTGCGGTCTTTGACCTTGTCGATCTAGAGACTCTGAAGTTTCGCCAACTGCCTGAAACAATTGAGTTGCTAAACGCCACGAATAGTAAGCATGACTTATTAGGCTATGAATTCGATGGTGCTGGCTGGGACAGATAGCGGTTTGGGTTTGATGTCGGGATCAATGGTGTCAGCGCGGTAGATACCGTCCCAATTATCACTTTCTGAAATAGTTGATGGAGCATTAGGACTACAGTTGGCCGAAAATCAGGAGGATTTGACTGTTTTTGATGAAAGAGCCAAAGAGTCGAGAATAATTGGGTTCAGAGTAATATTGAATAAATGGGGTCAAAGTAATATTAATTGTGCCAAGAAAGGCAGGGCGACCACAAAATAAAATAGCCATTACCAATCAATACTACTCTGACCCTAATTATTTTAAATGTGAGTCCTGACCCTCATGGTAGTGCTGTTAACTGCTTGTTAAAGTAAATAAATAAAACCAGCTGCGCCGAGAAGCAGATACCCTGAAGTCGGCATCACCCCATGCTCGCAATGTTTCGTCGAGCCGGATTATGAGATCAGATTGATCTTTTGTACTCGGCAGTGGCGCTGTAGCCGACAGATGAGTAAAAACTCACGCCTTGAGTGCCACCTGTAATTGTTGAGAAGGAAGATTAAAGAATCAAATGGAGCGGCTCAAGTCGACCCCTTAGATTCTGTTTATCCACGTTTCAATAGCGTCCCTGTGTTTTATTGATGTAATTGGAAAGCTGCTGGGTTTCCTGGTTCATTCGCATTAAGTTGGAGTGGGTAACTCTGAACAGTGCGCGCATCACTTTATAGGCTAGGCGAGGATGGGCGTCCACCACTGTGTCAAAGTCCTCCGGTGTGAGCGTGTAGACCGTGGCATCACCTACCGCACGCAGAGTCGCCTTGCGCGGCGTCTGGTCAACAAATGCGCGGGTACCGGCGCACTCGCCGGCAGTCATTGTGTAGATCGAATTCTGTTTGCCACTAATGTCAGCGCTGAAAACGGCAAGCTTGCCAGAGGCGAGAATGAAAAGTGACTGGACGGCATCGCCCTCGCTGACGAGCAATTCGCCATCCTTTAACTGACGTACACCCATTTTCTCCGCCAGAATCTTGGCTTCGTCTTCTGTGATTTCCGAACATACCGCTGATTTGCCGATTAGCTTGTAGTCTGCCTTATTTCTCATTTCAAGGTACTCCTTTTCTTCTATGCCGTCGAGTCAGTAATGTTTCACATTTTATTATAGCTTAAGGGCATTCTCATGGCATGGTTACAAAAAAATGTCACTTTGCATGCTCGACATTCAAGACCGAGCCAACACCAGGCTGCTTGCCATTATTGATCCGGCCAGTTTTATCCGTGAATCACGAAGCATATTTTACGCGTGAATCCTGGAAGTAATTTTTGATGCGTTCAGGCGATTGTTCCAGCGCCTGCATATGTTCGGTTGCGGCGGCCTTCAGCTTGGCCTTTGTGCGCGCCGGAACCTTGGTCGAGATGGCATGCTTCAAGTCGGCATTCAGCCGTTCTTCCGGATTCAGCTCGGGGCTGTAGCTGGGCAAATAGAACAGCTCAATTTTCTCCTTGTGTTCTTCCGCCCATTTCTTGACCGGCTTGCTGTGATGCGCTCGCAGGTTATCGAGGATCAGAAACACTCTCCTTCTCGCATCTTTGATCAGAGTTTTCAGAAACTCAATTAGCTTGTCCGAGTTGAACGCCTCATCAATGATCATTCAGCGCGTCTTGCCTTGGTTGGTGATGGTGGCAATCATCGATAGCTTCTGGCGTGTTCCGCCGACCGCAAAGGTCACTGGCGTCTTGCCAATTGGCGCGTAACTTCGACCGCGCACATCAGTGTTCACGACCGCCGTTTCGTCGCCCCAGTGAATCTCGGCACCCTCTACCTTGCCTGGACTGTGGTTTCCTGCATCAAAAGTGCATGCCCTGCTGACAATGCAACACTTGCTCACCAATCTTGGCAATGGATTGTTAAGCAGCCATATCGCACCCTTGCAGACCCGCCCCTTAAAGCCTTACTTGGCAGCGCTGACTATAGCAATAGCGCCCGTCCCTCGGGGCGGGCGAGGATTGAAACTTCAACTTCAAATCTAACTTCACTAGCACAACAACCCGTCACCATGTCACAGTAAAACAATAGCAGCGCTATAAAAAACACCGGTGTATGGTCGATGTCAACGGTGTGTTCTGCCATGACCTAAATCTAAAACAAAAATAACTACTCCTGATCAATGATTGTTATAGGCAAACTTGTGGCAGCGTTTCCACCAATTTTATTATTGCCAAATGAAATGATTTGGCCACCGGTTACTGAAAGCAACCCTTGAGTATTATTGAAAACATTTATATTCGAGATGTATATTTTAGCAGCCGCTCCTTCCGAATTTATGCCCGCAAATGCGCTATTACTGGCAGATGAATTTTCAATAGACATTTCGGTTGGAGCACTCGCAGAAAATGCAATAAAACCATTACCAGGATTAGAGTTTGCTGCAATGCTATTCCGAACAGTTGCCTTAGTCCTATCCTCGATACGCAGACCAAATTTATTACTATCCATCGTCACATTATTTAGAGAAACTGTCGTAAAAATGCCAGCTGCTGGCTTTACGAAAATTGCTCCCCCATTTGTCACATTCGCTGCATTTCGGATGATTGTATCTCTTACAAAGAGCATGCTATTCGGGGTGGAATTTTGCGCATCAATCCCTTTTTGGACTACATTTTCAATAACACAATTTTCGACATGCAGCTCTTTTCCAGCAATGAAACGAATCCCGTTCAATCCCGTACGTGCGCCATTCACGTGGACGCCTCGAATTACCACCACATCTGATGCTCCAGCATTGACGATAATGCCATTGATCAGGGGCGATAATATGCTTGCTGGCAGTCCGCCTCCATCAATTGTGATGGCTTTAGTAATAGATACTGCACCGAAACCACCCGGATCGAGAACACTAATTTCACCTCCCGCAGCAGTCTTTGAAATTGAGCCAGCAAACGTTTTGCAGGGTGCAGTCCGACTACATGGATTCGCATCGTCCCCTACACCTGATACCCAGGTTCGCGTGGCCTGAGCTGATGCCAGTTGGGAGATAGCAAGCATGATGATAAGGAACAAATATTTAACTATCGGCTTCAACATATAAATTTCCTTTATTTAAAAATAATAAATTAAACAAATTTTTCAAAGTGAAACAATATTAAGAGGTGCCTTAATCAGGTACGCGACATTCATTACCATCCATTGCTAGATGAGTAATCAAACTTAGAACCATAAAACATGGTTTGCTGAGGTTGGCTGTCAATGATGGACACCCACGGGCTCATGCCGTCAACCTATTTTTATAAAATTGGCGCCCAAATGCGACAAAAGACAGATATTCCAGGCATGACATCGATGACGCCATGCCAAACTGATCGAGTAATTTTCTGTACTCATAGGCGCAATATTGGCTATCCCGGCAAGTCTTTACTGGAGTTGCTTTGGACCATAGGTCTTCCCTCCTTATCGCGTACTTCACCGTACTTCCCTGGCTTTGCTATAAATTGCGCTTGGTGCTGTATGTTTCATCCCACACATCCGTTTTCAAGTTTAACAAAACGTGGGGGGCCATTTTTCCCAGCCTACCTCTCAATATGAGTATTTAGAAGTAGTAATGGCTTAAACCTAAAGGAATTCTGGTGATATGACTGTGCGTAGTAAAGCTTGTGTTCCGTCATCGTGCGAACGGCTACTAAACCACCACACGCAGCCCTTCTTGATGCTCCAGTCAGCCTCGGTGCCTGTCAGCAACGCAGCAGCAATACGCCCCAAGGTAGGTTGGTGACCCACTACAACTACCGCACCCTTGGTATTCGGCCAGCCTGCTGCAGCCATTACCGACATGACAGATGCTCCTGTGCCGATTTCTCTTGTGGTCTCGAACTCCCGGCCCAGGGCGTTTGCTGTCTGTTGCGCCCGTTTTGCCGGGCTGACCAAGATACGCGCACCCTCGGGAAGATGGGATTTGAGCCATCGCCCCACCTGTTGAGCTTGCTTTTCACCTTTTACGGTAAGTTTGCGTGCGTCGTCCGGCACACCGTCCTCGGCATCCGCATGCCGCCATAAGATTAGATCCAAAGCCCAGCCCTCCTATAATAAATAGCCATTTTATATCCCGATTGCTACAGCCAGTCACAGCCTGCCCAGAATTCGAGCACATCGCCGCTCGCTGCCCACGCCGCCGCTACAGTCCAATATTTCAAGCTTCATGCTGTTCTCCCTTTAACATTTACTTCACGTGATGTGAAAAAAGAGCAGCATTTTTCGCCAGCAGCCGCACTATTTCCAGAATATCTTTTGCTGCGTGAAATTCCTCCATGCCTGATGCAATTTTTGCAAGCGCACACGGCTGGAACAGGCTGTCCATCCGCTAACGATGCCAGCCGCCTGCCCGCGTGGTGCAGGCAGTTCGGAGAGTAGCCGCTGTGTGACAGCGGCGTCGTTTAGGGTACCGAGCACATCCTGAAGCTCAGCCAGTGCCGCGAGGTAGAGGCGCGCACGCTTATGCGGGTAGAGGCCAGCAAAAAACTCCGCCGCGTAACGCAGCTTCTTGGCGGCAATACGCAGCGCATGACGTTCAACCGTGTTCAGCGCAGCGAGGCGCCGACCTTTGCGGCGCACGCGTTTATGTTGCCGGGTGAGAGTTTGTGTGGCAAATTCGTTAAGCGCAACGGATTCGGCTTGCAGTTCCGCCTGGCGCACGAGCTGAAGGCCGAACGTCAGTACCAGCCTGGTGTAGCGCTGCGACCGGACGGTCTCAAGCGCTGCCTGTCGGCGGGCAGCGCGCAATCCGGCGGCGTCCGCCTGCAACCGTGCCAGCGCCCGATTGTCGGGCAGCTGTTCGGCAATCTGCGGTAATGTTTGGGTAACGAATACGTCCCAGTCCCGCGCTGGCCCCAGGTAGCCCATGATCCAGCGCAACTCCTGCATGACGCCGACGAATGCCTCGGGAAGTACGACGCCGAAAAGGCTCAGCGCCGAGCGCAACCTTCTCACCGCAACGCGCGCCTGGTGCATGTATTCCGGGTCTTGCCCCAGTTCAGCCACGTTTCCCTGAAGCTGCGCAAGGCATTCCCCGGCAATGCGCTGAAATGCTTGTGTAACCGACATCGCTGGCGCTAGCTCCACTGGCTGCGCCCTCTGCGGCGGAAGCGTTTCTCCGCTGCATAGCAGATAGCAGCGCTGAGCCTTGCTTAGATCTTCTACCCAGAGCGGTACTTGTTTCTGGATGGCCAGAGCGACCTCGAACAGACTTGTCGCCTCGCCCGCCTTGAGTTCAAGTTCCACTTCGCTGATTGCCTGGCACCTGTTACCCGCGTGCGCCTCACCTTGGTCTAGCGCCAGCTCGATTTCGGCCCCTTGCGCTGTACGGAGCTGCCAAGCTGTGCGCCAGAAATCAGTAACGAATATCGGGCGCAGCCGTGCCAACAACTTGGGCGTTAATAGTAGTGCGGGGTCAGGTGCAGTGCTCGGCGCCGGTTCGGGTTTCCCGCTTCGCACCGGCCATTCCCACTCGTTGCGATGGTGCAGCCCTCCTTCCGCGCTCCCACCACCCTTAACCGTTTGCACCCAACACCCACTTATTCGGCGCAGGCGGAGGGTAAAGCCCGCTTGCAACAAATCCTGCTCGGGCGTGTCGAAATAAATACTGTAGAGCTTGTGGCGGCGAGGTTTCCCCTGCACCATTGATTTCAGAACAGGATGGCGCCGCAAGCGCTTGACATGTGCCGAATCTATGGTCAGTTTCAGCTCAATTTCAATGGGCATGAGCGCGGTAGATAATAAAAAACCTTGGGGTAGCATGTGGCGAAACAGGGTGATTGAAAGCGGACTGGCAGAAGTATAGCCACTCAGGCCGCCCGAAGCTATTGATCCGGCACGGAGTTAATACTTCACCGTGCCGGATTAATAAGGTGCCGGATCAATAAGTCTGTTGCAAGCGGAGCAGCAAGAAGTGTGTATGTCGTCTATGAGCGGATAAAATGTTTGGCATATTTTTCGTTTAGCCTGGACATGGGCAATAAGATGAACAAGTCAGCAGTATTGAAATCTGGATCCCAGGCCGGTTCACCGCCAATGTAAGCGCCCAAGCGTAAATAGCCTTTAATTAACGGGGGGATATTGACGTCAAGCGTACTGTCTAATGCTTCCAACGGCAGCGGACAGCGGGGAAACACGCGATATTCAGCGGGCGCCGCATACAGCTTGTTCAATTTTTTAAAAATGCTGGCAGCGCAATGCCCGCCATCATTCATACTGATGCTGGCGCAACCAATTAGGTATTCATGGTTGTTCTTGTGCATATAGTCAGCGAGACCACTCCATAAGCGGGCGATGGTTGCGCCATCGCGGTAATTTGAATGTACGCAGGAGCGGCCAACTTCAACCATGCGGTCGCGCAGATGAGCCAAGCGCGTCAGGTCAAACTCGGTTTCCGCGTAGTAGCCGCAAATGGTTCGAGCGCGGTCGGGGGGCAATATCCGATAGGTACCGATCACCTTGTTAGTGCCGTTATCGCGTACTAGCAAATGTTCGCAATAACGGTCGAAAATGTCGCAGTCAATTCCTTCATGTGCGCTAACCAGAGAGGCGCCCATCTCTTCAGCAAATACTTTATACCTCAGGCGTTGCGCTTCCTCAATTTCTGAGTCGGTTCTAGCCATGCTGAGGGTAAATCTATTATGCGGCAAGTGGTGTTTTTGGTTCAGATTTAACATCGTTGTCTCCATGCGTGGGATAAAGACAAATTTAACGATGGCCTGTTGCAGGGGTATTACAGGAAAATTAAGGATTGATGAAAAGCGTACTTTATTCGCTTGTTAAATTTTGGGGATGAAGCCCATGTTGAGCAAAACGTGGGGGTTCAACGGAAAGAGCACAAGATGGCGTTAGCGATTGTGGTGCTACTCTGTTATATGGCCGGCATGGCCAGATGATAGATTGGTCAGGGCCGTATGGATAGCTTCCCGTGACTCGGAGGCCAGCATACGGCGGTTCTTTCCTGTGCATGGGATTGCCGGTAAATATACCAGAGTGACATGCAAGGAAGGACTACACAGAATTTTCCATAGCGACCCGACAAATGTCATGTCCTCCACAAAAGCCGCATCGCCATTAGCCTTGCCAGTGCCATCGTGATAGCGGATAGCAACCGGACAAATAGTCGATCCAATATCAACAGGGCCTTGCAGCAGTGACGAATGAAAATGGCCAAGTTGAGTGCCATCGGTGGTAGTACCTTCCGGGAACACGGCGACACGATCTCCCTGTTCGAGCATTCCTTTAATTTGGCCATTAATGCGTGCTGTCTCCTGTCGAATGTCACGCTTGATAAACAGGGTGTTAATACGGTGAAATATCCAGCCCAGGAATGGCCACTCGCCCACTTCAGATTTGGCGACAAAGTATGCCGGAAGCACTGCGTTCATAGAAACAGCATCCAGCCAAGAGATATGGTTGGCAACAAGCAGGCGACCATGCGCAGTTGCGTGATGGTAACAACCATGAGTTTCCAAACCAACGTTTAGTAAATCCAAAAACTTGCGTGACCAATATTGAACGATGTGCTGTTGCGTTGATTTGTTCAGTAACGGAATTACACCAGCAAGTAGCATGCCATAAATAATATGAAATGCTATACGTATACCCCGGAAGCAAGCGGTTGGGGTGCTTATCAATTGCGGTGCTTGATATGGAGTTTCGCAGCTTTGAGAAGTGGGATTCATAATAGCCATGTTATTTTGTCCGCATAAGGAATGGTTTTATGGCATTAAACGCGTAAAATGTTACACCCGTATTAATTGCTGTTTGTTTGGGCACAAAGTGTTTTACCTGCCAATTTACAGCCCGAAACGCAATCCAGAAGAACACCTTAACGCCAATCTTGAACACACTATCTGTAGCAAGTGTCAATGCGTTCCGTGGCAAACTTCTCTAAAATTTCGCGCTCAATTTCTTCCACGGTGACATGGCGCACGTCTTTGCCCTTGACCATATAAACCACATATTCGGACATGTTCTTAGCATGGTCGCCAATACGTTCAATGGCTTTGGCGACAAACAGAATTTCCAGCGCAGTGGAGATGGTGCGTGGGTCTTCCATCATATAGGTGATGAGGTAGCGTAGGATGGTACGAAATTCCTCATCAACCAACTCATCCTGACGCACCACTTGGGCTGTGTAATGAAGATCAAGACGGGCAAAGGCATCCAGCGATTTGCGTAGCATGTCCAAAGCCAGTTCAGCGATATGCTTGATCTCCGTATAACGCGGCAAGACGAGGCACTTCCTCTGTGACAGCAATTTACCCATGCGTGCTATTTTTGCTGCTTCGTCACCGATACGCTCAAGGTCAGTGATAGTTTTGACCATCGTCATTACCATACGCAAGTCCCCTGCGGCAGGCTGTCGCCGCACAATAATATGGCTACAATTTTCATCAATTTGTACTTCCATCGCATTAACGCGGTGATCATCATTAATAACACGGTTCATTGATGGCACGTCGTCACTAATCAGCGCCTCAATAGCCAGCTGGACCTGACTTTCCACCAATCCACCCATTTGTAATACTTGCGTTTTCACCGTATCCAGATCGACATCAAATTGCTTAGAGGTATGTTCAGTGGAGATCATGTTTAAATTCTTTTTGGATAGAAATTAGTGGTGATACTACTCGCGTACTGTGACAATTTTGTTACATACAAAGCAACAAATGTAAGTGCCCAGACTGTGGATTTCTGAGGGATTTTCACTTCCAAGTAAATGCTCCCTCACCAATAAAAAAAGACCGCAAACTGCGGTCTTTCGTTATTAACATTTAACTAAGAACAGAAATAAAACCATTCGCTACTGAAACATAACTCTCATCTTAAAAAATATTATTTCTTGATTTTAAATCCCGTTATTTTGATGATGTCATCGGTGCCATATCCATCCACCATAGGCATATTCGTGTCGTCTGAATGCTGGATCGAAACATAAGCTGTAGTACCATCAGCTGAGAAAATAAAGCCGGTTGGTTCAGCACTGGAATCTTTCACCGAAAGCATCTTTACACATCCATCTGTCTTGATGTCGCGGTCAGCACCATCTGGCAGGCAAGCAAAAATGTCACCGTTTGAGTGATCTTCAATCACGTACAAATTGCCAGTTTTTGGTTGAAATTCAAGGTTGTCAAAGGCATTAAAATCAGTATCACCTTCAACAAACCGATTTACGTCAACAGTGCGCTTGGTTGCATCGGCGATTAACGGTTTGTCGTCCACACCACAAATAACTTCAGCAAAATTAAACGCATCTTCATTACCGGTGTTGGCCCAACAGAAACGGACCGCTTCCGGGTTAGCGGAGTCCGTATACATCAGATCCTGATGCAAATCTTCAGGGCGGTAATAGCCGGTCGCGCCTTTCGCATAGGCGTCAGCCCGGGCAGTAGCTGCATTGACTGGCAACCAAGCCGCATTGCCGATTTCACAGCCTTGGCCGTACTGCTGATTGTTATTCACGCAGGAAACCTGCATGGCATAAACAGAGCCAGCGGCAAGCGGCGAATCGGCCAGATTTTCGATTTTGTCATTTCCGGTGCGAGGCGTTTGCGGCACAAACTTGAAAATAGCGCCGCCATCGGCATCAGCAGGGGTACCGGGGCGCAGCTCATCGCCAGCGATCACCACGCCGGTCGGCAGAATCGCCAATCCTTCCCAGGCCATGGTGGGCAACGCATTACGCTTGGCAATGTGGGCTGAGTCAGTCACAGCTCCACTGGTACGATCAAGTACTGTTTGATTGGATACATTCAGCGGATCAAGTATTTCATAAGCGCCACCATCGCTACGCTCTTCAGTGGCCAGGATGGTGTTCCAGGGTGTCGTACGGATACCGTCGCAGGAGCTCATGCCGCGCAGGAGCGTTTCAACATGCCCGGTTACAAGGTTAATGCTCTGAACGGATGGATTGTATTTGCCCGAGACGAGCACAGCACGGCCTCCTTCAACACAAGTAATTAAATGGGTAGGCTTATCTACAGGGAAAAACGCCATCATGTCCGTGGCATTAGCCGCGTTACGGGTCAGATACTCCGCCTTAAGGCCTCCAGCCACCAGCACTTGGCTAGTCGCTTTCTGATCCAATGTCCGATAGGCACCTGTCGTTGCCGGTGCAGATTTTTGTAGCGGCTTATTAAAACCAAACAATTTCTCGGATTGCGCGTTCAGCAAGTGCTCTGTCATAGCGCCAAAGTCTTTCTTGTTGTCAGAACCGTTGAAATCGTCATCAGCTAGTGCAATATTTGAAAAAATAATCGAAGTAAGAGCAATTGCAAGCGTAGAACGTTTGAGCATAAAGTTCATCTTGAAACTCCTTAAAAAATATTAACAGGCAGATTATTGAAATTAGACATGGGTGCAGTTATCCGAATTACTACTGCGAAACCAGTCTAATCAAGCAACATGACAGAAATATTAATTAATCCGTACGTCCTGAATGGTGTGTCAACTTCTTTTTCAAGCAGCTATAAATGGCTTGGGATTTTTGTTACGGCGAGCGATGTGTTTATTAGTGAAGAAAAAAGCATCAGCGCAAAACTATTATCAAGAACGTCATCTGCAAATTCAACACCCAAAAAATCGTTTATAGCGGCTCAGGAGCCGGATCGGCGAGCCGCTGCAACAATGAAAATTGCGCACACTTCAGTTCATAACGGCCGGGGGTCTTCGCTCGATAATGGCCATTCGAATCCATTTGCCAAGCCTGGAAATTGTCCTGCAAATAAATTTTTAATCCTTCATCAATCACGCGTTTTTTCAGCTTTTTGTCGAGGACGGGAAAACACACTTCTATGCGGCGGAAGAAATTGCGGTCCATCCAATCGGCACTGCTCAGATACACGTTATGCGCCAGATTATTGCGGAAGTAGAATATGCGCGTGTGTTCCAAAAAACGGCCAACTATCGAGCGCACACGGATATTTTCGGATAGTCCCGGTACGCCTGGACGCAGCGCGCATACCCCACGCACAATAAGATCCACTTTTACCCCGGCCTGCGATGCTTCGTATAACGCCTTGATGATTTCTGGTTCAAGTAACGCATTCATCTTGGCGATAATGTGCGCGCGCTTGCCTGCCTTGGCGAGTTTTGTTTCATTCTGAATAGCGCGCAGAATCTGGCTGTGCAACGAAAAAGGCGATTGCCACAAATAATTTAATTTGCCCGCTTTGCCCAGACCGGTCAGTTGTGTAAATACCTCATTGACGTCTGCACACATTTGCTCATTGCTCGTAAACAAGCCGAAATCCGTATAAAGCCGTGCAGTGCGCGGATGATAATTACCGGTGCCCAGATGCACATAACGGCGCAATTTGCCAGTTTCGCGCCGGACCACCATCAACATCTTGGCATGCGTCTTGTGCCCAACAACGCCATACACCACGTGTGCCCCGACTTCTTCCAAACGGCTTGCCCAATTGATATTGGCTTCCTCATCAAAACGCGCCAGCAGTTCTACCACGACAGTCACTTCTTTACCATGTTGGGCTGCGGTGATAAGCGCTTCCATTAATTCTGAATCCACACCGGTGCGGTACACGGTCTGTTTGATGGCAACCACACTGGGATCGGCGGCGGCCTGCTGAATAAGATCAATAACAGGTTTAAACGACTGGAAAGGGTGATGCAGCAGTACATCGTTTTTGCGGATGACTTTGAACATATCCGCGCCCTTCTTCAGTAGGTCGCTGGGTATACCAGGAGCAAAAACAGGGAATTTCAGATCATCGCGTGCTACCTGGTCAGGGATACCCATCAGGCGCACCAAATTTACCGGGCCATCTACGCGATACAGGTCATCCTGGCCCAGCTCGAATTGCTGCAACAAATACGTGGCTACCTGTGGCGAGCAATTATCTGTCACTTCCAGGCGCACAGCATTACCGAAATGCCGCTGCGGCAATTCCCCCTGCAAACTGATACGTAAATTTTTTACCTCTTCCTCGTCCACAAACAGGTTGCTGTTGCGCGTAACACGGAACTGGTGGCAGCTCAATACTTCCATTCCGCCGAACAGCTCGCCGACATGGGCATGCAAAATAGAAGAAAGAAATACAAAACCATGCGCGCATCCGCTGATTTCAGGCGGCAACAAGATGGTGCGGGGCAACACGCGCGGCGCCTGCACAATGGCCTTGGCAGAGTTGCGCCCGAAGGCATCTTTGCCAACCAGCTCGACAGCAAAATTCAAACTTTTGTTAAGTACACGAGGAAAAGGGTGCGATGGATCAAGGCCGATTGGAGTAAGAACCGGCATTACTTCACACAAAAAGAAATTTTTAATCCAGGCACGTTGAACGTCATTCCAATTAGTGCGGCGCAGGAAACGAATACCATGCCTATCCAATACAGGCAGAATGTCGCTGTTCAGTATGCGATATTGCCGCTCGATAAGGCGATGCACCTGCTCCCGTACGCGCTTGAGTGTCTGGCGCGCATCCATGCCGTCTGGCCCGGTGGCAACGCTTTTAAGATTAATTTGTTCCTTCAACCCGGCGACACGGATTTCAAAAAACTCATCCAGGTTGCTACTGACAATACATAAGTATTTGAGACGTTCCAGAATCGGGATGCTGGCATTTTCTGCTTGCGCCAACACACGTAGGTTGAATTCAAGTTGGCCTAGCTCACGATTAATAAAATGCTGCGAACGAACATCTTTGTCTGTTGTACGGTTCATTTATAGTTACCAAGCTGCAAACGAAAGTCAGTCAGATCAAAAGACTTCCTGAACCTGTTGCAATCAATTTTGAAAATTTTAGTTAATGCGACAGGACTATTCGCCCGCCCTTGATGCTCGCTCTGTTGTTTTTGCCACTTCTGTCACAGTCATTTCCCACTTGCGCTTATCCCCTACACAATTGACGTCCATCAAACTTAATTTGATTACAATAGTAATATATTGCAATCAATTGAACTTGTGATCTCCATTTTCATGATCATTGCGACGGTCGATGAACAGGCTGTTGCCGTTGATTTTCTTTGCCTGCTTCTTCGCATCGGCTGCTGCTGTGGCAATCTGATGGTGTGAATAGTACTGTCCCGGACAGACCTTGACCACACCGAGCGACAGGCTGATCAACGAATAAAATATTTTTCTCCCCTGCCGGTCTTCGCTGACATAACCGCCACGATCCTGATCCTCGATACTGTAATAGTGTCGGATCGCTGACTCGAAGTCGACCAGTATCGCGCGACAGCGCTCTTCCCAGTTCTCGCTCTGGAACAACACTATGAAGTCATCCCCTCCAATATGGCCAATAAAATCACGGTCGGGATCACAGCGATCGCTGAGAATCTTGCCCGTCATCTGAATGACATCATCACCCTTGCGATAGCCATGTACATCATTGTATGGCTTGAAATAGTCCAGATCGCAAAAGCACGCGCAAAACCGCGTGTCATTTTGCAGCAAGCGGTCTATATGCTCATTGATTGGCACATTGCCGGGAAGCTGCGTGAGCGGATTAGCATAGCGCGCAGCATTGATCTGTATTTGCGTAATCTCACGCATCAGGTCGTGTCCGGTACCCATACCAAGATATTTCCCCTGATCCATGATGATGTAGCCATTGATCAGGTGGCGGGGATCCCCTTCCGTAATGAGGCGGCTCAAATCCTGCAAGCATGTGTCCTTTTCTGTCAATAGCGGATCGGCATTCATGAAAAAGGTGCAGGATTTTTTACCATATAGCTCGCGCTCATAGGGACGGGCGAAATGTTCAATCATATTGATCCGGTTAATCAAACCAAGTGGCTTGCCGTTGTCAACCACCGGGATGATTTGCAGATCCGGTTCGTTCAAAAAGAGTTCGTAGACCTCGTTGTTAAGGATGTCGGATGTGACGGTGGGCACTTTACGCAGCAGTTTTTGGACAGTCGCAATGTTTTGCTGGAATCCGTTTTTTTGTGGATAGACCGCAACGCCGTTCCGGATCAGTGCCTTCGCCACTTCTGCAGATAGTGTGGTGGCAGGGGTGCTGTGGGGACGGGCAATGTGATAACCTTGCCCGCAGGCAACGCCCAGGTCGCGGATCAGGAGCAATTCTGCCTGTGTCTCTATCCCTTCAGCGATCACGGTTGTGCCGGATTGTTCTGCGATTTCCTGGATAGAACGCACGAACTGGAGCTTGACGGGATCGCGGTTGATCCTCTGGATAAAATGCATGTCAATCTTGACATATTCTGGCCGTAATTCGGACCACAGCCGCAGACTGGAAAATCCTTCGCCCAAATCGTCAATAGCAATCTGGAAGCCCATGCTCCGGTAATGCATCACCGCTTCAAGTAGCAAATTGTAATCGTAGGTTGGCTGGCTCTCGGTCAGCTCAATGATCACGTTTCCCGGATTGATGCCAATCTCGTGGATGTAATCGAGCGTTTCGCCATGTTTCGCATCTCTTTGAAGCAGGCTTTCCGGACTGACATTGAGGAATAATTTTCCCGGTAAACCTAATTCCGCAAACCTCTCCAGTACTACGCGACGGCACAAATGTTCAACTACTACGGTCAGATTGTTCATCCATGCCACCTTGAACAGACTTAGGGGCGAATGCATTGGGCTGTCAGAGGGGCCACGGATCAGGCCTTCATAGCCAATAATTTCACCGCTTTGAAGACATATGATCGGTTGGAAAATCGCATTCAACAAACGCTTTTCGATGATCTCATTCAGTTGTGCCAGCATCATCTCGTCGCCGTCATTTTTCAAAGAAGATACCAGCCCTTCGTTTGCAGGAGATTGTTCAAGCGTATATTCAATGTTGGTTGTACGCTGTTTGGCGTACAACATGGCTGTCATTTTCTGAAAAGTCCGTAAGGTTGCCAAGGGTACTCCTAGCGCGTCACTGGCGGGCGATGCGCACGATGTATCTTGTGAAATCATCATTCCCCTTTGAACCTTTAAACTACGGTTGTTAAAAATCTTTGCTTTATTAGCTATATAAAGATATAGCTGTTATGAATGGTAATCGACATTTATTACAATAATATGACGCTTTGTAGTTTTCCCCTTTTATGGATGAATATAAGCGGTATCGTTATAGAGTCGGCCATCACCTATTGATTCGGCCAGATTATGTTTGAAATCCGTTCGCATTGAACCTATCGAAAGGTGAATGGGCTTCGACGAGCACGAACGGGTTAATACTTCACTATGCCGGGTTAATCGTATTAAGTTTCAGCGAAACACTGACAGATTAGCCTACATCCCGAAAGAGACGCAGCCTATCTTGGTATTCCGATGGAGTAAGTTTGATCTTGGAGTGGTTTAACGTGTAATGGTTTTACTGAAGGCGGAGTTAACTGCTAGTCATCACGCTCAGGAACCGGATGCTTCTGCAATTTACGTTGTAACGTGCGTCGATGCATATTAAGTGTGCGTGCGGCAGCGGAAACGTTACCGCCACAGTCAGCAAGCACCTTTTGCAAATGCTCCCACTCCAGGCGATCCACTGACATTGGTTTGGTTGTAATCGCGGCTTCAACAATACCTGGCTGATGATCGAACGCCGCAACAATTTCATCCGCATCCGCAGGCTTGGCCAGATAGTATGTCGCACCTAGCTTTACTGCCTCCACAGCGGTTGCAATACTCGAATAGCCGGTGAGCACCACGATGCGCGCATCAGGCTTTCGCTCCTTGAGATACGCTACCAGTGTCAGCCCTGACGGCCCGGGCATCTTTAGATCAATTACCGCGTGAGTGGGAAGATTTTGTGCAATCACTTGAATAGCTTCATTCACATCGTTTGCCACACTTACTGCAAAACCACGCCGAGTAAGGGCCTGCGCCAACACCGTGCAATAAGTAACGTCATCGTCTACCAACAGCAACTTGCGCGGCAACGAGTTTTCCACAATTGGTAAGGTCATATTGAATTCGTCACACGTAAACTTGCTAGGGGCAATATCACACAAGTGCATACCCCCCCGCCATCCCGATTCGATAGTGAAAGTGTACCGCCAAACCGGCGCAATGCGGCATTAACCAGAAATAATCCAAGCCCTTGCCCACTTTCTTTGGTGGTAAAAAATAATTCTCCGGCATGAGTTTCTGCAGTTGGGGTCAAACCTGCACCCCGGTCGGAGACTTCGATTTTCAATTGCTCTGTAGTGCAGCTAACCTCCACCTCTACACTGTGTTCCGAAGCATCGGCAGCGTTATTTAAAATATTGGTGATCACTTGCCCCAAGACTTGTTCAGCTACGATCTGCGGCGCGGGAGATGGGCCATTCCAGTGATAACTTACCTGCGCCGAGGGACGCATACCGCGCCATTGCACCAATAAATCTTCAAAATAACTATCAAGCGCAACGCTGTAACCACTTTCCGCACGCGCTTGTTCTGTAGACGACAGCATCTGGGAAAGCGTATTTTTACAACGCGTGACTTGGTCGCGCAGCAAATGTAATTCTTGCACTAACTCTGGTTGCGTCGCATATTGATGTTCGAGCTCTTTAAGCACGACCGCCATCGTGCCCAGAGGGGTACCTAACTCATGCGCCGCACCCACTGCCAATGTGCCAAGCGCTACCAGATGTTCATCACGTAGCGCGTTCTCACGCACCTCCGCCAGCATGCGCTCACGTTCACGCAAAGTGTTACCCATCTTCACCACATAATAACCAACCAACCCTACTCCCAGAACGAAACCAAACCACATGAGCCAAGCACTTGAGTCAAGACGGGCAACGTGGTCAATATGGAAATGCGGCAGCGGAATATAAACGAACATCAAGAACGTGTAACAGGCCACAATTAACGCAGCCAACAACCAGGCATAGATAGCCAACAACGTAGCAGCGGCTATCGTGAGCGGCAACAATAACAACAGCACAAACGGATTGGTGGTGCCCCCAGCCAGATAGAGCAAGGCACTTAACAATAGAACATCCAACACCAACTGTCCGAACACCTCAATTTCCTGCACTGGCCATGGCAGTTTGAACCGGATCCAAGTAAGTATGTTGAGAACCAGTAACACAGTGCCAATCACTGCGAATGGCAACGGCATCCCCATACCTTTAGCAACCACCAACACCGCCAAGGTCAGGCCAACCACGGCGATATTTTTGAGCACCAGCACGCGCCGCAGATTCACTGGCGACGACGTTGAAACAGAAACGAATGGTTTCATTAATTAATCCGGTAATTCAATTCTTTAAGAAAAAAATGACAATAAAACAATCCTCAGTCTGACATCGCCAGTCTGTGACGATGTACAGGTAAGTGCTCAGCATTTGTGGCTGTTGAGTTACCGCACCTAGTCCGTTATAGTTCGGGCATGGCTTCTAAATCACTACTTGAACACAATCCCCATTTACGCAATGCGCAGGAATATCAACGCGCCCTGCGTGCCAGTGTACTTTCCTCAATTGCGATTGAAGGTGTCATAAAGGCTGCCGAACGTGCACTGGCACCCAAAAACAAAAAACAATCTAATCCGACCAGCTAACCGCTGGTTTTTACCACCCTCCTGAAAACCTCGATCATTGGCGTGTAATCACGCTCCATGCTTGTACGTACGGCAGCAAAATATTCCTCACGCCTTTTTCCTTTGATGCTGGAAAAATTCAACAGTGGCATGCCTGCTTGCAACGCCAATAACTGTGAAAGCAAACGCGACAAACGCCCATTGCCTTCACGGAATGGATGGATTAGCACCAACTCGCAATGCGTAACCGCTAATGCCTTCAACAAATCCTTCAAGTTTTCAATCCAGAATGCTTTCATTGATTTTTGCAGGTTAATCAGCTCGGCATATTGCGCCGCACACTCTCGTGCCGCTTGACGAATCCGATTGGGGAATGCCACTAGAATTAAACCGAGAACCAACGCAAGATCACTTATTCACTATTTTTATATACAAGAGCACCCTTTAGGTACCACCGCACAGACCTAACAAGCTACTCTCTGTAGCCAGTGTTCTGTATTTCTGCTTTTTTTAATGACATACAAATAGTTAACAGTCTATTTACATGTCGGTCTCTTAAATGATTTTAAACAGTGACCTTTTTATGTTTATAAATTTTTTCTTATCAAGAGGTTAATTAAAAGGTTAAATAGGGCGGATTGAATTACGATGGAATTAGGCAAATAATTTATACTCCTCTGGTAAATGAGTTCAAGAACTAGTTACGGTGCTTCGACCAGTTGCAATTCAATCCAGAATTCGCTCCCCACACCGACGGTACTTGTTACGTTAATTGTGCCCCCCATTAATTCGACTAGCTGCTTGGTAACTACAAGGCCAATACCTGTTCCTTCCTCGTCACCGGCCTCTTGTCCGAGCCGATTGAAGGGCTGAAATAATTGAGCCACTTTCTCTGCTGGCAGTCCCATGCCTGTGTCTTTGATGGTGATGCGAATGTTATTTAAAACCCTAGTACATTTAACCTCGACGCTTCCATTCTGACGGTTGTATTTAATTGCATTGGACAACAAGTTGAGGAGAATCTGCTTTACGCGTACTGGATCTGCACAAATTGACCAAGTTTTGTCGAATGGAATTAATTTGATAGATATGTTGCGTTTTTTTGCCTGTAACTCGACCATGGCTAGGCATTCGAGTATGGTAATTCCCAGCGGAAGGGGTTCGCGTTTCAATGATGCCCAACCAGCTTCGATCGTCGCAAGATCTAGGACTCCATTAATCATTTTTAGCAGATAATTTCCAGCGTTGTTAATATGATTTAACCATCGAGCGTGAGTTTCTAAACTCAGAGGGGAAGATCGCTGCAACAATTGAGTAAATCCAAGGATCGCATTTAGCGGGGTGCGTAGATCGTGGCTCAACTTGATAAAAAACTCTGATTTGGCAATTGAGGCTTTTTCCGCGTCAATCTTTGCAGTCTCCAATTGAACTTTATCTTCTTCAACTTCTTCCAAGCGTTTATTTTTTTCCTTTGTATCGACAGATAAATGAGCGTTCAATTCCTGCAATTGTATTAGGTGCGCCTCCATCTCCGACAATAATGTTTCTGCGTTTTTAATTTCGCCCTCGCGCAAGGCCACTCCCTTTTCGCGCTCTAAGATACTTTCGTCACGTACATCAGCTGTGTTTTCACGTACATCAGCTGTGTTTTCACGTACATCAGCTGTGTTTTCACGTACGTCAGCTGTGTTTTCACGCACATCAGCTGTGGTTTCACGTACGTCAGCAGTGTTTTCACGTACGTCAGCGGCACCTTCACGTTGATCAGCGGCACCTTCACGTTGATCAGTAGCTTTTTCACGCATATTTAGAGATTTATGACGGACAGTTAATACCGATTCTAGTAGAGCGACCGACTTCTCCCGATTTAGAAGTATCGCTTCATCGCTTCCGAAATCTTGCACCTCACCTGTATCTTGAATTAAGACCTTCTGTTGACTTAGATCGACCATATCAACGTTGTCGCTGTTTTTTTTGCTCATTGCCTAATATCCTTCATGTTATAAATTTGATCAGGGCTAGTGATTGGCCCTCCTTACTATCGATTCAGCCGTTAAATAGGGATAAGCCTTAACCAAAAACATATTCATGGTCGATTGAAACGCCGTTTTTTGTTCTATTATCTTTAGTTTTGACGACTTTACCATAGTAAATTGTCCTATAAAATTTAGTGAATCAATTGTTTGATCCATCAATAGCTTTGAGTGACACGCTTCCTCTTCACCAATGGAAACAAAAATCACCCCATCCTCCGCCAGTAAATCCTTCGCCAGTGTCAGCCGCCGATACATATATTCCAGCCACTTGGAATGCTGATAAGCATCGTTCTTATCCACAAAACGGTCGTTGTAGATGAAATCGCGGTTCCCGGTGTTGTAAGGTAGGTCGATGTAGATGCAATTCACACGTCCGGCATGGATCAAGCGCAGATAGCGCAGGACGTCGAAGTTGTCCGCCCTCAATGAAGAGATTTTCAAACGCCGTATCGCCGCATGAAAAGGCAGGATCAAAATCAAGTGCCACTAAATCGTCATTCAGGCTCTTGTAGTGTTCAATCTCGTTACGCTCTCACACCAGCCCAACTTTTGGCTTGTGGTCGCGTTCATGCAAGAGGCGCAAAAGCTCTTCTTTACTGTACTGATCGTAATTGTCTGCCACCTGTCCGCCCCGATTTTTTAATTTGCGCGAGTGTATAGTATGCCGCTCACTGCATAAAACTTGCATCACTACTCCAAAAATACTCAATGGAAAAGTCAGAAAAAAAGGGTAGCAAGCTCTCGCTTGAATAATTCAAGCGTCTGACCTGCAACAAGCTGCCCTCGACTGGATGGATATTGAAGATGTCGCACCACGGCTAATCAGCCCATACGGTCAGCTTAAGAAAATAAAAACGAACGTTTTTAAAAACTTAAAATACAGTGTCAAAATAAAGCACCCCGCAGCAAGCTGCGGGGTGCTTTATTTACCGAGCCCATAACAAGATAGCTCGTATAATGAGATGGCATAAATCCGTAAATTAATATACCCCCGAATTTAGCCGCGCTATATGCGCATGATTTGAAGTTGCGTTATTCCTCCGCCGCTGGTAAACGTATGGTGTACTGACCTGCTTTTTCATCACGTACCATCATGAGCAGATTATTTTTTTGCGCGTCTTCCACCAGTTCTTTGAACGAACGATAGCCGTAAGCCGATTCAGCAAAACCCGGTTTGCGCCGCTGCATGGTTGGCTTAACCATGGAATACCAGACTTTCTCTTCGCCCCGTTCAGCAATCAATGCTTCGATGGTTTCGACAATAAAATCGAGTGCTTCTTGCCGCTTATCATCTTCAGGTTTCAATATTGATTTTTTCGTCGTACCGCCGGCAGGTGTTTTTGCTGGAGATTTTTTCTCAGCGCGTTTTTTCTGTGCTTCTTGCTCACGTACCAGATCATCATAGAAAATGAATTCATCGCAATTAGCGCTAAGTAGATCAGAAGTTGAATCCTTAACCCCAATCCCGATCACATATTTGTTGTTCTCCCGCAGCTTTGAAACCAACGGAGAAAAATCCGAATCACCGCTGATAATGACAAAAGTATCAACATGGGATTTGGTATAGCAAAGATCTAGCGCATCAACGACCATACGAATATCGGCAGAATTTTTACCTGATTGGCGCACATGCGGAATCTCAATCAATTCAAAAGCCGCTTCATGCATCGTCGCCTTAAACTCTTTATAACGATCCCAGTCACAATAAGCTTTTTTGACAACAATACTGCCCTTGAGCAGTAAGCGTTCAAGCACCTTTTTGATGTCGAACTGTGCATACTTGGCCTCACGCACCCCTAACGCAATGTTCTCGAAATCGCAAAACATAGCCATGTTGGTAATTTCAGGTTGACCAGCCATCTGATACTCCTAAATTAGTTAATGCTGCGACACCCGTTCTCCGAACTATTACCAACTAGCCTCGCGTATTTGACTGCGTCTCGAACTGCATCAGATCGACTAGCGGCTGCGCTTGCCACCCTGACTGCCGGTGTTCCGCCACTATGTTAGTGAATATGCCACCACGAACGTAAAATTTGGCGGTAAGGCGCATGAAACGCGGCTGGATAGCGGCAACCAAATCATCCAGAATTCGATTGGTAACATCTTCGTGAAAATGTCCTTCATTGCGGAATGACCAGATATAGAGCTTGAGACTTTTTAATTCAACGCAGGCCGTATCCGCGATGTAATCGAGAATCAACGTAGCAAAATCGGGTTGGCCGGTCTTGGGACACAGACAGGTAAACTCGGGGATTTCCATGTGGATGTGGTAATCGCGCACGGAGTTAGGATTGGCGAAAGTTTCCAGAAGTTTGCTGGCCACGGTTTTGCTGGGCAGAGCGCTCATTTTGATATGCCTTGTGGGTCAGTTAGAATACAGCGCATTATAATGTCCAACTGATTGAAATTGCGTCTTTCTCATATCAAGATCGCCGGATTCAAATCTTTCGTTGATCCCACCCATATTGCGCTACCCGGGCAAGTCGTCGGCATTGTCGGTCCGAATGGCTGCGGCAAATCGAACATCATCGACGCGTTGCGCTGGGTGCTGGGCGAATCTCGCGCTTCAGCGTTACGCGGCGAATCCATGCAAGATGTTATTTTCAACGGCTCCGGTAAGCGCAAACCGGTCTCGCGCGCGAGCGTCGAGCTAATCTTCGATAACAGTTTGGGCAAGGCTGCCGGCCAATGGTCAAGCTACGCCGAAATCTCTATCAAGCGCGTGCTGCTGCGCGACGGTGATTCCAGTTACCACATCAATAATCAGCATGTGCGGCGCAAGGATATAACCGACATTTTTCTTGGCACAGGGCTAGGCGCACGGGCTTACGCCATTATCGAACAGGGCATGATTTCACGCATCATTGAGGCTAAACCGGAAGAACTGCGCATATTTCTGGAAGAGGCCGCAGGCGTATCTAAATACCGCGACCGCCGCCGCGAAACTGAACTTCGCATTGCTGATACGCACGACAACCTGCTACGCGTTGATGACATCCTGCTTGAGTTGACCAAGCAACTTACCCATCTAACCGAACAAGCAGCGGTAGCCACGCAATACCGCGAATTGGAATCGAAGCGCGACACCACACAACAACTGCTGTGGCTGGTGAATAAACAGGAAGCCGAGACACGCCGGGGGCGTTTTGCCCAAGGAATGGAGAAAACAAAAAACGAGCTGGAAGCTGAGACTGCACGTCTGCGTGAAATGGAAAGCCAACTGGAATTCACGCGCAGTGAGCATTACACGCAGGCTGATACACTGCATGCCAAGCAGGGCGAACTATATGCTGCCAATGCCGAGATTGCGCGGCTAGAGCAGCAGATTGCCCACCTCAACGATCAACGCGCGCGTTTGACCCAGCAGACGGCCAACAGCAAGCTGCAGGTCGAGCAGCAGCGCATTCAGTTGCAAGGCGTAGAGTCTTTACTGGCACATTGGCAGCAACAACAACAACAAGCCGACATCCGGGTTGAGAGTTGGGAAAGCCGCGCGAACGCCGAAGCTCACCATCTGCCACAAGCGGAGGAAGCAGCGCGCACCGAACTCGAGCGCCACAACACGATGCAACGCGAACAACTGATCTCGCAGCAACAACTGCAACTGGCCGATACGCAACGCGAACATATCCAACGCAATGTGCAACAACTGGAAGCGCGACGCTCGCGTTTGCTGCTGGAACGTGACAACCTGCCGCAGGTGGATAGCGAAGCGCTGGCAGAGACGCAGTCTCTATTCGTCGAGATGGAGATAGAACGCAACGCGCAACAGCAGCAGTTGACACAGCTTCAGGCACAATTACCGGAGGCTGATTCGGCACGGCGCAACCAGCGCATCGCAATGCAGGAACTGGAACGGCAACTGTCACAGGTGGAGGCGAGGCTTTCCGCTTTGCAACAACTTCAGAAACAGGTCGATAACGACAAGAATCTGAAACCGTGGTTATCCAAACACCAATTAGACCAACTGCCGCGCCTGTGGCAATCCATCGGCATTGAGGCAGGCTGGGAAGATGCGCTGGAAGCCGTTTTGCGCGAACGTCTCAACGCGCTCGCCCTGGCCCACCTGGACAATGCTGTGCGTTGGAGCGATGCGCCACCGGCCAGGCTGGCTGTATTCGCAGCGGACGGAGCGCAAAACTTCAAAACCCAACAAGATATCGGGCTGACGCCGCTGGGGCAGTTCGTAAGCTACCAGGATCCACTGACTGCGCCCGTGGTGATGGACTGGTTGTCTGGTGTGTACGTCACGGAAACGCTGGCACTAGGATTGAGCTTGCGTGAACGATTGCCTGCCGGCGCCTGGTTAGTGACACCGCAGGGACATCTGATTGGCGCTCATAGCGTGCTGTTCCATGCTCCGGACAACCAAGTACATGGCCTACTGGCGCGGCAACGTGAAATTGAACGGTTGCAGGAGGCAGCACAGCAACAGGCAAAGTCATTGGATCAAGGCAAACATCAGACAGCACTAGCTGAAGAAATTTATCACGCTATTGAAAGCCGTATCGCGCTCTTGCGCGCGGCAGACAGCGAATTGCAACAGCGCCAACATGGAATGCAGGTACAGATTCTAAAATTAACCCAAGCCAACGAACGCAGCCACGAGCGCGCCGCACAGATCGCGCGCGAATTGCAAGAACTGGCCGAACAGTCTGCTGAAGAGCAATACCAGCATCAGGAAATCGCTGAGCGCATGGACACTCTGCGTGTAAGCATTGCGACACAGCAAGTAGAAGCTGAGCAGGCGAGGCTGCAAGCTGCCGCTCAGGAATCTACACTGCGCCAACAGCGCGAACGTTCACAAAAAACGCGGCACGAATTGCAGGAAGCCCGTTTTTTTGTCAAAACTTGCACGGAAAAAATCGCCGATCTAAAACACAATATTAAACAGATCGGGTTGACTCTGGCGCAGTTGGAACAAACTTTAATACAAAATCATGCTGAGTTAGACCATATGGAAGATGGCACTAGCAAGCAACAATTGCAGGAGGCACTGCAACAGCGTCAGACGCGTGAACAGGCGCTGGCCGAAACACGCAACATACTGGAACAAACCACCAACAATCTGAACAGACTGGAACAAGAGCGCCTGTCCTGCGAACAAAAATTACATCCACTGCGTGAAAAACTCAGCGAGTTGTCGCTCAAGGAACAGGAAGCACGTCTGCAATATGAACAATGGGCAGAACAATTGCTGGATGTGGATGAAACAACACTGCTCTCCCTGTTGGAAAGCGGCAATATCAAGCTGAATGCATTACAGAACGAATTAAATCGTCTGAACAGCGACATAACCGGGTTGGGCTCGGTGAATCTGGCAGCGCTCGAGGAATTACATACGGCGCAGGAACGCAAAACCTATCTGGATGCTCAAGCGAAAGATTTGACCGAGGCGATGGACACGCTGAAAGGGGCAATACGCCGCATTGACAAGGAATCGCATGATTTATTGATGGCCACTTACAATGAAGTAAATCGCCATCTGGCAGAAATGTTCCCAGTGCTGTTTGGCGGTGGCGAGGCGCGCCTGGTGCTAACTGGCGATGAAATACTGGATAGCGGCGTGCAGGTGATGGCACAACCACCGGGCAAAAAAAATGCCTCAATTCACTTGCTATCGGGCGGCGAAAAAGCGTTAACTGCGATTGCGCTGGTATTCTCGATGTTCCAGCTCAACCCCGCTCCTTTCTGCCTATTGGACGAGGTTGATGCCCCGCTGGATGACACCAACACCGAACGATTATGCAAGCTGATCCAGAAAATGGCACAGAACACCCAATTCATCTTCATCAGCCACAACAAGATCACCATGGAGTTGGCGCAGCAATTGGTAGGTGTAACCATGCAGGAACGGGGCGTATCGCATGTGGTGGCAGTGGACATTGAGGAAGCACTACGCCTACGGGATGACAGTACAATAACCGTTTAGCAATGCTTAATGCGCTACCTGACAGCCTTACATATACATTAACTAATGTAGCCGTAAAACTTTTATCAAACTCTCTTTACGCACATGAGGTTAACCACGCCGTGTATTTCGCCCACGAGTAGCGGCGGCGCTTTCCATCCATTTCTTGATGCGGTTGGCATCGCCAACGCGCGTATTTTTTCCTTGTGAATCCAACAACACAATGATTACTGGACGCTGCATAATGCGGGCATGCATTACTAAACAGCGCCCCGCTTCATTGATATAACCAGTTTTACTTACATCGATATTCCAAGATGCATTTTTCACCAATGGATTGGTATTTCCAAAACGCAGCGGAGGGAATCCAGGCACCGCAACCAAATGTGACGCCTTAGTACTGTACTTATGGATGAGCTCATAATGTTGAGCTGCAATCAACATTTTTACCAAGTCCTGAGCAGTGGAGGTATTACCACTATTCAAACCAGTCGCATCACGAAAATGGGTTTTCGTCATACCTAGTTCGAGCGCTTTGGCATTCATCATCGCCACGGCTGCACTGGTACCCCCCGGATAAGTACGCGCTAAAGCTGCGGCCGCGCGATTCTCCGAGGACATTAATGCCAGATTGAGCAATTCACCACGTGTCAGCGTCATACCGATGCGCATACGCGAATGACTACCTTTGAGAATATCAAAATCAAATACACTAATAGTAATTTTTTCTTCTAAGGGTAATTCTGCGTCCAACACTACGATTGCAGTCATCAGCTTGGTGATGGATGCAATAGGTACAACAGCATTCGCATTCTTGCTATATAAGGGACGTTGCTCTTGTTCGTCGTAGATCATCGCAATCGATGAACCCAGTTTCGGCGAAGAAGCGTATTTCATTACCGTTGATGTCAGATCGTCGACCTGTTTTTGGGTAATTGCCTTATTAGGTGCGGCCTGCGCTACCAATACGGGCGCCAAAAGCAACACCAGCATAATAAGTTTTTTGCACATATCTTTTTAATCCATTAAGGAAAACTATTAAGCGGAGCATACCGCAACATGGAAATAAATCAAAGGAGTTAGCTCTTCCAATATCCAATCAGTCTGAAGCCAGATAATATTTGCTACGAAAAATAAGGTTTAACAGCTAAAGCTCTAAATCAGTCACAAAAGGCGATTGCCTCGCCTTAAGGCAAGTTAAACAGTGGCGTTCGGCTGATGCTTAGACAACACCACTATCCTTAACTTCCACAATATCAACAATAATCCCAGCAGTGCCGCTACGGCGCTAAATGAGTACATCACACTTGCGCCCCAGTGTTCCCATAGCGGGCCGCTCAATAATCCACCTACCATGCCGCCAGCACCGTAAGTAATGCTACCAAACAGCGCCTGCCCCTTGGACTGGTGCCGCCCACGGAAAAACTGATGTACCAACGCCATAGCCACTGCATGGAAAGCACCGAAAGTAGCGGCATGTAATACTTGCGCAAACAACATCAACGACAGCAAACCCACCCCCCAGCCAATCAGCACAAAACGCAGCACTGCACAGGCAAAACTTACAATCATTATTTGCGACAATGTAAAGCGCAACATTAGCCATGGCATGACAAAAAATACCGCGATTTCACAGATTACACCCAGCGCCCACAGCCAACCAACCGCGCTTTTTGAATAGTCATTCTCCACCAGATAAATCGAATAGAAAGTGTAATAAGGCCCATGCGCTAAAGCCATGAGGAAACACGCGCCAAACAACACCAGGACTTGCGGCTGCAATACTAAACGCAGGATGGGCTGGCTGTCGGTATGGTGCGCCAGCACTTCGGTGGGTGGGATTTGGCGCGCGAACAGCAAAATACCTAGTTTTATCGCCACACCTACCCACAATATCCAGGCGATAGCAATGTAGTCAAACGCGTAGCCCAGCCCCAGTACCGCCACAATAAAGCCAACCGAACCCCAAGAACGAATACGTCCGTAGCGCGCCGTGTGCTTACCTAGATAGGTCAGCGTAGTCGCCTCCACTAGCGGCATGGAAGCACTCCAGAAAAAGCTCATCACCATCATCACCAGCAACAAGCCGACGAACTCAGTCGTGAAGAACACTCCCAAGTAACTGAGGACACTGCACAGCGCCGCCAGTTGTACCACCAACAAACGCTGCCCAGTATGATCGGCCAACCAGCCCCATAGTGTAGGAGACAGCATCCGCATCACTGGCTGCACCGACATTAAAACGGCAATTTGCATTGCATCGAAATGGATAGATTTCAGATACAAACTCCAGTACGGCGCGAACATGCCCACAAAAGCGAAGTAAAAGAAATAAAAACCGGCGATACGCCAGTGGTAGTTTTTATGGAGGGTCACAGCAACAAAAATGGGATTAAACCTGCGGCCAGCGTCCGCAAAAGCGCATTATCTCACGTGAATAAAATAATATTGCGCAATGCTCTTGAAATCAAAAAAGTCGACCCCATTTTCACGCTACACATTTTTGAAAAATCATTTTTGGAGAAGCAGATGGAACCCACAGAAGCCTCATCCCAGCAGCCTGGACAGGCTAGCCAAGCTGAAGATACGCATAACCCAGAGGTTATGCCAAGCATTGAAGAGATGCTGCAGCAAGCCGAGCGAAAGGCACAGGAACACTATGACGCTTGGATGTATGCCAAGGCGGAAGGCGAAAATATTCGCCGTCGCGCGCAAGAAGATGTTAGCAAAGCAAAGAAATTGGCTGTAGAACATTTTTCTAATGAAATGCTGATGGTAAAGGATAGCTTGGAAGCGGGATTAGCTGTTGAAACCGCCACGGTAGAAAGTTTCAAGAGCGGCATGGAGCTCACTCTGAAGCAGCTCGCTGCTGTATTCACTAAATTTAACATCAAAGAAATCAATCCGCTCGGCGAAAAATTCGACGCCCACAAACACCAAGCCATCAGCATGGTTGACAGTGAACAAGAAGCCAACACGGTAGTGAGCGTCATGCAAAAGGGCTATCAGCTGCATGATCGGGTGTTACGTCCTGCATTGGTAATGGTAGCCAAGGCGAAGGAATAGCGGCCTTGTAACCAAGTAGTTATCCACTGCTTCTTAAAAATTATATTTTTGCGTAGTTTTGCGAAAAATTGATCGTAACACTTGAAATACACATCTGCTGCCCACAGATTAATGCAACACAGGCAGCAAAGACTTTCAACATTACAACGAAAAGGAAACGTTATGGGAAAAATTATTGGTATTGACTTGGGCACCACAAACTCGTGCGTTGCTGTCATGGAAAACGGCAAACCGAAGGTAATTGAGAACGCCGAGGGTACGCGTACCACACCTTCCATTATCGCTTACATGGAAGACGGCGAAGTATTGATTGGCGCGCCGGCCAAGCGGCAAGCAGTGACCAACCCAAAAAACACGCTGTATGGTGTAAAGCGGCTGATCGGACGCCGTTTTGAAGAGCCAATGGTGCAGAAGGATATGGGCATGGTGCCGTATGGCATCGTTAAGGCTAAGAACGGTGATGCATGGGTTAAAGTCCGTGACAAGGACATTTCCATACCGGAAATTTCCGCGCAAGTGCTTATGAAAATGAAAAAAACTGCCGAGGATTATCTAGGCGAATCGGTTAGTGAAGCTGTCATCACGGTGCCTGCTTACTTCAACGATAGTCAACGCCAGGCCACTAAGGACGCGGGCCGCATTGCCGGTTTAGAAGTAAAACGCATTATTAATGAGCCAACTGCGGCTGCGCTGGCATTTGGTATGGATAAGCAGGAAGGCGACCGCAAGATTGCGGTTTATGACTTGGGCGGCGGCACTTTCGATATTTCCATTATCGACATCGCTGAAATTGACGGTGAACACCAGTTCGAAGTGCTCTCCACTAACGGCGACACCTTTCTCGGCGGTGAAGATTTCGACATGCGCGTAATTGAATTCCTGGTAGAAGAATTCAAGAAAGAAAGTGGTATCGACCTCAAGAAAGATATGTTAGCTCTGCAGCGCCTGAAAGACGCAGCTGAAAAAGCTAAAATTGAATTGTCTTCCGCGCAGCAAACTGAGGTGAATCTGCCTTACATCACGGCAGATGCCAGCGGTCCAAAACATCTGGCCATTAAGATTACCCGCGCCAAGCTTGAAAGCCTGGTGGAAGAACTGGTCGCGCGTACCATAGCCCCCTGTAAGATTGCCATGAAAGATGCGGGTGTTTCCAGCGCCGACATCTCCGACGTGATTCTGGTGGGTGGACAAACACGGATGCCGATGGTGCAGGATAAAGTCAAGGAGTTCTTTGGCAGGGAAGCGCGCCGCGACGTCAATCCAGACGAAGCAGTGGCAGTGGGCGCGGCCATTCAGGGTGGTGTGCTGCAAGGTGAGGTTAAAGATGTCCTGCTACTGGATGTAACCCCACTCAGCCTGGGTATTGAAACCTTGGGCGGCGTAATGACCAAACTGATCAAGAAAAATACCACCATCCCAACCAAGGCCTCGCAAGTATTTTCTACTGCCGATGACAATCAAAATGCAGTAACCATCCACGTGCTGCAAGGTGAGCGTGAAGTTGTTTCTGGAAATAAGAGCTTGGGGCAATTCAACCTCTCCGACATTCCGCCTGCACCGCGGGGTATGCCGCAGATTGAGGTAACCTTCGACATTGACGCCAACGGAATTCTGCATGTAGGCGCAAAAGACAAAGCGACTGGCAAAGAGTCCAAAATTACCATCAAGGCCAATTCCGGTTTGTCTGAAGCCGAAATTCAAAAAATGGTGCAGGATGCAGAAACGTATGCCGACGACGACCGCAAGGCAATCGAATTGGTTACATCTCGTAATCAGCTGGATGCATTGATTCACTCTACGCAGAAGTCTATGAAGGAATATGGCGAGCAACTGAGTGAAGATGAAAAAGCTGCGGTAGAGTCCGCTTTGAAAGAAGCCCAAGACGTAGTGAAAGGCGACGACAAGGAAGTTATAGACGCTAAAGCTGAAGCACTCTCCACCGCTGCGCACAAACTGTCAGAAAAAATGCATGCCGCTGAAGCTAGCCAATCCCACCAGCCTGGTGAATCTGGCGCGCAAGCCGACAGCAAGAAAGATGACAGTGATGTCGTAGATGCCGAGTTCACCGAAGTAAAAGATGAGAAAGTAAAAGACGATAAGAAGTAATATAAAACGGAACGGGAGATGTCTGAAGGGCAATCACTGCGACTTCGAAAATCTACGCGGCATCTCTCTATTTCCTTACCAAAAATTATGATTGATTCAGCCTGATACAGCGATACCCACTCTTGGTTATCGCTGTTATTGGTTCACTGCTGGAATTGAACAAATTGAGCATACTCGCTGGCCTAAGTCTATCGAAAAATGATGAAGGACTGAAGATAAAGGACTGAACAAAAAATAGATGCTATTTCTGGGTTTATTAAGCTAGCAACCTCGGTATTAAAGACTAATTACATAAATCTTAACTCCTTAACCCCTTTTCGCTTCATGCAAAAATGAAAAAACGTGACTATTACGAAATATTAGGCGTCAACCGTGACGCGTCAGAAGATGACATAAAGAAATCTTATCGCAAGCTGGCAATGAAGCACCATCCTGACCGTAATCCAGACAACCCCAAGGCTGAAGAGCTCTTCAAAGAGGCCAAAGAAGCTTACGAGGTACTATCCGATTCGCAGAAACGCGCGGGTTATGACCAGTTTGGACACGCCGCTGCCGATGCTGGCATGGGCTCGGGAGGATTTAGTGGCGGCTCAGCTGGCTCCCATTTCGGCGACATTTTCGGCGACATTTTTGGTGCTGGAATGAGCGGGGCAAGCTCACGCGGACACAACCAAATGCACCGTGGCGCCGACCTGAGCTACAACTTAGAAGTCACGTTGGAACAGGCTGCACGCGGTACCGAAACGCAAATTCGCATACCGACCATGACCAAGTGCGATACCTGTCATGGCAGCGGTGCCAAGCCAGGCACGAGCACAACCACCTGTACCACCTGTGGCGGACACGGGCAAGTACGCATGCAACAGGGGGGGTTCTTTTCTATCCAGCAAACCTGTCCGCGCTGCCATGGAAGCGGCAAATCCATTATATCGCCTTGCGGTTCTTGCCACGGCTCAGGTCGCATCAAACAGCATAAGACACTATCTATAAAAATTCCGGTCGGGGTTGACAACGATGACCGCATCCGCCTATCCGGCGAAGGGGAACTCGGCAGCAACGGAGGTCCACCCGGCGACTTGTATGTGGTCATCCGTATCACACCGCACTCGGTATTCCAGCGTGACCACAACGATTTGCATTGCGAAATGCCGATCAGCTTTGTTGTTGCGGCGTTGGGTGGCGAAATCGAAATCCCCACTCTGGATGGTTCCGCACGCATCAAAATTCCAGCTGAAACGCAATCCGGCAAAGTCTTCCGTCTTCGCGGCAAGGGAATCAAAGGGGTACGCAGTTCAACCTTTGGCGACCTCCACTGCCACGTAATGATAGAAACCCCAGCCAATCTCACTGATCGGCAAAAAGAGTTGCTACGCGAATTCGAGCAAATTAACGAAGAAGATAGCGCACACCATAGCCCACGCGCGAAATCCTGGATGGACAAGGTTAAGGAATTCTTCGGATAGTACGTAAGTTTGCTTCAAGATATTTTGAATAGGCGATATTGCCGATAAACTTTATCTGTAGTAATCGCGACATCATCTGACAGTTACCCGATTTGATCGAAGTGACTGTCAGTTCAGATTCAGCTATTCAATGTGGTTATTTTATCGTGCCACGCCTCCTTTCCGTCAATTAGAGTT
>QFXJ01000008.1 GCA_003402375.1 Candidatus Nitrotoga sp. CP45
CTCATGGGGTTACTCCTTTGCGCTTACGCGCTTTGGTTGATAAAGATTCGCACCTCTATCAAACCGGGTAACCCCACCCTTTGGCAAGACCTTACTGTCAGATTAAGTCTGAACCACTACACTTTATCGGCTCTCCAACTCTTCCCAGCGCGCCATCAGTTGCAACAACTCATCCTCGATAATAGCGGTGCGTTCTTGTAGCTGTTTGGCGTGTGCGGGATTATCACGGTAGAGATTGCCCGAGCCTAAAGTGGCAGCAAGTTCTTCTTGCTCTTGTTCCAGGGACGCGATTCGCTGTGGAATCTGCTCTAGCTCACGCGCTTCTTTGAAACTCAACTTGGTGACAGGTTTGGATTTAACTTCCGTCTGCGGCAATGGCTTGGCAGGAACGGCTGTACTTACCGGCGCTCGCTGCCCGGCCTCTTGCTTCTTTACGCGTACCCAATCTTCATAGCCCCCGACGTATTCCATCAATTTGCCATCGCCCTCAAAGGCGATGACCTGAGTCACCACGTTGTCGAGGAAAGCGCGATCATGGCTGACTAGAAACAGCGTGCCATCATAATCGGCGAGCAGGTCTTCCAGCAGCTCCATCGTTTCTATATCGAGGTCATTGGTCGGCTCGTCCAGCACCAGCACATTAGCTGGCCGGCTAAACAAACGCGCTAGCAGCAGGCGGTTGCGTTCACCGCCGGACAAACTTTTTACTGGTGAGCGGGCACGTTCCGGCGCGAATAAAAAATCGCCGAGATAACTAATGATATGCTTGCGCACGCCGCCAATTTCAATGAAGTCAGCACCCTGGCTGATGGTATCGGCTAGCGTGGCCTCTTCATTTAGTTGCGCACGTAATTGATCGAAATACGCCACTGCCAACTTAGTGCCTAGATGCACTTTGCCGCTATCCGGGGCTAATTCGCCCAAGATAATTTTGAGTAGCGTGCTCTTACCAGAGCCGTTTGGCCCTAACAAGCCAATCTTGTCACCGCGCTGAATGCGGCAGGAGAAATCTTTAATAATTTGCCTGTCACCGAATGATTTGCTGATGTGCGACAACTCCGCCACCAGCTTGCCGGATCGATCGCCCGCCTCCAGATTCATTTCAACTTTACCCACACGCTCACGCCGTGCACTACGCTCGCGCCGCAACTGCTCCAGCCGCCGCACGCGTCCTTCATTGCGCACACCCCGCGCCTTGATGCCCTGACGTATCCATACTTCTTCCTGCGCCAGCACCTTATCAAACTTGGCGTTGAGCACCGTTTCGTCCTGTAACATCAGCTCCTTGAAACGCAGGTAAGCCGCAAAATTACCGGGGAAACTGGCAAGATTGCCACGATCTAACTCAATTATCCGGGTAGTGACGTTATCCAAAAAGCGCCTATCATGAGTCACAAACAACACGCTGCCGCGAAAGTTGTTAAGCAAGCCTTCCAACCATTCAATGGATGAGAAATCAAGATGGTTGGTGGGCTCATCCAGGATCAAAACATCCGGCTCAGCCACCAACGCCTGCGCCAGTGCCACGCGCTTGCGCACCCCCCCGGAGAGATCACCTACACGACTGTCTGCATTCAGCTCCAAACGTTGGATGGCCGTCTCGATACGCGCCTGAACCGCCCAACCATTTTGCGCTTCAAGCTTTGTTTGCAGCGGTTGCATTGCCTCCAACAAACTTTCGTAATCCGCATCCGGTTCGGCAAGTTGATGCGACAAATGATGGTAATCGGTAATAATTTGTTGTAGCTCACCCAATCCGCGCGCGACTTCGTCAAACACGGTCGCTTCGACATCTAATTCTGGTTCCTGGCTCACATAACAAATACGCACACCGGGTGCGCGCCATACGACGCCATCGTCTAACATAGCCTGTCCGGCCAGCACTTTTAACATACTGGACTTACCGCCGCCGTTGCGCCCGATCATGCCGACGCGCTCACCTTCGTCCAGTTGGAAATTTACATGATCAAGCAATGGTACATGGCCGTAAGCAAGCGCGGCCTTATCAAGAGTAATGTATGGCATCAGGTATTATATTTTTAATTAACAAAAAGAAATTGATGAATAAACGAAAAACCCATCGACCATAGCGCAATAGGAAAAAATTAGCGCTCAACGAAATTAGGCAACCACGAGGGAATTACGGCAGGAACGAATAACGTTACAGCCCAAATATTGCTAACAAGATTTTTCATTCTTTTCCAACAGCCAATAATTTATTCAAATCCTCAATAATTTCTTTTGAATGACGGGACGTTTCTACCTTGTCATACACCTTGCTAATTTTACCTTGCGGGTCAATCAAAAAAGTGTATCGCCGCGCCAACTTAAATATCCCAAGATTCCGTAGCACGCCATAACGCGTGGTCACTTCAGCGCCCTTGTCCGCCAGCAACGGAAAGGGCAGAGAGTATTTTTTGGCAAAATCTGCATGACTCTTGCTGTCGTCCACACTGATACCCACCACCTGAGCACCAAGTCCAGTTAACTGATTCAGATCGTCACGAAAGTTACATGCCTGCTCAGTACAGCCTGGCGTATCATCCTTCGGGTAAAAATACAGCACTAGCCACTTACCTTGAAAATTCGCCAAGGTATAAATCTTTCCACTCTGGTCTGGTAACTTAAAATTCGGCGCGTTTTCTCCAATTTTCGGTACTTCGCCCGCACGTGCCAACTGGCTTGCTATCAGCAATGCTAATATGCTCAACATACTAAATATTATCAATATCTTAATATTGCTCTCCTCATGTTTAATTTTCAGGAAAAATTCCGAAGCCACAGCTATAAATCGCTATAAGGACGACATCAGCTCAACACCGTAATGATACCAGCCGAACGCTATATCGCGCTTGTACTCAATTCAACAGGAGCTAATGTTTAATTGGCTGTAGCGTACAAATATCTGTCCAAATTTGTAACACATGATTTGTCGCACACTCTTCAGCATTCAATTGTTTGTAACGCTTTCCTGGATTTCTCCATTCCAACACCTTTACCTCTCTAAGGTATTGCGGTTGGTCATTAAGCGCATCCCTCTAATAATTTAGATTTACGAATATCCATTTCACAACTTGCTTGCATTTGACCTACCCGTATAGGCTTGAAAATAACTAGCAGATTTTCGTTAGCTAAAGAAATAAGGAATTTGCTTATTCTCTTTTTTTGATTACCGCCATACTATTTAACCAGCACAAATACAAGCAAAAACGCTACTAAAATGCGTTAGTCAGGTGTGTACGTTAATGGTTACAGGAACCCGGCCAATGATGCATCGTTTGCTACTTAAGTGCCAGACTCGCAATGCTGCATCTGACTCGGTGCGGCGGTGAATAAATGGCAACGAAACGCAGAACCGCCTCTTTGCCGGGGGTACTGTTTGTCCTTGCGCTTCACGGTGCATTGTTTTACATCCTGTGGAGTCAGAAATTGATTCCACTACCGAAACAGGCGGCAATATTCGTGAACATTATCGCCACACCTAAACCGCAAGAAGAACCCAAGCCCGAACCACCTCGCTCTACACCCAAGCCGGAACCTGTATTCCGACTTTCATCCAAGCCACAACCAATAAAGCAGCAAAAACAGCAGCAAGTGGTAGCTGAAGCACCGGTGTTTTCCCAAAATGAACCTGTCGCGCCACCACCACCGCATGAACCAGAACCAGAAAGGATAGAGGGTCCGGCAGCACCATCTGGGCCGATATCACTCGCGCCAGTCATACTATCCTCTGAGCTGTCTCTCACCTGTTCTAAATTGAATGCGCCTTCCTATCCGCCGCTCTCGCGCCAGCGTGGTGAAGAGGGCAAGGTGATGCTACGGGTAGAACTGGATGAAACCGGTCGCGTAAGTTTAGCGCAAGTAATTAATAGCAGCGGTTACAAACATCTCGACGAGGCTGCCCTAAGCGCAGTAAAAACTTGGCATTGCAATCCGCCTAGACGCAACGGCCAGCCAGTTCGGGCAATCGCCATGCAACCATTTAATTTTATATTGCCAGGAGATTGAACTAATGGAAAAAGGACTCGGTTTCTCACACTTTCTCTCCCAGCTCGATGATATCGGCATTGGCGTGCTTGTACTATTGCTTGCGCTGTCAATGGCGAGTTGGTATCTCATATTCACCAAAACTATTGCCAATTTTCTGGCCGCGCGCCGCGCGGAGACTTTTCTCAAGCGTTTCTGGAACGCCAATTCTTTACAAGAGGTGAATGCGATCCTGACCGTCAATTCGATTGATAACGCCTTCGCGCAGCTCGCACAACTAGCGCTGGATGCCACCCTCGAGTCGGAAACACGCGGTTTAAAACACCTCGCAATTACTGGTGGCGGCACAAGTGAGTTTATTACCCGTGTATTACGCAATAGCATCGAACAGGAAGCTGCACGCGTTGAAAGCGGCCTCACAATGTTAGCCTCAGCTGGCTCAGCTGCACCCTTTATAGGACTGTTCGGCACGGTTTTAGGTATATATCACGCGCTGGTGCAAATCGGCATTTCCGGCCAAGGGACACTGGACAAAGTGGCTGGCCCGGTAGGTGAGGCACTAATAATGACGGCGTTGGGATTGGCAGTGGCGATACCGGCAGTATTGGCCTACAACGTATTTGTGCGGCGTAATCGTTTATGGCTAGCGCGCCTGGATGCCTTCGCTCATGACCTATTCGCGCTCGTCACTGTCGGCGTCAAGTCTAATAGTTCTGCGGACGATGAGCGTCCGTCACATATGGTTGAACCCACCAAAAGGAGACCGTAATGGCATTTGGCAACTTGAGCAGTAATCGTCAAACACCCTTGGCCGATATCAATGTAGTGCCGCTGGTGGACGTTATGTTAGTGCTACTGGTGATCTTCATAATTACTGCGCCGTTGCTCACGAATGCGGTGAAGATCGAATTACCTAAGGCGTCCAGCACCCCGAATATAACGCAATCAGAGCATATCGAATTTGGCATTCGCGAAGATGCCAGTTTGTTCTGGAACGGTGAGCCTGTCGCACTGGACCAATTAACATTGCGATTTGCCGCGTCAGTATCTCAGAATCCTAATACCGAGCTGCATATCCTTGCCGACAAGCATGTTCATTACGAAAATGTAGCGAAGGTAATGTCGATTGCGGCGAAAGCCGGAGTGGTGCGAATAGGATTTATTACTGATCCATCGCCATAGCAACTTCTCGCGGCACTGGCGTAAACTTTGCAATGGGCTAGACAGAAACGTATAACTCCATTTTTTTCAGCGTACCTTAAATTCCCCATATGTGGTTTGGACGGAAATTCACCGACCCGAACAATATTACGTTCGATATCAATATTAAATTATTAAGGTTTTTCCTAAAATCAAAATAAGCAATTTGCTTATTCACACAACATAGCGATCTCCCTACTATGTGACCTCACCAGTGTATTTTGGCGCTAAGGAGACACAAGTGAACCCTGTAGGGACTGAAGTTAACAATCTTGGTTTTATTACCGAAGGCGTAGTGACTTTTGTAACGAATGCGCCCGGTTCAAAACTATTTCCATTCCAAATCCAAAACCGGACATTATTCCGTGCTATACAAAACAAATGTTTCA
The DNA here is from genome assembly GCA_003402375.1 of Candidatus Nitrotoga sp. CP45. Lineage (GTDB taxonomy): Bacteria > Pseudomonadota > Gammaproteobacteria > Burkholderiales > Gallionellaceae > Nitrotoga. Next base: position 5,577 of record QFXJ01000008.1, read on the forward strand.
TTACGCTACAGAGATCACCTGCAACTTGCACCATCTTTCAATCTTTATTAAGGTTGGCCGCATCATGCAATTTTCCCGTGCTTTTTTCCCGCTACGGCTTACCTTGTTGCTGCTTTTTGCCCAACAAGACGGAGCTATGCATACTCTACACCATGCCCTTACGGAACAAGATAAGCACTCATCGCATTCATCGGCATACGGACATTGTGCGGCTTATACACAACTGGGCGACGCGCTTGGCAGCTCTCCCCTCTCCTTCGCAGTTATCGCCATTCCGAGTAGAACGGTACGGCTTAATACCTTTGCATTCCGTTCCAACCAACCCCATATCGCTGTCACGCGCGGCCCGCCCGGTCTTCTCTAAGGAATCACATAAGACCGCCCCATGTAACGCGGGATCATGTCATTCATTTTTGGAGAATTGCTATGATTAAGCACGACGTTATGCCAGGCGCGGCGTTATTCACCTATGCCGCGACCAGGAAATCAGTTTACTTAATACCTCTGCTATTCTTAGCCTTCGCGATATTCCCTAGGGCACACGCTGCTGGTTCTATGCTCAGCGTCACTTGCGAAGATAAGGATATGGGCGCCGAAGTGTTTATCAACGGCAAATTCAAGGGGAAATGTCCATTGGATTTAGCCGTTCCCGCTGGCAAATTGAAACTGAAAGTGCAAAAGAAAGTTGATGCTCTTAATGATCGCGTATTCGAGCAAGAAATCCGAGTAGGCAAAGGCGTGAACAAGCATGTCAAAGTGCCATT
>QFXJ01000009.1 GCA_003402375.1 Candidatus Nitrotoga sp. CP45
AGGTGGGTGACACGACGCTTGCGAAGGAAAAATCGAACGGCGCTGATATGCAATTACGCTGGCGTTCGGGCCCGCATTCAGCAAGTATCAGCGGGTTTTACACCCGCTTCCAGAACTACATTGCGTTGATTAACAGCGGTCAAGAACAGGAAGAGTTACGGGAAGCTTTATTTCGCGCGGTGAAAGCCCAGTTTCATGGTTTTGAGGCAGAAGGAAAATTCCGGGTATATGAGGAAAAAGGGAATCTCGACCTCAATCTGCGCGGCGACTATGTGCGGGCGAAAAACAGTGACACGGGCGAGCCATTGCCGCGCATTACTCCCATGCGTCTTGGGGCAGGCCTTGATTATCAACTGGGCAAGTTCAGCGCAAGGCTCGACGTTTCCCATTCATTCAAGCAGGACCAAGTGGCAACGAACGAATTACCGACTAGTGGCTACACGTTGACCAACACTATGTTGAATTACCGCTTTAAGACGCCCTCGGTCAATTGGGATGCCTACATTAAGGGTAATAATCTTTTTAACCAGGAAGCCCGAATGCATACCTCCTTCTTGAAAGAACTCGCCCCGTTGCCGGGTCGGGGTTTTCTTATGGGTGTACGCGCCAATTTTTGAGTTTTCTATAACGAGATTTATTCGACAGCATGGATATGACGACTTGATGCTTCATGGTTAAATTCTGTAATGATTGCGGACATTGAGCTCTTACACCTATCCATAAAAGACAATTTGTATTGAGCTATTGCATGTGCAGGTGCAAAGTGTGCCTGAAATTTGAAACGCGGGGCTCGAGGTGAAATGCTTCTAACTTACATAAACCCGTACGGTCGAATTTTTGTGGTTTGCAACTGACTAATCAATCTACCCGACCGATAGCGACTAAACATTATCCTGTCCACGTGCGTAACCAATCACACCAGTTAAAAAGCGGACCATTGCATAGCTGATGCGCATCAGCAAACGCGTCCATATACTATGCTCGCGCCACACAGAAGGGGAAATCAACCGGGCGCTGTGCGCAATCTCGTGCAATAAATTGGCACGCAATGATTCAGCAAACCCTGCATCGCGAACTACCAGGTTAGCTTCGCGCGCCAGCCACAGACTGAATGGATCTATATTGGATGAACCTACGGTTGCCCAGTAGCCATCCACCACCGCAACCTTGGCGTGCATAAAACTGGCGTGATATTCGTGAATTTCCATACCGCCCCGCAATAGTTCGTCATAAAGTGCACGCGTAGCAAAGTGCTGCAGATGATATTCCACCTGCCCTTGCAACAGCAATACAACGCGTACTCCGCGCCGAGCCGCATTTAGCAAAGCATGGCGAAAACGCAATCCCGGCAGAAAATAGGCGTTGGCAATGATAATCTCTCGCCGTGCCCCGGCAATGGCTTTGAGGTAGGCGTGTTCAATATCATGGCGATGACGTAAGTTATCACGCAACACAAACGCTACTTTATGTTGCTCAGTATTTTTATGCGCGGCCAGCAGTGTTACGCGCTCACGCTGCCGCCGAAAATTTATCCACGACACCAGCGTCCACAAACGCCGCATTACAAAACGTATGTGTCCTGCCGTAGCTCCCCGCACCTCAACCGAATAATCCAGACGCGGCGCTACAATCCGACCACCCGGCACATCATTGATGATATTGATGCCGCTTACAAAGGCAATATTCTCATCCACCAATGCCAACTTACGGTGCAAACGGCGCAGGCGGTGGCGGCGCAATTTAAAGCGTGCGATTTCCGGGCGATACCACAATACCTCTACGCCCGCCCCGCGCAGATCATTCACCCACTTATCCGGCAAATCGGCCGAGCCATAACCATCCAACAGCAAGTGCACCCTCACGCCACGCTTGGCCGCGCGCTGCAATGCCTGCGAGACTAAACGGCCGCAAGTATCGGCGGCATAAATATATGTTTCCAGATAAACCGAGCGGGTCGCGGCGTCTATCACCGCAATCAGGCGCGGAAAATATTCCTCACCGTTGCGTAACAACGTCAGAATATGGCCGTCAACCAGATGCGTGCTACTCATAGGGTGAGCGTTGCAGACAGCGCCACATGATCTGAAATTTTCCTCCACGAATGCACCTCACAGCGCTTAATCTCCAGCCCCCGCACATAAATACGATCCATACGCAGCAGCGGTATACCCGCCGGAAAACTGCGTGCCGGCCTGCCGAGATTTTTTTCAAATACCTCATGCAATTGCAATTCATGGGCTAACAGGCGACTGGCATTGTTGCGCCAATCATTGAAATCACCCGCGACAATCAGGCGCGCATCCACTGGCACCATCCGCTTGATACGCTCAATCAGCGCATTAAATTGCACCCTGCGGCCGCGTTTGAATAAACCAAAATGCACACAAATACAATGCAGTGGCTGACTGATTTCACTCTGATCGGTTTTTGGCAGGTCAATTACACAATGCAGCAGGCCTCGACTCTCGAAGCGATGCGCGGAAATATCCAGATTATCCCACTCCACAATCGAGTAACGGCTCAAAAGGGCATTTCCGTGATGACCATCTATATACACGGAATTTTTTCCATACGCATGATGCGGCCATATCTGGTCAGCTAGAAACTCATGTTGCGGCGAAGTGCCATAACTATGGAGATGCCGTATGTCGCGGCTGTTTTCGCCCTGCACCTCCTGCAAGAAAACAATATCGGCGTTGAGTTCACGCAAACGCTCGCGCAATTCATGCAGCACAATGCGCTGGTTGAAATGGGATAAACCCTTGTGAATGTTGTAGGTGACGATATTCAGTGTGGTCATAGGTGGCTCATCGATACCGCATCAGCAGACCACGTATCATTTAATATATGCAATGAGCGTGTTGTTAGCAGCAAACATTCGTCAGGCGTTACCGATGCCTCGGGTTGGAAGGCCGATTTGACGCGCGAAATCCAGCATGCGTTCGATAGAAACCTTGGCACGACGCCCGATTACCGGATCAACATGTATCTCATTCTTCCCTCTTTCCAACACGTCAGCCAGATTTAACAACCCGTTCATCGCCATCCACGGACAGTGATTACAGCTATTGCAAGTCGCGCCCTCTCCAGCCGTAGGGGCTTCGAGAAACACCTTATCAGGCGATAAATTTTTCATCCTGTGCAGGATACCGTTATCGGTCGCCACAATAAACTTGTTCGCAGCCAAACTCTGTGTTGCCTTAATGAGCTGCGTGGTGGAGCCCACCACATCAGCAAGCTGTACTACTGCCGGGGGGGATTCCGGGTGAACTAGCACCTTGGCATCCGGGTGTTGCGCCTTAAGCTCAGCTAACTCCTTGGCTTTGAACTCGTCATGCACCACACATGAACCTTGCCACAGTAATATGTCAGCGCCACTTTGTTGCTGAATGTAATGACCCAAATGACGATCCGGTGCCCATAATATTTTCTGCCCTTGCTCCTTAAGATGCTTAACGATGGGCAACGCTATAGAACTGGTTACCACCCAGTCGGCTCGTGCCTTTACCGCCGCACTGGTATTGGCATATACCACCACGGTACGATCCGGATGTGCGTCGCAGAAAGCAGTAAACTCCTCCACTGGACAGCCAAGATCGAGCGAACAGTTTGCATCCAAATCAGGCATTAACACACGCTTTTCCGGGTTGAGGATTTTCGCTGTCTCACCCATGAAACGTACCCCCGCTACCACTAACGTTTGCGCCGGATGTTGATGGCCAAAATTGGCCATATCAAGTGAATCAGATACACAACCGCCCGTAGCATCGGCCAAATCCTGCAAATCCGGATGTACGTAATAGTGCGCCACCAGCACCGCATCCTGTTCTTTTAACAGTCGCTTGATGCGCTCGATAAGTATGGTTTTTTCACCGGGTTCCGGTTCGCGCGGCTTCTTCGCCCACGCTGTCGAAGTGGCGCAGCCGGGATGATCGTAGGCAATCGATATCATGCCACCTTGCCTCTCAATTTCCTTCATTTGAAATTCTTTCGTTCACTATGTATGGGCGGTTTTAGCCCCCCGCTCTTTCTCTTTCAGGCAACTGCAAAATTGCTTCGCGGTTGCTTGGCGAAAATACCAGTCCCGCAGCTTCCTGCCAAGACAACCATTTATAACTGAGATGTTCCCGCGGTGACAATTGGACAGGAAGCACGCAGGGTAATTCCAATCCAAATACATGCTCGGTGTTGTGCCGAGTACCCGGTGCATAGCGATGCTGCCATTTTGCATAAATTTCATAGATATTTTGGACCTGCCAATCCACCAAGGAATATTGATTGGCGTCCAAGCCAGTTTCCTCAAACACTTCACGCACAGCTGTCTCGCACAAAGACTCGCCTTCATCTCGGCTACCGGTGACTGATTGCCAAGAACCTGGATGATCAGCGCGTTCCAGAAGCAACACCTCAAAATCCAAGGTATAAATCACCACTAACACTGAAACTGGTAATTTATATTGCATGGATGGCGCTAGCAGAAAAAAATCCAGAATGGTTTATCTTGCGATTTCCAGAAAGCTATCGTATCAGCAAAAATTTCCATAGCAATATTGTGATCCTCAGCAGCCATTCCGAGTGTGCCATTATCATTACGCAACAACAGTACATAACCGCAAGCAGGCTGCCAGGAAAGATCACTCAATACATCGGCAAGCGCATCCCAATTGCCTCCAAACCAATCTGGCGCACGGACTGCTTGCGCGATGGCAACGATAAAATTTTCCTTGCCCCCCTCTATCTCAGCCAGATCAACCTCGAATAAAACGCAACCTGCCGCTGCCACTGCTACATACAACTCGTCCAAGCGGCAACCTAGCTGGTATGCACCCGCCTCTCTTACATCTTTTAAGCGTAACGACAAATTATCCATGTTATTCCACGATGCGCCGAAAAGTCCGGTAATGGTCAGCGCTGTAATAACACTCAACAGGTTGGCCACAGACAATGCGTCGTGCACCACGATTGCGTATTCCAGGTGTTTTCACCGTGAATTCACGATAATAACCACGCTCGTGTTTGGGCAACCGTTTTTCAAAATTACTGAATATCACACCATCACGCGGATATGGAAACGGGCCGCCCCGCTTAATGAGATGCAAGGTTTCGCGCCCTTCCGGCGGCAACGCAGACACCGTGATAATCTGCATTTCACGGTCATTATTTGACCCAAACGCATAAGCATAAGTTTGTGCTGAACCCAGTGCTAGCAGCATTGCAAACAAGCAGAATAAAAAATGCAGGATGAACCGTGCGCTAACCATTCTCATCTTAATATGGATTCAATTTCTTCCCTATTTTGTAACACAAACGGGCAACGCCGCCACACTATTCCTTCGTCACTTCTATCGTCGTTTGCACTTTCTGACGCAAACGAATATGCAGCTCATTCAGTTGTTTTTCATCAACGGGACTGGGCGCTTGGGTTAGCAAACACTGCGCGCGCTGGGTCTTGGGGAAAGCGATCACGTCACGGATCGATTCCGAGCCGCTCATCAGCGTAACGATACGATCCAGGCCAAAGGCCAGCCCGCCGTGCGGTGGTGCGCCATATTGCAGTGCATCAAGCAGGAAACCAAATTTTAGTTGTGCCTCTTCCGCACCAATATTGAGCGCGCGGAATACCAATGACTGAGTTTCTTCCTTATGAATACGCACCGAGCCACCACCAAGTTCCCAACCGTTCAACACGATGTCGTATGCCTTCGCCAAGCAACGTCCGGGATCATTTTCCAACAGGTGAAGGTGCTCGTCCTTGGGCGCAGTGAACGGATGATGGCAGGCATTCCAACGCTTAGCTTCATCATCGTATTCAAACATTGGGAAATCCACCACCCACAGCGGAGTCCATGCTGCGCCACTGACATATTTTTTCTCGTGGCCAATCTTGGTGCGTAACGCGCCGAGCGCGTCATTCACTATCTTGGCCTTGTCCGCTCCGAAGAAAATCAAGTCGCCATTCTGTGCACCTGTACGAGCCATGATTATTTTCAGCGCGTCCTCATTCAGATTCTTTACGATAGGCGATTGCAGGCCAGTTTCATTCAACTGCGTCACGTCATTGACTTTAATATAGGCCAAGCCACGCGCACCGTAGATGCTAACGAATTTGGTATATTCATCAATCTCACCGCGCGTAAATGAGCCACCACCGGGCACACGCAACGCTGCCACACGCCCGTTAACTTGATTGGCAGGCGCAGAAAACACCTTGAATGCCACATCTTTTACCGCATCCGTAACATCAATGATTTCCAGTGTTACTCTCAAATCAGGCTTATCTGAACCAAAGCGCGCCATCGCCTCAGCGTGAGAAATACGCGGAAACGGATTAGGCAAAACGGTACCTAGCACCTCTTTGAATACGGTGCGGAGCATTTCCTCCGTCAACGCCATAATCTGTTCTTCGCCCAGGAATGAAGTCTCAATGTCCACCTGGGTAAATTCTGGTTGGCGGTCCGCGCGCAAATCTTCATCGCGGAAACATTTAGTGATTTGATAGTAACGGTCAAAACCTGCCACCATGAGCAGCTGCTTGAATAGCTGCGGCGATTGCGGCAACGCAAAGAATTCGCCTGCATGAACACGCGATGGCACCAGATAGTCACGCGCACCTTCCGGGGTGGATTTAGTCAACATCGGCGTTTCGATATCAATAAAACCCTTCGCATCCAGAAAACGGCGGAACGCCATTGCTGTTTTATAGCGTAGCATCAGATTTTTCTGCATCTGCGGACGCCGTAAGTCAATCACGCGGTGTGTCAGGCGCACGTTCTCCGACAGATTTTCGTCATCCAGCTGGAACGGCGGCGTAAGCGCGGCATTCAGCACTTCGATTTCATGGCATAGAATTTCAATCTCACCGCTACCAAGGTTGCTATTGGAACTGCCCTCCGGACGACGGCGCACGCGTCCGCTAATACGCAACACAAATTCACTGCGCACCGATTCGGCAATTTTAAACATGTCAGCACGGTCCGGCGCACATACCACTTGCGCCAGCCCTTCGCGGTCGCGAAGATCAATAAAAATTACCCCACCGTGGTCACGGCGACGGTGTGCCCAGCCGCATAAAGTAACAGCTTGGCCAAGATTTGAAACGTTAAGATGTCCGCAGTAATGAGTTCGCATATTTTCAATAAATTAATCTAATAAATCGGGGATTTGTGTTAGTTTTCTGGGTGGTAAGGCGTAGCAGGAGTAGCAACTACACCCATTGAAATAATTGATTTCAAAGCCACATCCACGCTAATGTTAAGCTCGATGGTATCAGCACGGCGCACGTAGAAATAAAATCCGTTTACCGGGCTGGGGGCAGTGGGAATAAATACTCCCACATATTCATCTTTAAGTTGTTGCGTCACCTCACCCGGGATAGCGGTCTGAAATGCCAACGACCATGCGTCGGGATGCGGATACCGTACTAGCAGCACCTTGCGGAAGGCAAGCCCGTTGCTGGACAGCAAAGTATCGCTAACCTGTTTCACGCTGTGGTAAATGCTGCTTACCACAGGAATGCGGCGTAGCAGACCTTCCCAATAACTCAACAGACGCTGCCCGAGAACATTATGCACCAGCAAGCCGGTACCGAGCACAATCACTACGGTAAGAATTACGCCCAAACCGGGAATGTGAATACCGAGCAGTTTATCTGGATACCAATTTACCGGCAGCAGCAGCAAACTCTGGTCTAGCGTACTAATTGTCAGATCCAGAACCCAGATGGTAATGCCAAGCGGAACCCACACCAATAGTCCGGTGAGCAAATATTTCTTCACCCGTTGCCACCTGAAGTCGACGTGGCAGAAGTAACTGTGTTAGCAGCTGATTCTGACTTAGCTTCTGGTTTGCTGCCCGAACCCTTAAAGTCCGTGGCATACCAACCACTCCCCTTGAGTTGAAAGCCAGCTGCTGAAAGCTGTTTGCTGAATGTAGGTTTGCCACATGCGGGGCATACCGTCAACGGCGTATCGCTGATTTTTTGCATGACGTCTTTTTGTACACCACAACTGCTGCAACGATATTCGTAAATAGGCATGGCATCCTCCTGTTAGGAATCAAAAAGGCGTACATTATACCGCAGCCTCACGCCAGATGCCTGACTCCAACCCATCCAGTGTCCACTCGCCGATCCGGTAACGGATCAAGCGCAAAGTAGGATAACCTACAGCGGCTGTCATGCGGCGTACCTGACGGTTTTTACCCTCACGAATAACGAGTTCCAACCAACTGGTTGGTTTATTTTTACGCTCGCGGATCGGAGGAGTACGCCGCCATAAGTTTACCGGTTCTTCCATCAATCTTGCCATAGCAGGCAAAGTAACAAAATCAGGCAGCTTTACTCCACTCCGCAATTGCGCTAGTGCTGTCTCGCTTGGCTTGCCTTCCACTTGCACCCAATAAATTTTGGCCAACTTATGAAGTGGATCCGTAATGCGGTGTTGCAACAAACCATCATCAGTGAGCAACAGCAAACCCTCACTGTCCGCATCCAGCCGTCCCGCTGGATACAAATCAGGAACCGAGATATAATCCGCCAGCGTTGGACGCAAACCGTCACGACTAAATTGACAAATCACGCCATAAGGCTTGTTGAACAACAGGATGCGGCTCATCCGATTTTTTCACTCACTTAAAATGATCCATATTACCCCAAGCTTTTCATCGGGGAGCGAAAATACATGACCCAACACATCAAAGTACCGTCTCAAGGCCAAAAAATTACCGTTAACAAAGACTACACACTCAACGTGCCAGATCAGCCCATTATTCCATTTATTGAAGGCGATGGTACGGGCGTGGATATCACCCCTGTTATGCGGCGCGTGGTGGATGAAGCGGTCACCAAGGCTTACAACGGTAAACGCCAAATTGTATGGATGGAAGTATATGCCGGAGAGAAAGCCGTAAATACTTATGGCAACGATACATGGCTACCAGATGAAACAGTAGAAGCAGTGCGCAACCATGTTGTGTCCATTAAAGGACCACTCACCACCCCTACTTCCGGCGGAATGCGCTCACTCAATGTAGCATTGCGCCAAATTCTTGACCTATACGTATGCTTACGTCCCGTACGCTGGTTCGAAGGCGTTCCTACACCAGTAACAGCACCAGAAAAAGTGGATATGGTGATCTTCCGTGAAAACACTGAAGATATTTATGCAGGTATCGAATGGGAAGCTGGCTCGCCAGAATCTAAAAAATTAATCAAATTTTTACAAAATGAGATGGGCGTAACGAAAATTCGTTTCCCAGAAACCTCTGCTATTGGCATCAAACCGGTATCCATCGAAGGTAGTGAGCGTTTAATTCGTCGCGCTATCCAGTATGCCATAGACAATAAGCGCAAGTCCGTCACCCTGGTACATAAGGGCAACATAATGAAGTTTACCGAAGGCGGCTTCAAGAAATGGGGCTATGAACTCGCCAAGCGAGAATTCGGTGGAGTAGAAATCGACGGAGGGCCTTGGCTGAAATTGCCCGAAAAATATGGAAGTGGAGGCATCATCATTAAAGACGTAATTGCCGACGCATTTCTACAACAAATTTTATTACGTCCTGCAGAATATGACGTTATCGCGACCTTGAATCTCAACGGTGACTATATCTCTGATGCACTGGCGGCAGAAGTCGGTGGTATTGGTATCGCGCCGGGCGCTAATTTGTCTGATAGCATTGCCATGTTTGAAGCCACCCACGGCACCGCACCGAAATATGCTGGCAAAGATTACGTAAATCCCGGTTCATTGATTCTCTCAGCAGAGATGATGCTACGCCATATCGGCTGGGCGGAAGCCGCCGATCTAATTATCAAAGGCATGAACGGAGCAATCGCCGCCAAGACCGTTACCTATGATTTCGCACGGCTAACACTAGGGGCACAACAAATATCGTGCTCTGCATTCGGCGACGCCATAGTTAAAAACATGTAAATGACAGAGTAAGTTGGTTGGGTAAGACCTAAATTTATCTTAACAGTCACCACAATCAGCTGAAAACGGTGTTTTTAACTTTAAGGCTCCAGCATAAAGTGCATTCTCTTGTTTCATCCGTTGACATAGCCTCATCTTTTTCAACCGCATATCTGACGCGGGGACGTCAATATTATCGTGAGAACAAAGTTACGGCGCTAAATACCAGCCCAAATGGTACCTTGGTTACCGCACTTGTCGCAGGGTCAAATAAAAACCAGTATCACGTCAATATCCTTCTGCAAGCCAAGCCGGGAGGTCATGTACTGGTCAATGGAGAATGCAGTTGCCCGGTGGGCTACAACTGCAAGCATGTTGCCGCAACACTAATCAAGGCCCAAGCAGAATCTCCTCGTGAAGTTCAAGCGCCACCAGATAAAGTATCACCAAATGTGACGGATTTACCAGATGAAATTTCCATCTGGCTGAACGAAATGGCGCGTGTAGCCATACCAACACTAGACCGCGATACCTTACCCGCGAACGTGTCACAACGTTTACTGTATGTTTTAAAATTGAACGATAGCAAGCCAGCGGGAGTGGCAGTGGCATTTTTCACTGCCAGATTGCTCAAGGCCGGGGGGTTTGGCAAAAAAACGTTTCATAATTCCATAGCCAATATTTTTATCGGCGCGACGCCACGCTATTTTACCGAGCGAGACAAGGAAATTGTCGCGTCATTAAACTTGATGCGCACGATGGGTGGCTATTTAGCTGGTGCACAGGGTGCCCGGTGGATGACAGAAATGATTGCCACTGGCAGATGCTTTTGGGAAGTACCTGATTCCAAGCCTCTGGTCTTTGGTGAAAAATGCGTCACACAACCTGTTTGGATCCTCGACACGCAGGGAAACCAGCAGTTACAGATCGAAACAATACCGCCATCTCGAGTGCTACCGTTTTCTCCACCTTGGTATATCAATGAAATCACATCGGCCTGTGGCAAATTAGATACCGGACTGCCCGACGAAATTGCTTGCGTTCTAGTTAGTGCGCCAGCAATCCCATCAGCACTAGCCAGCCGTATCGGCAACGAATTGACACAAAAACTACCCGGTATAAAGGTTCAGCTGCCGGAGGTGCTGCAAGAAAGAAAGGTAAGCGATCGACATCCTGTTCCATGTTTACGTTTTTACACAGTAGCATTGAATCCACCGCCTTATATGGGCTCTTTCCACTTAAAAGATGACCTCCAAAATGAGCCAAAAACACTCGATTTAGTGCGTCTTGAATTTGACTATGGCGGCGTACGAATTGACGCTATGTCAACCGAAAAATCGATAGCACAGCGTAGTGGCGATGAATTGTTGCGTATCGACCGCGATGTTACCGCTGAAGAAAGTTATTCCCACGAACTTACCGACTTGGGATTTTTCTTTGTTGATTTATCAATTTTTTCCGAATTACATAACAAACATAATGGCTCATTTATTCTGGGTGGAGATGACAAAGAATGGATCAACTTCTGCCTTGCCAACCTTCCCGAGCTGCGAGCGTCTGGCTGGCAGATCGAAATGGAACCAAGCTTCAATTTTCGTTTCGCCGAGATTGAAGACTGGACAGCCACCGTCAATGAGGACGTTGATAACAATAACTGGTTCGGCATAGAGCTGGGTATCCAGATAGACGGACTACCAGTCAACTTACTGCCCGTCTTACTGGATTTAATTCGCCAGTTCCCAGAGCAAATGAACATGCAGGCACTGGCGCAGCTTAGCGCTGAGAACATGCCGCTCATAGCACGGCTTGCTGATGGCCGCTTGGTGACATTACCGATTTCCCGTATACAAAATATTCTGTCAGTACTGGTGGAGCTTTTCGATAAAGATGCAGTGCATAATTTGCAGCGAATCGAGTTGTCTGTGGTTCAGGCAGGGCGTTTGGCAGAATTGGAAGAGTTTGCGGGTTTGCGCTGGCTGGGCGGCGAGCGTTTACGTGAATTAGGGCGCAAGCTGCGCGATTTCGATGGGATTCAGCCGGTTCCACCGCCTGTTGGCCTGAAGACCGATTTGCGGGGCTATCAACAGGAAGGACTTAATTGGCTACAATTTTTGCGCGAATATGAATTAGCTGGCATTCTGGCTGACGATATGGGGTTAGGTAAAACCGTGCAGGCCTTGGCTCATCTTCTGGTAGAAAAAGAATCCGGGCGCATGAACCATCCCAGCTTGGTGGTCGCACCCACCAGCCTGATGTTCAACTGGCTGCGGGAGACAGAGCGTTTTGCGCCGGATTTACGCGTATTGGTATTGCAGGGCCAATTGCGCAAGCAACATTTCGAATCTATTGGAGCTTATGACTTGGTGCTCACCACCTACCCCTTGCTGCCACGCGACAAAGAGGTGCTGACCGGACAAGAATTTCATTTACTAATCCTTGATGAAGGTCATATCATCAAAAATCCAAAGTCGCAAGCCACTCAAATTGTGCATCAAATCAAAGCGCGTCACAGGCTGGCACTCACTGGCACACCACTGGAAAATCACCTTGGTGAATTGTGGTCGCTATTTCATTTTCTACTGCCAGGATTATTGGGCGATGACAAAAATTTTCGTAAGCTGTTCCGCACGCCCATCGAAAAGCAAGGTGACAACACCCGGCGCGCGGTACTTTCACGCCGCATTGCCCCATTTTTGCTACGCCGCACTAAAGCACAGGTAGCCAAAGAATTACCGCCCAAAACAGAAATTATTCGCTCCTGCGAACTATCTGGCGCTCAGCGCGACTTATACGAAACTATCCGGGTAGCCATGCATGAAAAGATACGCCTGGAAATCGACAAGAAGGGCATGAATCGCAGTCATATTATCATTCTCGACGCACTGCTTAAATTGCGTCAAACCTGCTGTGATCCACGCCTGCTTAAATTGCCTGCTGCGAAACAGGTAACACATTCAGCAAAACTGGAGCTTCTTATGTCTTTGCTGCCGGACATGGTGGAAGAAGGACGGAGCATACTGTTGTTCTCCCAGTTCACCTCTATGTTGGCATTGATCGAATTAGAACTTGCTAAATTTAACTTGCCCTATGTCAAACTGACCGGGGACACTCGCGATCGCGCCACTCCAGTACAACGTTTTCAGAGCGGAGAAGTGCCCATCTTCCTAATCAGTCTCAAAGCGGGCGGTGTAGGCCTGAACCTCACCACCGCCGACACCGTCATTCATTATGATCCGTGGTGGAACCCTGCGGTAGAAAATCAGGCTACTGACCGCGCCCATCGCATAGGCCAGGAAAACCCGGTTTTTGTCTACAAGCTGATCACTGAAAGCACCGTAGAAGAAAAAATTGTTGCCATGCAGGAAAAAAAACGAGACTTAGCGCAAGGCATTCTGGATGATAACGGAGAAGCCATCGCTCCCTTTTCCACAGAAGAGCTCGCAATGCTATTCGAACCATTGCAAGCATCAAATGCGATATAAATGGGGAAAAGATTTATTCTGCAATAAACAATCTTCTACTAAAATTTTGCATTTCAGACCAATAACATTATTAGACGATTTATAATTAATAAAAAAGCCCGCTTAAGCGGGCTTTTTTAAACCAAAAACCTATCTTAAGGAGCCTGAATATTGGCGGCTTGTTTGCCTTTAGGACCTTGAACGATATCAAAAGTAACTTTTTGACCCTCTTTAAGAGACTTAAAGCCACTCATGGTAATTGCGGAAAAATGAGCAAATAAATCTTCGCTACCATCATCCGGAGTAATAAAACCATAACCTTTTGCATCATTGAACCATTTAACTGTACCGTTTGCCATGCTTCACTTCCTTAACTAAAAAACCGGGTGGATTCCCGTTAAACTGTTTGAATTCCAAGAGCGTACATGGCAAAACCAGTACTGCAGGTAACTTGCATTCAAACACCCAAGCACTTTTTACTCCTATTTAAGCGATTTAGTCAAGGCTTATACGCTTTATTTTAAAAGTACTTGAAAAAATCTCATGAATCATCGAACATACCAAAATGCACATTTGTAACGATAATGACTATGGTAACTAAATATGAGAATGCATCCTTACTGAAAGCAGAGCGGAGCAAAATCAAACCACCTAAACTGTACAAAGTACTGCTATTTAATGACGAATTCACAACGATGGATTTTGTAATTAAAGTGCTACAAACTTTTTTTTCAATGAGCCACGAACGCGCAACCCATTTAATGCTCAAAATTCACCATGAAGGGTTGGCAATATGCGGGGTCTATACTAAAGATATCGCAGAAACAAAGATAGAGCAGGTGTCGGCATTTGCCAAACAGCACGGACATCCGCTACGATGTGGACTAGAGGAAACATAACTTATGATCGCGCAAGAACTTGAAATCAGCCTGCACCTAGCGTTTGTTGAAGCACGCCAGAAACGCTTCCAATTTATCACGGTGGAACACCTGCTGCTGGCGATGCTGGATAACTCCTCTGCCGCACATGTATTGCGTGCTTGCGGGGCAGATGTCGAAGAATTGCGCGCAGTACTAACCGATTTTATTAATACGCATACGCCAGTCGCACCTGGTAACAGCGAAGTAGACACGCAACCCACTGTCGGCTTCCAGCGCGTCATTCAGCGCGCTATTTTACATGTGCAATCATCTAGCAAAAAGGAAGTTTCCGGCGCCAACATACTGGTTGCCCTGTTTAGTGAAAAAGATTCCCACGCCGTGTTTTTCCTAAATCAGCGTGCCATCACCCGACTAGATGTAGCAAACTATATTGCACATGGAATTGATAAAGCGGCTCAATCAAGTACTCAAAAATCAGCAGATGCCGAAATAGAACAAGAACCAAGCCAGAAGAGCGCCCTGTGCGACTACACGCTTGATCTCAACGCACAAGCTTTAGCTGGCAAAATCGACCCACTAATTGGACGCGAAACCGAGCTGACACGAGTTATTCAAACCTTGTGCCGCCGTCGCAAGAACAACCCATTATTGGTCGGTGAAGCTGGTGTAGGTAAAACCGCTATCGCTGAGGGGTTAGCGCGCCGAATTAAGGAAAACAACGTACCAGAAATTCTCAGAAATGCTCAGATCTATGCATTAGACATGGGCGCACTGCTAGCTGGCACTAAATATCGCGGCGATTTTGAACAACGCCTAAAGGCTGTACTTAAAGAATTAGCCGATGAACCCAACGCCATTCTGTTTATTGACGAAATACACACTTTAATAGGTGCAGGCGCAGCCTCAGGCGGCACCATGGATGCGTCCAACTTACTCAAGCCTGCACTTTCAAGTGGTGCACTTAAATGCATCGGTGCGACTACCTATCAAGAATATCGCGGTATTTTCGAGAAAGACCATGCGCTATCACGCCGTTTCCAAAAAATAGATGTGCTGGAACCCTCGGTTGAGCAGACCATTGAAATTCTAAAAGGGTTGAAGTCTCGCTTTGAAACTCATCACGGTATCAAATACAGCGCGGCTGCACTAACCAGCGCGGTTGAGCTATCCTCACGTTTTATCAATGACAGACACCTTCCTGACAAAGCAATTGACGTGATTGATGAAGCGGGTGCGGCACAACGCATACTGCCAAAATCAAAGCAAAAAAAACTTATAGGCAAACATGAAATCGAGGATATCATCGCCAAGATTGCGCGCGTACCCTCGCGCACTGTTTCTTCTGATGATCGCAATTTATTGAAAACACTGGATCGCGACCTCAAAACCGTAGTGTTCGGCCAGAATGCCGCCATTGACGTACTGGCACGCGCCATAAAGATGTCCCGAAGTGGATTGGGCAATCCGCAAAAACCAATCGGCAGCTTCTTGTTCTCTGGCCCTACCGGTGTGGGCAAAACCGAAGTAGCGCGTCAACTTGCCTTTGCAATGGGCATGCCGCTAAACCGCTTTGATATGTCTGAGTATATGGAACGTCACGCGGTATCACGCCTTATTGGGGCACCACCTGGCTATGTCGGCTTCGATCAGGGTGGTCTACTCACTGAAGCAATCAACAAGCAGCCTCATTGCGTATTACTACTAGATGAAATCGAGAAAGCACACCCGGACATTTTTAATATTCTGTTACAAGTGATGGATCACGGTACACTCACTGATAACAACGGACGCAAGGCAGATTTCCGTAATGTGGTTATTATTATGACCACCAATGCGGGAGCCGATGCATTAAGTAAAGCACAGATAGGCTTCACTAAGAGCGGAGTGAGCGGCGACGAAACGGCCGAAATCAAGCGGCTATTCACGCCAGAATTCCGTAACCGATTGGATGCTATCATTTCCTTCGCCGCACTGGATAAAGAAGTCATCCTGCGCGTAGTAGACAAATTCCTGATGCAGCTTGAGGAACAACTACATGAGAAGAAAGTGGAAGTCATCTTCACCGATGCACTCAAAGACTATCTCGCCAAGACTGGCTTCGACCCGCTAATGGGCGCACGCCCGATGGCACGTTTGATTCAAGACACCATACGAAGCGCGCTGGCAGATGAGTTACTTTTCGGTAAGCTATCGAACGGCGGCAAAGTAATCGTCACGGTTGATAAGGATGAGAAAGTGCAATTGGAACTTGCAGAAGAAGTTGTTGTTTAATTTTGGCGATATCACCGTTAGTTATTGACGGTCAATTATTTTTAAAAAAATAGTATTTGTTGGTTGCTATGCAATTTTTCACAGGATGCAGGGAAAAATTAACGCCCAACAGTAAAATTACGTCCCTTTTCTTTAGCCATAAACAAGTATTTATCTGCAAGTTGCAACAACATCTCAGCATTTGATAATGTTGGTGTTTTGCTGGCCACCCCGACGCTAATAGTAACTACTAAGTTCGGGTAAACGTTCCCAGCAGCTACATTCTGGCGCAATCTTTCCGCATACTGATAGGCTTGGTCTGCATGTGCATCCGGGCAAATCACCAAAAACTCTTCCCCGCCATAACGGCACACCATATCCTGTTTGCGCGCGGATGAGCGTAAAATTTGCGCCACCTGTTTCAACACATCATCCCCCACCTTATGGCCATAAGTATCATTAACCCTCTTGAAAAAATCTATATCTACTATCATGCACGACAGCGGACGGCCACTGCGCTCTGCCACCGCCCACTGTTGTTCCAAATAATCATTTGCATGGCGACGATTAGGTAACTCCGTGAGTACATCGGTAAGCGCCATCTGCTGCAATCTCTGATTTGATGCCGCTAACTGCGCGGCAACATTGCGTAACTGCTGATGTTCAACCTTCAGTTCATCCTGCAACTGCACCATACGCTGAGTGACACACAGTCTCGCACCCAACA
Organism: Candidatus Nitrotoga sp. CP45; assembly: GCA_003402375.1. Classification (GTDB taxonomy): domain Bacteria; phylum Pseudomonadota; class Gammaproteobacteria; order Burkholderiales; family Gallionellaceae; genus Nitrotoga. The sequence goes on from QFXJ01000009.1 coordinate 17,231, forward strand.
CTTTCGAATTAACCGGTTTGGTCAAATAATCGGAGGCTCCAGCCTCAAATATCTCTTCCATCCTATCCAAATTGTCTTGCGCCATCATTACAAACACATGAATATTACGCCATAAATCGTTACATCTAAGCGTCTTGCAAAATTCAATGCCATTCATATTAGGCATGTGCCAGTCTGTAATAATAAGTTGAGGCATACATTTATCGAGCATGCTCAATGCTTCCACCCCATCGCCTGCAGTAGCAACCGTATGCCCCGCCTTTGTCAACAAAGATTTCAGCACCTGCGACGTTGCACAATCATCCTCTACCAGTAGGATACGCAATTCATAGAAAGTCTCCAAGCTGATCTTTAACGCCCCTTCGTCATCAAGTACTTCCATCCCATCAGGTAGAGCAGCTTGCAAAATCTCATTGAAGAGTGGTACCTCTGCCGAACGAATGCCAAACAACTTGCTTAATTCGCACCATTCCTGCACCGTTTTATCGGCTAATTCAGTAAAAACATTCGCCTCCAAACCTTGTCTAGCGGCAATCAGAATCAATTTAGATACCATTTTTTGCCGTTGCTGCCCGCGCGATAAACACGCCTTGGAAAAATAATTTGCGATATGTAATATATTTAAAATGTGCCACTGCCGATTGCCTTCAGCAAGATCAGATAGAGCTGGATTTTCGTGATGCAAAGCCGCTACCTGGAATATTTGTGGCAGCCCCCAGTCTGCTAACATTTCTTTAGTCAGTTGGTTATGATCAATTCCGAACTCAGTCCGTTCAAGATTAATCAATGCAGCGTCAGTATCTGCTGCTCCGACGTTTTCAATAATGAGGGAATATTCTTTAGGATATGCTGTCGCTAGTCCTAAGGAACCAACTCGAGCCAACAAGCCGAGAATAAACATTTCTTCAGCTGCCCCCATCCTACGGCCATCCAAAAAATTTTTTGCAGCAATTGCCGTCAACAACGAATGCGACCAGAAATTTTGATAATCAAATTTTCGGCAGGCCCCATCTCGGCTATCCTCCACTAGCGACAAACCCAATACCATATTACGTACAATACTCAACCCTAACGACATGACCGCGTCCGTTATAGACGCAATAGGTCTTGTCTGGTAAGACATGAGCACATTGGCCATCTTAATCAGCCGGCCTGATAATGCCGGGTCAGTCATTATCGCGCGTGCTATCTCCTGAGTTGTTACATCTTCTTTCAAGGTAAGCTGAATTATTTTCAGGGCAATACCTTTAGGAGAGGGTAGGTGATCTTTCTCCTTGAGTGCCTCAAACTTAGTATTAACCATAGTTCAATTTACCGTTAATCCGACCACATACAATTTTTAACATTTATATATAATCTATGCGCTATACATACGACGATGCCGAATGAACTCTCGCAGCGCTGGCAAAAATGAAATAACGATGACAACGACTACCATCAGGGTTAGATTATCTTTCACCACTGGGATATTGCCTAAAAAATAGCCTCCCAGGGTGAAAAGGCTAATCCACGCAACACTCCCTAACGCGCTGAACAACATGAACAGACGATAGCGCATCAAACCAATACCGGCTACGAATGGCGCAAAGGTTCGCACAATGGGCAAAAAGCGAGCAAACAAAATAGCCTTACCTCCGTGCTTCCTGTAAAACGCATGCGTTTTTTCCAAATGCTCATGTTTGAGAAAGCGCGAATTGGCACGCTTAACTAAGCGCATACCTACTAACCGACCAATCCAGTAGTTGGTGCTATCACCTGAAAACGATGCAGCCATCAGTAACGGCAAAACCAGCTTAATTTCCAGCGCGCCAACCCCGCAGAGTGCACCGACCACGAACAACAACGAATCTCCCGGTAGAAAAGGCATTACTACCAGCCCGGTTTCGCAGAAAATAATCATGAACAGGATGGCATAAATCCACATGCCATATGCCTGCATGATTGCTAATAAATGAACGTCCAGATGCAGGACAATATCTATAAAAGAAGTGAGCAGTTCCACGGCCTAGGGTAATACTTCTTCAGCCACTTTTTCCGTCTTGATGAAATCCTCGCGCGAAACACCCATCAACATAAGCAATGGGCTGGCCACCAGCACAGAGGAATAAATACTAAACAGAATGCCAATAGTCAACGCTAGCGCAAAATAATGCAATGTCTCTCCGCCCAAGAATAGCATCGCCGTCACCATCATCTGGGTGCAAAGATGGGTAATGATGGTACGCGACATGGTGCGTGTAATCGCGTTATCGATTATTTCGGCAACCTCCGTCTTGCGCATCTTACGGAAATTTTCCCGGATACGATCGAACACTACCACTGATTCATTTACCGAGTAACCCAACACGGCTAGCAGCGCCGCCAACACGGTGAGTGAGAAATCCCACTGAAAGAACGCAAAAAAACCAATAATGATAATTACGTCATGCAAATTGGCAATTATCGCTGCAAGGCCAAACTTCCACTCGAATCGCACCCAGAGATAACACGCGATGCCAATGGACACCAGCAACAACGCAAGCGCACCATTCTCCACCAAATCTTGCCCCACTTGCGGGCCAACAAATTCGACACGACGCATTTCCACACTGGCATCTTGCTGACGCAACTTATCGAGAATCTGCTCGCTCAGTTTCGCGCCCACTATATTCTGCTTGAGCGATACCTGCAACAACACATCATGGCTAGAGCCAAAGTTTTGTACTAATACATCATGCAACCCCATATCAGCCAACTGTCCACGCACCTTATTCAGGTCAGCAGTCTGAGCGTAGTGCACTTCCATCACCGTTCCACCAGTGAAATCCACACCAAAATTCAATCCTTTGGTTGCGATAAAAAATACCGCCAGAATAAATGTCACCAAAGAAATTGTGGTGGTATACCGCCCATAGCTCATGAACGGAATATTGCGATTGATCTTGAAAAATTCCATTTATTACCTCTTTATACTTAACCGATGGCGATATTAGTCAACCGCAGCTTACGCCCGTAAATCAGGTTAACCAGTGCACGTGAAACCAACACCGCACTGAACATCGAAGTAAGAATGCCCAAACACAATACAACAGCGAAACCTCGTACCGCACCGGAACCAAACATGAACAGCGCTATACCCGCGATCAAAGTGGTAATGTTGGAATCAAGTATGGTACGGAATGCATGCTCATATCCGGCATGGATGGATGCTTGTGGTGTATTACCATTACGCAACTCCTCTCTAATTCTCTCATTAATCAACACGTTAGCATCGATCGCCATACCCAACGTTAGCGCAATACCTGCCATACCAGGCAAAGTCAGCGTAGCTTGCAGCATGGACAATAATGCCACCAGTAACAACAAATTAGCGCCCAGCGCCAGAACAGAAACCACACCAAACATCAGGTAATAGGTAATCATAAAAATCGCAATAGCTACAAAACCAATTTGAGTAGAGCGAAAGCCACGCACAATATTGTCCGCGCCGAGGCTCGGACCGACAGTGCGCTCCTCAATAATTTCCATCGGCGCTGCCAGCGCACCAGCGCGCAGCAACAAGGATATATCGTTCGCCTCTTTGGTATTCATCTGACCGCTAATTTGCACGCGCCCACCGCCGATTTCCTCACGGATCACTGGAGCAGTAACAACTTCACCCTTACCTTTTTCAAATAACACTATAGCCATACGCTTGCCGACATTCTCACGCGTCGCTTCTTTAAATTTACGCGTACCCGCGCCATCCAGATTGATATGTACTGCTGGCTCATTGCTGCGGCTGTCAAAGCCAGGTTGCGCATCATTGATGCGTTCGCCGGTAAGCAGCACTGTTTTCTTCACCAGCAGCATAGAACCGTCGCGATCCTTGAACGTCTCGGTACCAAACGGTACGGCGAAACCCTCGCTAAATTTATGCTCATCATCTACCAGACGCACTTCCAGTGTCGCGGTACGGCCAAGAATGTCTTTCGCGTGCGCTGTATCCAGCACACCGGGAAGCTGCACTACAATACGATCTATACCTTGCTGCTGAATTATCGGCTCGGCCACACCTAATTCATTGACACGGTTGCGTAAAGTAATTAAATTCTGCTGCACAGCGGATTCTTGGATGCGTTTTTCTTCCTCCGGCTTTAAGGTAGCAAGTAGGAGAATCTCGTTGCCTTCATTCTTGTCATTAAAGGCCAAACCACCGAAGCGTTGTTTGAGTTCTACCGCACCTTTGTTGCGCGTATCCGCATCGCGGAACTTAACCGTCACCACTCTGCCATCACGGCTGACACCAGAATAAGCAATATTCTGATCACGGAGGATGCTCCGCATATCGCCAGAAGCGGCTTCCATCGCCTTATCCAGCGCGCCCTTCATGTCGATCTGCAACAAGAAATGCACCCCGCCACGCAAGTCCAATCCAAGATACATGGGCCGTGCATTCATAGCGGTTAACCACTGCGGCGAGCGTGACAGTAGATTGAGGGCAACCATGTAATCATCACCCAACTGTGCCTGAAGAACATCCTTAGCCTTAAGTTGACTATCTGTATTATTAAAGCGCGCTTTAACACTTGTCATATCTAATGCGACCCCTTCCGCATTCAGATTGGCCGCTTTAAGCGCATCACCCACCCGCTGTAGTAATGCACTATCCGCCTTAAGATTGGCACGCAAAGGCAACACCTGCACGGCAGGAGATTCACCATAAAAATTAGGTAAGGTGTAAATCAGACCCAAAATAAATACAACGAGAACAAGCAAATATTTCCACAGCGGATAACGGTTCATTACAGTACCTTAAATCGACTTAATTGTTCCCTTGGGTAGCACCATTTGAACCGCACTTTTCTGAATCAGTACCGTCACGTTTTCGGCGATTTCCAAGCTGATATAGTTTTCGCCCACCTTGGACACACGGCCCAACTCTCCGCCTATAGTAACGATTTCATCATTTTTTTGAAGGGCAGCCAGCATGGCCTTTTGCTCTTTAACGCGCTTTTGTTGCGGACGCAGCAAAAGAAAATAAAACACTGCGCACACTGCGACCACAGGCAGAAAGTCCATAAATCCGGAACTGGACGCAACTGCTGCGGTTTGTGCATAAGCGTTGCTAATCAACATGACCTCTCCCACTTAAATTTTGCAGCGGCGAATTCTAGCACGAACTCGCACGGGCTTGCCTAAACCGGGTAACGAACTCATCAAACTGGCGAATCATAATTGCGGCTCGAATTTCACTCATCAACTCGTGGTAATAATGCAAGTTGTGAATGGTATTAAGGCGCGCACCGAGTATCTCACCGATACGATGTAGGTGATGCAAATAAGCACGTGTAAAATTACGACAAGTATAACAACTACATTGCCTATCAATCGGTTGAATATCTAGGCAATATTTAGCATTTTTGATTTTAATATCGCCGTGGCGGGTAAAAAGCATACCGTTTCGCGCATTGCGTGTGGGCATCACACAATCGAACATATCTATACCGTGCGCAACCGCAGCTACTAAATCTTCTGGTGTACCTACGCCCATCAGGTATCGCGGCTTGTCGATGGGCAACTGCGGCGAAGTATGCTTCAAAATTCGCAGCATGTCTTCTTTCGGCTCCCCCACCGACAATCCACCTATGGCATAACCGTCAAAGCCGATATTTAACAGCTCGCGTAACGATTCATCGCGCAGACTTTCGAACATGCCTCCCTGCACAATACCAAAAAGCGCATTGGTATTGCCCTGATGCGCATGCTTTGAACGCTCTGCCCAGCGTAAACTGAGATGCATAGAATCAGCCGCTCGATTCTCATCCGCCGGATAAGGTGTGCACTCATCAAAAATCATCACAATATCGGAATTCAATACCTTCTGAATTCGTATCGATTCTTCCGGTGTCAAAAAACATTTATCACCATTCACCGGGGATTGAAACCTAACTCCTTCCTCAGTAATTTTGCGCAAGGCACCCAAACTAAATACCTGGAAACCGCCAGAATCAGTCAGAATCGGCCCATCCCACCCCATAAAACCATGCAAGCCACCGTGCGCCTCAATAACGTCCAGACCTGGGCGAAGCCATAGATGAAAAGTGTTGCCTAGCACAATCTGGGCACCAATTTCTCTTAACTCGATAGGTGACATCGCCTTTACTGTGCCATAAGTACCTACTGGCATAAACGCGGGGGTTTCAACAATACCATGAGCCAAAGACAGAGTCCCACGACGAGCAGAGCCATCAGTGGCGTTCAAACAAAATTTCATCAAAATCTCCCTCCAGTCGCAATTGCATCGACTACTTTAAATAACGACTTAGAAACTTCAAATAACTAAATATAACCCATTGTGATAGTCGAGTAATTTCGGACACATCGATAGGTTTTTTTGCTACGCTGTTCCATTCGATGAAAACAACGAACGATAGCTTATCCAATATTGAAGTATGTAGCCGATTATAGAATCCCACAATGTACGCGATGCATTTATTAACGCATGTTACAAATGAAATGAATAAACCGATTACCTGCGATATTTTTTGCGCCGTGATAGACAATTTCGGTGACATTGGCGTGTGCTGGCGACTGGCTAAACAATTGGTGCATGAGCATGATATGACAGTGCGACTATGGGTGGACGATCTGTTTAGCTTTCACAGGCTACACTCGGCAATCTGCCCAGATATGCTAATACAACATTGTTCTGGCGTAGAAGTCAGGCAATGGGAGTCAATTTTTTTAGAGCTTTCATTTCCAAAGGTAGAGCCGGCGCAAATAGTGATTGAGGCATTCGCATGTGAACTCCCCGAGCGCTACGTGGCAGCGATGGTGGCGCAAGAGTGCAAATCGATTTGGCTTAACCTGGAATACCTCAGTGCGGAAGAATGGGTGGCTGGCTGTCATTGCCTACCCTCACCACATCCTTCTTTACCCCTCACTAAATACTTCTTTTTCCCGGGGTTCACCCCGCAAACTGGTGGATTGCTACTGGAGCGAGATCTCATCGCACGACGCGATGCATTTCAGAGCGAACTGCACACCCAAGCCGCATTTTGGCGAGCACTTGGCGTACCATTACCCAAACCTAATGAAGTGCGTGTGTCGTTATTCTGTTATGAAAACATCGCGTTGCCGGAATTATTCTCTATTTGGGCAAAGTCCAATATGCCAATACTGGGTTTAGTGCCAGAAGGCTGTGTGTTACCTCAAGTGGCAGCTTTTTTTGGGCGAGAACTCGTTGTAGCGGGTGACATATTACAGTACGGTAATTTGGAAGTGCGCATATTGCCGTTTATCGAACAGGAGCGGTACGACGAATTATTGTGGGCCTGTGATATTAACTTTGTGCGAGGGGAAGATTCCTGCGCGCGCGCGCAATGGGCGGGCAAGCCGTTTGTTTGGAACATCTATCCGCAACAGGATAATGTACATATAAAGAAACTGGGCGCTTTCATGGAGCTGTATTGTGCCAGACTGCAGCCAGACGTAGCGCAAGCGTTATATAGTTTGTGGGAAGGATGGAATATTGGACACAACATAGGCCAAACGGCCTCAACAAACTCAAAGCATGCTTGGCACGAATACTGGAAGCACATAGCGCTATTGCAGACGCATGCGCGCGGATGGTCGCAACATTTATCCGGCAATAACCTTGTTTTGAATTTGCTGAATTTAGTTCAAAAAATTGATAGAATGCGCAATTTAGAATGTAAATTAGATTTTAGGGTAAGCAGACATGAAAATAGCACAAGAACTACGGGCGGGTAATGTTGTTATGGTCGGCAGCGACCCCATGGTGGTGTTAAAAGCCGAGTACACTCGCTCTGGCCGTAATGGCTCGGTAGTTAAAATGAAATTCAAGAACCTGTTGACGGATTCGCCGAGCGAGGCAATATATAGGGCAGACGACAAATTTGAGATAGTTCTACTTGATCGAAAAGATGCTACGTACTCTTACTTTGCCGATCCCATGTATGTGTTTATGGATGCTGATTACAATCAGTATGAGGTGGAAAAAGAAAATTTGGGTGAATCGCTTAACTACCTCGAAGATGGTATGGCCTGCGAGATGGTTTTTTACAACGATAAAGCCATTTCCGTTGATCTGCCCAATACTGTCGTACGCGAAATTATCTACACCGAACCGGCAGCGCGTGGTGATACCTCCGGTAAAGTGATGAAACCTGCCAAAATCGGTTCTGGTATAGAGTTACAGGTGGCTGCATTTTGTGAAATTGGTGATCAAATTGAAATTGATACACGTACTGGCGAATTTAAGCGCCGTGTTAATGCTTGATGACCCTAAGAGAAAGCGATATTTGCACTAAATTAAGCTACAACGTACCGTGAACTAAATCGCTTTCGCGGTGGTACTCCGACCCCACCGCTTCCTCTCCACACTCCCACTTTGCATAGTAGTTGCAACTAACGTCAAAATCGCCGCACCTGCAACAGGTTGCTCTCAATTTTGGTTGTTATAAGGGTCGGTCGCAACCTCACTCACCAGTTGGCCAATCATTGCTCCAACACGTAAATCATCCATGCGACCAAAGTGATTAAGTCTGATGTATCCTTGCCGATCTAAAATAATCAACGTCGGTGTGCCCCTCATACCAAATACTTCCATCGTATGCGGAATATTACCTGTTGTTGATAGTCGATCCACAGCAACTGGAAAACGGATACGGTATTCATAAAGAAATGCCTCTAAAGCTACAGGGGTCATTGCATTGTGATGCTCGAAAACACTGTGAATACCAATCACGGCAACATCTGCTGCCGGAAAAGTGTCATGGATAGCCATAGCCTGCGGCAGGCCATGTGACACACAACCAGGACATAGCATCTGGAATGCATGCAGTACGACCACGCGTCCGCGTAATTCCGCAAGCGTAATAGAACGTAGTGTATTGAGCCATTGAGATACTTGTAATTCTGGAGCTACTGAATTGATGCTAGACATACAATTATTCCTGATTCAGGTTAAATATTGCTGGGAGAATCTGAGCTACTCCCAGCATAACTGGTATCTAAGCTGCTACGCGTAGATTTATCTTAGGGAAATCGATCGGCACATTAAAAGCCAAATTGACATAATTGGTAAAAATGTTCAATGCGACGTGAGCCATAATTTCGACGATCTGTTCGTCGTTAAACCCCACCGTTCTCAATTCGACGACATCGGCATCGGCGATTTGCGCATGGTTGGTAACAAGCTTCAAAGCAAAACGCAAAGCAGCGGCGGTTTGTGCGTCATCTGATTGTCCAGCTTGAGCAGCTGCCATCTCAAGTGCAGAAACCCCGGCATTTTGACCCAAGAGAGTATGAGCTGCCAAGCAATATTCACAGCGATTTCTGTCAGCAATTGCAACTGCAATTTTTTCCCCGAGCTTAGCTCCCAGAATGCCAGAACCAAGTGCGCCAAATGAACCCCACATACTCTTGAGCGCTGCGGGTGAATTGGCCACTGCGCGGAACATGTTTGGCACAACGCCAAAAGCTCCGTGGATCTGATTCAAAATAGCTTTACGATCTTCTGTAGCTTCGTTGGCGTTTATAAGTTGAACACGGGACATGATAAGTTTTCCTTAATTTATTAATTGATTGAGATAAATTTGTAGTGAGGCTCAAAAATATGGAGCACACGCCGTATTAGCTATGCAATCCAACAACTAGAACTGACCATCGCGAACGTACGGATAGCTCCACAGAATGGTTTGCAATAAAACAGACTTCACCCAAGCAGCATGCATCTTCTCGACATCGGCTGTACTCACGCCTTTCTTTGCAAGAAAGGGCTTAAGCGTTGTCGTCACAGGGATCGTGAGCGCGGGCAGATAGCGGAAATTCACCTGAGGCACGCTTTTAACGTGATCCGTTTTATTTTTTTTGATCTTGGTGTGACGAAGACCGATCTCATACTGATAGTCGAGCCATGCTTGATCATAGTTCGCATCAGCCGTATCTAATATCCACTGGCCGAATCTTTTACGAACTGCACCCAGGTAGTCGCCATCTGGCTGGCCTGTCTTAGTATTTTTAAAATACTCGACAAGCTCCGGCGTAGATGCAACAAAACCATACCAAACATCTAAAATTGCATCTGTTTGACCCGCCAAAATCTCCTTGCTTTTACGCAGATAGAGCACATCCTCATCAGTGAAGAGAAGTGTCTTCTTTAATGACTCTAAATCCTTAAGAGTATAGGGTGCAGTCGCAACTGATTTTTGGCCGAAAGTGTAGCCGGGAATTTGAGTCTGCGTAGTGAGATCTGATCCGCTGTGTGCAGATGCGTTCGGAGCTACGGCACTAAAGCAAATTGATAAAGCGAGGGAGAGTAAGCGATTTTTCATTAATAAATCCTTTAGTTAGTGTTAACAGCAAAGTTCGGAAAGTTTGGTTAAATAATTATTTTATTTATTTCAAGGCGGATTATTCATATAGGAATCCTAATTATAATAGTTAAAAAAAAGCAATACTGCATTTAGACTCTCTCAAGCTCTCGCCAGTTTTGAACTGCGACGGTTGCCTGGGCCTGGTCATGTTCGGGGCAATCAAGGCGCAATTGGCTGACAGAAAGTGGCGCATTGACCAATGTACAGTAGTGTGGCGCCTCAGAACCAGGATGCCTGTTCACAGCAAAGTACTTGCATGTAACGCAGGCGCGGATTTCAGGGAACCGATCCGACTGCTGCAACTTGCCAATCAATGCCAGAAGGGATTCGAACAAAGCATCTTGAGTGGATTGGGGAAGATCGGAAACGGCTTCGTGCGCAAAACCGACCGAGTTGGAAATCCTAGCAGCCAAGTCTTGCCCTGAACTCGTCAGCCTCAATGCCACAGCGCGCCCGTCAACAGAGTCACGTCCCTTCTCGATTAAGCCTTTAGTTGTGAGCGAAGTGATTGAATCACTCGCGCTGGCGGCCGTTACGCCCAGATGCTGGGCTATCCATGACAAACGTACACCTCTGCCACGTGACCGCAGCGCTTCAAGGATATCCACTTGTGTCGGGTTGAGCCCTTCGGTCGTCGCAAACTGCCACGCTCCGCTACGCAACACTGAAGCAATTCGAGTAATGGCACTGACAATGCGTTCGCTTTTCGCAGGTGTGTCATGCCAAGTAAGGGGGGGGTTCGTTTTCATGATCGCAGTATCTGCGAAATTTAAACAATTGTCTAGTAGTCCTAACAAATAGGTTGCGGCATGCCTGGATTTATACTTTTCTCAAATAGCATGCCTTGAGCATAAAGTTGCCGGAGTCCATTTTGCAGTCCACCTCATGATCTCCCGCAACCAAGCGGATGCTCTTAACCTTGGTACCCATCTTAAGTGTGATAGATGACCCCTTGACTTTCAGATCTTTGATCAGTGCAACCGCGTCGCCATTTTTCAACACGTTGCCATTGGCATCCTTCACCCCCGGTTCTACGCTGTCATCTGCGCGTGCGGCCTTCACTACCGGCCACTCATGACCGCAGTCGGCACAAATATAGTTGTCGCCATCCTGGTATGTGTTCTCCATAACACACTGGGGGCAGGCTGGGATAGTAGACATAATTTCCTTTAAACTTTAAGTGATTCAGATACACCCTACTAAGGTTGCGGCAGGATATCCAGTACAGATTCAGACGGTCGACACAAGCGTGTCCCCAAAGGCGTTACGACAATCGGACGATTGATCAAAATTGGGTTCGCGATCATAAAATCGATCAGTTCGTCATCACTCCATTTTGGATTACCCAGATCAAGTTCTTCAAACAACGAGTCTTTATTGCGTAGCACATCGCGCACCGGATTACCCATAGCCACAATCAAAGCCACCAGTTCAGCGCGGCTAGGCGGCATTTTCAGGTATTCGATAACACGTGGTTCAATGCCACTATTGCGGATCACCGCCAGAGTATTACGTGAAGTGCCACAATTGGGGTTGTGATAGATAATTATGTCTGTCATGGGGCTATGTTACTTAAAAGTTCAGCCCCAATCATACCAAGACCTGGGGTTATTAACGGCATGTACCACCAAAAACATAACTGTTACCTCGGACAGCACGCCCACCACTGTGAAAATGACCGCATCAAAATTAAAACTAAACAGACTGATGGCGATGGCTATTAAACTATTTACACATGAAGTGTAACGAAACATAAGCGCGTAACAAATACCAGCCACATTTCGAATGTGCGTCTGAAGACAATGCCAGAAACCTTAATAGCACTGGCTTGCGCTACGATACGTTTGACTGCGGCATCCATATGTTGGGTTAAGGAGACGTTACGAAAGCAATGCCTTGCTATTTGCGACTTTTGGCATTGCGACTATAATCACCGCAAGTGAACTTACTTTCCAATGATCTATATGTCCTCAACTAGAATTTATTTATTGCTTATCAGTCTTGCATTAAGTGGCTGCGCTGCAACTCGGGGTGATTCAATTCAAGGGGGAAAAAATCCACACGATCCACTGGAACCATTTAACCGGGGAATGTATAAATTTAATGACGCTGTGGACAAGGCTATATTAAAACCGGTAGCAACTGGCTATAACACCATCATGCCAGAACCCGGGAAAATCATGGTGAGAAATTTTTTTTCGAATCTCGATGACATTATCGTCACTATCAACGATTTGTTGCAGTTAAAGTTTACTCAAGCCGCATCCGATGGCACACGTGTATTATTCAACTCAACGTTTGGTATTTTAGGCCTGATTAACGTTACCGATCGGCTTGAGAAACATAATGAAGACTTCGGCCAAACATTAGGTTACTGGGGTGTTAGCAGCGGACCCTACATCGTCCTCCCATTCTTCGGCCCCAGAACTATTCGTGATAGTGCCGGTTTGTATGTGGATAGCTATGGCAGTCCTATTCGCCTAATTTCAAATATACCTATACGTAACCAAATGTATGTAACACGGACGGTAAGTCTTCGAGCCGGACTATTGGATCAGGAAAAAATATTGGATGAAGCCGCAATTGACCGTTATACCTTCATCCGTGACGCCTATTTACAACAACGTCAAAGCTTAGTGTATGACGGTAATCCGCCACGTGAAAAATTCGATGACGAGGAAAATAGTGACCCTATCGAAGATAGTAAAGAAAATGAACAGCAAGCAGTAGCGAGCACGCCTGTTACACCACACAACATGGAACCATCAACACAGAAGACATCAAGTGATCCTACATCAAGTGATCCTATATCCAGTGCAGCGCCAGCAGATATTTTGATTCCCGAAGACACATCTTTTAACCCGTATAAAATGGAACAGCCAACACCGACAACAACAAATTCCGTGATGGATTAAACAATAATTCCAACGGTAATACGGCTCGATCTTAAACGATCACGACAGAAACCGTGCCCACGCTTTACAAGAGTAAATGTTATTGGCCGGTTCCCACGCCACGGAAAATCTCAGTTAGCTTAACGTCCTGCGTGTAGTGCCTTAATGCGCTCATCAAGAGATGGGTGGGTACTAAATAACTTTGCAAAATGCCCCCCACCCGCAATTCCAAATGCTGCCATCTGCTGGGGCAGAGTAGCCTGTTCGTGATTTATTTTCAGTTTCTCCAATGCAGCGATCATCTTATTGCGCCCAGCCAAATTCGCGCCACCTGCATCAGCGCGAAATTCGCGCTGGCGCGAAAACCACATAACAATCATGCTGGCCAAAATACCTAGCACCATCTGCGCAACCATGCTGGTAACCCAGTAAGCTGGTCCATATTCACGTTCAGTCTTAAACACCAAACGATCTACTAGATGGCCAATTATTCTTGAAAAAAAGATTACAAAAGTGTTGACCACACCCTGTATGAGCGCTAGCGTTATCATGTCGCCATTGGCAACATGGCTGATCTCGTGCGCTAGCACAGCTTCTGCCTCATCCCGGCTCATGTTATGCAGCAACCCGGCACTCACCGCCACCAAAGCATTGTTGCGGTTCCAGCCAGTAGCAAAAGCGTTCACGTCTGGTGCTTCATAGGTCGCGACTTCAGGCATGCCGATTCCCGCAGCTTGCGCCTGCTTACGCACGGTTTCTATCAACCAGCGCTCAGTAGGATCAATCGGGTTAGTAATAACCTGTGCGCCAACCATCCGTTTGGCCGACCATTTGGACAGAAACAACGAAATTAGCGAACCAGCAAAACCCATTACCGCCGACATGACCAAGAGAGCGTTGAAATTGATACCACCGCTTTCATTTAACACTTTATCAACACCAAGCAAGCGCAAAGTGACGCTGATGACAACAAGTACGGCCAAATTGGTCAGGATAAACAAAAAAATTCGTTTCATGTATGTATATCTCTCTTGAACTAAAATATGGGATGCAATTTGTTATCATTGCACATCGTGGTGCTTAACATTGGGGTGGCGCCTAATATTTCAAGGGATGCATACCAATGCAAATTTACGTTACATATAGACATGTCCGCAGACAAATAAATTCCCATTAGGAGAATATAATGTCACTGGAAATTAATAAAATTACACACATAACATGCAAGAATTATTGAACCATCCCGCCGTGCAAGGCGGTCTCGCTCCCTTTGTCATCGCGCTGATAGTGGCGGAACTATTACTGCGCTTACGTCTAAGTGGTTTGGCTGCCATTGCCGGATTTGCTGTCACTGTTTACTTGGTAAGTGATTTTTCTATCGAACCACTCACCGCTGCGCGCAAAATCGTGTTGATGGGCTTACTTTCTTCACTGCTTGCTCTAACGCTATTACCATTCAATTGGCGCCCATTACGCTTGATACTTGCTGTAGCCGGTGGTATTGCGGCAGTATGGATGGCGTTGCGCATCATACAACAACAGGACACGACACATATGTTGCTCTGGGGTGGCGGCTGCGCGCTGTATGTAGGCTGGCTGATATTCTGGATGGATACATTACATGAGACACCAGTGCGAGCAGGAAGTGCAGGCATGGCACTGGGACTGGGGACTGGGGGATCTGCATTGCTTGGTGCTTCTGCCCTGCTTGGCCAGTTCGGTTTAGCTCTAGGTGCAGCGGCAAGCGCTTATCTGCTGCTTCAAACTATAACTAATAGCCGATTGCCATGTGGACGTAGCTTTACCCTTCCATTGTCACTCATCGCCGGGTTAACTGGCTGTCTCGCAGTGCTGACCGCACAGTTGCCGTGGTATGCCTTGCCTGTGCTGGCTGCCATACCATTGGCTGCCAAAATTCCGGTCTCCGAAAAAATGGGGCTATGGTTGCAATCGTTATTGCTATCCATTGCTACCTTAGCCTGCGCGGCAGGTGCTATATATTTAACTTGGTACGTAGCAGGTGCACCACCTTTTTAATCGGGATACCGAACTACAAATTAGGGATTTTTTTAGTGGAATTGGTTTCTTCAGCAAATACAGAGAACAGCAAAGGCAGTAATAGCAAGGTAAACAGGGTAGCGGAAACAATGCCGCCAACGATGACCACGGCGAAAGGGCGCTGTGTTTCTGAGCCTATACCATGAGAAAGCGCGGCGGGTAACAGACCAATACCAGCCATCAGCGCAGTCATCAAGATAGGACGCAAACGTGCCACTGCCCCTTCCAGCACGCTCTCGTACATCTCTTTGCCATTACGTAAGCCTTCCATGAATTGCTCCACCATGATCACACCGTTTTGAACTGATATACCTGCCACGGCAATGAATCCGACGGCGGCCGAAACGGATAGATGCAACCCAGCGAATCCAAGTCCGGCAATGCCGCCGATCAGTGTAAAGGGCACCATCAAAATTACCAAAAGCGCTTTGCGCATGGAACGAAATGCCCAGAACAACAGTATAAAAATCATCAGTACTGACAACGGTACAATGATTTTGAGACGTTTGATTGCACGTTGCTGATTTTCAAATTGCCCACCCCAAGTCATGCTATAGCCAGGCGGAAGCTTCACCTGTGCGTTCACTTTTTCCATCGCTTCAGCAACAAAACTGCCTTGGTCACGTCCGAGCAAATTGGCTTTTACTGCGACTAACCGTCCACCTGCTTCACGCCCGACACGAGCCGCTCCCTGCCGTACTGCAACTTCGGCAATTGAACCTAAAGGCAACGTTCCTCCAGCGGGTAGCGATATCGGTAAGTCGGCAAGATCATCTACTGCATCCCGGTAAGGTTTATCAAGACGCATGGTCACATCGAAACGCCGGCTTCCTTCATAAAATACGTTAACTGTACTGCCTGCCATAGCAATTCTTATGGTGTTATTCACATCGTTGACATTGATGCCATAACGCGCCATCCGATTGCGGTCGAGCGTAATGTTCAATTCGGTTTGTCCGCCAACTTTAATTGCGGCTACGTCAGCCGCTCCACGAATACCATTGAGAATATGGGCGACTTGTTCAGACTTATCTTCCAGAATTTCCAAATCAGAGCCAAAAATCTTAACCGATATTTCGCCTTTTACCCCCGACAGCGCCTCCTCCACGTTATCTTGAATGACTTGCGAGAAATTCGTCGGGACGCCGGGAATAGTGCGAATTTTTTTGGTCATATCCGCAATTAATGCTTCTTTGTCGGCGAAATGCCATGTGTCATGTGGATTAAGATCAGCCATGATTTCCAGGTTATTCGGCCCTTTCGGATCAGTGCCGTCGTCGGGGCGGCCGACTTGAGTGGCAACATTATTTACCTCGGGATAGGAATTCAAGATAGCCCGCACCTGACTTTCGACATCTTTGGTTTTTTCTAATGCGGTTGCGGGCGGCAAGCTGATCGTCAGCCAAATGTTGCCTTCATCCAGCTTGGGTAAAAACTCGCTACCAAGAAAGGGGACTGCCATGAGTGCCATAACCAACACGCATGTAGAAGCTGCAACGATGCTTTTGCGACGATTGCCTGACCACAATAGCAAGTTTCGATAGTGCTCTTGCAATTTGTGCATCCAGTCGCTGTGTTTTTCAGCAAGGTCTTTGTTTTTCACCGCATAGCTCAATAATGTGGGTAACAATGTCAGCGTCAACAAAATTGCACCTAAAAGAGCGAAGGTCAGGGTAAGCGCTACGGGCGTAAAAATCTTTCCTTCTACGCGCTGAAAGGTAAATATTGGCAAAAAAGCCAATATAATTATTGCCTTGGAAAACAATATAGGATGCCCCATCTCAATACTGGTTTGTTTTATGAGATGTAAACGCCAGCCATAAGTTTGATGCTGCGGCAATGCATCCATTTTGGCTAGAGCGAGTTTGACCATCAGCGCTTCTATCAAAACGACTGCACTATCAATAATGATTCCAAAATCCACCGCACCAAGCGAAATCAGGTTGGCTGACACACCTCCCTGATCAAGCAGGACAAATGCAAACAACATTGCCAATGGAATAATCACCGCTACGGCAAGCGCCGCATACCAGTTACGCAAAAATAATATCAGGATGGCGATAACCAATAGCGCGCCAACAATCAGATTCTCGCTTACAGTACGAACTGCGTGGCGCACCAAGTCAGTTCTGTCGTAATAAGGGACAATTTTTACACCCGGTGGCAATTTAGTTGTTAACTCTTCAATACGAATTTTTAGTGCTTCCACAACCCTGGTGGCGTTTTGCCCTTTGGTCATCTGCACAATACCTTGCACCACGTTATCGTAATCGTTGAAGGCCACCACGCCGGAGCGTGGCCGATCACCGATGGTTACCTCGCCGACATCACTAACCAGCACGGTCTTGCCATCTTTGGCAATAATTACTACACGCGCAATGTCACCCGTGGTTTTAAATAACCCGATACTGCGCACTACTAATGCTTCATCACCTCGCTTCAGAACACCGCCACCACCATTGTTACTATTGACACCAAGAGCTTGTGCTACCTGATCGATGGTTACATTGAATTTGCGCAAAAGGAAAGGATTGATGCGAACTTGATATTCTTTCACCGTACCGCCGAAACTGACTACATCTGCCACCCCCCGAACTTGGCGTAGCGCGGGCCGTAGCACCCAGTCCTGAAGTGCGCGCACCTCTCTAGGGGACATATCCTTAGGTACTTCCAACACATAACGATATACCTCACCCACCGCGTTCGTGAGGGGGGCCAGACTGGGCTGTGTGCCGGGAGGCAGGCTGATGTTCTGTAGTTTTTCCAGCACTTGATGGCGCGCAAAATAATCATCGGTACGATCAGAGAAGGTTAGAGTGATTACTGACAAGCCAGTAATCGATACAGAACGCAATTGTGTCATGCGTGGGACGCCGCTCATTTCGCGCTCGATCGGTAACGTTATGCTGCGCTCGACTTCCTCTGGAGCTTGCCCCAAAGCTTGGGTAACAATCTGCACTTGCACATCCTGCACATCAGGGAATGCTTCAATCGGCAGATTTTCGATGGCTTGCCAACCGGCAATAATTAATACAAACATACCCGCGAGCACAAACACGCGCTGTTGCAGTGCGAAGGTAATTAACTTCTCTAACATTTGATTAGAACCGGCATTCAGTTGTGTACAGCATCACTCGTTGTTCCGAGTTCAGAATTAAGTAACAGTGCTCCACTTGTGACCACACGTTCACCTGCCTGCAAACCTTCTTTGACGTAAGCATATTCGCTTCCCTGCAGGCTTAGCGTAACCCGGCGCCGTTGTAACACGCCCGGCGACTGCTCTACAAATATGAAACTGAACAAGCCTTCGGTAACTATGGATGAATTGGGTACACGGGGTAATTTTGATCTTTCACTTGCAATGGGAGTGACGCGCGCAAACATTTCCGGTTTTAGTTTGAGGTGTGGATTATCCAGTTCACAGCGTACTTGTATACGCCGGGTGAACGGATCCAACGCCCCGCCGATAACTGCCACTTTACCTTGAAAAACTTCGCCAGGGTAAGCATCGACTTCAACAGAAACCAGATCGCCAAGGTCTATTTTATCGAGCTGCCGTTCGGGTAGATCTATCTGTACCCAGAGATGATAAGGGTCGGTGATGACAAATAATGGATTAACGGCATCCGGCCTGACTTCACTGCCGGCATTGACTTGACGCTCACTTATGGTCCCATCTATTGGCGCACGTAAAATAAACTGACCCGCTAAAGCGGACAAATCAGCATTCAAGTTTTTCATCCGCGCCTTAGCCCGCTGGGATTCTGCTTGTGCTTGTTGCCAATCAGCCGCAGCAGCTTCTACCTCCTTACGGGCAATTCCCTTGACTTGATACAACTGCTTAGTGCGTTCGTACACTTCTTGTTTGCGTAGCAGATCTGCATTTGCCTTTACGTTATCGGCTGTTGCTATAGCAAAATCAGGTGAATCCAGAACGAGTAGGTGGTCACCTTTTTTTATTTGCCCCCCTACTTCGGCCGCTATTTTTACAACACGGCCTGCAAGCGGTGAGAAAACACGGGCAGTATGATTGTCATTGTAAGCAACCCGCCCGTTAAGTGGCTCCACCAAAGGCTCAGGAAACGCTTCAACCGTTTTTATTTTCAAAAATGATAACTGTGGGGCGTTTTCTGCAAACCGTAACTGGTTAGAAGGCTTTGAGGCAGGAGATTTTCCTGGGTTTGGAGCCAAGCTGGGAGTGCTAAATTTATGCCACCCCCAATAGCTAGCAATAACCACCAAAATAATGGCGGAAAGAAGCAGTAATAAATTTTTATTTAATTTGATCATAAAGCATATTTCTCGTTTGGTGAGGCAAGTAATATGGTTAATCAGTTCTTACTTGTAACATCAGAACGATTCCACCACCCTCCCCCAAGCGCTTGGTATAACGCTGCCGCATCACCAAAGCGATTGGTTTGAGCCTGGATCAGGTTAATTAATGATTGCTGATGACTTTGTTCGGCTATCACCACTATTTGATAACTGACATAGCCCAACTTATATTGCTTGCGGGTAATCTCAGCATTTACTTTCAGGGCTTGTTCAGACCGTACTGCGGCTTTCAAGAAATCAGCATCTGACTGGATAGCATGCAGCGTATCAGCCACATTCTGAAAAGCAGTAATCACCACATTTCGATAATCTGCACTGGCCTGAACCAGATGCTCTCTCGCGGCACGCTCCTTAGCTTTCAATGTCCCGCCATCAAACAGCGTTTTAGAAATGCTTCCGAGCAACGAAAAAAAAGGACCACCTGTCTGGAACATCCAATTTGGAGTTGATGCCATTCCTCCGATCGCACCGGTAATTGCAAACTGCGGAAGCCGGCTGGCTATGGCCACGCCGACTTCCGCACTGGCTGAATGTAATTGTTCTTGCGCAGCTCGGATATCAGGACGCTGTTCAACAAGCTGTGATGGAAGGCTTAATGGAAGCTCCTGCGGTAAATTGAGCGACGCAAGCTCAAATTTTTCTGGTACATCTTCATTGGGTAGGTTACCCGCAAGGGCGCGAATCAAATCGCGGGTTTGTTCGAGCTGCTTTTTCATTGGGATGAGCGCTTGCTCCGCCTGTGCCTTCAATGATTCTTGAAACGTCACATCAAGCTCAGCTATAAATCCGAGCTTAAGCTGTTTGCGCATAATCTCAAGATTTTCATTGTAGAAATTAATAATTTTTTGCATCACAGCAATTTGGCTGCGTAGCGACGCTTCCTGCAAGGCAGCCGCCACCACATTTGAAGCAAGTGTGATATAGGTCGCTTCCAATTGAAAATGCTGTGCATTTAATTGGGCTTGAAGAGACTCAACCTGCCGACGGTTACCACCAAACACGTCCGGTACATAACCCACCGTTAATTGCGCAACGTGATAATTGTAATAAGTTGGTTCAACAAATATGGGCCCCGCAGGATTTAAACCGGTTTGGATGCTCCGGCCATTTCCCTGTAAACCCAATGCATTCCCGCCATTGTTACCAGCAAGTTTATTACGGGATGGTGAATAGTTGGCACCTAGTGTGGGATAAAAAAATCCCTCTTGCGCAATAACATTTTGCTGCATCCGGCGCAGCGCTGCTTGTGCGGACTGAATAGACGGATTGGCCTTAAAAGCCCGTTGAATTAATGAATTAATTTGCGGTGAATGAAACATCGTCCACCAGTCAAAAGGAATAGTTGCTGACACATTATATTTTTGTAACTCTCCGCTTTGACCTTGTATCACGGCAGTGTCCTGCTGTAAGGGTTGAGGAGAATAACTGGCAGCAAGAGGGGCTTCAGGTTTTTTGAAGTCAGGGCCCATAGCGCAGCCATTCAGTAACGCCAAAAATGTTAGCGCAACCCAATGGAATGAGCTCCTCGTTAAGCGTTTTCTAATCACATTCTTAATTATTCTGTGCTGCTTAATTATCAAGGCAAAAGCCGAAATGAAGTAAATCAAGTTGAATGCGACGCTTGCTTAAAGATAATTGATATGTTCCAAGCATTCCCGAAAAAAGTGTAAATCAAGTTTAGGTACACATTAAAGTATTTAACTCAAACATTATAGTCCAAAGTATATTTTTTCTCTTTTCAAACGGCTATTTAAGATAGCTGTAACTTAACTTGACTGGACGCCCGCATTATTCAATTAGAGCGTACTACAACTCTTGAGCATATACATCTCCTCGCATTACAGGTTGTACGCATTGACTTCCCTTCTCATTCAGAGAGTGAAATAAACCGTAAAACCCGCTTTATTCGTTGTGCTATGTTTTCCCAGATTGATGATAATCACTACAGTCAATGGAATAGTAAATCATGGCAGAAGACAGCGATCTCGAAAAAACAGAACAACCCTCACAGCGGCGCCTGGATCAAGCCCGCGAAGAAGGTCAGGCAGCGCGTTCGCGCGAACTATCAACTTTTTCAGTACTTTTTGCAGGTGGTGCCGGACTATGGCTGATGGGTTCCGCGCTGTCTGCGCAATTAACAAAACTGTTGCGTGATGGCCTGACTCTTGACACCACACTGGCTTTTAATACCGATTTGTTATTGCCACGTTTGCATACATTGTCACTGGAAGCTTTAGTGGCATTTCTGCCTATTTTATTGTTGCTGCTTGTTACTGCCGCGCTATCTCCATTATTACTTAATGGCTGGATATTCAGCTTAAAAGCACTTCAGCCCAACTTTTCGAAACTCAATCCGATCGCAGGTATAGGCCGCATGTTTTCGGTTAATAGCCTGGTCGAACTTGGTAAGGCGATCGCCAAATCGTTAGTAGTAGGTGGGGTCGGCGCGTGGGTTATTTGGCACAACAAAGATTCGGTGATGATGTTGATAGCGGAACCGTTAATTACCGCCTTGCCCCATCTTGGTTATCTGTTATGGATAAGCTTCGCCACTATTATGGGTGGCATGCTTTTGATTGCGTTAGTGGATGTCCCCTTTCAATTGTGGGAACACAACAAAAAATTGAAAATGACCAAGGAAGAGGTACGTCAGGAAGCTAGGGAATCAGAAGGTGATCCTCAGGTCAAAGGGCGAATTCGCAGCATGCAACGCGAAATGGCACGTCGCCGCATGATGTCGAACATTCCGACGGCCGACGTGGTGGTGACCAATCCTACGCACTATGCCGTCGCATTGAGTTACAGCGAAAAAGGGATGGGTGCGCCTATCGTAGTCGCCAAAGGCTCCCATCTGCTCGCTGCACGCATCCGTGAAATTGCCATACAGAATAATGTGCCTATCCTTGAAGCTCCCCCACTGGCGCGCGCCTTGCACAAGCACACCGAGTTGGGGCAGGCCATCCCCGAAGCCCTCTACAACGCCGTAGCGGAAGTGTTGGCCTATGTATATCAATTGCGCCGTTATCGCCAAGGCAGTGGTGTCATGCCGGATGCTCCACATGACTTACCGGTGCCGCCACAACTTGATCCCGCATCAGATGAGGAAGGATCTATATGATTAACTTACTAACCATACAAAATTTAATCAAGCGTGTTGGTTTGCGCAGCATGGCTGGACCAGCGCTGATTGTGATGATTCTGGCGATGATGGTGTTGCCATTGCCGCCAATTCTGCTTGATATTTTGTTCACCTTCAATATTGCAATAGCTGTCATGGTTTTGCTGGTAAGCATGCATACCGTCAAGATTCTGGATTTCGCTGTATTCCCCACCGTCCTGCTGATTACCACATTGCTGCGCCTTTCGCTCAACGTGGCTTCCACTCGCGTGGTGCTGCTGGAAGGCCATACTGGCCCTGGAGCTGCGGGCAAGGTGATCGAAGCATTTGGCCATTTCCTGGTGGGCGGTAATTACGCCGTCGGCATAGTAGTGTTCATCATTCTGGTGGTGATTAACTTTGTGGTGATTACCAAGGGTGCAGGACGTATCGCTGAAGTTGGAGCACGTTTTACATTGGATGCAATGCCAGGTAAGCAGATGGCAATTGACGCTGACCTGAATGCCGGGCTGATTGGCGAAGAAGAAGCGCGGCGGCGGCGCGCGGCTATTTCGCAGGAAGCGGATTTCTATGGCTCAATGGATGGAGCCAGCAAGTTCGTGCGGGGTGATGCGGTAGCGGGCATTATCATCATTTTTATCAATGTCATCGGCGGGTTAATCATTGGCGTATTTCAACACAACCTGGACATAGCTACTGCCGCCAACAATTATACCCTGCTGGCCATCGGCGATGGTTTGGTGGCACAAATTCCGGCACTTGTTATATCTACCGCCGCCGGCATGATGGTAAGCCGTGTATCTACTGAAGAAAACATCAGCCAGCAAATCGTAGGGCAGTTATTTAGCCAACCGCAGGTGCTGGTTTTAACTGCGGGCATCATCGGCATGCTGGGTCTGATTCCTAACATGCCGCATTTCTCGTTCTTGTTGCTAGCTGGCGCTCTGGGCGGTCTAGCTTATTTCATCATGCAGCGCAGCAAAACAGTCGAGCAAAAGCCTGAGCCTGCAAATATTGTGGCACCGCCATCAGAGACCAATGAGGCTAGCTGGGAAGATGTGTCGCAAGTGGACATACTGGGGCTGGAAGTCGGATATCGTCTTATCGCGCTGGTTGATAAAGCACAGGACGGAGACCTATTGCGACGCATTAAGGGGATACGCAAGAAATTTACGCATGACATCGGATTTTTGCCGCCTGCAGTGCACATCCGAGACAACCTTGACCTGCGCCCGAATGCTTACCGTATTACCCTGAAGGGAGTTGAAATTGGCACGGGCGATGCTTTTCCCAATATGCATCTGGCGATTAATCCCGGCAGCGTCAGCGGTACGTTACCCGGTACTCAAACGCAGGATCCGGCATTCGGCCTGCCTGCCATCTGGATAGATACGGCGATGCGCGAGCAAGCGCAGTCTATGGGCTATACGGTAGTTGACGCCAGTACGGTTATCGCCACCCATCTAAGCCATCTGATCCATACCCATTCCGCTGAACTACTGGGCAGGCAGGAATTACAGCAATTGTTCGATCATTTGAGCAAGCTGTCACCCAAATTGACCGAAGACCTTATTCCTAAATTGCTGCCACTTTCTACAGTGCAGAAAGTGATGCAAAACTTGCTCGACGAAGGCATGCATATCCGTGACATGCGAACCATATTGGAAACGTTGGCGGAGTGTGCCGCCCAAACACAGGACGCACACCATCTTACCGCCTTAGTGCGTGTCGCGCTGGGCCCAGCCATCGTGCAGCAGTTCTACCCTGCGGCGCAGGAATTGCAAGTTATCGGCATGGACAAAGAACTGGAATATATCTTGATGCAGGCCATGCAAACGGGTGGCAGCAATTCAGCTATCGAACCTGGATTGGCCGATACGCTTCTGCGTGAAGCACGAACTGCCGCACAGTTGCAAGAACAATTAGGGCTACCCACGGTGCTGTTGGTACCGGGACAGTTACGCGATTTGCTGGCACGTTTTCTGAAGCGTGCATTGCCGCAACTTAAAGTTATTTCGCATGACGAAGTGCCCGGCTTCAAAGCGGTACGGGTAACTTCAATGGTAGGAGGAAGAGCATGAACATGAAAAAATTTTTGGCCCCAACTTCGCGTGATGCATTGCGATTAATACGCATTGAAATGGGCGCTGATGCGGTCATCCTATCTAACCGTAAGGTGGATGGTGGGGTTGAGATTATGGCGCTGGCTGGCTCAGAATTTGCCCAGTTGACACATGAGCCGAGACAACCGGCTCCCGTGGCAGTCCGGCCAGCAATAGTTGTTCAGGAGCGTATACCTGTCCCAGCTAAGGCGGAACCTGCAATATCACCCATATCTACAATGCAACAGGAACAGCAAGGTATCCTCAGTGAAATCAAATTCATGCGCAACATGATGCAAGAACAAGTAGACTGTCTATCGTGGTCGGATAGACAGCAGCGTGACCCCCAACGCACGCGTATGTTGCGCGGCCTGCTGAATGCAGGGTTTAGCGCAGCACTGACACGCCAGATCGTTGACAAGATGCCAGCTACAGCCAATATGGAATGGGTACGTCGGGTACTGGGGAACAACTTGCGTATCGCCACAAAACAAGAAGATTTAATAGTGCGCGGCGGCGTAGTTGCACTGATAGGTCCCACCGGCGTTGGGAAAACCACCACCACGGCAAAGTTAGCGGCCCGTGCGGTAGTTCGCTATGGTGCAGACAAGGTAGCATTACTCACCACCGACAGCTACCGAATTGGCGCACATGAACAATTGCGCATCTATGGCAAGATACTTGGTGTGACAGTGCATGCGGTGCGCGATACCGAAGATTTACGTCTCACCCTGTCTGGCCTGAAGCAAAAACATTTGGTACTGATTGATACCATCGGTATGGGGCAACGCGATAGTCGCATGGCAGCGCAAGCTGAAATGTTCAATGCTACTGGGGTGCAGCGTCTGTTGTTGCTGAACGCCACCAGTAGCGGCGACACCCTAAATGATGTGGTATGCATGTACAACGGTGCCGGGGTGGTTGGTTGCATCCCCACGAAACTGGACGAAGCGGTAACCTTTGGTACGGTGCTGGATGTCGCAATGCGTCACAAATTGACACTGCACTACATCGCCAACGGACAACGTGTGCCAGAAGACTTACACGAAGTGAACATGGAATATCTGTTACATCGCGCCTTCAAACAATCTGCTAAAACAGCCCCATTCACTTTGCATGAACTGGAATTCCCTGCACTGATGGCGGGAGTGGGTACGGCACCTGCAATGCGGGGGGAATATGCAACTTGAACGCATAACTGATCAAGCAGAGGGTTTGCGGCGTCTGTTAGTTCGCACTTCCACGCGTGTTATCACAGTGACCGCTGCCCGCACTGGCTTCGGTGCGACCAGTATAGTAGTAAACCTAGCTACGGCCTTGGCGCGCACCGGTAAAGAAGTGCTCATACTGGACGGGAGCCAATCAAACGACAATGTAAGTAACATGCTGGCGCTTAAATCACATCATGATTTGTTACACACTTTACGGCGTGGAAAAACGATGCGCGAGATTATGCTGAGTGACGGCCTGCAAAACATACGCATCCTGCCTGTAGCACGTGCCATTCAAGCGCTGCCAACATTGTGTGCACAAGAACGTGAGCACTTGCTGGAAAGCTTGGCGGAAGCATCCTGCGATGTTGATGTTGTGCTGGTGGATGCAGCGACATATAAAAAGCCAGATATTTTAGATAGCCTGGCACCTAATCAGCCGCTAATGCTAGTGTTGAACTCCACTGCCTCTGCTATCACTGAAAGTTATGCCTTGATCAAGCGCATGGCCATGCAGGATGGGCGCCAAAACTTTGGGATTATAGTTAATAAGGCATGCAATGAGCAGGCGGCACGTCTTGTATTTAGTAACGTGGCGCAGGTGGCACGCCAGCATTTGCAGGTTTACGTGGAATATCTAGGTTATATTCCATTTGATGAAAAGCTTAAACGCGCGACACAATTATGCCGCCCAGTTCTTGATTTGTTCCCTAATGCGCATTCTGCGCAAGCATTTGGCGAACTGGGGCGTAACCTGATGTTGTTACCCGTTACCGAATGCGAGGAATCAGGCAGTATGCCCCATATTATGCAGCGATTGATTAAGCAGGTATGTACATTGAATTAGGGTGCATACGAATTATTGAAGATCATCATGAGGCGCATCCTTGTAAATCAAACAACGTTTTGATGTGATAACGTTTATTAAATTTAGTAGTAAGTGTTCATCTCATTGGAATATAGCGTTAGAATTTACCATATGCCATATTTGAATTAACCTAGTCATTTCCGTAAAAACAGGGGGTTGCGAACTTTAAAAAAGTATTTTAAATTTTGAACATTACGTTTCACCAAAACTAGCCTGTTTTAAGCTTATCGAAACGAGAATGACGGCTGCTACAGCTACACCTTTCATAATCAATGTAAATTCAACAACCAATATTATGTACACAGCAAGCGGATTAAGCGACAAGGAGCAATGCATCAAAGAATATGCGCCGCTAGTGAAGCGTATTGCGCATCATTTGATGCTGCGATTGCCCAGCAGCATCGTAGTAGATGACCTCATACAAGCTGGCATGATGGGGCTTTTAGAAGCAGCTGGGCGCTACGATGAGTTGCGTGGCGCGCAGTTTGAAACTTATGCCTCGCAGCGTATCCGCGGTTCGATGCTGGATGAATTGCGCCAAGCCGACTGGATGCCGCGCAGCTTGCGCCGCGATATGCGCCGAATTGAAGCGGCGATTAGCAAACTACAGCAACGCTTGGGTAAACCACCAAATGAAACGGAGCTTGCCCAGGAATTAGGCATGCCGCTGACCGAATATCAGCATATGTTGTTCACATCGCGTGGCGCACAGTTAGTGTATTACGAGGATTTTCACAGTGAAGGCGAAGAAGATTTTTTTGAGCGTTATGATTTTGATAGTGATGCCAATCCGCTCGAAGTGTTGCAGGATGAACGTTTTCGCGGAGCATTGATTGCGGCAATTGGAAATTTGCCGGAACGTGAGCGCATATTGATGGGCATGCATTATGAGCAGGATATGAACTTGCGCGAAATCGGTGAGGTGATGGGTGTAAGCGAATCGCGCGTGTGCCAATTGCACAGCCAAGCGGTAGCGCGTTTGCGCAGCTCGTTGAAAGGGCATTAATGGACAAGCTTAGCTTAGTCGGCCTATTGCTTGGCATAGGCGGTATCTTAGGCGGGCAATTACTTGAAGGTGGTGAGCTCTCCATTCTTTTTCAGGGCGCAGCTTTTCTCATCGTGTTCGGCGGTACTTTGGGCGCCGTGATGCTGCAAAGCCCACTAAATGTTTTTGTAACAGGTATCCAAATGGGTCGTTGGGTATTCGTTACACCACAGTTATCCCCACAAAAATTGATTAATCAGATTACCGCTTGGAGCAGACTGGCACACAAGGATGGAATGCTTGTTCTGGAGCCACAAATTGCCAGAAGCAACGATTCATTTGTAAAAAAGGGACTTCAAATGCTGGTAGATGGCAACAGTGCGGAGAAAATTCGGGAAGTTCTGGAGATAGATAATCATACATATGAACAATTGCGATTCCAGTCTGCGCGCGTATGGGAATCAGCAGCAGGTTATGCGCCGACGATCGGTATTTTAGGTGCTGTGCTTGGACTGATTCACGTCATGCAAAGCCTTGGCGAACCGTCAAAGCTGGGAGCGGGTATTGCGGTTGCATTTATTTCTACCATTTACGGTGTGGCGCTTGCAAATCTAGTTTTTTTACCCATGGCAAATAAATTAAAAATGTTGATTCTGCAACAAGTAGTAATGCGTGAAATTTTAGTAGACGGACTGACAGCCATCGCCAGTGGCGAAAATCCACGTTTCATCGAAAACAAGTTGCAGGGATTTATTCCTTAAGCCATGGTACGCCGGGTACGACATAAAGACCATGAAAACCATGAAAACCATGATCGCTGGCTGATCTCATATGCAGATTTCATTACGCTACTATTTGCTTTTTTTGTGGTGATGTATGCAATTTCTTCGGTGAATGAGAGTAAATATCAAATGTTCAGTGCTTCACTCACTTCCGCATTTGGTAAACAAAAAACTAAACCTGAAGCAATTGTTCCAACCAACGAACAGGACTTATTGCTGAAATCTCTGGTAGATAGAAGGAACGCCAAGTTAGCTGAACAACAACAAGAAGCCATGCAGGACATCGCCAAAAAAATCAATCAAGTTATGACCGAACTGGTTAAAAATGGCCAAGTCAGCGTCATGCAGACCAATCGTGGTGTAGCACTAGAAATTAATGCTAGCGCTCTATTTAATCAAGGGGATGCAGTATTACAAGGCAGCGCAATAAAAACCCTGGCCGAAGTAGCGAAAGTACTAGAACAAGTCGATCTAGCCATTGAGGTTGAAGGACATACCGACGACACCCCCATTAACACTCAACAATTTCCCTCCAATTGGGAATTGTCTTCGGCACGTGCCAGTAGCGTAGTGCGCTTATTTATCGAACATGGATTAATGTCAAAGCATTTAAAAGCAATAGGCTCTGCCGCCAACTATCCAGTTACATCCAATGACACCGCAGAAGGGCGCGCGCGAAATCGCCGTATTACGGTGACGATATTATCACCTGTACCCGAAAAAACAATGCAAGCGCCTAAAGAGTCAATCAACCAATAGTACGGTTCATCATTCTCACAGAAGCTGGACTCTCTTAAAAAATACCTCCCAACTCTCTAGTACCTGCATGTGCCGCACATGCGTACCTGGCTTCTCACAAGCATCCCGCGCTGGCGCCACAAAGAGCGCAATACGCACACGACTTCAGTATGACGAATGCGCCGCGAAGCAAACCGTAGGTTCGGATTTGCGGCCCGAGACATTTTGAGTGTGGCGCGCGCTGACCAGAAATACTTTGAAACCACGCGATTCCAGAAGCTCGAAAAAAGGGAACCACACGCCCGTTGGATTCCATCGCAACCGCGTCAACCCCGTATTTGGTACTGATTTTTTGCTTGCGTTGCACCATAATTATCTCCATCATTCAATTTGGAATGTGGCGTCACATCGGGTACGTCGTCTAGCTCACTCTCGTAAATGGGATGTCTGCCAAGCGCCTATAAACGCCAGGCCGCTTCCCCAATGTCGATGACGTCACCCAGGACACGCGAACCCTCGAATAATATGCACTTGATACTATTCCATTCTTCCGTGACACCTTATTCCACTTTTAGAGACAGTCAAACCTAAGAAACGGAGGTATCCATGGTAAAACTGATGGGAATTGAGCTCTAGGTCACAATGGTAATATATTCAATCACCTTAATATGGAGGAGAAGTACTATGGGCATGATGAAAGAATTTAAGGAGTTTGCCGTCAAGGGTAATGTTATCGATATGGCCGTAGGCATTATTATTGGAGCTGCATTTGGTAAAATTGTCTCGTCTTTTGTGGGCGATATAATTATGCCTCCAATTGGAGTTCTCTTAGGCGGAGTTGATTTTTCCAGTTTGGCGTTCACCGTTCAGGAAGCTAGAGAGGGAACACCAGCTGTTGTGATCAGCTACGGGAAGTTCATCCAGTCGATGATTGATTTTGCGATTATTGCTTTTGCAATATTTGTAGCAATAAAAGGCATCAATTCATTAAAGAGGGAAGCAGAAGAGAAACCGGCAGAACTACCAAAAATTTCAAATGAGGAGGTGCTCCTCACGGAAATTCGTGACTTACTTAAAGAACGAAAATAAGCTGAGTATTTAGAATGGATCTTTAAGAACAGCGAACTTGATAACCTGCAGCATTCGTAATTATGGTGTGTGGTGATGGCATAGCTAAGATCAGCAGGCTCACTAGAGAACCTGCTGAGTTTTATGGCTAATCCGGAATGGATATGACTCAAGAGAATAAACAGGTTTAATAAGACTATATTAAAAAATATTGGTCGCTGACTTAAAGCATTTCGTGACGAAAAGACCATAAGATTCAGGTTAAGGTAAAATACGCCGCAACTTTAGCAAATGGAATGTACATACATGGCAGTAAAATCCCAAAAAACACCCAGCTTTGAGGTAGCATTGGCCGAACTGGAACAGGTAGTCGCTGATATGGAGATAGGCAAGCTGTCGTTGGAAGACTCGTTGTCAGCTTACCGGCGCGGTGCCGAGCTGTTAAAGATTTGCCGAGGCCGTTTGGAAGATGCGCAGCAGCAAGTGCGTATTTTGGAAGAAGGCACGCTACAAAATTTTTCTACCAATCCTACTAGTGCGAGTGATTTTACCAAGCGAGAAGATGACTAGACCTAAGATGCTTGGCATTGATTTTCAAATTTGGGCGAGTTCCTACCAGAGCCGTTTCGAGGATCAGTTACAACAGTTATTGCCACAACCGAATATTGCTCCGCAGCGTCTGCACGCAGCCATGCGCTATAGTGTATTGAACGGTGGTAAGCGTGTGCGCCCGCTGTTGGCTTTTGCTGCAGGTGATTTGGTCAGGGCAGACAGCATACGTGTCAACATAGTCGCTGCTGCCGTCGAACTGATTCACGCTTATTCATTGGTACACGACGACATGCCATGCATGGACAACGATGTGCTTCGACGAGGTAAACCCACTTGTCATGTTGAGTACGATGAGGCCACTGCGCTGCTGGTCGGCGACAGTTTGCAAAGTTTGGCGTTTCAGTTGCTGACCGAGCATCAACTTAGTAATGATGCCGTGCAACAATTGGCTATGATCAAGCTATTGGCTACAGCATCTGGATCGCGTGGCATGGCGGGCGGACAAGCGATTGATTTGACGAGTGTGGGCAACCAGCTGAGTGTGCCGGAACTTGAGTTCATGCACATTCATAAAACGGGCGCGTTGATTCGCGCTGCTGTTTTACTCGGTGCGCAATGTGGGCCTGCGCTGGGAGAGGTGGAACTGGCTAGGCTTGATCGCTACGGCAAGTGCGTCGGATTGGCTTTTCAGGTGGTGGACGATGTACTCGATAGTGAGGCGGACACTTTCACTTTAGGCAAAACTGCGGGTAAGGATGCCAAACAAGACAAGCCTACTTATGTCACGCTGCTCGGCGTGCAGGCAGCTAAGCAGATGGCGGCGGAATTGCATAACGAAGCATTGGAAGCTCTGGCGGACTTCGGCGAGCCAGCACGTCGCCTATGTGAGATGGCTAATTTTATTTTATTAAGAAAATTTTGATGGTCTCGCTGCTCAATACCATCAATACCCCGGAAGTCTTGCGTTTATTGGATCGCAAGCAGTTGCCTCAACTGGCGAATGAATTACGCCAGTTCTTGGTGGAGTCTGTGAGTAAAACGGGTGGTCACCTATCTTCCAATCTCGGTACGGTAGAGTTAACCATCGCATTGCACTACGTTTTTAATACACCATATGACAGGCTAGTGTGGGATGTGGGTCACCAAACCTACGCACACAAGATACTGACGGAACGCCGCGAAGCGATGAAAACCCTGCGCATGGCAGGTGGTATCTCAGGTTTCCCTAATCGCGCTGAAAGTGCCTACGATGCCTTCGGCACCGCTCACTCTAGTACATCGATCAGCGCAGCCCTAGGAATGTCGGTGGCGGCGAAAATTGATGGAAGCGATCGGTGTGCGGTGGCTATCATTGGTGATGGCGCGATGAGCGGTGGCATGGCATTTGAGGCGCTTAACAATGCTGGTGCGATGAATACTAACCTGTTGGTGATTCTCAATGACAATGACATGTCCATCTCGAGGCCAGTGGGTGCGCTCAATAATTATTTTGCCAAATTGATGTCAGGACGTTTTTATTCTGCCATGCGGCGTGGTAGCGAAAAAATGCTGAAAGGCATGCCGCCAGTACTTGAATTTGCTAAGCGTGCCGAGGAGCATGTCAAAGGCATGGTTACGCCGGGCACGTTGTTTGAAGAATTTGGTTTCAATTACATTGGCCCTATTGATGGGCACGATCTTGATACCTTAGTCACCACTCTTGGTAACATACGTCAGCTCAAAGGGCCGCAATTTCTGCATGTTGTTACGCAAAAAGGCAAAGGCTACACTCATGCAGAGGAAGATTGCCTGCTCTATCATGGCGTGGGAAAATTTGATCCAGAGCAAGGCATTGTTACCAAACCTGTCCAGAGAAATATTGAAGGGCAAGCCAGCAAGCCTACCTACACCCAGGTTTTTGGCGAATGGTTGTGCGACATGGCAGAGCAGGATAAGCGTTTAGTAGGCATTACCCCTGCCATGTGCGAGGGTTCCGGCATGGTTGAATTTTCAAAAAAATTTCCACAACGTTATTTTGACGTAGGTATTGCTGAGCAGCATGCACTGACCTTCGCCGCCGGGCTTGCATGTGAAGGTTACAAACCGGTAGTGGCGATTTATTCCACTTTTTTGCAACGAGCTTATGATCAGCTAATACACGATATCGCGATTCAAAACCTGCCGGTACTGCTGGCAATAGACCGTGCCGGACTGGTCGGTGCTGATGGTGCAACGCATGCGGGTAGTTTTGACCTAAGTTTTTTGCGCTGCATCCCCAACCTGACAGTGATGGCACCTTCTGACGAAAACGAATGCCGCCAACTGTTATACACAGCGTACCAACTGGATACTCCGACTGCTGTGCGTTACCCACGCGGCTATGGACCGGGTGTTACATCACGTAAGGAAATGCAGGCGCTGCCTTTAGGCAAGGGTGAAGTACGTCGTGTGGGCTCAGGAGTAGCAATTTTGTCCTTTGGTTCTATGCTTGGCCCAGCTCTTGACGCTGCGGACTCTCTCAATGCCACAGTTGCTAACATGCGCTTTGTTAAACCTCTGGATACAGAGCTGGTGTTGCATTTGGGACGCGAGCATGCTTTGCTTGTAACTGTAGAAGAAAACACTATCCAAGGCGGTGCGGGTAGCGCGGTGGCGGAATGTTTGCAACAACACGGTATGACAAACGCGCTACTCCAACTTGGCTTACCAGATAGCTTTCTGGAACAAGGAGAGACAGAAAAAATGTTGGCTATGTGCGGTTTGGACGCAACAGGCATCGCTGCCTCAATTCGTCAAAAAATGTCGTTATAAATTTAAGCATTGTATTGCTAGAGGATTTGTAATTTATAAAGATAACGTTAAGCTAATTTATGGATCTCGACAAATATATATAAATAAAATCAAATGAATATTAAGTATACTTTTGATAAGCACACAAACCACGAGCTATAAATATATTTTATTGCAAACAATACGTGTGTAATCAATAGGTAGTAGCAAGTGATATCACGACACGATTTTTAATATAAACGGAGGATTGGCCATGTCACTACGGATTAATGATGAAGCACCAAATTTTACTGCCCCCACAACGCAAGGTACCATCAATTTTCATGAGTGGATTGGCAACGGCTGGGCAATATTATTTTCTCATCCAAAGGATTTCACGCCAGTATGTACAACTGAACTAGGGTACATGGCAAAACTAGAGCCAGAATTTAAAAAACGGAACTGCAAAATAATTGGATTAAGCGTCGATCCAGTAGATAACCATGAAAAATGGGCAAAAGATATTCAAGAAACACAAGGTTATGCTGTTAATTACCCTATGATCGGAGATGAGAATTTAACTGTAGCGAAGCTTTATAACATGCTACCCGCTGAAGAGACGGGTACATCTGAGGGGCGTACTGCCGCTACTAATGCAACTGTTCGCTCAGTTTTTATTATCGGCCCAGATAAAAAAATTAAACTAACACTTACCTACCCAATGTCCACAGGTCGAAATTTTGATGAAATCTTACGTGTTCTGGATTCCATGCAGTTAACCGCCAGATATAAAGTCGCTACTCCTGTTAATTGGAAAGATGGCGATGACGTAATTATCGTACCTTCGGTATCTGATGATGATGCGAAAACAATGTTCCCAGAAGGTTGGAAAACAGTTAAACCTTATTTACGTGTAGTCAAGCAACCGAGTTAAAAGGTAATTTTATGAGGTAATCCCCTGGTCTTCCAGGGGAATCCACAAAGTTTTATTTTATGTCTGTCGTATTGAATTTTTGTCTATGATCTTAAATGCTTTGATTGATGTGCATTTAACTTAATGCGGTTAGACGACTTTCTGTCTGCATCCAGGCGGCGTTAACCTGCCTATTTTTGGTAGTAGGTAGTCTATATTAGTAAGGTATCGTCTGATAACGCTACAGACAATATTAATGTAATTAAATTTATTCGAATTCTTGTATCTCTCTAGCTATTACATTGCGCAAACATGAACTCTCCCCAGGCTATCCTTATTCCTGATGTACAAAATATGGCCGATACGCGCCACTTGGCGATTAACAAAGTCGGCATCAAAAGTATTCGTCATCCAGTGCAAGTGAAAGACAAAAACGTGGGGGTACAACATACAATCGCTACCTTTAATATGTATGTGCACCTACCACATAACTTCAAAGGCACGCACATGTCTCGTTTTGTCGAGATACTCAACCACCATGGACGAGAAATTTCCGTCGAGTCATTTGAAATTATTCTACGCGAGATGATTGAGAAATTAGAGGCCCAGTCTGGCCATATCGAAATGAGCTTCCCTTATTTTATAAATAAAACAGCCCCGGTATCTGGCGTACAAAGCTTGTTGGACTACGATGTTACCTTTATTGGTGAAATTAATAATGGGCAATACCGCTTCACCATGAAGGTATTAGTGCCGGTAACCAGCCTGTGCCCATGCTCCAAAAAAATATCTGAGCGGGGCGCGCATAATCAACGTTCACACGTAACTATTACTGTGCGTACCAGCCGTTCTGTATGGATAGAGGACGTAGTGCGTTATGCAGAGGAGCAGGCATCTTGTGAACTGTATGGTTTACTTAAGCGTCCAGATGAGAAATTTGTCACTGAACGAGCTTATGATAACCCCAAGTTCGTTGAAGATATGGTGCGCGATGTTGCGGCAGCGCTCAATCGAGATGAGCGTATTGAAGCGTATGTAGTTGAATCAGAGAATTTTGAATCAATACATAATCATTCGGCTTATGCATTGATCGAATGGGATAAAAATGTGAACAATTGAAAAAACTGGGGGCAGACTCTGAGGTCTCCCCTCAAAACTCCGATGCATTTCAATAAAGTAGAACGTACTGTCTGCTCCAAAATAGCACATGCATGTGCAGGTTTATTGTCTCTTTCGTAACGACCAACTGCGAAAGAGAGCCCGCCATGCATGTGATCACAATCTTACACCGCTAAACAACAAAGCCCCGTACCAAGTGGCTTTGTCATTTCACTACTTTGAAACAGGAGCTTCTGGCTCTAACACGACAAGAGCCTTCATGCTTAAGCGCAATCGGCCTTTCTCATCGGCCTCCAGCACCTTAACTTTTACAATCTGACCTTCTTTCAGGACATCCGACACAACATTTATGCGCTCATGTGAAATTTGCGATATGTGAAGCAAACCATCTTTGCCAGGCATAAT
Source organism: Candidatus Nitrotoga sp. CP45 (assembly GCA_003402375.1). GTDB lineage: Bacteria > Pseudomonadota > Gammaproteobacteria > Burkholderiales > Gallionellaceae > Nitrotoga. Next base: position 53,488 of record QFXJ01000009.1, read on the forward strand.
ATTCACAATCGCTCCGAAATCCAACAGTTTTATAACCGGGCCTTCATAAACTTTCCCTACCTCAACTTCGGCTACAATATCCTCAATACGTTTTTTTGCCAGCATTCCCCCATCACCGCTAATACTGGCAATAGTTACGTTGCCTTCATCGTCGATATCAATAGTAGTACCAGTTTCCTCAGTTAAGGCACGTATCACAGCACCACCCTTACCAATCACATCACGGATTTTCTCCGGGTTGATCTTAACTTTGATCATACGTGGCGCATGTATCGACACCTCTTCACGCACCGTAGGCATGGCCTGCTTCATGATATCGAGAATATGCAACCGCCCTTCACGCGCTTGACTCAAGGCGACTTGCATAATTTCACGCGTTATCCCATTGATCTTGATGTCCATTTGCAGTGCAGTGATACCTTGCTCTGATCCCGCCACCTTAAAATCCATGTCACCCAGATGATCTTCATCACCAAGAATATCTGTCAGTACCGCAAAGCGATTACCTTCTTTAATCAAGCCCATGGCGATACCTGCCACATGAGTCTTGACCGGCACGCCGGCATCCATCATCGCCAAGCAACCGCCACATACTGAGGCCATTGAACTAGATCCATTTGACTCAGTGATTTCAGAAACCACGCGAATGGAATATCCGAACTCTTCCTCACTCGGCAACGTCGCGACTAGGGCGCGCTTAGCTAAACGACCATGGCCAATTTCACGTCGCTTTGGTGTACCAACACGACCAGTCTCGCCAGTTGAATATGGGGGGAAATTGTAATGAAGCATGAAGCGATCCAAATATTCACCTTGCAAGGCATCAATTTTCTGCGCATCTCGCGCAGTGCCTAGGGTGGCCACTACCAATGCCTGGGTTTCACCACGGGTAAACAGGGCTGAACCGTGCGTGCGTGGTAATACACCTGTGCGTATGGCAATTGGACGCACGCTACGTGTATCACGACCATCGATACGGGGTTCGCCGCTTAGTATCTGGCCGCGCACAATCTTGGATTCCAGTCCTTGGAACAAATCATTAAGGTGATTTTTTGGCACCAAACCATTTTCCGATGCTGACACGGCTTCCAGAACACGTGTGCGAATCTCGTTTACTTGATTGGTCCGCGCCTGTTTCTCACGTACGGCATAAGCTTGCTGTAAGCTGCTTTCGGCGAGTTCGGCGATTTTTGAGCTCAACATAATATCATGCACAGGTGCATTCCAATCCCAATCCGGTGCACCAATTGCATCCGCCATTTCGATGATCGCTTGAATCACCGTTTGCATCTGTTGATGACCAAACATAACCGCGCCCAGCATAACTTCTTCGGGTAACTCTTGTGCTTCTGACTCCACCATCAAGACCGCCTGTTCCGTACCAGCGACTACTAGATCCATCTTGGATAGAGTAAGCTCCTCTGCAGTCGGGTTGAGTACATACTCACCGTTAAGATAGCCGACGCGCGCCGCGCCTATGGGGCCATCAAACGGAATACCGGACAGCGCCAAGGCAGCAGAGGCACCAATCATGGCAGGAATATCAGAATCAATCTGATTATCAGAAGATATCACCGTAGCAACGATTTGCACTTCATTGTAAAAACCTTCTGGAAACAGCGGACGCAACGGACGATCAATCAGACGAGACGTCAAAATTTCCTTTTCACTAGGACGTCCCTCACGTCGAAAAAAACCGCCAGGAATCTTGCCTGCAGCATAAATACGTTCCTGATAATCCACAGTCAATGGGAAGAAATCCTGTTCCGGCTTGGCATCTTTCCTGCCTACCACGGTGACCAGAACGACTGTATCGTCCAGGCTAACCACGACCGCTCCACTAGCCTGACGTGCGATTTCCCCAGTTTCCAAGGTGAGTTGATGATTGCCATACGCTAATGTTTTCTTGTAGTGACTCAAAATTCGCCTCTCTGTGCGTGACGTGGCGCTAATGCGCCATAGGGTAAACCCTTAGTTAGGTAATGCACCCAAAACAACGCGGGCCGCATTTGCGACCCACTTATAAAGTACTACTTACGCAATTCCAAACGCTGAATCAGCGCACGGTAGCTGCCCTCATTCTTGCCCTTGAGATAATCCAAAAGCTTTCGGCGACGGCTCACTAATCGCAACAAACCACGACGAGAATGGTGATCCTTTATGTGTTCCTTAAAATGACCTGTCAAATAATTAATACGAGCAGTCATTAGCGCAACCTGTACTTCGGGTGAGCCGGTATCGCCTTTGATGCGTTGGTAATCAGTCACAATTTGCGCTTTTTGCGCTGCCGTAATAGACATAATATTCACACTCCACTAAATAAAAAGTGCCGCATTTTACTCTTGAATGCGGCGGTTGCTCAAGTTTATTCGGACAAAAACGTAATCCAATGCTACGTTAATTAGTCCGAAATTTCATAAATTAACGCATACTCTTTGCTTAATCTTTACAGCTTTACAGATTCCCGCTCAGATTCATTTTTTCGAGCACCTCTACTCGAGTACCTCTATTAGAAACACCTTAAAGTAGAGTCAAAACCTATTCTATGCAAGCGGCACTTTTCGCCACGCTGGACAACAATCTCACTGGGGTCAGTCGCTGTTCCACGAGATCAGCCACCCCAATGAAGCGCCCTGCTCCATATAATCGAACTTTGCCGTCCAGCAATGCTGCTTCGATAGCGAGCCGCTGCCCTTGGGCAATGCGGGTCACTTGTGCCGCATCAAGATCAAGCACGGGTAGATCCTGCAGCAAACTATCTAACGGTAAAATATATGCCTCTCGTTCCAGCATGGTTACCGACTCCATCTGGTTCAGATTATGCGCACCTTCAAGGCCAAACTGACCAATCGCTGTACGGCGCAATCCTTGCAGGTGTGCACCACAACCTAAAGCCAACCCAATATCCTCGGCCAGGGTGCGCACGTAAGTACCCTTACTGCAACGCACTGTAATCTCCATCTCGTCACCCGCAAAGCGCTCCAATACCAACTCGTGTATGGTCACGCTACGGCTTGCACGTATTACAGTTTCGCCCTTACGAATGTACTCATATAGTGGCTTTCCCTTATGTTTGATGGCGCTATGCATAGGCGGCATCTGCTGAATTTCACCGATAAAATTGCGTAATACCGTGCATACCTGTTCTTTATCCAGCTCTACAGCGCAAGCGCTGGTAATTTCGCCCTCGGCATCACCAGTGGTAGTCGTTTGACCAAGCCGAATCAATGCACAATAAGTTTTGTCCGCGTCCAGTAGTGAGCTGGTGAACTTAGTAGCCTCGCCAAAACAAACAGGCAACAGACCTGTCGCTAAAGGATCAAGTGTACCAGTATGCCCAGCTTTCTCCGCCTGAAAAAGGCGGCGTACCTTTTGCAAGGCGACATTGGAACTGAGTCCTAGGGGCTTATCGAATAACAAAATACCGTCTAATGGACGCAATATGCGTGTCATTGCACCTTCTCGAAACGTCCTTCACTACCCACCTTAGGAGGAAGCTAGTCGGCTTCACCCTCCTTTAACAAGTGATCCAAAGAAGTTTTAAGCGGGCTGTGTAATGATTTATCGCTGGCAACCGCTTGATCAATAAGCTGCGATAAATGCGCGCCACGTTCGATCGTCGGATCGTAAACAAAATGTAGTTGCGGCGTGATGCGCAACTTCATCGAATGTGCAAGTTGGCTACGTAAATAACCGCTTGCATGCTCCAAACCTTGCTGCACTGTATCACTTACGCCGTCCAAGGACGTGTAAAACACTTTGGCATGGGAATAATCCTTAGTTACCTCAACTCCCGTGAGAGTGATCATGCGCACGCGCGGATCTTTCACGTCGAGGCGTAACATTTGAGCCACCTCGCGCTGAATCTGCTCGGCTATTCGGTCTGTTCTGGTATAGCCTCTAGGCATTTAGAGGGCGTGCTACTTCGATTATTTCAAAGACTTCAAGCTGATCGCCCACTTCAAGGTCATTGAAGTTACGCAACGATAGCCCACACTCGAAATTCGATCGCACTTCCTTAACGTCATCCTTGAAGCGTTTCAACGAATCCAGTTCGCCAGTGTGTACAACCACATTGTTGCGCAGTACCCGTACCTGCGCATTACGTTTGATTATGCCATTGGTCACATAACAACCAACTACAGTGCCGATCTTGGAAATGACAAATACCTGACGTATTTCCACCATACCCAGGATGACTTCCTTTTTTTCTGGAGCCCGCATACCTGACAAAGCTGCTTTAATGTCGTCTACCATTTCATAGATGACATTGTAATAACGCACATCTACACCGGCAGATTCCGCCAACTTACGCGCAGCAGCATCGGCACGGATATTAAAGCCAATCGCGATTGCCTTAGAAGCCAGCGCCAAATTAATGTCTGACTCACTAATTGCACCCACAGCACTGTGAATCAAATTAACTTTGACCTCATCGTTAGATAGTTTTTGCAGGGCATGCGCAATAGCTTCACAAGAACCCTGTACGTCAGTCTTGATAATTAATGGCAACATACGCACTTCGCCTTCTGCCATCTGTTCAAACATATTCTCCAACGTAGCGGCCTGCTGCTTAGCCAGCTTCACTGCACGGAATTTACCTTGACGGAACAACGCAATTTCACGTGCTTTTTTCTCATCTGAAAGCACTAGCACGCTTTCACCAGCAATAGGCACTTCAGATAGACCCTGAACTTCCACTGGTATCGACGGCCCTGCCTCACTTATTGCTCTACCATTCTCATCCAACATGGCACGTACGCGTCCGGATACTACGCCTACCAATACCGCATCGCCTCGCTTCAAGGTGCCAGACTGAACCAATATGGTCGCCACGGGCCCCTTACCTTTGTCTAACCTAGCTTCAATCACAATCCCTTTAGCCAAACTTAGCTTAGGTGCGGTGAGCTGCAACAATTCAGCTTGCAGTAGTACGCCTTCCAACAAAGAATCAATACCTTGCCCACTCTTTGCAGACACTTCAATAAACATAGTATCGCCGCCCCAGTCCTCCGGCACTACACCCTCTGCAACCAATTCTTGTTTTACGCGTTCGGAATTAGCATCAGGCTTATCAATCTTAGTCACCGCTACCACGATAGGCACGTTGGCTGCCTTGGCATGGTGGATTGCCTCTTTGGTCTGCGGCATTACACCGTCATCAGCTGCCACCACTAAAATCACAATGTCAGTCACTTTTGAGCCGCGTGCCCTCATTGCTGTAAATGCCTCATGGCCCGGTGTATCAAGAAAAGTAATCATGCCGCGCGGGGTGTCCACATGATAAGCGCCGATGTGCTGCGTAATGCCGCCTGCTTCGCCACTGGCTACACGGGTTCGACGGATGTAGTCCAGCAATGAGGTCTTACCATGATCAACATGACCCATAACGGTAACTACCGGAGCACGCGACTCAAGAGGAGCATTCTTATGCTCTTCAGATTCTGTCAGATAAGCGCTAGGATCGTCCGCCTTGGCTGGCTTAGCAATATGCCCCAACTCCTCCACCACAATCATTGCAGTTTCCTGATCCAACACCTGATTAATGGTCACCATGGAACCTAATTTCATTAGCGCTTTAATAATTTCGATGGCTTTAATTGACATTTTCTGCGCTAATTCAGCGACACTTATCGTCTCTGGCACCATGACCTCATGCACGACTGGTTCAGTCGGCAGGGAGAAAGCATGCTGGGCAGTTTCTTCCTGCTTGGCATGCTTGGCATGATGGCGTGGACTAGCGTTTCCACGACCAGCCGTCCAGCCGCCAGGTCGTGCATCAATGACTGCGGGTGGCCGCTTCTTGTGGCCAGCCTCGGGCCATGGACTGACTTTGTCTGGAGCAGTAGTTTTAACACCTTTTTTGGGTGTAGGCCGAACGACCTTGTCACCAGGCTTGGGCATAGGTTTATGCAACGTGCCCTCGACCAAATCAGGCTGAGCAACAGGGATTGCCACCACTTCGGCAGTTGAAACCACTTTTGTTTCTGTTACTACTTTAACGGGCGGCACCACAGGTTCAACAACTGGCGTCGCTTTGCGTTTGGCATATTCTTTTTTGGCCTGGACTTCGGCGGCCTGACGTGAAGCTAATTCTGCCTGATTACGTGCCTCTTCAGTACGCAGAGCAATCTCCTGCTCGCCCAATATTTCTGCTTTTGATGTCTTTAATACAGTCTGCACAGGCGCGACCTTTACCACAACAGCGGCAGCTGGCTTTTCTACCTGGACAGCCGTGATTGGTGCAACCACGCGCTTCTTGCGCACTTCAACTTGAATGGTGCGAGCCCTGCCCGTGCTATCCGCCTTCTTGATCTCCGTAGTTTCGCGGCGAGTCAGTGTAATTTTTTTATTTTTCTCACTGCCATTACCATGCGCGCTGTGGAGATGCTCGAGTAATTGCGCTTTATCCTGTTCAGATATGCTATCCGATTCCTGCTTTTTGGCAACACCGGCCGCCTGTAATTGTTCAAGCAGCAATCCAACTGGCAAGCCAAGCTCACCAGCAAACTGCGCTACATTCATTTTTCCCATCACCACCCCTTAATCCCCAAAATTTGAGACTGATAGCACTCAATACTCAACAGAAACCAATAGCCAGACCGGTTCATAATTAATTTACGCCCACGTTATTGATCCGGCCAGGATCAGTTTGAACTTATTTGCTAGTCAAACTGCACAGTGATGGCATCTCTCACGTCAAACTTTGCCTGTCCGTATCAATAAGTCTTTGCCAAGCAAGATTTTGTTCTATCGGTTACGCACAAAAGACCGCATTAACCCTTTAAAGTTTATATCCAATTTTATTGGATATAAACCATGCAAATTATGAAAAGTCCGGGTTAACAAATTACCTTATACCAACTCCATTAGGCAAACCAAGGAGCGCGGGCAACCATAATCAACCGATTTGCACGTTCTTCATCCACACCCGCCAGCTCTACCAGTTCGTCCACGGCCAAATCAGCAAGTTGTTCTTGCGTGCCAATCCCCTTGCTTGCCAAGACACGCGCGGTTTGCTCGTCCATACCTTCAAGCTTGACTAAATCCTCAATGTTATGCTCCACCTGCTCTTCGTTGACAATTGCTGCAGTCAACAAAGCATTACGCGCACGGCTGCGTAACTCATTCACTGTTGCCTCATCAAGTGATTCGATGCCCAACATCTCGTTCAGTGGCACATAAGCTACTTCTTCTAATGTGTTAAAACCTTCCAGGACTAAAATATCTGCTACCTCTGCATCCACATCAAGCTTACTCATAAACAAATCGCGCACTTTGGAAAATTCTTGCTCATTCTTCTGGCTAGATTCTTCCTTGGTCATGATATTAAGTTCCCATCCTGTCAATTCACTAGCCAAGCGAACATTTTGTCCATTTCGACCAATAGCCTGAGCAAGATTATCTTCTTCAACCACCACATCCATGCTGTGATTGTCTTCATCCACCATAATGCTGGTCACGTCAGCCGGAGCCAAAGCATTAATCACACTGGCAGCGGGGTCTTCTGACCATAAGACAATGTCAACGCGCTCACCCGCCAACTCATTGGTTACAGCCTGCACACGCGAACCACGCATACCCACACAAGTGCCAATCGGATCTATCCGCTTATCGTAGGAACGTACCGATATCTTTGCGCGAACCCCTGGATCACGCGCCGCACTAACTATCTCCAGCAACCCCTCCTCAACTTCCGGAACTTCAAGCTCAAACAACTTAATCAAGAATTCAGGCGTAATACGCGACAGGGTAATTTGCGGCCCACGTATTGAACGATCCACACGCAATAAATACGCACGCACACGATCACCCACACGCATATTCTCCTTTGGGATCATCTGATCACGCGGCAGCAACGCTTCAATCTTACCAAATTCGACGATGGCATTACCGCGTTCAATGCGTTTCACCGTACCAGAAATCAAATGCTCCTTGCGCTCCATAAAATCGTTCAGAATCTGTTCCCGCTCAGCGTCACGAATTTTCTGAAAGATCACCTGTTTGGCTGCTTGTGCACCTATACGTCCAAAATCGATAGATTCTAATGGCTCTTCAACAAACTCTTCCAATTGAATATCCGGATTACGTTTCCGGGCCTCGCTAAGCTTGATATGCAAATCAGGCGTTTCAAACGTTTCATCATCCATTACCTGCCAGCAACGAAATGACACATACTCACCAGTATTGCGGTCAATACTGACACGCACATCAGACTCCTCAGTAAAACGCTTCTTGGTGGCGGACGCCAAAGCAGACTCCAGCGCACCAAACACGATCGCCCTGTCCACATTTTTCTCACGCGCTAACACATCAACCAATAATAAAACTTCACGACTCATCACTATCTCCAGCCTACTCGAATGTTTTCTAACCTAATGTACTCACTCGCTTATTTTTTATATTTAACATTTACCATGTTAAATTTTATTTCAGCTAGGTGACATAAGCAGTCACACTGCTCTCTATACATACTGGGCAAGACAAACATTTTTTTGTTATATATATTCGCGTAAAGAAAATTTCAAACACGCTTAATTTAAGCAAACTGTTCACTTCAAACAAACGGTCACGCCATTAAAATGCAGGCACTAAGTGTGCCTTATCCAAATTAGATAACTCAATCAACACCTCTTTGCCATCCACATCCAGTTGCAACACACCATGCTGAAAACCACTGAGAATGCCGATAAAATTCTTGCGGCCTGCCAGGGGCAGGCGCAATTTCAACCGCACCTTCTTACCGCAAAAGCGTATAAAATCAGCTTCTTTCTTAATTGGCCGATCCAATCCTGGAGAGGAGACTTCAAGGCGGTCGTAATCCACACCCTCTACCGCAAACAAACGTGTCAACTGATGACTGACCAATTCACAATCTTTCACCGCAATTCCACCTGCCTGATCTAGCAACACTCGCATCAAGCCTCGGCCAGATAATTCAAAGTCAACCAACTCATACCCCAAGCCAGTCACCGTGATTTCCACTAATTTCGCTACATCCATGATCGTGCCCACAAATAAAAAATGGGCCTAGGCCCATCTGGAAAACTGCGTGGATTATAGCAAAAATAATCTGTTAGTGGAAATTGACCTCACTACATTGTCATTTGTATAGGCGCTGCGTGGCCAGTTTATTTGGTTATGACATCATCAAAATAGGGCGGATTCAACTATGAAGTACAACTTTTATAAATGAATTTAGGTGCCTTGCTGCCTTAATACCAGAGCTACTTGAACGACCCAGCAAAAGGAGCACAACTGAAGAAGTATACCTAACTCACCAGCAGGCAACTATATTATAGACTCGGCACGAATTATCCGTGATTTTTTTGAGCAAGACATGTATCATTGCGTATGGAAAAAGACGACGCAAGAAAACAAACAAGGGAGGTGCTCCACGAGAGGCGCAAGCAAGTTATTCGCATGCACCGCAAGGGAATGCCAGTCATGCAAATAGTTGAACACTGTGGTCTCAGTTGGTATGCCGTAAACGCAGCGATCAAGCGCTATGCAG
>QFXJ01000010.1 GCA_003402375.1 Candidatus Nitrotoga sp. CP45
CCAGTACGCACAAAAGCAAAGTTAAAGGCGGCAGCAACCGAGCATATGAAAACGCTAGAAAACTCACCTGAACGCGTCAAAAAATACTTTCAAGATTCACGAGTAAAATATGCATCGTGATTCACGGATAAACGTGGCCGGATCAATAGCTTAATAAGTTGAAGCATGCGGAGGAGCTAGGCTCGCATCCCAATCCCGTGCAATCTCTTTTGAAATGGTGCTCGGAGAGCGTTTCAAGAATCGACCAATTTCTCTCAGTCCATGATACTCACTGTAACCATGGACATACTAAATACGAAACACAAACTACTTCGTGTCCGGTTTATCCCTACCTGCTAAGCATGTTGAGTGTCGCTTAATTGAAGCCGTTGCCCGTTCAGCTAGCACAAATTATGTGTAGTTGGCAGCTGGATAAATTAGAATTGTTCTGGGGTAGAATTGATAGTAGAGCTAAGACAAATAGTCATTAATTTTCGAAGTTTGTGTTTAGATAACTGGAACACTATCCCCAATGGGTACTTTGTAATTCACCATTACGGTATGAACAATTTAGGTTAGTAGGATGTGCAACATTCCGTTGATACATCAAACGTAATCCCGGATGGCTATAATTGAAAAACTTCACCTATCGGATCATGGCGTTTAATACTCGTACGAGTAAGGGAAACAGGGTTCATGGATCTACCAATGTATAGTTTTGTTTCACTGTTTATTGGATTATTAGTTGGCGCAGGCGTTGGTTGGTTGATTTTGCATGCCCGTACTTCTGCTGCAGAATTTCGGGTAAAAAGTGAAAGCCAGGTTGAAATTGCCACACTTAATGCACGTTTGATCGCCTCACAGGAAGAAGCAATGCATCTCGACACACAGCTCGCCAATCTGCAAGAGCAAGCAAATCTCTTGCGCGATCAGCTTGCTGATGCGGGCAATGAGTGTGCGCAATTGGCCGAACGCGCGGGCCGTGTTCCTACACTTGAGACTGATCTTGTAAAGACAAATCAAGAGATAATCAAACTTAACCAATCCATCGCAGATATTCGTGAAAAGGTGGGTACCGTTAACTCGACCATTACGTCACAAGCGGAGCATATTGCGCAACTTCAGCAGGAACGCGACAATCTGAAAGAGCAAAACGAGTTACTAACTCAGGACATCAAGAATTTGAGTGTGCAAAAATCTGAGCTCACCGCGACACTGGAAGCTGAGCGCAAGCAGTCACCAGAAAAATTGCAATTATTGAATGATGCACGCGAGCAGCTTTCAAATCAGTTCAAGTCCCTGGCCGGTGAAATTCTGGAAGACAAAAGCAAGCGTTTTACTGAGCAAAATCAAACCAACATAGGCGCGCTGCTTGGACCATTGAAAACACAACTTCATGAATTCAAAGCTAAGGTTGAAGATATTCATCTTGAGGATACAAAGCAACAAGCAACCTTAAAGGCAGAGCTAAATCAGTTGAAAGACTTAAATCGGCAGATTACCGAGGAGGCTCATGGTTTGGCAACAGCACTTAAAGGCCAATCCAAGATGCAGGGGAACTGGGGTGAAATGGTATTGGGAAATATCCTGGATCGTTCAGGATTGAGATCCGGTAAAGAATATCGTCGCGAAGTCAGCTTCAACACCGAGACGGGCAGGAGCCGCCCAGACGTAATTATTTATCTTCCGCAAGTGAAACATCTAGTCATCGATTCCAAGGTATCCCTCAATGCCTATACCCGGTATGTTAATGCAGAAGGTGAATTTGAGCGGCAATTGGCACTGAAAGAACACGTTGCAGCTATATCCAACCGAATTAAGGAGCTGTCAGATCGCAACTATTTCGATCTGCCCGGCCTAAACTCCCCTGAGATGGTCTTCATGTTCATTCCCATTGAATCCGCTTTCGTAGAAGCGTTGCGCGCAGACGAAACGTTATTCCAAAAAGCGATTGAACAAAATGTGTTGGTTGCGACGCCGACCACATTGCTTACCAGCCTCAATATCGTGCGCCAACTCTGGAGATTTGAAGAACAAAACGCTCATACTGCGGAACTTGCGGAACGTGCCGCCAAAGTGTACAAAAAGCTAAGTGCCTTCGTGGGTTCAATGCAAGGAGTTGGCACGCAACTCGACAAGGCCAAGGATTCGTTTAATAAAGCAATGGATCAATTTACTAACGGGAAAGATAATCTGATTAAGCAAGCCAACGATTTCAAACGACTTGGCGTCTTAGTGCAAGGGACTTTCCCTGAGAGTCTGCTGGCCAAGGCAGAACTCGAATTAGAGCACCTGCCTGAATTACCTCCACAAGAAAATGTACCATTGGAATAAGCATGATTAATAACCAAGTCAAAAGCGACATAGACCGACTCTGGCTGGATTGTGCTACGGGAGGGATTTCCAATTCGCTCATAATAATCGAACAGATATCCTTTCTGATTTTCGCCCGCCTGCTGGATATGGAAGAAGCACAACATGAGCGAAACTTACGCCCCGGTGAATCTCCGCATCATCTTTTTCGGATTGACCAGCAAACGCTGCGCTGGCAAAACTGGAGCCGGATGAGTGATGGCGAGGACATGCTTAAGTTTGTGCGTGACGAGGTTTTTCCCCATCTGCGCATTCTCGGCGGCAAAAAATTCACATTTGGCGAATACATAAAAAACGTTTCGCTCCAAATTTCAAAGGCTAGTCTACTGGTCTCGATGGTGAAACAGATCGAAAATTTGCCGCTGGGCAATACCGACATCCAAGGCGATTTATATGAGTATTTGCTAAGCAAGCTCACCACGGCAGGCATACATGGCCAGTTTCGCACGCCGCGCCACATCATCAAGCTCATGGTGGAGCTTATAGACCCCAAGCCGTTTGAAACAATTGGTGACCCAGCTTGCGGCACGGCTGGATTTTTGGTGGCAGTAATGAAATACCTGCGCAAGACTTACTCTACACCGGAGCCCATCGAAACACTGAAAAGTGGCAGCAAAAGCTACTCTGTTGAGTCGCTTGAACTTAATCAGGAGCACATTCAGCACAGCATGTTTCACGTTTTTGATTTCGATGCCACGATGCTGCGTTTAGCTGCCATGAATTTGATGCTGCATGGGGTGGAAAATCCGGACCTTCATTACATGGATACGCTTTCAAAAGAATTTCCGGAAAAATTCCCGGACATTGCCGATGGCGACAAAGATGGACTGGATATCATCCTCTCCAACCCTCCATTTAAGGGTACGCTGGCGGAAGATGTGCATCCTTCGTTACTCAAAATTGTCCAAACTAGAAAATCCGAGTTGCTTTTCCTCGTCCTTATTCTCCGCATGCTCAAGAGTGGTGGCCGTTCCGCTACCATTGTCCCTGATGGGGTTCTGTTTGGTTCAAGTAAAGCCCATTTGGCCGTACGTGAATATTTGCTTGATCATAACCAGCTGGAGGGGGTGATCTCACTACCAACCGGTGTATTCAGATCTTTTGCAGGACTTTCTACCGCTATTTTGGTGTTCACGAAGGATGGCTGCACTCAGGATGTATTTTTTTACGATGCGCAAATCGACGGACTCTCGCGGGAAAAAAAGTGTCAAGAAAATGCCGACAATGATCTGTCCGACGTGCTGACCCAATATCGTCGCTGGCGTAATGGCGAAAGTGATTTTACTGATCGAACTGCAAAAGCTTTCAAGGTGTCCGCCGCAGACATTCGAGCCCATAATTTCGAGCTTTCAATAAACCGCTACAGGAAAACCAGGCATCAGGAAGCGAAATGCGAGGAACCCAAGATGATTCTGGCGCGCATGCGAGCGCTTGAGGCCGAGATTCAAGGCGACATGGCTGAGTTGGAGGCTATGCTTAGATGAAGTTCGTTAGGCTAGGAAATATGGCGCAAATTATTTGCGGAGGATCGCTTGACCGATCAAACTCTGCCTGTTGGAACGGTTCAATTCCTTGGGTTACTGCAAGGGATATTCGCGACGGAAGCATTATTGATTCGTTGGAAAGGATTACAGAGTTTGGCCTGAAAGAGTCAGCATCTAATTTATTGCCCATCGGAAGCATACTTGTGCCAGCGAGCATGGCTCTCGAAAATATTGTCATTAACGATATACCGGTTGCCATCAATAAAGATTTAAAAGCAATTATTGTTGAATCCCCTGATCTTGACAGGAATTACATACAGCAATTTTTGCTCTCAAAGGCGAATAATCTTGAGATTAGCGGCAACGAATGGATGAAAAACGGGCATACAACCGAAATTCTGGCTAATATTAATATCCCGCTTCTGCCCCTGAAAGAGCAGCGGCATATCGCCTTAATCCTCGACAAAGCTGATGCTATCTGTAAAAAACGCCGTGCCGCACTCAAACTGGCAGACAATTTTTTACATGCTATTTTTTTGGATACATTTGGCGATTCGGCGACAAATCCGAAAGAATGGCCAGCTCCTCCAATTGCTGTTCAGCAACGTTATACGCAAATTCATAACAAGATGATTTCAATTAAAGAAAAGCTTGCAAATGAACTGGTTCAATCAAATTTTCTTTTCAACAGTCTTGCCACATCTGTCTTTAACATCGTCTGAGACAGTCTGAGCAATGAGGATAAACAAAAATATGAATGCACCGACCGCTATTAATCAGACGGGTCTGACCAAAATTTATATTGAGAATTTTAAAGGGATCGGTTCCGAAATTCGGATTGACCTAAAACCGATTACCCTGCTTTTCGGTGCAAACAGCGTTGGCAAAAGCACCATCATGCAAGCGCTGCAGTATGTGCGTGAAGTACTGGAGCGCAATAACGCCAACCCCGACCGCACTCTGCAGGGTGGAAATTTTGTTGATCTGGGAGGGTTTCGCAATCTCGTCCATCTGCGCGATACAACCCGTCATATTGCCATTCAGATCGAGCTGTCTTTAGGTGGTAAAGGGCTACCAGATTTGGTGCCGGAAGCCTTTGACGATTGGCAAACAGATGATTCCAAAGTGTGGGCTTTTTACAACCTGTTACATGAAACACGGAATCGCGTTGAGTCGGTAAGCGTGAAGTTGGTGATTGCCTGGAGTCATCTACGCGATAGAGCTGTGGTAATCGGCTATCAAGTGGGTGCCAATGGCGAATGGCTGGCCGAAATTGATGCTACGGATGATGGTCGGGATGTCAGCATCAGCATTAACGAGATCAACCCCATTTTTATGCGCCAGTTCACGCAAGAAGATCTTAGCAATAATCTAGAATATCTTTTGCGATTGAATGCGAATTCGACCACATCCAGTAACGCCGTAGCACCCAACATTGAAACTCACTACACGATATGGCCGCACATTATCGAGACAGTAACTAATGCGGGCATGGAAAAGACTGGCGAGGGGCTGCGCGAATGGCTTTCCGGTTTTGATAGCGCGTTGCCTCGATTGGGCGAACTGCTGCATATCCCGGCACCAGATGTAATCGGAGCGGAAAATGTTTATATCGCCCGAGAGTTCACCGCCTTTATTTCGTCTCTGATTGTCGGCCCCGGTTTGCTGGTGCGCGATGAATTGCGAAAAATGCGCTATGTCGGGCCCATTCGCCATGTGCCCGCACGCGATTTCGATGCCAGCCTGACTAAAGACGAGGCAGGCTGGGCAGACGGTTTGGCTGGATGGGAAGCTTTACTGACTGGACAGCAAAGCCTGATCGATAATGTCAGTCGCTGGATGGCGGACGAAGACAAGCTTAATACCGGTTATGCAATCGAGCGCCGTTGGGTACGTGAAGTGCGCTCGGAATGGTTAGATCTGATTAGCTCTGAAGAATTGAACCCGCAGCGTAAGTGGATGTTGAAAAAAGCAATCGAAACTTTGCTAACCAAGCCTCGCATCGGTTTGATCGATACTAAATCCGGCCTGGAAATGCAGTCACGGGATGTCGGAATCGGCATCTCGCAAGTGCTGCCAGTAGTGGTCGCTGCGCTGGAGCCTTCTGCAAGCCTGGTAACTATCGAGCAGCCGGAGCTTCATATTCACCCTTCGGTGCAAGTGGGTCTGGGTGATTTGTTAATCCACAGTGTACTCCGCCACGATATGAATTTTTTGATTGAAACGCACAGCGAGCATCTGATTCTGCGCTTACTGCGCCGAATTCGTGAAACATCGGAAGGGAATTTACCGCCGGACTTTCCGTCTGTTTCTCCAGAAATGATAGGGGTTTATTATGTGGGTCGCGGAGAAAATGGGGTTCAGATCAAATCCTTGCCCGTTGATGAAACAGGCGAATTTACGGAAAGCTGGCCTAAAGGTTTTTTTGATGAGCGGGCCGGAGAGCTATTCTGATGATTAAAGAATTTGCATTAGATCCAGATGCCATCACTTCGTCTTATCGTGAATTTTGCTACTTCACAGAAAAGTTCGGTGTGAGCCAGGGGCGAGTGATCTCTTCATTTCCAAAAAAATGGAGAAAGCTGGTTTGTGATTCTGCTTTGCGCGAGCATAAGGGTAAAGTTGAATTTTCTAAAATTGTGGAGCGTCTAAATAAATTTGGTAATGATATCGTTTTTGATACAAGTCGACCGAGTGGAGAAGGTTCTCAGACGTGGATTGACCGGGCATTAGTGGAGCATGCGCGTAAACCCTTTGCTGCGATTATCTCAGCTACCGCTGTAAATCACCCGGATGTGTTGCTAAAAGATGAAATTGATGAAGAAAATCCGCGTTTTAAAACTACTCGGCAGTGCGCTATTCCTCGAACAGCCCAAGCCCTGATAGGCTGTGCTGAGTTTTTGATCCGGCACGCTAAAATAATTAAGCTGGTTGATCCACATTTTGACCCCACCAAGCCTCGCTATCAGCGACCGTTAGAAGAAATATATTCTCTATTGTCCGACAAGAAAGCCGTTGTGGAAATACATCGTAGTGATGAGATCGCAAACGACGAACTGATTCGACGTTTCCAGCAGAGCGTTTCCATGTTGCCTTCAGGAGTGAAGATGCAATTGCATATTTACGAGAAAGCACAAATGCACAACCGCTTTATCATTACCGAACGTGGCGGACTGATTTATGGGGTTGGCCTTAGTGATAATGTGGACGGTGGTGGCGCGCCGGATGAAGAGGTCACCTTGATGGAAACAGCAGTCAAAAATACTCGCTGGGATGACTACAGCAAAACTTCGCCTGTAGCTATATGGCCATGATTAAAGATATTTATGCAGATGAATTTAGTCGGGCAAAATAAACTTGCGCAGCCTATTGATTAACACTACTCACACCATCCAATGGTTTACTTTGCAATGACTGCATTATTGACTTTAAAATGATAAATCAAACATTTATTGATCTTCCTCCCATGCTGAGCGCCCAAGGTACTGTGCGTCTTCCTGGTTCCAAAAGTATTTCCAACCGCATGCTCTTGCTCTCAGCGTTGTCTCATGGGGTTACTGAAATCCGTGATCTTTTGCATTCGGATGACACGGAGCACATGCTGAATGGATTGCGCACTTTGGGCGTATCGGTGGAAGCATTGGGAGGCCATGCTTATCGTGTGCAAGGGTGTGCTGGTGATTTTCCGGTTAAGGATGCCCAACTGTTTCTCGGTAATGCGGGTACAGCTTTTCGCCCCTTGACAGCTGCACTGGCATTGGCGGGAGGGCATTATCAATTGTCCGGCGTGCCGCGCATGCACGAGCGTCCTATCGCTGATTTGGTGGATGCGTTGCGTGGGTTGGGTGCGGATATTCGATATCTGGGTACGGAAGGTTTTCCTCCGCTCGAATTACATCCTGCTAAGTTACTTGGCGGCAGCCGTATTGCGGTACGCGGTGATGTTTCTAGCCAGTTTCTCAGCGCATTATTGATGGCGCTGCCATTGATGCATAGTGCAACCACGGTGGAGGTGATAGGCGAGTTGATTTCCAAGCCCTATGTCGAAATTACGCTGACGATGATGGCACGTTTTGGAGTTCAGGTTGAGCAAGACGGCTGGAGTTCGTTTACGGTTGCTGCCGGTAGCCACTATGTCGCGCCGGGTTTGATTCATGTCGAGGGCGATGCCTCATCCGCTTCGTATTTTTTGGCTGCGGGTGCCATTGGTGGTGGCCCAGTGCGAGTTGAGGGTGTAGGTCACAATAGTATTCAGGGCGATGTGCGCTTTGCCGAAGCATTACAGCTGATGGGCGCGCCCATCGCAATGGGGCCGAACTGGATGGAAGCGCGTGCACCAGAAAATGGCAGAATGAAAGGTATAGATTTGGATTGCAATCACATCCCCGATGCGGCGATGACGCTGGCAATATGTGCATTGTTTGCCGACGGTGTAACCACGCTGCGGAATATCGCCAGCTGGCGTGTTAAGGAAACCGATCGCATCGCAGCAATGGCCACTGAATTGCGCAAACTTGGCGCAACGGTGGAAGAAGGTGCGGATTTTATTCGCATCATGCCTCCTCAATCCTTGATTTTGGCTCCTCAATACTCAATCGATACTTATGATGATCATCGCATGGCAATGTGTTTCTCGCTTGCCGCATTTAGTCAAACAGGCGTGCGTATCAACGACCCACAATGCGTCGCCAAGACCTTTCCGGATTACTTCGAATGTTTTGCCAGCGTGGTTAAGTGTGTGCCAGTTATTGCCATTGATGGCCCTTCTGCTTCCGGTAAGGGTACCGTAGCGCAACTGGTTGCAGCACAGCTTGGGTTTCATTATCTTGACAGCGGTGCGTTGTATCGCTTGTTGGCGTTAGCTGCGCAACAGCATGGAGTAGCGTTGGATGCGGAAGATCAATTGGCTGAACTGGCGGCGCGCATGGATATACGCTTCGAGGGAATGGATTCCTGGCTGGATGGCAGGCAGGTGAATGATGAGTTGCGTTCCGAACAATCAGCAATTGCGGCGTCCAAAGTGGCGACATTGCCAGCGGTGCGTACCGCATTATTGGGCAAGCAATATGCTTTCCGTCGGGCACCAGGATTGGTTGCGGATGGCCGTGATATGGCGTCAGTGGTATTTCCTGATGCGGTTTTAAAAGTATTTCTAACTGCCAGTGCAGAGATCCGCGCTGAACGGCGTTATAAACAGTTGATGGAAAAAGGAATCGGTGCTAACATTCCAGACCTTTTAGAAAAAATTCGCGCGCGCGATGAGAGGGATAGTCAGCGTAGTACGGCTCCATTGCAACAGATGCCCGGGGCCAGTTTGCTCGACACTACCGACTTGACTATCGGGCAAGCGGTGCAGGAAGTGCTAGCACGTTATCATTCCATGCATTGAATCCCGCGCATGAGTCCGATATGAAAGTTGTATTGATGTACGTTTGATAGCCCCGCAACGAACCTATCGTTCGGGTTTTTTAACCAGCCCCACCAAAAAGTGGGTTTGTCTTGGATATCTTTATAAATGAATGCTAACGCTGCTGTAATTGAAAACGACCTGGAAAGTTTCGCCTCCCTGTTTGAAGAAAGTTTGACGCGCAAAGAAATGCGCGCGGGTGAGTTGGTCACTGCACATATTGTGCGCATCGATCATAATGTAGTGGTGGTGAATGCCGGTCTGAAATCTGAAAGCTTTATCCCTGTCGAGGAATTCTTCAACGCCGCAGGCGAAATTGAAGTAAAAGCTGGTGATTTCGTTACTGTAGCGATTGAATCGCTGGAAAATGGTTACGGTGAAACCAAACTGTCGCGCGAGAAGGCTAAACGCCTCGCTGCATGGATCGAACTTGAAGAAGCGATGAAAGAAGGCAGAATCGTTGAAGGTTATGTCAGCGGCAAAGTTAAAGGTGGCCTGACTGCCATGGTGAATGGCATACGTGCATTCTTACCCGGTTCGTTAGTGGATATCCGACCGGTCAAGGACACTGCGCCTTACGAAAATAAGACCATGGAACTCAAGATCATCAAACTGGATCGTAAGCGTAATAACGTAGTCGTTTCGCGCCGCGCAGTGTTGGAAGCAAGCCACGGAGCGGATCGTCAGGCCATGATGGAAAACCTGAAAGAAGGCGCAATTGTCAAAGGTATTGTTAAGAATATTACCGACTACGGTGCGTTTGTGGATCTAGGCGGTATCGATGGCCTCCTTCATATTACCGACTTGGCCTGGCGTCGTGTCAAACATCCATCTGAAGTACTGGCGGTTGGCGATGAAGTGGAAGCCAAAATACTTAAGTTCGACCAAGAGAAAAACCGTGTTTCTCTCGGTATCAAGCAGATGGGCGATGACCCATGGACTGGCTTGGAGCGCCGTTATCCACAAGGTACCCGACTGTTTGGTAAGGTGACCAACCTGACTGATTATGGCGCGTTCGTAGAAATCGAACAGGGTATTGAAGGTCTGGTGCACGTGTCCGAAATGGATTGGACTAACAAGAACGTTCATCCTTCCAAGGTGGTGCAATTAGGTGATGAAGTTGAGGTCATCATTCTGGAAATTGATGAGCAGCGCCGCCGTATCTCTCTTGGTATGAAACAGTGCAAATCCAACCCATGGGACGATTTTGCCTTGAACCATAAAAAAGGCGATAAAGTAAAAGGCCAGATCAAATCGATTACTGATTTTGGTATTTTCATCGGCCTGGAAGGTGGGATCGATGGTTTGGTACATTTGTCTGACCTTTCCTGGTCTGTACCTGGCGAAGAAGCTGTACGCAATTATAAGAAAGGTGATGAACTTGAAGCGGTGGTACTGGCAATTGATGTAGAGCGTGAGCGCATTTCGTTAGGCGTCAAACAAATGGATGGCGATGTCTTTAATGGTTATATCGCAACACACGATAAGGGTAATGTAGTAAACGGTGTAGTTAAGGCAATTGATGCCAAAGGCGCAACGATTACCCTGGATGGTGATGTTGAAGGTTTCCTCAAGGCTTCTGAAGTGTCTACTGACCGTGTTGAGGACATCCGCAACCATTTGAAGGAAGGCGATACAGTGAAAGCTATGATTATCAACGTAGATCGCAAAAATCGTGGCATTAATTTGTCGATCAAGGCCTTGGACAAGACAGATGAAGTGGTAATAATGCAGAAATCTGCTCCACCTGCTGTAGACAACACATCTACTACGGCCGGAACGACCAACTTGGGTGCCTTACTTAAGGCTAAAATGGAAACCAGCAAGATTGACGCACAGTAAGGAGTGATAGGAATGACCCGTTCTGATCTTATCGCGAAGTTGGCGGAGCGTTATCCGCAACTATTGGCCAAGGATACCGATCTGGCAGTTAAAGTAATCCTTGATGCCATGGCGGAAACCTTAGCGCGGGGAGGACGCATTGAAATCCGTGGTTTCGGCAGTTTTGCGCTGAACTATCGTCCACCGCGGATGGGACGCAATCCAAAATCTGGTGATAAGGTACAGGTTCCGGCCAAGTATGTGCCGCATTTCAAGGCGGGGAAGGAATTACGTGAACGGGTTGATTACACACCTTCCTGAAGTCTGTTCTAAAGTTTTTTAGAGAGCCCGGGGCAGTTTAGTCGTAAGTATTATTTTGTAATAACAAAGTTGGCGGCCTGTCGCAAGATAGTGCCGTCAATTTTTTGCTCATTCGTACTTACTAGTGCAACAAAAAATTATTGCAGGTGAATTATGCGCTATATGATTTGGTTGTTGCGTACAGTATTATTTTTTGTTCTTCTTGGTTTTGCCATAAAGAACGATCAACCTGTGGTATTGCACTATTTTTTTGGCTATGAATGGCAAACATCACTGATACTTATTCTGTTTCTTTTTTTTGCCGTGGGTGTGAGCGTCGGTGTTCTCGCAGTGCTGGGCAATATTTTTCGGCAGCGCAGGGAAATTGCCATCCTAAAACGCGAGCTGCGCCTAAAACGCGAGCTGCGCCTAAAAAACAAACTTGTCAATGTTAACGATGTTAACCTGGATATTTCATGAATTGATATGGTCATTGACTGACGATGTTGTACCTACTATGCAAGATATAGATTTTTCCGGACGCGGCATATATTGCCCTTCCCTTCTAAATTTTTCTAACAAATAAAATTTTGTGTAACTTTAATAATCGGTTTATAAAATACTTAGGCTGATTAGTTACATATAATATTTTTAATCTAATCTGTCATTTATGGAATTTGAGCTGTGGATGCTGCTGGTTTTTCCGCTATTTTTTGGTATGGGCTGGCTAACAGCGCGTATTGATATCAAGCAAATGTTATTTGAATCCAGTGCGCTGCCGCGTTCCTATTTTCAAGGACTAAATTTCTTGCTCAATGAGCAACAGGATAAAGCAATCGAGGCGTTTATTGAGGTAGTCAAGGTTGATCCACAGACAATTGAATTGCATTTTGCGCTAGGCAGTTTGTTTCGCCGCCGTGGCGAGGTAGACCGCGCCATTCGCATGCATTTGAATTTGATTGAACGCGTCGATCTAGAAGAAGACAAGAAACAACAAGCGTTATTTGAGTTGGCGCAAGATTACCTTAATGCCGGAATATTAAATCGCGCCGAAGAGCTATTTCTGAAATTACAAGCTACATCCTATGCCAAGGCCGCGTTAAATTTTTTACTCGAGTTATACCAAAAAGAAAAAGATTGGTTTAAGGCGATCGACGTGACACAACGTTTGACTGTGTTATGCGGTCAGCCGCATGGTAAGGAAGCTGCCTTTTTCTATTGTGAACTGGCTGCCGCAAAGTTGGCGCAACAGAAAATCGATGCTGCCCGTATTCATCTGGAACAGGCACTGGAAGCCAACCCTCAGTCAGTGCGCGCCACGATGATGTTAGGCGACATGGAAAATTCGGCGCAGCATTTTTCAAACGCCATTGAAATCTGGCAGCGTATCGAACAACAGAACCAGCAGTATCTGCCCTTGGTGGCTGAACGTCTGCTACAGGCATATCGTCAAACTGGGCGTGTAGATGCAGGAATAGACAAGTTACAGACCTATTTAAGTAAACATCCCTCATTGGATTTGATGAACGTGCTATTTGATGCCATCCTGCAACGTGATGGGGCTGAAGCGGCATATAGGCTAGTTCGTGATGAATTGCGGCGCAATCCTATACTGCTTGGTCTAGATAAGCTGCTTGAGGCGCGTTTGCTGGGTGTATCAAGCGAACACCGTGCTGATGTGGAGATGGTGAAAAATTTAGTGCACCAACGTACGCGAATGCTGGCAATGTACCGGTGTGCTAATTGTGGTTTTAAAGCACGCCAGTTTTATTGGCATTGCCCGGCATGTCATGGTTGGGAAACCTATTCGCCACGCAGAAACGAAGAAAATGGATTAAACATATGAGCGACCCTAAAATAATTATCGCTCTTGATTACGCCGATACGCAGCCTGCACTGGAATTGGTGGCACGGCTGGAGCCCGCAATGTGCCGTCTCAAGGTGGGACTGGAATTATTTACCACGGCAAGGTTTCAATTGATCGAACAACTAATGCAGCGTGGTTTTGAAATATTCCTTGATCTTAAATTTCATGACATCCCTAATACAGCCGCACAAGCATGTAAAGCTGCCGCTGAATTAGGCGTGTGGATGGTCAACGTTCATGCGCTAGGTGGGCGCCAGATGATGGAAGCGGCGCGCGAAGCAATGAGCTTGTATACCCAACCACCTAAACTGATTGCCGTGACAGTGCTTACCAGTATGGCACAGGAAGATTTGGCCGACCTGGGGATTGTAACGACTCCTGCAGAGATGGTGCTGCGTTTAGCTAAGCTTGCGCGTGATAGCGGGTTGGACGGTGTGGTATGTTCTGCACGGGAGGCTGCTTTGCTGCGCCAGCACTGTGGAAGTGAATTCTGTTTGGTTACGCCGGGTATTCGTCTGGCCGATGCTGCTGCCGATGATCAATCACGCGTTATGACGCCATGTGCCGCACTGGGTCAAGGCGCGGACTATCTGGTAATTGGCCGTCCCGTCACCCGTGCCGCCGATCCGTTACAGGTACTACAGAGTATTATTAAACAAATCGGAGAAGTGGTATGAATTCCTCTTTACCGTTATTTGAATGTATTGCTTGATCATCGGCCATACCTAGTTGGAAACACTATTGTTTGAGTAGCCTTAATCATGATTTTGTTCCATTTAAAATTTGAATCTAAATAACCATGCAATTATGAACTCTGCATTCCGGCGCGATTTATTGCCCCAAACAATTCTATCTCTTTTGCCGCTAACGTTATTTTTTCCAGTTGGTATAATATACACTGGCATCTTTTTGTTTCTATTTAGCTTATTGTATTCTGGAGATTATCGGTCGAAATGGTTGACCGTTAAAGAGAGTCCACTTTTTTGGCCTATTCTGGGTTTATCTGCAATAACATGCTGTGCCGCAATTTTATTGGAACGGCCTCAAAATTCCTTCTGGTCAGGTTTTTTCCACTATCAAATTTATATTGTTTTGTTGTTTTTTATTAGTATCGGATCAGGAGATTGGCAAAAACGGGCAGTCATGGCTTTTTTTGTTGGCGCGCTCTATGCAGCAACGCTGTATTACCTCAATCTATTGCAGGTACTTCCAAACATAGAAATATTTGCGAATTATCTGGTTTATCGAGGAAACAAGTCTATTTTGCTTGGTATTTTGCTGGCAATCGCTGCTGGATGGATGTTGTACGAAATGGCATCACTTACTGATCGCCGGTGGCTTTGGTTGAGGGTTTCAGCATTTTTATATGTTGTAATCGCATTGTTATTTCTTGCCAAGTCGCGCACTGCCAGTCTGATTTTTGTCTTGTTGTGTTTATTATTTTTTTTGAAATATCTCACAATGTCTTGGCGTAGCGTGCTCTGGATATTTGGGTTCGTATTGTTGCTTACGGTTACCTGGCTATCTGCATCGAATTTGCGTTTGCGCACCATCGGTACAATAGATGATATTAATGCCTTTTCACAAGGCCAACAAATAAGTGATGATGGCATTCGATTAGAAATGTATAGCGTTACCTCCAAAATTATTGCTGAAAAACCATGGACGGGCCACGGAATAGCAACTTGGCCATCGCAGTATCAAAAACATGCCAAAGGTTTGCCCAGTGAAGGGACACGTACCCCGCACAATGATTACCTGTTTTACACTGCCGAAATTGGATTAATCGGATTGGCTGCCTTGCTATGGATATGGGTGACCCAATTGACCGTTGCATGGAAAATTGGTGGCGCCCCTGGTATGTGGCTAGGTATGTTGGGGATAGCCATCATGGTTGGCGGCATGTTTAATGCTATCTTGCGGGATGCGGTATTCGGCATGCCATTTATGATTTTACTTGCCATTCCGCTGGCTGGTGTGAAGCGTAATCACGTCCGAGCAATATGACGCAAGAAACTGAAAAATCAGTAACTACGTCCTATGTCGGCACTGACGAGCGTGTCATTTTGTGTATGAAATGGGGCGTTAAGTACGGCCCGGAATACGTCAACAGACTATACGCGATGGTGACACGGCATCTGCGTGGGCCGTTTCGTTTCGTCTGCTTAACTGATCGAAGTGAAGGTGTGCGCGCCGAAGTGCAGTGTTTACCTATTCCTGATTTGGCTTTACCCGAAGGTATTCCTGAGCGCGGTTGGAAAAAACTGACCACCTTCGAAGCTAACCTACACGGATTACACGGCACCGCGCTGTTTCTCGACCTTGATGTAGTGATCGTCGATGACATTGACTGCTTTTTCGAGCAACCGGGCGAATTTCTGATCATCCACGATTGGAAGCGGCGTTGGCGCATTACCGGCAATTCTTCAGTTTATCGCTTTCGTCTTGGCGCACATGCTGAATTGTTGGCCGAATTCCGGGCAAAACAAGTTGATGTACGACATAACTTCCGGCATGAACAGGCATTCCTCTCTGACTGGTTGCATCGCCAAGGGAAGTTGAGCTATTGGCCTGATGCTTGGTGCCGTAGTTTCAAATATCACTGTATTCCCCGTTGGCCTTACAACTATTGGTCTGCCCCAATTATTCCAGAGAGTGCACGCATCCTGATTTTTCATGGTGAAGTCAACCCACCCGATGCGCTGGTTGGACGGCGTAACCGAAGGTTCCGATACGTGCAGGCCGCACCCTGGATATCTAAGCATTGGACTGAATGAAATCTCCATGAAACGTATATACATTTTCTTTAGCTTGAGAAACTGCGTCCATCACGCTAATCAAATGGCATTGATATGAGCAACCCGACTGCAACACAGCCCAGTATCGTGCGTACCGAAGTAATCGTTTCAACTTATAACAATCCAATGGCACTGAACTATGTGCTACTAGCACTAGCCGGCCAGCGCAACGCTGACTTCAGCGTGTGCGTAGCGGACGATGGATCCGGCGAACCAACGCACGCGCTACTTGAAAGTTGGAGTCGCCGTCTCAGCCCGATTCCGCTGCGCCATATTTGGCAGCCAGATGACGGTTTTCGTAAAAACACTATCTTGAACAAAGCGATCAACTCGTCACAAGCGGATTACCTCATCTTCATCGATGGCGATTGTGTCGCCCGCCCTGACTTTATTGCCAACCATATTGCGCGCCGCACCGAGGGGGTTTTTCTTTCCGGTGGAATGATTCGTCTGCCGGATAGATCGACTTTAGCACTATCGGAGCAAATTATTGCCAGTGGCGAGGTTTTCCGGCTGAACTGGATCGTCGCACAGATAGGACTGGGAAAACTCAGCGTGCTGCTCAAGGCAGCAGTATTGCCGATGGCCTTAGCGAGCAAGCTTGAATGGCTCTCACCAGTCAAGCGCACTTGGAACGGCGCTAATAGTTCCGCTTGGCGTCGCGACCTGATTGCAGTTAACGGTTTCGACGAGTCATTAAAATACGGCGCCGAAGATGTGGAGATGGGTGTGCGCCTGAATAACTATGGTGTTGTCGGGCAACATATTCGCTACAGTACTTGTCTGCTACACATTGAACATTTACGTGGTTATGCCGACGCTAATATTGTGCAGCGTAATAAAGCATATGTACGTGAAGTAAGGAAGAGTGGCATCGACTGGACCGCTAATGGCATTGTCAAGCTTGCCGCGCGACCAGCAGCGGAAATTGAATACGACCAATTACTTTCTTCTGGGAGATAAGCTGTGCGTATCACTACAGAAATTAACAGCGCATGAAGCACGCATCAATTGTAGTTGGCAGGCATAAGCGGAATGATATTTTTAAGCCTGGGGCTGGCCCTAATGGAGGCGAGTTTCATATACCGTACCGTTTGTTGCGTGAACTCTTTCTGGAAGCCGGGATCGAGCTTTCAACCGCCGATATGAACATTGGCCGTGAAGTAATATTTGAACTGCATATTAACGCGCGGCGTCGCTTGCCAAAATGCCCAGCCTACGCATATCTATATGAAGATCCGATTATTCGGCCACTCAACAACCAGATGGCGCAGTTACGTCGTTACCGTAAGGTATTTACATCGAATGAAACACTAATCGATGGCAAACAAATCTTGTGCTTGGATTACCCCAACGATTTAAGTTTACGGCCAATGCCAAGTTTTATCGAACGTGATTTGTTTTGCGTGATGATTGCGTCAAACAAAGCGCTACTACATCCTCATCCCCATAGCTTGCATGATAATCGCATTGAAATTATTCGCTTTTTTGAAGCGCAAGCTCCTGAGCTGTTTGCGCTATATGGCAAGGGCTGGGACATCCCAGCGGTGCGCCCCGGCCGAACAGGACGTCTTATTAAGCGTATGAATGAATGGCGTGCCCGTATTGCCCCCAGCCGACCATTCCCAAGTTATCGCGGGACAGTGTATACAAAATCAGAAGTTTTGGATCGCGCCAAATTCTCAATTTGTTACGAGAATTCACGTGGCAGCCCAGGCTATTTGACCGAGAAAATTTTTGATTGCTTTACCAGTGGCTGCATACCGATTTATATCGGTAGCACGCGCAAAACAGCGCTCATTCCAGAGGATTGTTACATCGATGGCGATTGTTTTAATAGCTCTGCGGAGATGTTGAAATTTTTACAATCAATCGATGCTGTCAGCCACGCGCGCTATCAAGCGGCAATCCAGCGCTTTCTGGCCGGACCAGACAGCGTGCGATTTACCAATGTGTATTTTTGCCAATCGCTAGTGAACGTTGTAATGGCTGATTTAATGGCGGCATGAATACTAATTTCCCTGATAGGCTGCACGTTTATTAAACGCTTGTAGTTTAGGTTACGTCGCAGAATTCAGATTATCTTGGATACTGATCATCCAAGATCTACAAAATATCAGCGAGGAGTACACAATGAAAAAAATATTCCGTTTTGCTTTTTGTTTTGCTTGTGTAGTTTGTTTATTTCCTTTTAACTCACAAGCTACAACCGTGTCGTTAGATCCCTATCTGGTGGTATCTAGTGCACCCCCGATAGATGTAAGTTATAAGTATTTCCCCCCCACTACGACGACAGACTACCCTGGGTTTCGTAATAAGATAGGAAAGTTGTGCACGGCTGCAAGTGGTTCAGACCCTACATTTTTCTTAACTCTTCTAGGCGATGATTCAATAAACTCCAGATTTTGCAATGGTGGAACTATTTCACTTGGAGTTGCCATAACACGTGACTATTTAGAACCTAAACATGATTTGTATTTCTCTGTTTTTTTACGAGATGGGATTCCTCCTACTTTCCAAAATGGAATTTGGGTAGACAAATGTGATGTTCCATATATACCTTTAGGAAAGGTGAATGGTTTAGAATTTCCCATTGCAATTACATTGACTTCTGACTATGGCTGTATTGCAGGCGTACCACCACCACACCCAATACCTAACTTTGTAGCATCCTACAGCGCCCCATTAATTGTGACTATCGCTGATGGAAATCAGATTGAAAGTGTAAAGATTTTGGTTACTGCAGATAGCTTGCCTTGGGCAGAATTTCATTTCGGATACCGAATCGGACTTATCAAAATAGCAGAAGCATCTAAAACTGTTCCTGTACTTTCAGTGTCGGAACTGAACGTTTTAACTCTTCCGCCACCAGCCATTGAAGGAAGTGTTGTTGAATACAACAACATCATAGACTTCCCTTCGGCACCGGGCGGACATTTTTTTTACACCAGCGATGCAGCCGAGCAAAGCTATATCGATAGTGGACAGGCTGGCCATTTTCAACGCACAGGACGTAGTTTTAATACAGGTGGATATGTTCCGGTATGCCGATTTTATGGTAGCCAAACGCCAGGACCCAACTCGCATTTTTTTAGTGCCGATCAAAATGAATGCACTGGTCTGAAAGCGTTGCAAAAATCACCCGTTCCCACCGATGTACCGCAATGGAACAGCGAAGGCAATGGCTTTTATGCAGTGGCTATTGTAGTCGACGCTAACGGCAATCGTACCTGCTTGAAAGGAACTGTGCCGGTATACAGAGCTTATAACAATGCTTATGCCCAAACGGGAAAACGCAACGCCTGGGATTCTAATCATCGTTTTTCGACCAGCCATACCGAGATCGATCAGATGGTTATCAACTATGGCTGGAGTGACGAAGGCATTGCGTTTTGCACACCCGGTTGAATCATTGAATTTCGTGCGTTGGTGAGGGTTTTGTCACATTAAACCTGCTTCGGGTAGCGTGGCCACCCGTATATACGGGCGGTACGATGAAACGTTCACCCGGAGCTTGTCGAAGGGTGTGGTTCTACAAGCTCACCACGACGGGTATGCCGCCACGAACGGTATATCACCATGAGTGGGGTTTAGATGTTTTATGTTCAAAAATCGAATCGCCATCATTTAACAACCATCAAAGCCATCAGCTCACTTTCACTAAATCCCGCTGCCCGTCGGGCTTCAATATTAAAAGGCCCGCGCAGTGTCGGTGCCTGGTAAATTTTTGCAAGCGACGCATAGGTTGAAACAGGTTCGAGTCCACGTGTTTCGCAAACCCAGTTATACCAACGATTGCCTATCAATACGTGGCCAATTTCATCAGCCAGAATGATGTCAATAATTTCCGCTGCCGCAATATCGCCTGCCTGCGCAAGCTTGGCTCGCAAAGGTGGAGAGGCATCCAGGCCGCGCGCTTCCATAGTGCGCGGAACCAGTGCCATACGGGCGAGGATATCATCCCTGGTTTTTTCGACCATATCCCAAAGACCGTTGTGCGCTGTAAAATCACCGTAGGCATAACCTTTCGTACCCAGATGGGCAGAAAGCAAAGAAAAATGCTGAGCTTCTTCGGCTGCGACCTTTAGCCAGTCAATATAATATTCGCGCGGCATTTCCGGAAAACGCCAGATAGCATCCAGGGCCAAGTTGATAGCATTAAATTCAATATGTGTCAGCGCATGAATCAGCGCAGCGCGGCCTTCTTCAGTACGCATAGACCTGCGTGGCACTGATAGGTATGAAACCAGCTCAGGAAGCAGCGGGTGACCGGGGATGGGTTGTAACGTTGTCAGGGAAGCATCGACCTCCAAGCCAATTTCGCCTTTCTTCCATGCTTGAGCCAGGGCGATTACTCCAGCGGATTTCAGAATAGGATCCGGCTCTGCCAACCAATGAAGCGCTGCCAAGCGAAGTTCTTTAGGAACATCAAGTAGCATGTGCTATGCCTGCGTCTTTTCAAACAGCGCGATAGACTCAACATGAGAGGTGTGCGGAAACATATTCATCACGCCTGCTGCCTTAAGTACATAACCCTTCTGATGCACTAATATCTCGGCATCACGTGCCAGCGTTGCCGGGTTGCATGAGACATACACGATGCGACCCGGTGCATCAGCACCCAGCGCCTTGACCAGTTCAAACGCGCCGTCGCGTGGCGGGTCAATTAACATTTTGTCGAAATGGCCTAACTGCACCAATGCTGCTTCAACTATTTCAAACAAATTCATCACGCTGAATTGGGTGTTACCCGCCAAACCGTTAAACGCGGCATTTTGCGTGGCACGCTGCACCAGCGCCGGGCTGCCTTCGATACCCACTACCTGCGCACCACTACGCGCAATAGGTAATGTGAAATTGCCCAGTCCGCAGAATAAATCAGCGATGCGTTCATTCGGCTGAGGATTCAGTAAACGCATGGCACGGCTTACCATGACGCGATTCATATCCGCGTTGACTTGGGTAAACTCAGTCGGCGCAAACGGCATGGTAATCCCGAACTCTGGCAGGCTGTATGTCAGCGGCGGTGCGTCCAGCGGATAAAACGGCACTACAGTTTCAGGACCTTTTGTTTGCAGCCAAAACTGTACCGCATGGGTAACGGCGAACTGTTTGATTGCCTCTTCATCAGCCGGCGAAAGCGCCTGTAAAATGCGTAGCACCAACACGTCCACATGTTCGCCGACTGCCACTTCGATTTGCGGCAATATATCGCGAGTGGTAAAGCTTTCATTCAATTGTCCCAACAGTGGCAATAGCTTGGCAATTTTAGGTGTCAGGATTTCACAATGCTGCATATCCGCCACATAGCCGCCACGCTTTTCGCGGAAACCTACCAGTGTCTTGCCCTTCTTCAATACATGGCGCACCGAAAGCCGTGCTCGTTGTCGGTACCCCCACGGCTGCCCATAGATCGGCGGTAAAATAGTCTGCGCCTTAACCTTGCCGATATGCCACAGGTTATCTTCCAGAATTCGCTGCTTGGCGGCAACCTGTGCGCGTGCATCCATATGTTGCATGGAACACCCTCCACACACGCCAAAATGTTTACATTTCGGCTGGACGCGCATGAAAGTTGGCTTAATAACTTGGCCGAGTTGTGCTAACTCAAAGCTGGTTTTTTTACGATATGACGAATAGGTGACGCGCTCACCCGTCAATGCGCCTTCGATAAAAATTACTTTACCATCCGCATGCGTAATGCCGCGACCCTCGTAATCAAGCGATTCAACAACAACGCTGTTTGCGTGTATGGATTTATCAGTCATCTCACTCCGCAATTTTAAAAATTTTAGTTTCCAGCATGATACCAATCCGCCCCATGCCCATGTTTATAAAAATAAAGCTCAATAGCACGCCAGCACCATTTGCTAACATGTCGACATAATCAAAAACTCGGTAAGCGGTCATGCGCTGCAAATATTCTATTCCGACACCCAAGGTAACCAACATCCCCGCTACAAAAATACGTGACGCCCGTTGTTGATAAACCTGACAAAACCATAGCATCAAAAAACTGTATGCCAGTGCATGCTCCAGCTTGTCCGCATTTAAAAAATACATCGGTTCCGGTGGATGAGGTGTGAGAGAAAGATACATGGTCGTGGCAACCCATACTGCTCCCAGTGCAAGCCAGATCCGACGAAGCTTGTACATGGTTATGTTTTTACGATTGGCCAAGCAGCGAGATATTCCATCCAGTGCGGTTCGGGGGATTTGCTCAAGGTACTGCGCACTAATTCACATTCCTGCTCATAACGAGTATGTGTGAATTGACCACGCATCAACTGGAAGCGCGCATAGACCAAATAAGTATTTACCACATCGGTTTCACAGTAATTGCGGATTTCATGCAACTTGCCCTGCTGATAAGCATCCCACACTTTGCTACCGTCCATACCCAGTTTGCCGGGAAAACCGATGAGCTTAGCCAGATCGTCCAGCGGAGCGTTGGCGCGGCCTGTATACAATGCAAGCAAGTCCATCAAATCAAGATGCCGGGAATGATAACGGCTGATGTAGTTATTCCACTTAAAATCTTTGTCGTCCTCTCCCATATCCCAATAGCATGCGCACTGGACACCGTGAATCAAGCCACGGTAGTGCAGCACCGGCAGGTCAAAGCCACCGCCGTTCCATGACACTAATTGCGGGGTATATTTGTCAATGCCGTCAAAGAAACGTTGAATGAGTGCGCCCTCGTTGTCTTCCAGCCCGCCTAACGACCACACGCGAAAATTATCGCCCTCACGCAATGCACACGAAATGGCCACCACACGATGCAGATGATGTTGCAAGAAATCACTGCCTGTCTTCTGGCGACGCATTTGAAAGGCCATCTCTGCCACATCTCTATCGTTCACCTGTGCATCAAGTCCGTACAGAGTCCGAAGTCCGGCAACATCAGGAATAGTTTCGATATCAAAAACAAGCACAGGGGCCATTAACGCCAATAGTATTGTAAAGTTGAAATGAATGAAGACATTAAAAAGCTCCCAGAATTATAAAATCAACTTCTCTAGCTCTCAACAGTCACTTTTTTGACCAACCACCACCACTCTGTACCCACCAACCCGCTTGGGCACGCTGTATCCAGCGTTGCGCGAATGTATTGCGGATATCACCTTCCCACTCGGGATGTGCGTTAGCGCGCGCAATTTCGGCATACAACGACTTACGGTCCTGATTTTCCGCTGCAACCAGCCCATTGACCTTTTGGCGCGCGGCCAGTGGAACGGTATTGGCATCGCGTAAGGCAACCATACCATCAGAAGTTAACCCAACCGCGCCGTTGGCATAGAACTCTGCCAATTGTGTATGGCGCGTCTGCATTGACTGCTTCAACGCAACAACGCCGGGAGTATTAATTTCGATATTTACCTGTGCCGATGCAGCCGAAGAAATGCACAGTACAAACAGCGCAAAACAAAATTTAATTAAGTGATTCATATTGCTTTCTCCTTTTTAATTTCAGGTGCAACAGACGGGGATTTATCAGATTTTGGGGCCGTAGCAGATTTATCGATTTGCCAAACTTCGTCGATTATCTTGTCAGCTGCCTTTTCTGCCGCTGCGGCAGGAAAATAAATATTGATGGTAACGCAGGCGCTCAGTGCCACGCCCGCCAAAGGTAGTACGGTCCAAATTTTTTTCATTGTGCCCCTCCTTTATTTAATCACTGCCTTATTGTCCTGCAATACCCGTTTTAAGCGAGTTATTAGTTCACTCCAGTCTACTTTGCGATTGTAGCCCATCACAGTGATGGCGGGAATGCCGCCACCTTTTACGATCGTATAAGCATTGCCATTGTCTTCCGCCCCTGCCATCGTGCATATGTCATTGCGCAGCGCACAACTCAGCCCGATGCGTTCGTAGCCGAAGTTCTCAAAGATGCGCAGAAAACTGCGCTGCAGGGCAGCAACCCCGCCCGCTCCGCCCAGCGAAGAAATATTTTCTACTGCCTTTTGGCTAATTCTCTTGCGATATTTTCCAGGACTGCTTGCCAGCTTGGCATCAAAACGCACGGGTAGCCAGCTTACCAGTTCGAGATTATTCACTCCCAAATCAATACGCCCCTGGATATTGCCGAAAGAAAACGTGCGCGTAAGCAGGTCAAGATCCAGTTCACGCATGTCCAAATTACCTGACAGCCGAGGTGCACGACCGAAGGGATCAAACAGCTCCAAGTGATTTGCCAGCACCGTGCCATCAAATACGCGAAACAATAAGGTGCCATCCACCTTGAGCAATTTGTCCTGATAACTCACCTTGGGAATAGAGCCTGACAGTGAGCCGTGCATCTCAGGCCAATGCAATGCGGTGCTGAGCTTCTGCATGGAAATCGATGTCAGCGTGCTGGAAAAATTCCACTGCCATGTGTCATTCACATTATGCAGATGGAAATCGTTCACTTCTAACTTGCCGTCAAGTATGGGTAGTGTGGCGGTTGGCAGAATGAAATTATTCCCGCGCATCTGTATTTGCCATTGCGTTGCGCCCAGCGGCAATCCCATCAATTCGCCGTCAGCAAAAGCCACATGTGCCATACTCTGCACTTGTGCATGCCACGGAATATCCGCATTAATACCGTGTAGGACAAAACGTTTTTCACCATCCACTACAGCTACATCGCGCAGCTTAATCAGCAATGCTTGGGTAGCGCCATTGCGGTATTGCCAGTCCACGTCAACAAGCCCTTTCAGCTCTGTTGCTGATAAAGCGCTCTTTTCCAGAAATGGTTTGGCGTAATCAGCAAAGCCATTCGCCAGCGACAAATTTTCTCCAACCAAACGGCCTTCCAATAAATTGCTTTTCTTAATATTCCACAGTGCTTGCATCTCAACCTTGCCTACCTCCGGCAGATTAGCTACAGCCTGAGTTACTTTTAGTTGTGTACCGTCCCACTGGCCAGAGGCCCGAAGCGTATGCCCGCCGCGCAAATACAGCGGTTGCCAGAACAGTTCACCACCCTGCCAATCGATTGCGCCACGCCAATCCCATGTTTGGCCTGTGCGAGCAGCATCTACATGCAGCGTACCTTGCAATTTTTCTGCGGCATGCAAACCGCTCGTATCGGCAGCAGCTAAATCGGTCAACTGCAAATCAGCGTTAATCTGGCTTACCCCCGCTTTATCACCATTTACCACCAAGGTGCCATTCAGGGCGCCCTGTGTAGGCAATGGCCCATTCGGTGAAAGCAAGTCTGCCAGACGCCTACCTTGCGCGTTGCGTAATAGTATTGTGGCGCGCCACGGCTGCGCGCGGAAATCAGCGTTTACCTGCCACAACTCATTAGCTATAGCGGTAAGCCGCAGCTCCAACCGTTGCGAGGCAAACTCGTAACTAAATGTGAATGGCAAGTCTGGAATCGCGTCCAGCTTACCTTTATGGCATGTCACGCGAGCTGAACTAAGCAAAAATTCCGTACAGTACACATGTACCTTACGCCATATTTTTTCCGCCATATGCAATTCGTCTATGCTAAATTCCGCCGAACCCTCTTGCATCAATACCACTTTAATTCCGCGTGCGGCAAAGCTCGGTGCGTCAACATCTGCCACGTTTAATGTAATTTGCACGGCATAGAGTGGCGCAGACAAAAATAACGGACAAAAACTTAACAAGCCGAATAGGCAGCCATTTAACAGGCGGTTTATGATATAAATAATTGTCTTGTTAAACATATAGCAGCTCAATTCCATGATACTGAACCATGTCTCATTTCCGCTAAACCGGTTTCATCAACCATGATCTGATATGAGATTTTTTTCTGCGCTATCCCTGCTCTGCTTGTTTGTCCTACAACCGGCTTGGGGCGAAAATCTTTCACTAAAAATTGGCAAACACAATATTCATGCCGAAATTGCTAATACCCCGCAAAGCCGCGAACGGGGACTAATGCAGCGCGGTCGCCTGTGCGCTAATTGCGGCATGTTGTTTATTTTTGAAAAAGCTGACAGGTATAGCTTTTGGATGAAAAATACGCCACTGCCGCTAAGCATTGCCTTTATCGCCGTCGATGGCGCCATTCTCAATATTGAAGAAATGCAGCCTAACACCCTAGTTACGCACGATGCCCACGGGGATGCATTGTATGCGTTAGAAATGAATAGTGGTTGGTTTACCCGGAATGGCATCAAGCGAGGAATAACGGTCCAAGGATTAAGGCAAGCTCCCATAGGGCATTAACCTCTCTGAACTGCCATAAAAAAGTCCGCCATCAAGTCCTTTTTGATGACGGCAACGACGCGAAAAATATATATCAAACAAAAGGTTATTGTATTTTCTGGGGGCTTCGGCCCACTGTAGGTTTGTAGACTGGGGGCCACATAGGAACCTTTCGGTTGCGGGTCTTGGCGTGTCAGGACGGGAAGGATAAAAGCGCCCCTCAGGGCCGCTTCCGCCGCGAATGGCAGCAGTGCCCCGCAGTGCCTATGACCGCCAACGTCGATCGCTAAAAGATGCTTGATGTGCATACGTCTCCCTCCCCGATCAGTCGGTCATCGCTTCGGGTAACTGCTTGTCCGGGTACCCGGCCTCGCTAAGCACCGCGAGAAAAGCGCTCTCGTCCAAGGCGCTATCGACCCGAACTTCACGCGCGGGCGGGTCGGTTCCGATGCGGGCTTGCGGGTCGACGCCCAACAGCGCCTTGGTGACGGACTTGGCGCAGCCGCCGCAGGTCATGTTTGGAATGTAGAAACGAAGCATCTTGATCTCCTGGTTGGTTACTGTGTCCGACTACTATGGAGTTTGACAGCTTGGTAAGGTCAAACGCTTTTTAGCGAAATTTTTTACTTCGACTTCAATGGCGAAATTCTTGCCCCCGCGTTTGGGCGAACCTGAGAAGGGATGACCATCGAAAAACGATGATCTCGGCTGAGTAAGAACGATGCTGAGAAAGCTGGTGCGCGTTCACCTCAGCTCACGAATGAGTCACCGTGGCGGCGCGATGGCGTGACGAAGCGGGTGTGTCGACCCCAAACCGAGGCGTCTTATGTGGAGTCTGTGAACGCTGTTCCGCTACGGCGGTCGGCTCAGCCAAATCCGTCAGGATCGGGCAATCTGGACGGTCATTACCGTGGCAGTGATCGGCCAGGTGCTCGAGCGTTTGCGCCATCGCTTGTAATTCAGCGATCTTCACCTTCAGTCCGGCGACATGGGAGAGTGCCATCGCCTTGACGTCGGCGCTTGCGCGGTCACGGTCGCGCCACAAGATCAGTAGTGCCGAGATCTGTTCGACAGAAAAACCAAGATCGCGTGCGCGACGGATGAAGTGCAGGCTATGCACGTCTGGCAAGCTGTAATGTCGGTAGCCTGCATCAGAACGAATGGCTTTCGGGATCAAGCCAATCTGTTCGTAGTAGCGAATCATCTTCGCCGAGACACCGGATAATTTGGCCGCTTGACCGATATTCATCATTTTCTCCTCCTAAGGGACTATTCAAATACTACCCGAAAACCGGGAGCTTACCTACGCGCCGATGCTTCTCCGGGCGAAAAGAACACATCGGCATGCAGGTCACCAGACCGCAACCCACTTGCCGTACAGATCTGCATAGCCGCTTCGACCATCGGTGGTGGCCCGGCGACATAGGTTTTCCAGCCATCAAAATCCTGCAGTTCCTTGGCGACGGCATCGGTCACAAAGCCGGTGCGCCAGCGCGCACCCCAAGTAGCATCGGAGATGACGGGCGTGAAGGTCAGGTTGGGGTGCCGTTGCGCCAGACCCTCGGAATGGTTGACGAAATAGAGATCGCAGTCGCTGCGCGCGCCGAAATAGACATGGATGGGCTGCTTCATGTCACGTGCAATGGCCGCCTCGACGATCCCTTTGATCGGCGCAAGGCCCGAGCCGCCGGCGACGCACAGGATCGGCCCGGCATGCTGCTCGCGCAGGTAGGAAGAGCCGAATGGCCCTTCGAGCAACACCGGATCGCCGAGCTTCAACAGCGCGTGGATGCGCTGGGTCGCGGCCCCACCCGGCACTCGGCGGATGTGGAATTCGAACGCTCGCTCGCCCGGCCCGCTTGCCATCGAATAGTCGCGAGTGGGAGCGCCCGGGAACGTGAGCCGAGCGTATTGGCCCGCCGTAAAGGCCAGCGGATCGGCGGCAAGCGGATCGGCCCGGTCGATGACGAGCTGGATATGCTTGATGTCGTGTGTAGCGTCCGCTATCGCTGTCACGCGGCAGTTTAGACGGCGGCGCGGATGGGATGGTGTCTCCTCGTCGCCGCCAAGCCAGGCGACGATCGCATTCGTTGTCGGGATTGCGCGGCAAGCGAGGATCAGCCCCTGCGCCTTCTCCTCGTCCGAGAGCGCGAAGCGGCTGTGATCGAGAAGATCGACCTCGCCGCTGACGAGGCGCGACTTACAGGACCCGCACCGGCCAGAGCGGGAATCATGCGGATAGGAGATACCGTCGGCGAGCGCCGCTTCCAGAATTGTGACGCCCTCCGGCACCGTGATGGTGCGTCCGGCCTGGCGTATATTGACATTTTTCGTCATGGCGCGCGCTCCGGTGTTATTGGACAGACCGAGTGCCGCAGTCAGGCCCGGTTTTTGCGACAGGAACGTGCCGTAGAAGACCTTCTCACCAACCAAGGTGATCGGTGCGACACGCACACCGGTGCGCGACTTGGCTTCCGCCATGATCTTGGGGTCGGAGAGATCGCGTTCTTCGAACGCGATCTCCTCTCTCTTCAGCCAAGCCTTCAGCGCCCAACAGTCAGGGCAAGTCGGTGTCGTGTAGATGATTACTTTGGGATGAGATGCGCTAGCCATGACGGCCTCCTTAATCTTGTGTTGATGTTCAGTTAGGCGGCACTTCGGCCCTGGATCAATGCTGGTTCACCAGGCGTGACTGGGGCGATGCCGCCCGTTTGCCGGGATCTCGGTGCTGGTTTCGACCGTCATCGGAGCCCGGAAGCGCTTGAGCCTGAGCGCGTTGCCGAGCACGAAGACACTGGAGAGCGCCATCGCAGCCGCGGCGAAGATCGGCGAAAGTAAGGTACCGTTCACCGGGTAGAGCGCGCCCGCCGCGACCGGGATCAGCACGGCGTTGTAGGCGAAAGCCCAGAACAGGTTCTGCTTGATGTTGCGGATCGTCGCCTGGCTGAGCGCGATGGCATTCGGCACGCCACGTAGGTCGCCCGACATCAGCACCACATCAGCCGCCTCGATTGCTACATCGGTTCCCGTGCCGATGGCGAGTCCAACGTCCGCTTCGGCCAGCGCCGGCGCGTCGTTGATGCCGTCGCCCACGAAGGCGACCCGCGCGCCATTGATCCGGAACTTCTTCAGCGCCGCGACCTTTCCGTCGGGCAAGACCTCGGCCGCGACTTCATCGATGCCGAGCTGCTTGGCGATCGCCGCGGCCGTAGCCGCATTGTCGCCAGTGATCATCGCGACCTTGAGTCCGAGCGCGTGCAATGTCTTGATCGCCTCGGGCGTCGTGTCCTTGATCGGATCAGCAACCGCAATCACCGCCGCCAGGCGGCCGTCGATCGCGGCATAGAGCGGACTTTTGCCTTGCACGCCGAGACGCTGGGCGGTCGGCTGGAAGCTCGCCACATCAAGACCGAGCTGCGTCATGAACCGGTCCGCGCCTACGGCGACGGTCCGACCCGCGACCTTGGCCGACACGCCGAAGCCCGGTGTTGCGTCGAAGCCCTCGATGGGTGCGAGCGTGATGTCCCGCTGCTTTGCGGCTGCGACGATCGCTTCGGCGATCGGATGCTCGGAACGGGTCTCGACCGCCGCAACGAACGCCAGAATTTCGTTGTATTCGAAGCCCTCGGCGGGAACGAGGTCGGTCAGCTCGGGACGTCCCTTGGTCAGTGTGCCGGTCTTGTCGAGCGCGATGACGCTCACATCGCGCAGCGCCTGCAAGGCTTCACCCTTGCGGAAGAGAATGCCGAGCTCGGCCGCGCGGCCCGTACCGACCATGATCGAGGTCGGCGTGGCCAGCCCCATGGCGCACGGGCAGGCGATGATGAGAACCGCGACCGCATTCACGAGCGCGAAAGTCAGCGCCGGGTCCGGACCAAAGATCAGCCAGACCAGGAAGGTCAGCGCGGCCGCCGCCATCACCGCCGGGACGAACCACATTGTTACCTTGTCGACCAGCGCCTGGATCGGCAACTTGGAACCCTGCGCTTGTTCAACCAGGCGGATGATCTGCGCGAGCACCGTGTTCGCGCCGACCTTCGTGACGCGGAAACTGAAAGCGCCCGTCTTGTTGATCGTGCCGCCGACTACTTCGGTGCCCATCCCCTTCAATACGGGCACCGGCTCGCCGGTGATCATGCTCTCGTCAACATAAGAGGCGCCCTCGACGACCTCGCCGTCGACCGGAATTTTCTCGCCCGGACGAACGAGCACGACGTCACCGGTCGTCACCTGATCGAGCGCAATCCCGACCGTCTCGCCGTTGCGCTCGACGCGCGCGGTCTTGGCCTGAAGTCCGACGAGCCGCTTGATCGCCTGCGAGGTTCGCCCCTTGGCGCGCGCCTCGAGCGTGCGTCCGAGCAGAATCAAGGTCACGATGACCACGGCGGCTTCGAAATAGACGTTGGCGGTGTCCGGTGGAAGCACTTCGGGGGCGAAGGTCGCGACCACCGAATAGCCGTAAGCCGCCGCCGTGCCGAGCGAGACCAGCGAGTTCATGTCGGGCGCACCGCGCAGCAATGCTGGTAAACCCTTGCGGAAGAAGCGTAGGCCCGGACCGAACAGAACCAGGGTGGCGAGCGCGAACTGGATATACCAGCTCGTCTGCTGACCCAGGACCCCCATCACCCAATGATGCATGGCGGGAATCAGATGCGAGCCCATCTCGAGGATGAAAACTGGCAAGGTGAGTATGGTTGCAATGAGCAAAGCGCGCCGCAGCGCCCGCGCCTCGCTCTCACGACGCTCAGTGTCCTGATCGCCCGCATTCGCCGTTTCGGCGGACAAGCGGCGGGACTTGTAACCCGCCTGTTCGACCGCCGTTTCAAGGTCGGCCGTGGAGACGACCCCGGAAAAGTGGCGCACCCGCGCGCGCTCGGTCGCCAGGTTGACAGTGGCTTCGAGCACGCCCGGGATTTTTGCGAGCGCCTTCTCAACCCGCCCCACACAAGACGCGCAGGTCATGTCCTCGATCGCGAGCTCGGTGGTCTCTTCGCGGACGGCGTAGCCGGCGCTCTCGATGGCGCGGACAGCCGCCTGCGGATCGACCAAGCCGGTGAAAGTGATGTCGGCGCGCTCGGTGGCGAGATTAACCGCGGCCGTCTGCACGCCGGGGACCTCTTTCAGCGCGCGCTCGACACGGCCGACACACGAGGCACACGTCATGCCTTCGACCGGCAGGCTCAGACGAGTAACTAAGGACATGGATGAAGTCATTGAATTACTCCTTGAATGTAATGTTGAAGAGCAAAGCTTAAAGCTTCCCACGATAGGAAGGTCAAGGCCTGTGGGTGATTTATTTTGCAAAGCGCAAGTTTGACATGCCGTGGGCTCCGCCGCAGTCTTGATCGGCTGCCTGCGCGCAAATCTCCCAGCCGCCGCCCAGCGCCTTGTAGATACTGACAACGGCAAGCCGCTGGTTGGTGCGAGCGACTGCCAGCGCACGCCGGCTTGCAAAGCCGGACCGTTCGGCTTCGAGCACCTCCAGGTAGAGGCCTTCACCTTCCGAAAACCGCACCCGAGCAAGACGAGCTGCCTCGCGATTTGCCGCTGACTCAAGCATACGCAGCCCAAGCGTGCTGCCCGCGGCGCCATAGGCCTTGAAGGCATCATCTGTTTCCTGTAGTGCGCGCAACACGGTCTGGTCGTAGACGATCAACGCCTCTTTGGTGCGTGCCTCGCTGGCGGCGATCCGGGCGCGCACGCGCCCGGTATCGAGAAGAGACCAGCGAATGACCGGGCTGAGGAAGCCGGACAGCGCTCCAGCGCCACTTATCGCATTGAGACTCCCCGCAACGAGCCCGATCGAACCTTGCACCTGTACCTCGGGGTAGAGACCGGCCGTCTCTACCCCAATCCGGGCGGTCGCCGCAGCGAGGGTCCGTTCGGCCGCCGCAATATCGGCGCGCCGTGAGAGGAGTGCAGCGGGGTCGTCCACGGCGATCGTTCGAACTGCCAGCGCTTCATGCGCAGGCGTGGCAACTGGTGGTCTGAACGTCTGAGGCGTTTCGCCAAGGAGGATGGCCAGTGCGTTGGCGGAAGCCGCGCGGCGGCGCTCCAGTTCGGGAGCAGCCACCTCGATATTGCGCAACAATGCCTCGGCACGGAGCCGGTCGAATTCGCTGGCAGAACCGGCGTTCACGAGACGTTCGACCAGGCCCAAGCTTTCGCGCTGGCTTTGGCTGATGTCGGCGACGACAGCGAGTTCAGCCTCGATACCGCGTAGCTCGGACCAGGTGGCGGCCACCGCAGCAGCGACGCCCGCCTGCACACCGCGCAACAGCGCCTCGCGGGAGCCCGCTTGCGCCTGAGCCGCCTCCACCGATCGCCGCACGCGGCCAAAGAGATCGATTTCCCAGGAAGCGTCGACCGCGCCGCGATAGATTTCGATCTGACGCGGCGGGCCAAGCCGCGTCTCGACTTCACCCCGACGGCGGTTCTCATAGCTGAGAGCGGGTCCTCCGCGCGGCAGGAAGCTCTGACGGTTCTCGCGCAGCATGGCCTTGGCCTCTTCGAGCCGCGCGGCAGCGATGCCGATGTCAAGGTTCGCCGCGAGCGCCCGCTGGATCAAGGCGGTCAGCGCCGGATCGTCGAAGGCTCGCCACCACGCCACCTCGACGGCTCCCGAGCCGAGACCCGCAGGTGGCTCGCCGAAGCTGGCGGGAAACTGCGACGAAGGCAGAGGCGGTGAGTAGTTGGGGCCCACCGCCGCGCATCCGGCCAGGATGAGCGCACTCAGGTGGAGCAGAACTGCTTGATAGGGATTTCTCATGACGTGCTCTCCTCCATGCGCGGCTTAGCGCTTGTCCTCTGCCGCTCGAAGCGGGCCGACAGGCCGCGCATCACCACATAAAAAACCGGCGTCAGGAATAATCCAAACAGCGTCACGCCGAGCATGCCTGCGAAGACCGCGATTCCCATGGCTTGGCGCATCTCAGCCCCAGCGCCGGTGGCCAGTACCAGTGGAACGACGCCGGCGATGAAGGCGAGTGAGGTCATCAGGATGGGCCGCAGCCGCAGTCGGCACGCCTCGATGACCGCGTCCTGCGCGCTTGATCCTTCGGCTTCGCGGTTGCGTGCGAACTCGACGATGAGGATCGCGTTCTTAGCGGCCAAACCAACGAGTACGATAAGCCCGATCTGGACGAAGACGTTGTTGTCGCCGCCCACCAGCCAGACGCCCATGATTGCGCTCAGCAGACACATCGGCACGATCATCAGAACCGCCAAGGGCAGCAGCCAGCTGTTGTATTGCGCGGCGAGGATGAGATAGGCCAGCAGCACGCACAGCGGGAAGATGAACAACGCCGAATCTCCGGCCAGCTTTTGCTGGTAGGTGAGGTCAGTCCATTCGAAACTCATGCCTTCAGGCAGGACCTCCTTCGCCAGGCGCTCCATGACCGCAACCGCCTGCCCCGAACTGACGCCCCCCATTGCGCCGCCCGAGATGTCGGCCGAGGGGTAGCCGTTGTAGTGAATTACGCGATCCGGACCGGAACTCGGCGTGACGGTGACAAACGAGGACAAAGGCAGCATATCTCCGGCCGCATTGCGCACTTGCAATCGGCCGATAGCTTCGGCCTGCATGCGGTGGTCCGCATCGGCTTGGGCCGTCACCTTGTAGGTGCGGCCGAAGCGGTTGAAGTCGTTGACATAGAGGGAGCCGAGATAGACCTGGAGCGACTCGAATACATCCGCGAGACGAACCCCCTGGGCCTTGACCTGGGTTCGATCAATGGCGACCTCGAGCTGCGGTGCATTGACGTCAAAGCTGGTCATAAGCCCGGCTACCTGTCCCGACTCGGTGGCTTTCGTCATCAGGATCTGGGTCTGCTGGACCAGGGCATCGAGCCCGGCGCCGCCGCGATCCTCGACCAGCATCTTGAAGCCGCCGGTCACGCCCAGGCCAGGCACCGGTGGCGGCGGGAACACGCCGAGGAAGCCGTCGGGGATGCTGGCGAACTTCGCTTGCAGGCGCCCGGCGATCGCGGTCGCGCTGAGATGAGGCGTCGTGCGATCCTTGAACGGGTCGAGCATGACGAACATGACCGCGGCGTTCGGCACGTTGACGAAGCCGTTGATCGACAGTCCAGGGAACGCAACAACGCTTTCGACGCCAGGTTCAGCCAGTGCGATCTTCGACATCTGCTTGGAGACGGCGTCAGTGCGATCAAGCGATGCCGAGTTGGGTAACTTTGCGATC
The DNA here is from genome assembly GCA_003402375.1 of Candidatus Nitrotoga sp. CP45. Taxonomy (GTDB): domain Bacteria; phylum Pseudomonadota; class Gammaproteobacteria; order Burkholderiales; family Gallionellaceae; genus Nitrotoga. The sequence continues at coordinate 34,397 of QFXJ01000010.1, forward strand.
CCCACCAGATAATATTTGTCCTGCATCGGCACGAAGCCCGGCGGGACGGCCTTGAACCCGAAGAAGGTCAGTGCGAGAAGCCCGCCGTAAACTATAAGCGCCACCCCGCTGACCCGCACGAGCTTGCGGACCGTGTTGCCATAGGCGTCCGGTGCACGCTGGAACGGCCGACTAAGCACCTGAAATAAGCGATCAGCACGGCCACGCAGGCTGCGCTGGTCACGCACGAACCCAACCCGGCTTGGCCGCAACAACATTCCGGCAAGCGCCGGGCTGAGCGTGAGCGAATTGACCGCCGACAGAATCGTCGAGATGGCGATCGTGAGCGCAAACTGGCGATAGAACTCACCCTGCAGACCACTCAGGAAGGCGGTCGGGATGAAAACGGCGGCGAGCACCGAGGTGATCGCGATGATCGGACCGGTGACCTCTTCCATGGCGCGCCTGGCGGCTTGAGCGGGTTCCTCGCCATTTTCGATGTGCCGTTCCACGTTCTCGACCACGACGATTGCGTCGTCGACGACGATGCCGATCGACAGCACCAGACCAAACAACGACAAGGTGTTGAGCGAGAAGCCCATCAGATGCATGACGGCGAAGGTGCCGATCAGCGACACCGGCACTGCCATAAGGGGGATGAGCGAAGCCCGCCAGTTGCGCAGGAACAGCACCACCACGATGACGACGAGAAGGATCGCCTCCAGCAGGGTGGTTGCCACCGACTCCAGCGAGGCACGGACAAAGACCGTCGGGTCATAGGCGATGCGTGAGCTGAGTCCGGCCGGGAAGCTGCCTTCAAGCCGCTGCATGGTGGTCCGCACCGACTGCGCAACGTCGAGTGCATTGGCGCCCGGGCTCTGAACGATCTGCAGCGCGACGGCGGACTCGCCGTCAAGCAGGCTGCGCAGTGCGTAGGCATCGGCCCCCATCTCGATGCGGGCGACATCGCGCAAGCGCGTCACCTGGCCGTCGCCGCCCGTGCGAATGATGATCTCGCCGAACTGCTTCTCGTCGGTCAACCGCCCGAGCGTGTTCACCGTCACCTGGAATGCGGCACTGGAATTGGGCGCCTGGCCGACGGAACCGGCCGCCACCTGCACGTTCTGCTCGCGCACCGCGGCAATCACGTCTCCAGCCGTCAACCCTCGTGCGGCGATCAGGCTCGGATCGAGCCAGAGCCGCATACTGTATTCGCCAGCGCCCCAAACCAGAACGTCGCTCACCCCCAGGATGCGGGACAGCTCATCGCGCACCTGAAGGTAGGCGTAGTTCGAAATGTAGAGAGGGTCGTAGCGTTTGTCGGGCGACAGCAGGTGAACCACCATCAGGATGTCCGGCGAGGTCTTCTGCGTGACGACGCCCTGGCGCTGCACCTCTTCCGGCAAACGTGGCAGCGCGCGCGAGACCCGGTTTTGCACTTGGATCTGTGCCATATCGGCATTCGTCCCCTGAGCGAAAGTGACGGTCAGGACCATTCGGCCATCGGTTGCTGATTGCGACGACATGTACAGCATGCCCTCGACCCCGGTGATCGCCTGCTCGAGTGGCGCTGCCACCGTTTCAGCGATCACCTTGGGATTGGCGCCCGGGTACGAGGCGGTCACTTGCACGGTCGGCGGCGTCACCGCCGGATACTCGCTGAGTGGCAATTGGAAGAAGGCAACAATGCCGGCGATCATCATCAGAACCGAGAGGACGATGGCAAAGATCGGGCGATCGATGAAGAAACATGGGAAAGTCATTGCGTGGCTCCTGAGGTTTGCGGCACCGCAATGGGCGTACCGTCAATCGCGGCTGACTGTGGCGTGACCAGCATACCCGGGCGCACCAGCCCCTTGACGACGATGCGCTCGCTCGGCTGCAGACCTTGCTCGATCACGCGCAAACCGTCGACCACCGGGCCAAGCTCGACGGGCCGGTATTCCGTCTTGTCGCCTTTGCCGACGACGAGCACATAGCGGCGGCCCTGATCGGTGCCAATCGATTGATCCGAGACCAGAACCCTGGCTTGCGGCGCTCCGGTCTCCAGTTTGACCTTGGCAAAAAGACCGGGCGTCAATTCTCCATCGGGGTTGTCGACAACAGCGCGGATACGCACCGTTCCTGTCCCACGATCGGCGGTGTTGGAGAGGAAGTTGACACGGCCGAGCCGCGAATACGTCTTGTCGGTGAGCAGTGCCACCATGACCTTAGCCGCCTGTGACCCCTGCGGATCAGCGTTGGCTCGGCCTGCGGCGAGTGATCGCAAATACGTGCGTTCGTCGACATCGAAATATACATGGAGCGGATCGATCGAGACGATCGTCGTGAGTGCCGTAACACCACTGGCGACGTAGTTGCCCTCGGTGACGAGGGCTTGACCGACGCGTCCGCTTATCGGCGCCGTGATGCGCGTAAAACTCAGGTCCAAATGCGCAGCATCCAGAGCTGCCTTGGCGGCGTCGACCTGTGCTTTGCGCGCATTCAGCGAGGCGGTTGCGGTGTCGAGGCGATCACGAGCGACGATCTTTTGGGCGAACAGTTGTTCGGCTCGCGCATGTTCCGCCTGGGCCAGCAACGATGCCGCTTCAGCCTCGCGCAGGCGCGCCGTCGCGCCGGTCAGGGCGGCTTGGAACACCCGTGGATCAATGAGAAAGAGCCTGCGGCCCTTCTCAACGAAGCGTCCCTCGGGCACGCTCACATCTTGAATGTAGCCGGCGACCCGCGGGCGCAGCTCAACCCGCTTGACCGCAGTCAGCGAGCCGGTGAACTCGACAAATGGCGTCACCGGGCGAACAATCACCTCGGCCACCGGAACGCCGAGTGGCTTTGCGGGAACTTTAGAGGGCACCGTCTCCTTGCATCCGGCGATAGCGAGCGCGACGCTTATCGCCGCAGTGATCAAGGTTACGCGTTTGATTTTCATTATTTTGCCTTTCGCGACTGGCGTCGACTTGGTTTTATTGAGCCGAAATAGCTCCCGTTGCAGTTATCCGGCTTCCCACGCTTGGAAGGTCAAGCGTTTTTTTGGATGCGAGAATTTCGTTGCAGAGATAAGCGTGTGTGGGTTGTCGGTGTTCCAGTGGTTCACATTTATCCAGTCCAGGCGGCTTCCCAGGTCGGCTTCCATGCGGCCCATCAGCGGGGGTAGGTGCGCAGGTCGTCGAGCTGCTCGGCATCCTCGGGCGAGACGATGAGGCGGAACTGGTGCCGGTCTTCCCGGCCGCGTTCCTCGAAAGCGGGCAAGTCGGCCCTTAGGCCTGGCCGATGTCCTGCTCGCGGCCGACACCTTCGGGCTCGATGTAGCGTAGGTGCGTGTAGTCGAGCGCGCCCCAGCCTGTTTGAGGTACACGAGCCACACCTTGACCGTGTCACGCCGGGAGGTCTTGATAGCGACTGCCCGGTGAAGTGCACCGCCACATGGCGCCACGCCCCAGACGTGATCCAGGTGTCTTTCCCGGCTTGAACTTGATACACAGCTCCTTGACCGTGGGTACCTTACGCGCATGAGCCTTGTCGCCGCCAGGATCGCCGCCCCGGCGAACCTCAGCCAGCCAGTTCTGGGCAAGCGAGCGGACCTGTTCGACGGTCAGTTCCACGTACAAGCCTAAAGCGGACTTACGCCGTTCACCGGCATTCGTGCGGTACTACAGCATGAACATCTTGCAACCTGCTGGTGTAATCTTGCACAGGAAACCATGCACCATGGTATCGCGCAGTTCGACGGGCTCCTGGGGTTGTGCCGCATCGACTGCGGACTTGGTGATCTTAATCTTGGCCATGACGACTCTTAGAGAAACCTCGATTCCCAAGTGTCGGCTGGGAGCCAAGCTAAGGAAAAGCTGAGCGGGCTGTGGAAAGCCCCGGCATATGGTGAACCCGCTTGTTCCTGGGAGAAAGTCGCTGTGGCAAACCTCAGCGAACGTCAGTCAAATTCGGTGCTGACGTTATGGTGAAATAAAAAATCCCGGCGAAACCCGGGATTTTTTATTTTGCGTAAGCTTTAAAAATTACGCATAATTCTTCGCTACAAAATCCCAGTTAACCAAGCCCCAAAAGGTTTCGACATACTTGGCGCGGGCGTTACGGTAATCAATATAATAGGCGTGCTCCCACACGTCACAAGTCAACAAAGGTTTGTCTGCGCCAGACAAGGGGGTTGCTGCATTGCTAGTATTAACGATGTCCAACGAGCCATCGGCCTTCTTCACCAACCATGTCCAGCCAGAACCAAAGTTACCCACGCAAGAAGCCGAAAATACTTTTTTAAAATCTTCGAAACTGCCCCATTTTTTGTTAATACCTTCCGCTAGCGCTCCACTTGGTACACCGCCACCGTTAGGCTTCAAACCATTCCAATAAAAGGTATGGTTCCACACTTGGGCGGCATTGTTAAAAATACCGCCACTGGATTTTTTAACAATCTCTTCCAGTGTTGCGTTCTCAAATTCAGTACCTTTAATCAGGTTATTGAGATTGGTCACATAAGTTTGGTGATGTTTTCCATAGTGATATTCCAAAGTTTCTTTGGAAATGTGCGGCGCCAGTGCATCCATTGCATAAGGTAGTGCAGGTAAAGTATGTTCCATCTGGTTCTCCTCAATTTAAGTTTCAAGTAGTTCAAAATTACAGCCGAATAACAGTCCTTGGGGCTAAAAAACCGGCATCATTTAAAGACTAATGCAATTTCACCCGTTCTTGCCAACAAAACTCACCGACTAATCGGTTTGTATCGAATTCGCTTCGGCTTCGCGCCTTCCTCACCCAAACGCTTCTTTTTATCAGCCTCATATTCCTGATAATTGCCATCGAAAAATGTGACTTGCGAGTTACCCTCAAAGGCGAGGATATGGGTAGCTATACGATCCAGGAACCAGCGATCATGCGATATAACCAGCACACAACCAGCGAATTCCAGCAGTGCATCTTCAAGCGCACGCAAGGTTTCTACGTCGAGGTCATTGGAGGGTTCATCCAACAACAGGACATTGCCGCCCGAAATAAGGGTTTTGGCCATGTGTAGCCGTCCGCGTTCGCCACCTGAAAGATTACCTACCAGCTTTTGCTGGTCTGCACCCTTAAAATTAAAACGGCCAATATAGGCGCGTGATGGTGTCTCAAACTTGCCCACGGTGAGAATGTCATTACCACCAGAAATAACATCGAACACGGTCTTATCGCTCTCCAGCGCATCGCGTGATTGATCTACATGCGAAATTTTAACTGTTGATCCAATTTTTACTTCGCCAGAATCCGGTTTTTCTGTCCCAGTCAGCATGCGGAATAGCGTCGACTTACCCGCGCCATTGGGGCCAATAATGCCGACGATAGCGCCGGGCGGAATTTTGAGGCTGAGATTGTCAATCAACAATCGGTCGCCATACGCTTTAGAAACATTGTTAAACTCTATAACTTCATTGCCCAACCTGTCCGCCACGGGAATAAAGATTTCCTGGGTTTCATTGCGCTTCTGATATTCCTGCGAATTTAACTCTTCAAAGCGGGCGATACGCGCCTTTGATTTTGCCTGCCGTCCCTTTGGATTCTGGCGCACCCATTCCAGCTCCTTGCTCAGCGCTTTTTGGCGTGCGGACTCAGAGGATTCTTCTTGCTTGAGCCTCGCTCCTTTCTGTTCCAGCCAACTTGAATAATTTCCTTTCCACGGAATGCCATGACCACGATCGAGTTCTAAAATCCACTCGGCGGCATTATCAAGGAAGTAGCGATCATGTGTTACCGCCACCACGGTGCCGGGGAAGCGTAATAGAAATTGCTCCAGCCATTCTACCGACTCGGCATCCAAATGGTTGGTCGGCTCATCCAGCAGCAACATATCCGGCTTCGACAGCAACAATTTGCACAGCGCAACACGACGTTTTTCGCCACCCGAAAGATTTTTAATCACGGCATCCCATTCGGGCAGACGTAATGCGTCGGCTGCAATTTCCATCTGTTGATCCGCATTTCCGTCACTGGCAGCGATGATGGCTTCGAGTCGCGCCTGCTCGGCGGCCAACGCATCAAAGTCGGCATCAGGATCAGCATAGGCGGCATACACCTCATCCAATTTTTTCTGTGCACTGAACACCTCGCCCAGTCCTTCTTGCACGGCTTCACGCACGGTCTGTTCAGGATTAAGTTGTGGCTCTTGCGGCAGATAGCCGATATTCAAGTTCGGCATCGGAATGGCTTCGCCTTCAAAATCCTTGTCCACTCCAGCCATAATTTTTAGCACGGTGGATTTACCCGAGCCATTCAGTCCTAGCAGGCCGATCTTGGCACCAGGGAAGAAGCTGAGGGAAATATCCTTGAGAATTTGGCGTTTGGGCGGAACGATCTTGCCCACGCGGTTCATCGTAAAAACGTATTGGGCCATAGTGTCTGTTGTGTATCGAATTATTAATGAGGTGTGCAAGCTTACCCCAAGACCTTAAATTTTGGGAGTATGTTAAAGGGTGGAAAGGGAAAGGTACATATTAAGTCTCACCGGCTTTTGTTTTTTAATGGGTACGGTACATGCTGCTAGCTGTTTACTATACCGCAAACTAATTTAGCCCTTCAATACTGGGTTGATCGTTTGTAAAGATCGATCGGTAACAGTCGAATCGGACAGGTTATGCAGCAAAAAGTAGACAGCCACTTCTTTGAATAAATCGCGAGTTACCCTGATTGAGACTATTTAGTGTTTAATATATTTTACTTTATTCCTAGCTCAGCCAGCGACTTCTGATTTTTGTTCATGTCATCCAACCCGCCACAGTAAGCCTTGTTAATCCAGTTATCGGCTCCCTCCCGGGAAGCGGCAGCCACTTTTAGTCTTGGCATGATTTGTGTGATACCTGGGAAGATTACTTGATGCTACCGGATTAAATCTTTACAAATATAAGCCGTTACTTAAGATCAATAAGTTGACTTTTGCCATCTATAAAATCGACGTGGCATTTGTTTAAGATCAATAAACACGATGAATAAATGTGCAATTGCATCCAGCTTATTGAATATGTAGTAATCGCGACATCATCTGACAGTTACCCGATTTGATCGAAGTGACTGTCAGTTCAGATTCAGCTATTCAATGTGGTTATTTTATCGTGCCACGCCTCCTTTCCGTCAATTAGAGTT
>QFXJ01000011.1 GCA_003402375.1 Candidatus Nitrotoga sp. CP45
CGGTTCTTAAGCTCGGTCATGACGCGCAACCAGAATTTTGCTCCCTCGGTTTGTTCGATCCAGATGCCGAGGATTTCCTTGGTGCCATCCGGTTGCACGCCCAGCGCCAGATAAACAGCCTTGTTTTTAACGCTGCCTTCATCGCGTATCTTGACCCGCAGGGCATCGAAGAACACCAACGGGTACATCGGCTCCAGCGGCCGACTCTGCCACTCCAGCACCTCGTCCATAACCTCGCCGGTGATGGTGGAAATCAGGTCCGGCGATACCTCCACCCCATAGAGTTCGGTCAGGTGCCCCTGGATTTCCCTGACCGGTAATCCTCTGGCATAGAGTGAGATCACCTTGTCGTCGAATCCCGGCAGGCGGCGCTGATGCTTGGCGATCAGTTGCGGCTCGAAACTGCCGTCACGGTCACGTGGAATATCCAGTGCCAGCCGGGTTTCCGTGGTCAGCACGGTCTTCTTGCTGCTGCCGTTCTTGTAATTACGCGAGGGCGTTGTTGCACCACGCTGCTGTTCAAGATGGTGATTCAACTCGGCTTGTAGCATGCGTTCCGCCAGTGCCTTCTTGAGTTGCCCGAACAATCCTGCATCGCTGAACAGGGATTGTGGATCAGATGGATTTATCCCTTCAAGTAGCTTGTCCAGGATGGAGGGGTCTAGTGTCGTCATACGAGTCCTTTCTATTGAAACTCATTATCATCGTATGACTTCTTTCACACAAAAATTCTGACAGGCTCCTGAGCTCTCGCCCAAATTTAAAATGACAGTACGTTACTGTTATTTCCCAAGGGCAAGGCCTTACATGTTAAGTACAAACTGCGCTTTGGCATGCCCTTGATTCGCCGCTTTTTGAAACCATTCAATAGCTTTTGTAGCGTCCTTGGGTACGCCTTCACCGTCCCGATACATCAAGCCTAGATTGTATTGCGCTTCGGCATGCTGCTGGGCAGCCGCTTTCTGTAGCCACTCGATGGCTTTCGCAAGGTCCTTGGGTATGCCTTCACTATCCCGATACATTATGCCTAGGTTGTATTGCGCTTCGGCATGTTGCTGGGCGGCCGCTTTTTGAAACCACTCAAAAGTTTTGGTTACATTCTTGGGAACACCTTCGCCATTGGAATACATCCAACCAAGGTTGTATTGCGCTTCGGTATGTCCTTGAATTGCCGCTTTCTGATACCACTCTATCGCTTTCGCGGCGTCTTTGGATACGCCTTCGCCATAGGTATAGATTACTCCAAGGAAAAATTGTGCCTCAGCATGTCCCTGAGTAGCCGCTTTCTGGAACCATTCAATGGCTTTAGCAGAATCCTTGGGTATTCCTTCACCTTTGGCGTAAATCACGCCGAGGAAGAATTGCGCTTCGGCATGCCCTTGGTTAGCCGCTTTCTGAAACCACTCAAAACTCTTGGCAGTATCTTTGGGTACGCCTTCCCCCTTTGAATACATCCAGCCGAGTTTGTATTGCGCCTCAGCAACTCCCTGTGCGGCAGATTTTTGTAACAACGAAAATTCGTTTTGTGGCGCTGATATTTTTTTCTGTACAGAAGGCGCAGCTGCTTTGCTCTTGTTACCAGCCGCTTGTGCTCCGCCATTGGCAAGTATTAGCAATGATGTGATAAGCAAAGAAATTGAAATAATGTTCACTGAATGTTCACCTTAACCCAATATAGGAAATCCCCCGGCTATGCTGGGGTGGCAGTAGAAGTTTGATATTTACGGGAGTCCATCTGCAACCCCCTGAATCGTGAGCCGCCAAGCAAACGAAGAAGGGAGGATCGATACGGACGACAACGAAAGCCTAAGCCATAGTAAACGGGAATGCAAATATCACGTGATACTCATTCCGGGTGTAGATCATCTGAGATGTAGACGTAAAACGTTGTACGGGTAGTTTGAGGCCATACTTTGGGAAGTATTCAAGGGAGCCGCAGAAAGTGGCCACAAGAGCAGGGAGCGACCCCATTAAACCGCTTTGGGCGGCTCGCAAATTAAAACCCCCGGCTTTACCGGGGGATACTTACTTTGACTAAACGGCACTTCAATGTATTGGTGCCGCATATTGATAACTTGCACGCGGCTATAAAGAGCGCGCCCCCTTTGTTTTTAGACCCCGACAGCCGATGATACCGTCGCTGACTTTTTCGTCACCGACGCCGTTGACACCGTCACACTAGCGTATACCTCGTCCTTGCGGGGCAAAAAGACCGGCGTGTTGATGTCAGCGTCGCCAACCTTCACCATACCCTTGTCCTCATCGAGCTTTCCGGTATCGATCGCGCGCTTCTCGGAATAGCTTATCGTGCCGGCAGCGGCCACGGTGATGTTTTTGAATGAGAGAAAAATGCCGGAGCCGGGAAACAGGTAAGTGTAGAGCAAGTCGTCACCGACCGCATCATCCGACGGCAACGAGTCGTCGCCCTTATCTTCACCGAAAATCTTGATTTCCAAGCGGAAGGTTCTGCCTACGTCGCTTGCGGTAAAAGTGATGTTGCCCGCGACCGTCACGTCGCGCTTATTGTTAGTGGTGGCGCCCAAGGTGAGGGTGGGTGTGCTAAGTGTTGGCATGAGAGCTCTCCTTATTGGTTAACAGTTAAAATTGTAGCATTAAAAATGCTTGACGTTAAAGACGGTATCTACGTGCATTGCCCGAACAACGAAATTTAATTGACCACGCTGCAACTCTGCTAGGCAAGAACCGTTCGGACTTCATGCTCGTGGCTGCCTGCTCAGCCGCGCAGGCGGTAATACTTGACCAGGTTTTTTTTAGCCTGAATACCGGCAAGCTCCAGCAATTCACGGCTATGCTCGACGCCCCGCCCATCCCCAATCCAGGGCTTGAGCGCCTCATGGCCGTAACAGCTCCTTGAGCCGCCGCAATCAAGGTATGAGTTTGCAACTCAACGCACCTCAGCCACTCGCGACCACCCATATTCTGGATCAATTTGAATGCGGAGAGGACGTTCTCGACGAGTGGCTCAAGCGCCGCGCAATGGTCAACCAAGTGAGCGGAGCCAGCCGCACGTTTGTAGTGGCGGATCAGGATAGTCGTGTTTACGGCTACTATGTCATGGCTGCGGGGGCTGTCTCGCACTAGATGGCAACCAGTTCTGTGCGTCGAAACATGCCCGATCCCGTTCCGGTGATGGTTCTGGCTCGATTCGCGGTTGACCACCACGCCCAAGGCATTAAGCTTGGCGCATCCCTATACTACAAGACGCCGTCAACCGGGCGGTGGTAGTTTCTCAGAACGTCGGTGTCCGAGCTTTGCTGGTGCATGTACTTCACGACCGTGCTAAGGCGTTCTACGAACACTACGGTTTTCAGTTGTCGCCGTTGCAACCGATGACACTGATGCTGAGATTGAATATCGGCAAGTCATGAACAAATGAATTCAGCGCTTCTTTGCATGACACACACACTACCATCAGGAAACTGCTGCCGCGGCACAAACCGATCGAACGCCAGCCTGGTCTATCCATCGTTACCATTCAACTTTCGACCCGCAAAATTTTGTAATATTGGACAGCTTGAAAGTTCATCACAGCGAACCTGTAAAGGCTTGGGCTGCCGAGAACGTACAGAAAACCGAGCTGTTCTATTTACCCAACTACAGCCTTGAACTCAACCCCGAAAAAAGACTGAATACGGATCTCAAGCACATCATCGCTTCAAAGATGCCAGTACGCACCAAGACGAAACTCAAAGCTGCTGCGACAGATCACATGACCATGCTTGAGCAAAACCCCAAACGCGTACGCCACTATTTCGGCGATCCAAAAGTCGCCTACGCGGCTTCATGAATAATTCGTGCCGGATCAATAGCAATGCATGCGCGTTGCCTACCTAATTTTATTTTTTACAGTTAAACGACCTCTGGCTTTGCCGGAGGTCGTTTAACTGCTTTTAAGTTCACTTTCCCTGTTTTCGAAGCGGGAATGGTTTACGGGGGACTGTTTTACAGTTTTCAAATTCCTTAACTATAGTGGTAGCGGCGATTTCGGCAAGCTTAGTGGCAACACCTTTTAAAGCAACGTTAGACTCTTTGCTTGTGGTTTGCCCAGAGAGGCGAATAAGAATGTGCGCAAGTTCAACCATTTCGGCAGCGAGAACAGGCTTCCAAGGTAATGGATCAGGCTCAGAGCCGAAATTTTCGATCCATGATCTAGGGTGGGGAAACGGCCAAGGCCATGGTGGGCACAATTCGTCCCCGGGTTCCCAAGAGGCAGAAAGGGCGGTGCTAGCTTGCTTGGCCATGCCCTTAGAAATATCCATCACTTCCCGGGATAGCGTTTTATTGGTGATAGCAACAGCAACCGATTTAACGGCGTCGGCCACCATTAAATCGACATGTGCGTTAGAAAAAACGAACGGGGTATGGGGGTTGACAGCATCCCAAGCTTTTGGATTCAGGGAACCAATAAGATCTGCTTTTGAGTGAATACGCGAAAAATTAACCATGATTCCTCCTCTGGATTATGGATTATGGATTTAAATAGACTTAATCGCCTATTTGACGTGATGCTACGCTCGCGATAAGTCGTTGTCAATTTGAGCAATAGATTGGGTGGGATGCAATTAAAGCTCAGAATTACAGTGTCATGCTCTCTTAAAAAGCAGTAGGAGTATATTGACTTAGGGAAGCGATGAATAATTCACCCCACCAGAGACGCCTGGGTGAGCTTTGTGGTTTTGGTTGAAGAATTAGCTTGTTTTTGGCATGAATTACGGCGATTTTCTTCATTTTCCGTGTTCAAAACACACCTTGGGTATATGCGTTGAGCAATCACCGGCGAACCAGCATCAAATTAGTGAAACCGAACAGCGAAAACAACTGGACGGTATCTTTAACCAACCCTTTGTGGCGCGCCTTGTGATAACGAAACAGGTTCTTCACCACATGGAATGGATGCTTAACCTTGGCGCGAATTCTGGCTTAGGCATGTTCAATCTTCTCCAGTAGCTCACCCTCTGTTGTTTTGGGCAATGCCTTACGTTTTCCTGGTCGCATTGCGACATGTCATGTACGTGGCTGCTGTGCCAATGACGGTATGAATGAGCCTTGGCTGGGTATCAGCACCCAAGTGCGCTTTCATGCTGAAATGTCACTGGTTATCTTTCTTGATTGGGTATCCATGTATGCCGGGGAATGCTTACTGCAACATCAATGACTTTTGCACCGCCACAGCACATACCGTTATTAACGTACTGGGCATAATGCCCAAGGCCAATATTGCCAGTCCATTAATAGAAATCAGCAAGCCATTGTCTGCCTGGATGGAAATTGGAATATGGGTTTCAGGGGCATCGAAATACATTAGCTTGATGATACGCAGATAATAAAAAGCGCCTATTAATGAGAATAACACTGCCGTCACCGCAAGAGGGGTGTACCCGGCACCTACGGCTGCCTGTAAAACAGAAAGCTTGGCGTAGAAGCCTGCCGTCGGAGGTACCCCTGCCATAGAAAACATTAAGATAAGCATCATGAAAGCGAGCCATGGGCTGCGTTGGTTAAGTCCCTTAAAGTCATTGAGCATATCGGCCTCGAAACCTTGACGCGATAGCAGCATGATCATACCGAAACCACCAAGGCTCATTAATACATAAATTACTACGTAAAACATGGCAGAACTATAACCATCAATGCCACCACTTAATACGCCGAGTAACAAAAAGCCCATATGTGCGATAGTGGAGTAGGCCAGCATGCGCTTAAGGTTAGTCTGCGCAATAGCGGTAATATTGCCAATAGCCATAGACAAAACAGCAAGGATAGCTAACATACTAGACCAATGCATCACCAGCGGCTGCAAGCCATCCACCAAAATACGCATAACGAAAGCGAAGACGGCCAGCTTGGGCGCAGAGCCGATTAGCATGGTTACAGCAGTTGGTGCACCATGGTATACGTCCGGCACCCACATATGGAATGGAACGGCGCCAAGCTTAAAAGCTAAACCTGCCACCATGAATACTAAGCCAAACACTAGCAGTGCTTTATTCCCCACACCGTGCTTAATCGCATCGGAAACAGCCGCAACTTCAAGTGTGCTGGTAGCGCCATATAGCATGGACATTCCGTACAATAACAAGCCGGAAGCCAGTGCGCCCAGGATGAAATATTTCATCGCGGCTTCAGTGGCAGTAGCGGAATCGCGTTGCAACGCAACCATCGCATACAGGCTGAGCGACAGCAATTCCAGTCCAATATACAAGGTAAGAAAGTGGGTAGCGGAAATCATCACCATCATGCCGAGCAAGGCAAATAATGTCAGCACCATGAACTCGCCTGTGAATAGTCCACGTAATATCAAATAACTACGCGAATATACTAGTACCATGGATACGGTCAGGTAGCTTAATAATTTGAGTACATCGGACATTAAGTCGTCCACGAACATGTTATTGAAAAGGTGAACTACGCCTGGTTCATGGGTCATCACGGTAATTAATGCGCAACTTAGAAGAGTCAGCTGCACCAATATATAGGTCAGCGTTTTGTTCGGGTTGGTGACAAACAGATCCACGATCAGGATCGAACTCGCCATCACCAGCAGAAAAATTTCTGCATAGGCGGAGGACAGGGTGGACAGGTAACTCATAAATTCCTCGATTGGTGATAGCTTATAACTTGGAGCGGGCAATATGTACCAGCAAGTCGCTTACAGATGCGTGCATTATTTCGGTGAATGGTAGTGGATATAGACCCATACCCAGCACAGTCAGTGCCAAAATAATGAACATCAGTTTCTCGCGTAGAGTAATGTCAGTTAATTGCGCTACGTGCTGGTTGGCCACCGCACCGAAAATTACTCGCTTTACCATCCACAGCGTGTAGGCTGCGCCAAAAATCAGTGTTGTGGCAGCAGCGAAGGCGTACCAGAAATTAACTTTGACCGTGCCCATTATCACCATAAATTCACCGACGAAACCGCTGGTGCCGGGTAGCCCGACATTAGCCATAGCAAACAATATAAAGAACGCGGCGAACACTGGCATTTTGTTGGCCACGCCGCCATAGTCGGCGATATTGCGTGTATGCATACGGTCATACAGCACACCTATACACAGAAATAGCGCACCTGATATAAAACCATGCGAAATCATCTGTAATAGCGCACCCTCCATGCCATAGACATTAAAAATAAAAAAGCCCAACGTAACGAAACCCATATGTGAAATAGAGGAATATGCCACCAGTTTTTTCATGTCAGTTTGGGCCAATGCAACCAGTCCAATGTATACCACTGCGATCAACGACAGCGCGATCATCGCACCAGCGAGGTAGTGGCTGGCATCTGGCACGATAGGCATAGAGAAGCGAATGAAGCCATACGCCCCGACTTTCAGCATGATTGCCGCTAGTATCACAGAACCACCAGTAGGTGCTTCTACGTGTGCATCGGGCAACCAGGTGTGCACCGGGAACATTGGTACCTTTACCGCGAATGCCATAAAGAAGGCAATGAATACCAATATTTGTGCGGTCATCGGGATAGCCATCTGGTGGTAATCGAGAATCGCAAAGCTGCCACCGGACTGGATGTACAGATACAGAAGTGCAATCAGCATCAGCACTGAACCGAAAAAGGTATACAGAAAAAATTTGACCGCTGCATAAACACGATTAGGGCCGCCCCATATACCAATAATGATGAACATTGGTATCAGCATGGCTTCCCAGAATACATAAAACAGTACCGCGTCAAGTGAGGCGAATACGCCATTGACCAAACCGGACATAATGAGAAATGCAGCCAGATATTGCGCTACGCGCTTTTCGATTACTTTCCAGCCAGCGATCACAACCAGCGGAGTAAAAAAACTGTTAAGCAGGACAAATAGTACTGAAATACCGTCTACACCGAGGTGATAATGGATGTTGAAATGGGTAATCCAGTCGTGCAACTCAACGAACTGCATAACACTGGTCATCTTGTCAAAACCAACATACAGCGGAATAGTCACCAGAAAGCCAAGAATCGAACCAGCAAGTGCTATGACACGCGCTAACGGTGCATTACGATCATTGCCAGTGGCTAGAACCAGTACGCCAAAAATAATGGGCAGCCAGATAGCAACGCTTAATAGGGAAAATCCAAAAATCATGCTTATTCCTTCAGTTTCTCGCTGTGCGTATTATTCGAACCAAGTGCGTATCGTAAGCAGCAGAAACACGCCGATAATCATGGAAAACGCATAGTGGTAGATGTAACCGGTCTGAATGTGGCGCAACACGTTGGAGAACATACCGACCAAACGTGCAGTGCCGTTTACCATTAGGCCATCAATTAGTTTTATATCGCCAAATTTCCATAAGCAGCGGCTCGCTTTACGGGCACCAGAAGCAAAGAACCAATCATTGAAACGGTCAAAGTAGTACTTGTTGTCCAGGACTGTATAGATGAAGCTAAATTTTTGTTTGATCGCTGTAGGAATACCGGGAGCTTTCAGGTAAAAAAACCACGCCATCACTACCCCAGCCATTGCCAGCCAGAATGGCAAAGAAGATAGTCCATGCATTGTCATGGCCCAAGCACTGTGGAACTCGTGCTTCAGTTCTTCCATGGACGGGTGCAGCTCGTGGTTGATAAAAATCGCACCCTTGAAATAGTCGCCAAACAACATCGGCTCGACAGCGAGATAACCAATGATCACAGAAGGGATTGCAAGCAACACTAAAGGCATCCAGATTACCCATGAAGTTTCGTGCGGCTTCTGGCCTGGAGCTAAACCATGATGATCATCGTGCGCATCATGAATGTCAGCATGGTCGTCATGAGATGTATTTTGAGAACCATGCGCAACAGAATGGGCTTTGCCGAAATGCTCTTCGCCATGAAACACCAAGAAATACAAACGGAACGAATAGAAGGCGGTAACGAAAACACCGGCCACCACTGCAAAGTAGGCAAAGCCAGACCCGGGAAGATGCGACAACGCCACCGCTTCGATGATGCTGTCCTTGGAATAAAAACCGGATAGGAACGGTGTGCCAATTAAGGCCAGCGAGCCGATCAGAAAAGTGAACCAAGTGATGGGCATATACTTACGCAAGCCTCCCATCTGGCGGATGTCCTGAATATGGTGCATGGCGATAATCACCGAACCAGCAGCAAGGAAAAGCAATGCCTTAAAAAAAGCGTGGGTCATTAGATGAAAAATTGCCACTGAATAAGCAGAAGCGCCCAGTGCTACCGTCATGTAGCCTAGTTGCGACAGTGTGGAATAGGCCACCACTCGCTTGATATCGTTCTGGATAATACCGAGGAAGCCCATGAACAGCGCGGTAATAGCGCCGATCACCATAACAAAGGATAACGCAGTATCGGACAGTTCAAACAGCGGTGACATGCGCGCCACCATAAATATTCCGGCGGTCACCATTGTCGCAGCGTGGATCAGTGCGGAAATCGGAGTCGGCCCCTCCATCGAGTCCGGCAGCCAGACGTGCAGCGGAAACTGCGCCGATTTACCCATCGCACCAATGAACAACAGGATGCAGATAGCGCTAATCACATTCCACGATACACCAGGGATCGGCGCTATGTCGTTGGCGTAAAGGTGCGAGCTGGCAAACACTGCAGCATAATCCAGTGTGCCAAACACCATCAGCACCAAGCCAATGCCGAGCAAAAAACCGAAATCCCCCACGCGGTTGACTAAGAAAGCTTTAAGGTTGGCGTAAGTCGCTGTAGGGCGTGTGTACCAAAAGCCAATCAATAAATAGGATACTAAACCCACTGCCTCCCAGCCAAAAAACAGCTGGAGAAAGTTATTGGACATCACCAGCATTAACATGGAGAAGGTAAACAACGAAATATAGCTAAAGAAACGTTGATAGCCAGAATCTTCTAGCATATAACCTATCGTATAAATATGCACCATCAGGGATACGAAAGTCACTACCAGCATCATCATTACGGTCAGGCGGTCAATCAGGAAACCGACCTCGAACCGTGTATCACCCGAGGTCATCCATTGATAAACTGTGCCGTTGAATGTATGCCCAGCCATGACATCTTGGAAAATCAGCAGTGAGGCCGCGAAAGACGCAGCAACCAGCAGGATGGTAATGCGATGCGTCCATGTCCGTCCCAGTAGTGTGCCAAACAACCCGGCAAATATTGCGCCAACCAAGGGAGCCAAAGGAACCAGCAAATACAGATTTTCCATAGTACTCATTTGCGCTGTTAACCTTTCAAGCTGCCGAGATCGTCTACGTTGATGGTACGCAGGTTACGGAATAACACTATTAGAATCGCTAAGCCGATAGCTGCTTCAGCCGCAGCCACCGTAAGGATAAAAAACACGAATATTTGCCCAGAGATATCATTTAGATAATGTGAAAAGGCAACAAAGTTTGTATTTACCGCTAACAGCATTAATTCAATGGACATCAACAGTACAATGAGATTTTTGCGGTTCAGGAAAATTCCCACCACACCAATAGCAAACAATATTGCTCCAAACACTAAATAATGCGACAAACTCAAGTTCAACATATACTTTCCTCATTGAATCTTCATGTAATCATGATTGATAACGCTACACTGTTATCAATCATCCAAGGCGGTTAATAATTCAACAAACCCTTTTTAAAAAACATTAGATCCATGTCTCTTTAGCGATAATGCAGTGGCATATTTCACCTACTACTGCCTTTCCTCGTTACCATCTGCCACCATCGATACAATACGAAGGCGGTCTGCTTTTTTCACCAGCACCTGTTTATTCGGTTCCTGCGATTTAACATCCCTACGACGGCGTAAGGTAAGCGCGATGGCAGCTACAATCGCTACTAACAGAAGTACCGCCGCCAGTTCAAATGGGTAAACATAATCGGTGTAAATCAAACGGCCAAGTTCTTTGGTGTTGCTGTAATTGGCAGCGTGTTTGATCACGTGTGCACCAGTTTCAGCAGTTTGGCGGTTGCCTAGTACCCATATCATCTGAAACACCATAATGACAGCCAGCAACGCTCCAAATGGAAACCAGCGCCAGAATCCTTCGCGTAATTGCTCCAAATTGATGTCCAGCATCATTACCACAAACAAAAAGAGCACCATCACTGCGCCGACATACACCAGAACAAGAGTAATCGCTAGAAATTCGGCTTCCAATAATATCCAGACTCCAGCCGAACTACAAAAAGCCAACACCAGAAACAGTGCAGCATATACTGGGTTGCGCGCAGTAATTACGCGCAATGCGGCAAGCACGGTAATTGCGGCGAACATATAAAAAACTAATGTTTCAAAACTCATCAACATATTCTCAAACCTTTAACTGTGTTTGGAACCCATGAAGGTCACTAATATAAATCATTGAAGTGAACATTCCCGCTTACGAAAAATAAATTCAACGTAGGCCTCAGTAGTATCCTTATTAAAATATCAAGCTGGATACATATCTTCACAGAAATGACAGTGATTTAAAGATGCTCTCAACGGTATTTTGCGTCCGATGCCCGATCCTTGGCAATTTGCTCTTCATATTTTTCGCCCACTGCCAGCAACATTGGTTTGGTGTAATACAAGTCACCGCGCTTCTCACCGTGGTATTCCAGAATGCGAGTTTCTACAATGGCATCCACCGGGCAAGCTTCTTCACATAGGCCGCAAAAAATACACTTGACCAAATCGATGTCATAACGTGTGGTCCGGCGTGTGCCATCAGTACGCTCTTCGGTTTCAATATGAATAGCCATCGCCGGACATACCGCTTCGCATAATTTGCAGCCAATACAGCGTTCTTCATCATTCGCATAACGACGTAACGCGTGCAGGCCGCGAAAACGAAAACCTTGCGGCGTTTTTTCTTCGGGGAACTGCACGGTAATTTTGCGTGCGAAAAAATGCCGCCCGGTCAAGGCCATGCCTTTTACTAGCTCTAGCAGCAAGAAAGTTTTAAAAAAATTTGTGATCTTTTCCATTTTTTATATCCTTGACTGTTTTACCACAGCCAATAGGGAGTTTGCATCCAGGCACCAATTACTACTACCCAGACCAGCGTGAGAGGGATAAAGACCTTCCAACCCAAGCGCATCAACTGATCATAGCGATAGCGTGGGAAGGTGGCACGGAACCATAAAAATAGAAACAGTATGAAAGATGTTTTGGCTAACAGCCAAAAAATTCCCGGTAATAAATTAAAAGGGGCTATATCAAATGGGGGCAACCAACCGCCAAGGAACATAATAGCGGTGAGTATGGCAATCAAAATCATGTTGGCGTATTCAGCCAAAAAAAACAGCGCAAACGTCATACCAGAATATTCTACGTGAAAACCAGCCACAATTTCAGACTCGCCTTCAGCCATGTCAAAGGGTGCACGATTGGTTTCTGCTACACCTGAGATAAAATACACTACAAACATCGGGAACAATGGAATGAAATACCAGCCAAACAGCCCTACGCTGCTTTTTTGACCAAGTACTATGTCACCTAAATTCATACTCTGTGAGACCATGAGTACACATACCAAGGCAAAGCCCATGGGGATCTCGTAGGACACAATCTGCGCGGCCGAGCGCAACGAACCCAAAAAGGCATACTTAGAATTGGACGCCCAGCCCGCGATGATTATGCCGTACACACCAAGTGATGTCATCGCCAAGATATAAAGTAGACCAGCATTAATGTCGGTCAACGCCATGCCATCGGCGAACGGAACCACTGCCCAAGCTGCCAATGCAGGCATCAGAGCAAGGACGGGCGCAATTACGAACAGAAATTTATTCGAGCCAGACGGAATGATAATTTCTTTGAGCAGCAGTTTGAGACCATCGGCGAGCGGTTGTAGCAGCCCAAAATAACCAACTCGATTAGGACCGATACGTACCTGCATATAGCCGATTACCTTGCGTTCTGCCAAGGTCAAATATGCCACAGTCAGCATGATGGGTATCACTATGATCAGAATTTTGACCAATGTCCAGATTGGAAGCCAAGCGACCCCAAGCAGGTTTTGCAAGTATTGCAGCAGTTCTGTCATGCGCGCTCCACTCTAATCGTTCCAAACATGGCGCCAAGTTCTGCTGTTATGGTATGGCCTGCGGCCACGCGCACAACACCACGTGGTAAACTGTCATCTGCGATTATAGATAGCCTCACGCTGCCATGCCCTTGCGTTAACTTAACCATTTCACCAGATTGCAGATTGAGTTTTTCCAGCTCTACACTATGTATCAGGGCACGCGGAGTGGCAGCATCACGAGTTTTTTGTAGCGAAGCGGCGCGGCGCACAATGGCGTCAGTGGCATAGATCGGTACATCGCTAACGCGCTGTAAGCCAGTGACATTCCAAGTCGCGTTTTGCGCCGACACACCATGCAAGACGTTGCCAAGTTTGGCAGATACGTCTGTACCGCCCAGCACTTCATCGCGGACTGCTTCGCTGTTGTTGTAATCAAAGCCAGGTATATTAAGCATGTTTCCCAAGACGCGGAGTACTTTCCATGCTGGACGTGCATCGCCTAATGGTTGGACTGTACCCTTGAAACTTTGCACACGCCCTTCTGAGCTAATAAAAGTCCCGGAGGTTTCAGTAAATGGAGTAATCGGTAATAACACATCGGCGTACTCCATAGCATGGTGTTTGTAAGCGCTCAACGCTACAACCATATCTGCGGCGCCCATCGCAGCTAATGCTTGCTGTGGATTCTGCATATCCAGTTCCACTTCAGCATTAAGCAAGATATAAGCCTTGCGCTGTGCAGTTAGCATTGCGGAGGCGTTCATACCATGTTCAGCACCGGCGAATGGCACCGCTTGCGCCAAATATCCGCCCACACTGTTGGCTGCTTCGCCAAAGAAGCCAAATTTTGCTCCGCAGAGCGTGGCGATATGTTGTGCCAGCAGTTGCAGTTGTGACGCTTGTGGATGCTGCTGCGCGAAGTTGCCGAGCAAAACGGCAACACGCTCACCGCTGGCAAGACTGTCAGCCATTGCCTGCGCGATGGCTGACGGCGTTACAGACTGTACGACCTGTTGCACGCTAGTATCCAGAGTAGCTTGCTTGGCTGCGGCCAACGCCTTCAGCACTTGCGCCAACACCGTAGTCATTTCGGCCGGTGGAACTATCTCCTTGTTGGCGATTGGCATCAGTAGATCGTCATCGGTAGCATGTATCAGATTAACTTGCGCGCCCTTTTTCGTTGCTTGACGCACGCGTGACGCCAGCAGCGGATGATCTTTGCGCAAGAAACTGCCCACTAGCAGGAAGCGGTCAACATGATTTATATCTGCCACTGCCATACCTAGCCAAGGTGCACCGGTCTGCTTACTGTCGGCGCTGAAATCAGACTGCCGTAGACGGAAATCCACGTTCTGGCTGCCCAAGCCACGCACCAGTTTCTGCAATAAATAAAGCTCTTCCAGTGTGGAATGTGGCGTGGCTAAAGCGCCTATGTATTCTGCACCTGTCTCATGAGCAATTTGGCGCAGCCCGTTAGATACATACTCCAGCGCGACTTGCCACTCTACTTCCAGCCATTTTCCGCCCTGCTTGATCATCGGTTTAGTAAGACGTTCAGCTGAGTTTAACCCTTCATAGCTGAAGCGGTCTTTATCGGACAACCAGCATTCATTGACATTTTCATTCTCAATTGGCAGCACACGCATCACGCGGTTATTTTTGACCTGTACCGCTAGGTTGGAACCCAAACTATCGTGCGGGCTAATAGATTTACGACGCGATAGCTCCCAAGTACGGGCACTATACCGAAATGGTTTGCTGGTGAGGGCACCGACCGGACAGAGGTCTATCATGTTACCGGACAATTCGGAATCTACTGTATCGGATACAAAAGCCATAATTTCGGCATGTTCACCACGGAAAGCCTGTCCCAGTTCCATCGCGCCACCAATTTCGATTCCGAAACGCACGCAACGGGTACAGTTGATACAGCGACTCATCTCTTCGGCAGCTACCAAGGGGCCGATGTCCTTATGCAACACGACGCGTTTCTCTTCGTGGTAACGTGAGGCGCTGCCACCATAGCCGACCGCTAGATCCTGTAACTCGCATTCCCCGCCTTGATCACATATCGGGCAATCCAACGGGTGATTAATCAATAAGAATTCCATTACCCCTTTTTGCGCTTTTACAGCTTGTTCAGAGGCAGTAAAGACTTTCATGCCTTCGGCCACAGGCGTGGCACAAGCAGGCAAGGGCTTAGGCGCTTTTTCAATTTGCACTAAACACATGCGGCAATTAGCTGCAATGGACAGTTTTTTGTGGTAACAAAAATGTGGAATATAGATACCCAACTGATGAGCCGCATCTATCACAGAGCATCCGTTTTCCACATCAATGTGCTTGCCGTCAATTTCAATGTTGATCATTGCTCACCTAACCGTCAGTCTTGCACTAAACAACGTTTGTGTTCGATGTGATATTCAAACTCGTTACGGAAATGCTTAAGGAAGCCCTGCACTGGCCATGCAGCGGCATCGCCAAGCGCGCAAATTGTGCGGCCCGCAATGTTCTCACACAGGTCAAGCAAAAGATTCAAGTCTTCCGGACGTCCTTCCCCTTTTTCGATACGGTGTATTATCCGATATAACCAGCCAGTGCCTTCGCGGCACGGCGTACATTGGCCACATGATTCTTCAAAATAAAAATAGGACAAACGCTCTAGTGCACGCACCATGCAGGTCGTGTCATCCATGATGATAATCGCACCTGTGCCTAGCATAGAACCCGCTTTTGCAATGGAATCATAATCCATATCAAGATCCATCATAATCTCACCGGGTAAAACTGGCATAGAAGACCCACCGGGGATACATGCCTTCAACTTACGGTCACCGCGCATACCACCAGCCATTGCCAGCAATGTTTTAAACGGAGTTCCGAGTGGAACCTCAAAATTTCCTGGCCTGTTAACGTGGCCGGAAATAGAAAATAATTTAATTCCGCCATTGTTCGGTCTACCCAGCTCAAGGAAATTTTGCCCACCATTATTAATAATGTAAGGAATGCTGGCGAAGGTTTCGGTGTTATTGATGGTGGTCGGCTTACCATATAAGCCAAAACTTGCCGGAAATGGGGGTTTGAAGCGCGGTTGACCTTTTTTGCCTTCAAGCGATTCGAGCAATGCAGTTTCTTCGCCACAAATGTAGGCACCATAACCCAGATGATTATGCAGCTCGAAACTGAAGTCGCTGCCAAGTATATTATTACCCAGATAGCCCATCGCACGCGCTTCATCACATGCTGCCTCCATGCGTTCATAGGCCTCGAAAATCTCGCCGTGCACATAGTTGTAACCGACTTTGACATCCATGGTATAGGCGGCGATAGCCATACCTTCTATGAGAATGTGCGGGTTGTAGCGTAAAATGTCCCTGTCCTTAAAGGTACCCGGCTCTCCCTCATCAGAATTGCATACCAGATATTTATCGCCCTGGTAGTTGCGCGGCATAAAGCTCCACTTTAAACCGGTAGGAAAACCAGCACCTCCGCGACCGCGCAGACCGGAACTCTTGACTTCGGCGATGATAGATTCAGGCGTCATCTTTTCCGCTAGGATTTTGCGTAGCGCTTGGTAGCCACCTACTTTAAGGTAATTTTCCAGCGTCCATGGCTGGTCGAAATGCATAGTATTAAGAAGAATGGGAGTGCTCATTCTTTATCCAATTCCGCCAGAATTTGATCGATTTTTTCTTTGGTGAGATGACCACACGTTTTTTTGTTGTTGATCATGAGTAGTGGTGCCTCATCACAGACGTTCTGGCACTCGCCTTCGCGCAGGCCAAACTTACCATCCGCTGTCACTTCACCAACTCTGATACCGAGCTTGTTCTTAATATAATCCAATGTTTCCATGGCTCCCACCAATTGGCAGGACAGATTGGTACACACCGTAAGCGTGTGCCGACCCATGGGCTTGAGGTTATACATGTTATAGAAAGTCGCCACCTCATATACACCCATCTGTGACATGCCGAGATAGGCCGCAACATCGACCATGTCCCCGGTGTCTATCCAACCTTTTTCATCTTGCACGAAACGTAATGCAGCCATAACGGCAGACTGCTTCCGATCGGGCGGATATTTTTTCAGCTCGCGGTCTACTTTTACTCGAACTTGCTCGGATAACATCAAAGAACCTCTAAAAATGCCGTTAACATAAAAGCGGGAATCCGGCTTTTTGATGGGGCGTTCACGGGAATGATGAATTCAGAATTATTAGAGGTATCCATCAGCGGTCAACTTCTCCAAAAACTATATCTTGCGTACCAATAATTGCCACTACATCCGCAATCATATGACCACGCGCCATCTCATCCAGCGCCGCGATATGGGCAAAGCCGGGAGCACGAATTTTCAGGCGATAAGGTTTGTTCGCCCCATCGGAAATTATGTATATACCAAACTCACCTTTAGGATGTTCTACTGCCGCATAAGCCTCGCCGGACGGAACATGCATACCCTCAGTAAATAGCTTGAAATGGTGGATCAGCTCTTCCATATTCTGCTTCATAGATTCACGTTTGGGAGGCGCAACTTTGAAATTATTTACTATCACCGGACCGGGGTTCTGACGCAACCAACTGATACACTGCTTGATAATACGGTTTGACTGGCGCATCTCTTCCACACGCACCAGATAACGGTCATAACAATCACCTTCGACTCCCACAGGAATATCGAAATCGAGGCGGTTATATACTTCGTAAGGTTGTTTTTTGCGTAGATCCCAAACAATACCGGAACCACGTAGCATGGGGCCGCTGAAGCCGAGCGCTAGCGCACGTTCCGGAGTGACTACACCGATGCCGACGGTACGTTGTTTCCAGATTCGGTTGTCGGTCAATAAAGTCTCGTATTCATCAACGCAGGCGGGAAAACGATTGGTAAAATCTTCCATAAAATCAAGCAAGGAACCTTCACGGTTCTCGTTCATCTTCTTTACAGCCTTGGCATTGTGAATCTTGGATGCCTGATATAAGGGCATTGAATCAGGTAAATCTCGATACACCCCGCCTGGACGGTAATATGCTGCATGCAACCGTGCGCCGGATACTGCCTCATATACATCCATCAGGTCTTCGCGCTCACGGAAGGCATATAAAAACACGGTCATTGCACCAATATCCAATGCATGTGCTCCAAGCCACAGCAAATGGTTCATTACTCGGGTAATTTCGTCGAACATTACCCGAATATACTGCGCCCTCACTGGTACTTCGAGAGCAAGCAATTTTTCGATGGCCATGACGTAGGCATGTTCGTTACACATCATCGACACGTAGTCGAGGCGATCCATATAAGGCAGCGATTGCAGATACGTTTTATGCTCAGCTAGTTTCTCAGTACCGCGGTGAAGCAAGCCGATATGCGGATCAGCCCGTTCAATAACTTCACCGTCCAGTTCCAGAACCAGGCGCAATACGCCGTGTGCAGATGGGTGTTGCGGCCCAAAATTCATGGTGTAATTTTTTATTTCAGCCATGATAAAAGCTTTCGCCCCTGTTGCCAAAAAAAGAAGTGGGGTGCGAAACTTTAGGTGAAGCCTTCATTTGCGCGCTCGTGCCCAAGTTCCTGCCTTTCATTTCAAACCCCCGTAATGTTCTTCACGAATGATGCGGGGAACGAGTTCACGGGGTTCAATCGACACCGGTTGATAAATTACGCGCTGCTGCTCAGGGTCGTAGCGCATCTCGACATGCCCTGATAATGGAAAATCTTTGCGGAAAGGGTTGCCAACAAAACCATAATCTGTGAGCAAGCGACGTAAATCAGGATGATCATTAAAAACAATGCCATACAAATCAAATGCCTCGCGCTCATACCAGTTGGCGCACGGCCAAATGTTTACTACGGAACTCAGGACTGGCAAATCATCGTCTTCAGCAAATACGCGCACGCGTAAGCGGATATTATGGGTCAACGACAACAAATGATAGGCAACGGCAAATCGAGAAGGATAAGCGTCAGGAGCAATATCAGATTTCAGATAGGCACCGCCTTCACAAATTTCACCCCCATAAGTACAGTAATCCACCCCGCACAGATCTATCATCTGTTCGAAACGCAAATCGGGATCATCGCGCAAGCGTGTTAGCACCTCCAGCATGTCAATATCCCTCACGACTAAGGTCAACTCGCCCAACATATTTTCCAAGCTCACTATTTGATTAGCGAAAATCGTGGTCAAGTTAGTAGTCAAAAGAGTTAGATTAGCAGCCATGTTTTACACCAGTGTCGTGTGAATCAAGTTTATGAGGCATTTTGAGTTGACGAATAAGTCATGCAGATCAAAGCACGATCTGTCCGTACACTTCAGATGGCAGATATCGCTCTCATTTGAACCGATACCAATAGCATTGAGTTTTCCATCATGAATTTTGCACATAAATTTAGCGCGCAATTGTATTAGTTCGTTTAATTTTGTTTTGCAATTGAATAATGCCATACAACAGTGCCTCAGCAGTTGGCGGGCAACCCGGCACATACACATCCACCGGCACGATGCGGTCACAACCTCGGACGACCGAATAGGAATAATGGTAGTAGCCGCCGCCATTAGCGCAGGATCCCATTGAGATTACCCAGCGCGGCTCAGCCATTTGATCATATACTTTGCGTAGCGCCGGCGCCATCTTGTTACACAATGTGCCAGCTACTACCATCACGTCTGACTGGCGCGGGCTGGGACGAAATGTAATGCCAAAGCGATCAAGATCATAGCGTGAAGCGCCCGCCTGCATCATTTCTACCGCACAACAAGCCAAGCCAAAAGTCATTGGCCACAGTGAACCCGTACGAGCATAATTGATCAGCACGTCCAATGATGTGGTAACGATGCCTTTTTCCAGAGCGCCTTCTATTCCCATTCCAAAGCTCCTCTTTTCCACTCGTAAATAAATCCAACTACGAGGATAGCCAAGAAAATTAACATAGAGACGTATCCAAACAAACCGATTTCCTTCAGCACCACTGCCCAAGGAAACAGGAACGCGATTTCTAGATCGAATAGGATAAATAAGATAGCAACGAGATAATAACGCACGTCGAATTTCATCCGCGCGTCTTCAAAAGCCCCAAAACCGCACTCATAAGGTGAGAGCTTTGCGTTGCTTGGGCGATTAGGAGCGGCCAGCCAACCTAACAGTAACGGTGCCACACCCATCGCCAGCCCAACGATTATAAACAACAAGATCGGAAAATAATTTTCCAACATCTGAGCTTCCCCCCATTCATTTGGCGTTTTAAATAAAACTAACGCACGGAATGCATTTCTAGTTCAATTAACCAGAGCTCAGAAAACTTTGGCTTAAATATTTGGTGCCGATGAGCAGACTCGAACTGCTACAGCTTTCGCCACTAGCCCCTCAAGCTAGCGTGTCTACCAATTTCACCACATCGGCATAGTTCTATTATTTTGGTATTTCTTGCGACTTTGAATTACTGGTGTTGCTAGGTGCTGAGGTGGGCGTCACTGTCGACTGCGTCGGCTGTGATACCTCGTGTTTATCCATTACGCCACGAGATTGCGATGGGTTAGCATAGATATAAGTTAAAGACAGGCTGGTAATAAAAAATATCCCTGTAGCCACAGCCGTACTGCGACTCAGAAAATTAGCTGAACCGCTCGAGCCAAACACACTCCCGGCGGAACCTGTGCCAAAGGCAGCTCCCATGTCTGCCCCTTTGCCATGCTGCATTAACACCAACCCAACGAGTACTATCGCCGTTAATACATGTATAACCCAAACGAAAATTTCCACGTACTACTCCAAAATATCGAATTTATTTTTGTCCAGCATTGCAAATACCTAAAAAATCTTCAGCAATCAACGATGCGCCACCGATCAGCCCACCATCAATATCCGGCATGGCGAACAATTCGGCTGCGTTGGAAGTATTAACACTACCACCATAAAGTATACGCAAAGCCTGACCAAACTCCTCATCAAAACCGGCAATACGTTTGCGTATAAAAGCATGTACCTCTTGCGCCTGTTCTGGCGAAGCCGTCTTGCCAGTACCTATAGCCCAGACCGGCTCATAAGCAATTACCGCAGCACGGAATGACTGTACACCTCGCAGTTTAATAATTTCAGCCAGCTGTTCCGCTACC
The DNA here is from genome assembly GCA_003402375.1 of Candidatus Nitrotoga sp. CP45. GTDB lineage: Bacteria > Pseudomonadota > Gammaproteobacteria > Burkholderiales > Gallionellaceae > Nitrotoga. The sequence continues at coordinate 21,103 of QFXJ01000011.1, forward strand.
ACCGCCTCTGTCGTACCTGCTTCACGCTGCTCCAAAGTTTCGCCAACACAGATTATTGGCAATAACTCTGCCTTTTGAACCGCAGCGAATTTTTCTGCCACCAGCTGGCTACTTTCACCGTAGATGCTGCGTCGTTCAGAATGTCCAACGATCACATAGCCGCAGCCAAAATCACGCAACATAGGAACCGACACTTCGCCAGTGTAGGCTCCCTTGTTTGCTTGATGTACATCCTGCGCACCCCATTTTATTGGGGTTTCACGCAGCAGTAATTGCGTTTGTGCAAGATAGGGGAAAGGCACACACACAGCGCAATCTACCCCCGACATTTGCGCTACGCCATTTGCCACCTCTTTCAACAAAGCCTCATTTGCGGTCAGCGCCCCATTCATCTTCCAATTTCCGACAATGAATTTGCGTTGCATTTTAACTGAGCCTTTCAAAACTACGAAGGCGGCTATCCTACCCGTGAAAATACAATCGGTCAATCTCACTTCTAGCCGTTGGTTAGCGACAAATAGCAATGCCCTCTTTCTTCCCAAAGAAAAATGTTCGCCGAAGTTTAACTCCCTCTTTGTTATTGATCTGATACAAATTGTTGAACTTATGATACATCTTTCGTATAGCAATCTGTATCAAAAATACACCTCTAAAACGCAGCAGTCTTTGAAGCGCCCCGACTTGAATCTGAGCTTTTATGAATGCGGGTCAATTCGTTTCAGGCTCTACAATAATTCAGCCAAAAAACATGACGAATCATGTTCAATAAAACACATCATTGAAAATTGGTGATTTCATTGAGTATGGGCTATCATGCCCCGTTCAAGCGAACGTTTTAATTTACTAATTAAAATCAGATTATTGAGACTTAATTCCTGCGGGCTTACACTAATATAGTGACATGCTAAATGCTATCGAAAAATGGTTCGAAGCCACGCTCTGGAACGGTCGTTTCGTTGTAGTGGTAGCAGTAGTGGCGAGCATGGCTGCCGCCATTGCAATTTTTTATATGGCCACGGTGGACGTGGTGTACCTTGTCAGCCACATGCTGCATTATGCCGACTTTGCACTGACTGATGAGGCACGCAAGCTTCTTCACGACCAAACCATCTCTCATGTGGTGGAAGTGGTAGACGGTTACCTACTCGCAACTTTCATGCTGATTTTTGCGCTTGGTATGTATGAATTATTTGTTAGTGACATTGATGAAGCACATGGCAGCAAGACCTCCAGCAAGATTTTGGTTATTGCAAGCCTGGATGACCTCAAAGCGCGATTGGCCAAGGTAATCTTAATGATTCTGATCGTCACCCTATTTGAGGAAGCGATGAATATGAAGATATCAACCTCGCTCGACCTGCTTTATTTCGGTGGTGCCATCGCTCTGATTGGTGCGTCGCTATTTTTGACCCACAAGGCGGAAGATCACGGAAAAGGTAGTAAACACCCAGAAGATTGAGTCGTGAATGCATCTCCAGTTTTCCATGATCCACTGTGGGCATGGCTGCTTTAATTACACTTTCCTGGCAAGTTGACAATCATGGATACAGACTATTGGTGCGAGCGTTGGGTTAGAAGTGAAACGGGTTTCCATCAAAATGAAATCAATCCGCACTTGCGGCAATTCTGGCCTGCGCTGAACCTTGCGCCAGGCAGCCGTGTATTCGTGCCACTTTGTGGCAAAAGCCAGGACATGCTTTGGTTACGAGCTCAAGGCCATGAAGTAGTTGGCGTGGAAATCAGTCCATTGGCGGTTGAAACATTTTTTGCCGAAAATGGCCTGCAAGCATCAGCTACAAAGCACGGTACCGCCAGTATTTATCAGACAGAAGGACTCCGGCTTCACTGCGGCGATTTTTTCCAGATGACAGCGGAAGATATGGCCGGGGTGAGCGCAGTTTTCGACCGCGCTTCTCTTATCGCGCTACCCCCATCGATGCGCAGTGCCTACGCAGCCCATATGCAGAATATTTTGGCTTCTGGCGTAAAAACTCTGTTGGTTACCTTCGATTACCCCCAACATGAAATGCAGGGGCCGCCTTTTAGCGTGAAGGAGCCGGAGGTAAGGGCGCTTTATGGGAAAACAAGCGAGGTAAGCCTGTTGCATAGTGCAGACATTCTCAACAAAGAAACACGCTTTCGCGATAAGGGAATAACCCAGTTGCAGGAAAATATTTTTCTTGTGACGCATAACAAACAGGGTTAGGAAATAGCAATTGCCGCCCCCATCGCCAATCCAGTTTTCTGCATTTCTACGTCAAACGTGTAAAGGTAAATGCTTGGTAAGCAAGGGCCTGATCACTGCCCTTTGCGGACTGCCAGACGTTGGCGTCTAAACATTTCATGTCTTTCATGATGTGTTGTTTGAGAAACCACCGGAAGCGGCTTCATCATATCTAACGTCCCAACATTTCACATTAAAACCCGCCATAGTCTACGGTGGAGCGGGGCCGATTCTGCGGCAATCAGGCACTCACGCCGCTCTTGCCTGCAAGAAATTACATTTCCCACGCGAACATGACCTCCGTACCACTATTGTGCTGATTGTGGGTGTCCATTATTGGCAATCGACCTCAGGGATCGTTCGCACAAAACTTTAATCTTCTATTTTCCTAAACAAACACTACGGCACCACTTCAATAAATTCTTAATGTTGCCGTAATTTTCCTGAAACATTATTTCATTATCCTGCGCCCGTACATTCAAAGGAGATGATGATGTTTAACTTGATTCAGAAACCCGGACAGCCGAACGACTTACAAGCCTTGAATTTAGCTATCATTAAGGCAGAAGTGAGAGAGTCGCATCGATTGAGATATCAAATAGTTGCATCAAAAATGAGTGTCTATTTGAGTAATGCCAATGAAGAAATTGAACGCACAATGTTTAACCACTTTTGTGAACGTTTGCTACCAGTCACTTTTCGCGACTGGATGTCTAAACGTTAACATACTGGCCTGAGGACACCGCAATAAATCACTATTTCCGCCCAAACCGGGCTTTATCTACCTGATTTATTTTACCAACATCAAGTTTTCCCAAATATCCATAAATTAATGGTTCTAAAACGGGACTTTTCTGGGAATTTTTTCTTTTTATGCTACTACTTAACTAATTACTGAAAAACTGACACCCACTGCCTTCCATTCTTTGATTTCTGCCTGTAACGCATTTTCTGTGAGCGGATTTTGCTCAATCCATTTTTTATCAAGTTTGATGCGATATTCATTGCCATTTTTTTTTAATTGCATTTTAGGCAAAGTCACATCCGTACGACTACGGCAAAACAAAACTGCCAGACGCAATGCTAATATTGCGGTCCAATCCTGTACTAATCCCGACAATTTTGGCACCTTAAAAAGCGACCCGCGTTGCGCTCTTACTTGCAACCCGAGCTGAAACTGCTCCATTTTAGAAAAACCCGGCATATCAGCATTTTCCAGAATGTAAGCTGCATGTTTGTGATAGCCGCTATGCGCGATAGAAATACCAATTTCATGCAACCTGGCCACCCATTGCAGCTGTTGCTGCGCAGCCTCGATACCAACGCCATAACCGCCCTGAGTCACCTGCTTGAAAAGCGACAACGATAAGTCCTCAACACGTTGGGCTTGTAACGGATCAATATGGTAGCGTCGCATAAATTGAGTCACCGTAACATCACGCATATCCTGATGATGTAGACGGCCCAACAGATCATGTAGCACCCCTTCTTTAAGGGCGGCATCAGCTACGCTCATATGCCGAATATTCAATTCAGTGAATATCGCCGACATAATGGCCAACCCACCAGGCAGGACAGGAATGCGATCCGGTTTCAGGCCAAGTGCATCCAGCCGCTTGCATTCTCCTGCTTTCAGTAACATGGAACGCAGTTTCGCCAGTCCCTCTGCCGTTATACCTTCATTACTCCAATCGTTTTGCTTTAACAAATCTGCCAATGCACGTGCGGTACCAGATGACCCAATCGCTTCTTGCCAATTTCCGCCGGAAAATTCAAAACGAATTGTTTGTAACTCCATACGTGCAGCGAGTTCCGCCTGCCGCATGGCATCTTTAGTAATTTTACCATCGCCAAAAAAACGCTTGCTATAGCTGACGCATCCCATATACAAGCTTTCCATTCGAAGCGGCTCCAATCCCTCACCAATTACGCATTCGGTAGAGCCACCACCGATATCAACCACCAATCTATGATTTTGTGAGGGTGGCATGCAATTTGCCACCCCCAGATAAATCAGCCGTGCCTCCTCTCGACCAGCAATTATTTCAATCGGAAAACCCAAGGCATCTTCTGCTTTTTCAAGAAAAGCGGTTGCATTTTTAGCCAGTCTGAAAGTATTGGTACCCACCACCCTTACGGCATGGACTGGTAAGCCACGTAAGCGCTCACCAAAACGTTTGAGGCATGCAAGGGCACGTAGCTGGGACTCCTCGTCCAAAAAATTGTCCGGCGTCAGCCCTGCAGCGAGACGAACAGTGTCCTTCAAATAATCGAGTGGATATATCTGGTCGTCCACTACTCGCGCGACTTGTAGCCGGAAGCTATTGGAACCTAAATCCACCGCAGCAATGGTATCGTATGCTTGCACAGTAATTACCTATCAATACAAAATCAACCACTTATGTGGCGTAGCATATGGCTTATCAAACTTTAATTGTATTCGACACAAAGTATCGCAATCATTTTGCCATTACATACATTTTTTCGTCATTTACAATAAAATTAATGGTTACCAATATCCATCGGTTTGCCAAAGGCAGCATTTCAATAATGGCATTCAGAGATTAATGCTACGAAACCTGCTGAACAATGATCCCTCGTTTTGAACAAAATAACATATCGTAACGACCACTTAATGTTTAGTGGGCCGGCCTGTTTTAAGTATTTCTACTTGTCCTACAACATTAACCAATTCAGGATCAGACAACTTGGACAGGCAAAGTAGCCCTGCCCGGAGCAATTCACTTTTCTTAACATGAACACCAACTAGCTGGCACTTTCTCTTTAATTCGGCGAATTGCGAATACTCATTTACGGGCATGGTGAAACTATCACGCACCATTTTAATTTTTTTAGGCTTATCTGCCTTCTTTGATAACTTCTCCGTTTTAACCACTTTAGGCGGTGTTGCAACAGATTTTTCAGCAGTATTTTTGTTTGCTATTTTAGTGGGTACTTTATTGGGAGTCACTGCTTTAACCGTTAACACAGGCTTAGGCTTATTATTAACTACCGCTTTAGCTGGCAATGATTTCGTAACAACTCTAGATTTAGTAACAACTCTAGATTTAGTAACAGGCTTGGCCTTAACAGCATTTTTTGTTTTTGTCGTCATGACTCGCTCCAAATTAAATGAAAATTTAACAAATTATCACGTGTGCATACACGTGCAGCCATTTTACACCGTAACGATATAAATTGTTTATATCAATATAAACACATAAGCTTTATCCTATTTAATAATTTATATTCAAATAGTTAAATATACACCCTTGATAGCCTGGATCACACAAAATACTGGCCAAAACATAAAAATAACGCTTCTAAAGTTAAAAACTTACTAGAAAAATAACAGCAACCCGATTTTATTGGCTTGCGCCAAGACTGGAAAGCCGCTCTGAACCAGTTTAATATTCAGCTTGAGTACGGGGCACACAGCGACATTGGAACCAATGCCAGCATATAATCGTATGCGGCGCCATGCGCACTCCGAACTTTGTGCTGAATAGCCTAAGGTTTTATGCAATCCTCACTTAAGTTTTAATAGAGTTAATTAGTTTATGTCCAATATTGTTATTGCTGCACTATATAAGTTTGCCAGACTCCCTGATTACCGCGAGATGCAGAACGGTTTACTCGATTTTTGCGTTGCGCAGGGACTCAATGGAACAATTTTACTTGCTGCGGAAGGTGTTAACGGGACTGTCGCCGGAACACGTGCGGGGGTGGATGCACTGATGTTTTTCTTGCGGGCTGATGCCCGATTGGCAGGCATCGAGCACAAAGAGTCCTATTCTGATGAAATGCCTTTTGACAGGATGAAGGTCCGCCTGAAAAAGGAGATCGTCACGCTAGGTGTACCAGGCGTAGATCCGAACGAAAAGGTCGGAACTTACGTGGATGCGGAACACTGGAATGCCCTAATTTCCGATCCAGATGTAGTGCTTATTGATACACGAAACGGCTACGAATACGATATAGGAACTTTTCGTGGCGCAGTTGACCCACGCACCACGACATTCCGCGAGTTTCCCGCGTACATCAGCAAAAATCTTGATCCCGCCAAGCATAAAAAAATTGCCATGTTCTGCACTGGCGGAATTCGGTGTGAAAAGGCGACTTCTTTCATGCTCGGACAGGGTTTCGAAGAGGTTTACCACCTACAGGGCGGGATCCTCAAGTATCTGGAAAATATTCCTGCTGAACAGAGTATGTGGGAGGGCGAATGCTTCGTATTCGACCAGCGGATTTCTGTTGGACAGGGCCTGAAAGTAGGGACGCATGATCAATGCTTCGCTTGCCGCCATCCCGTTTCCCAGGAAGAAAAAGCCTCATCCCGTTATCAGGCTGGTATTTCCTGTCCGCATTGCTTTGATACCCTGCCGCAAAAAACACGTGAACGTGCAATTGAACGGCACAAACAAAATGAACTGGCACGTAAACGAGGTGGCTCACATATCGGAGTGCCACAAAAAAAACAAACAGAGACGCAAAGCGAGCGCTGATGCCATTAATGGCTATTTACACTCTAGGCAGAAATGGAATCCGTTGCGCGATTAAATCCGCAGCTTCCTACCTGAAGAAAAAAAATATATTCTCGACATTGGCGCGTAATTGGTGACATCATTCGAAGGTATCAGCCATTGTGCGATCAATGATTCTGACTTATAAACTTATTCCCACAGCGTTAATTAGATTTGCCGCTGGCCACGATTAAAATAACGGAGAGAAATTATGAAGCCATCAACACCCGCTGGGGCGGTTACTAAAGATTTTGAGGAAGGTGAAAGGCTTATCGCCAGCAAAGACTACGCTAAGGCCTTAAAATCATTCAAGAAAGCCGCAGAACATGGGCATGCGCTGGCACAAAACTATATGGGTCTAATCTATGCAAAAAGCTTGGGAGTAACACAAGACTTTCAGAAAGCGGAGCATTGGTTTCGCAAGTCAGCAGAGCAAGGAGAGCCATTAGCAGAAAATAACCTTGGACTCATGTATGCCAGAGGTGAAGGGGTTGCACAGGATTACCAGCAGGCGGTATTTTGGTTGCTCAAAGCCGCCGAGCAGGGAAACTCGGAGGCACAATATAATCTTGCATTCATGTATGCAAAAGGCCAGGGTGTTACCCAAAACGATGAGCAGGCAGTTCATTGGTTTCGCAAGGCTGCAGAGCAGGGAGATGAAGTGGCCCAATATAACCTGGCCTTTATGTATGAAAAAGGCATAGGCGTTAAGCAGGATTACCAGCAAGCTGTGTTTTTATACAGCATGGCTGCAGGACAGGGAAGCGCAGATGCCCAATTAAATCTGGGCGGCTTGTACGACACGGGTGAAGGTGTCGAACAGGATCAAAAGCAGGCTGTAACTTGGTGGAGTAAAGCCGCAGAAAAGGGGCATCCGATCGCACAAAACAATTTGGGCCTTATGTATGCGCAGGGCCATGGCGTTACACAGGATTACATCGAAGCACATAAATGGTTCAATCTTGCCAGTGAGGCTGGTGATGAAAGTGCAAAAAATGGGCTGAAAATCGCGGAATCGTTTATGACAGCCGCCCAAATTGCCGAAGCGAAAGAATTGGCAAGTGATTGGAAAAAATCCCGCTCATAGATGTTGGTGATCAGTGGACTAATGTTTATTATCTGCCACAACGTACCTTTACGTGTAAGGCAACGGTATGTTGTGGCAGATCTTTTTACCCCGCAGCAAAAAATTCCCCGCTTTTAACCTCGTTTAAACCTGGCCTTATTTAGAAATTTTAATTTTTGACGGCGCCAACTTCCCTACCCTGCTTCAAATATAAGGTAATCATGGCGAAAGCAAAAATAATATATAGCTGCACTGAATGTGGTGGACAAGTTTCAAAATGGCAGGGGCAGTGCCCGCATTGCACGGCTTGGAATACGCTGGTGGAAAGTGTGGTCGAACTGGCGACTAGCGGAAAAAATCGCTACAGCTCGCTGGCGACAACGGGCATGATGCAAACGCTGGCCGAAGTCAGGGCGGAAGAAGTGCCGCGCACGCCGACCGGTATTGCCGAGTTTGACCGCGTGTTGGGTGGCGGGTTGGTGAGTGGTGGCGTTGTATTGATAGGCGGTGATCCCGGAATAGGTAAATCAACCCTGCTATTGCAAGCGCTGGCCCATCTCGCGACACATAAAAAAGTTTTATACGTCAGCGGCGAGGAATCGGCGCAGCAAATTGCCTTGCGCGCTAAGCGACTATCGCTGGATGCGCGTGGAATGTACCTGTTGGCTGAAATTCAGCTGGAAAAAATACAGTCTGTCATCCAGCAGGAAAAACCCGATGTGGTGGTGATTGATTCCATCCAGACCATGTATTCCGAACACCTCACATCTGCCCCCGGCTCGGTCGCGCAGGTGCGTGAATCCGCAGCGCAACTCACGCGCATGGCGAAGAGCTCAGCAGTGACCATGATTCTGGTCGGCCACGTCACCAAGGATGGGTCATTGGCCGGGCCGCGCGTGCTAGAACATATCGTCGATACAGTGCTGTATTTCGAGGGTGATACCCACTCCAGCTTTCGCATGATACGTGCGTTTAAAAATCGCTTTGGTGCAGTAAACGAACTCGGCGTGTTTGCCATGACCGAAAAAGGTTTACGTGAGGTGAGCAACCCTTCCGCATTATTTTTGTCGCAGCACGGCGCGCAAGTGGCGGGTTCATGCGTGATGGTGACGCAGGAAGGTACGCGTCCGCTATTGGTCGAAATCCAGGCCCTGCTGGATGAGGCGCACTCGCCCAATCCGCGCCGCCTTTCATTGGGTTTGGAACAAAACCGTTTGGCCATGTTGCTGGCCGTACTGCACCGCCATGCAGGCATTGCCTGTTTTGATCAAGATGTGTTTATCAACGCGGTGGGCGGAGTGAAAATTACTGAGCCGGGTGCCGACTTGCCCGTATTGCTGGCCATCGTCTCTTCGCTGCGCAATAAACCTCTGCCAGAAAAATTGGTGGTGTTTGGGGAAGTCGGCCTGGCTGGCGAAATACGTCCGGTACAGCGTGGTCAGGAACGCTTACGGGAGGCCGCCAAGCTAGGCTTTACCCTAGCCATTATTCCCAAGGCCAACAAACCGAAGCAAGAAATAGCAGGCATGGAAATTATTGCGGTGGAGCGGGTAGAGGATGCGGTAGCGAAAATGCGCTAGGGATGCTCAATATAAATCATGCAACCATTTGAATAATAAAATTATAAAAATTACATTGAACCGCCCATTTTTTGAAAAAATAGTAGCCCGCGCAGACAAATAATCCAAGGTTCCCCTCAGGATAGTCGAAGACAGGACTTACTGCGGTGCGCACATCACCACATTTTCATTGATCCAGCCGCGTGCCACTACTTCCTGGATTGCTGATTGATCGCCGGTTATCCGGTGGTTGCTGTCTATGCCTTTGCTAAATCCATTGTTATAGGCGCGATATATCGGCACGGTATTAGCGGGACACGCGCCATTTATAGGCACCATCGTCAGAAAATCTAGACTTTCAAAATTCCACCGTTTTTGTGTCGCAGGCGTCGTCGCCTGAAGTTGTTTAAGTTGTGCGCATTCATCGTCGCTAGCTGTATAGAAGTGGGAATTCGGCCCGGGCGACATGCTCCCGTAGAATCGGCAAACAGGCACATTTCCTCCAGACATGAACGTAGTGCCCGTGCGCTGCCAACGTCCGACAGCTCCGCTGTCAACAAAAGCCTGTTCGCCGGAACCAGCCGTAATGAAGTAATGATCTAGGTCGGGGTTGTAATATTCAATGACTGTACCCGCAGCGGAACCGGTGACGAAGGCCGCAGTTACATTTTTGGGGGAATTCATGGCAACAGAACAAGTAGCGTTGGTGCCACTGCATGCACCGCCCCAACCAGAAAAAACAGAACCCGACGCGGGCGTAGCGGTGAGCGTTACATTGGCTCCCTGGGAAAAAGGCGCGTTGCATTTCGTCCCGCAATTGATCCCGACCGGGGATGAAATTACGGCGCCGGTGCCGTTGCTAAGTTTGCTGACAGACAGTAAAAATGTCGGACCAGCGTTCAACCATTGGTAAAGTGCGTCATTGTATGCAATATCAAAACGGCCATATTCATCTGTTCCACCTCCAAAGCAGCTGGGATTTCCTCCCCTTAACTGGCCAACCAAATAATGGGCGTTACCAACCATTTCGAATAAGCCGGCGCCACTACTACCACCTTCAGTAATCCCGGAAGTATAGGCAATATCAAGAAATTTCCCGTTAGCTTTGTTTGCGAACGCGCACTGATAAGTTTCTGTGTCCGGATTTGTGGCAGTGCAGTCCTGAAAAGATTGAAATCTGCCGAAACTTATCTTTTGTAAATCGCCTTGTGGATGATGAATCCCTACCACGTAAGCATTCAATTCAGGGGTAATCGCAGACCATCCAGCATGTACTGCACCAGCAGGCGGCAGATTGCCCAGCTGCATGAAAGACGTGTCGGTTGCCTGGTTGCCATAGAGCAATGTGGCGCCACCGGTACGCATCTGGGATTCTGAATTAAGTGATCCGCTATTGCAGGCCGTAGAGCGATAAAACCAAAAAGTTTGTAGTGTTGACGCCACCGTCTGATTGGCGATGCAGTGATTGGCACTAAGAAAATAAGGCGTTCCACTTGACGCTGCATCATTCAGCAGCGTTCCGGAACACAGAAAACTACTGCCGGAATCGACAAAAATTATCTTTGCTGTGGCCTTGCTTTCAGGACTCCATTCGTTATGGCACGACACATCGATTTCACAACTTGCCGCCTGTCCAATCTTGGGAATTTTTTCTCCCGGAGCAGTCAGAAAGGTGTTCAAAAAAAAATGTGAGACGCTGGGAATTGCGATTTCAAGTGTATCCGGGCTTATACCCGCCGGTAATTCTATTTCCAAGGTTATTTCTTCGCCCTCGATATGGGGAGACCAGTAAGTGCGGGCCGCGTCGCTATGATCGCCAGCATCCACATTACGCTGGATGCCCTCCATGATCTCTTTTCCAGAAATTTCGTAGGTGGCTCCCGCTTCTTGTGAATAGAAACGAAAGATGGCGGCCACCGGCAAGCGGCGCACCAAAATTCCCAAGCGAATACCTGTAGCCTGGGGTGAGTTAATACTAATCGCTGCGATCTTGCCGCCCTGGGCCGTGTTCTGCCACTTTAATTGGCTTGCTGTATCCGTGATACTTCCCAGTTGGGGAACATCGCGGCCGAAGCCGATTTTGCGGGGCGTACCGGGGTGCGGCTCAGCATTAGTTTCGGCAGATTTTTTCTCTTTAGGGATGGCGCCAATCGAGATTGAATGTGGTGGGGAGATGCTGGCACGACGGGGTTTTAACGGCGGGAGGCCAGCGTCAGCGGGAGCTGCTGGCCGGGTGAAAGATTCAACCCGGCCAGCAGCGGGTTCAAATGGCTGCGCGTTAGATGGGATGGGGATGATCGTCAGTAATACCCATAAATAAATTAAAGCATTGAAATTTAAGTTGCCCGGCATGATTTGCTTCGCGTCTTTAGTATCTATGGATTTTATAACACACTACACCGCAGTCGATTGTCAATAATGGATATAAACGTGACCATGCAGTCAGTCTTTTTCATGAAACATGTTCAAATGCAACGGGTGATAGACAGTCTAGCCGAACTTATTCAGTTATATGTGACCACCTATTCTCAATACTCTTTGCTGAACCTCGCGTTAGAGTTTCTCCGTTTCATGCGATACCCTTGTTTAAAGTTTAACCAACGTCCATGTCCATTTTTTTCAACCTACCTGAAAGCAGGCTAATCACCGGGGGTGCGACAATTTGTCACATTCCCTCAATCTATACATTAAGTTAGCATCGTACTCCAATACTATTGTGTGCGGGATACTGTTGAGATTGAATGACAGTTGGTCTGTTGGCACAACCCATTTATACCAACCACATGATGAATCTTGTGGTTCGGTAGGGTATACGCGAGTGTGCCGTGTAAAACTTAGTGCTATGACATGGATTTTGTTAGAAAAATTTAAAGGGTTAATTATGAGTTATGGCTACAAATCACAGTATTTATTAATCTTGGCTGCATTACCCTGCCTCGCATATGCAGACCATGTAATAAAAGATTTTGAGCCAACTCTCCCCACAGTCAATGTGACAGGTGAACGTGACAAGCTGGGTGCATCATTGACTCAGCCAGATATCAAGCGGGCTACCAACGAAATTAATCAAACCGCTGGTGGGGTGACTATTGTTGATGCCGAAAAGGTTCGCGAAGGTCGAGTATCAAATTTTGCCGATACTTTAGGACTTGCCACAGGTGTATTTGCTCAGTCTCGATTTGGAGCTGAAGAGACACGCTTATCTATACGGGGGTCAGGACTGCAGCGTACATTTCATGGCCGTGGTATCAAGCTGATGCAAGACGGCATCCCAGTTAATCAAGCTGATGGCAGTTTTGATTTTCAGGCAATCGAACCGCTGTCCACTCGTTATATTGAAGTTTATCGCGGAGCCAATGCACTTCGTTATGGAGCGACTAACTTGGGCGGTGCAATCAATTTTGTTTCTCCTACAGGTTACGATGCACCAAGATTTGAAACGCGTGCAGAAATTGGCAGTTTTGACTATAAACGCTTTGGTGTCGCCACAGGTGGTGTTGTCGGAGATCTGGATTATTTCGTCAATGCAAGCACCTTCAGCCAAGATGGTTACAGGGACTTTGCTAAACAAAATGCAAAACGGACAAATGCGAATATTGGCTATCGATTCAACCCTGATTTAGAAACCCGTTTTTATCTTGGTTACGCGAATAGTGATTCTGAATTGCCAGGAAATCTGACTAAAGCTCAGTTGAAGCTTGACCCAAGCCGAGCTTTTCTGAGTCCTGCCACCCTGCAACAAAAACGTGATATTGAGTTATTGCGCATAGCCAACAAAACCACATTACGTATGGGTAACACCCGTCTGGAAATTGGTGCTTTCTACTCTGAAAAAAACCTATTCCACCCTATTTTTCAAGTGCTGGATCAGGATAATCATGATTATGGCCTGGAAGTACGCCTGGTAAACGATAGTCAGCTGTTCGGTTACAAGAACGAATTCGTGCTTGGTTTTACCCCTACCCGGGGCGTCACACAGGAAGATCGCTGGGTAAACGAAAAAGGCAATCGGGGTGCCCGTACGAACAAATCTGATCAGATTGCTACCAATATTGGGCTATATGCTGAGAATCGCTTATTTGTACTGCCCAAACTCGCCCTCATTACCGGCGTGCAATATACAAAGTCCAAACGTGAATATATTGACAAATTTTTTGACACGCCAGCACAGAATGAAAGTTTCAATGCAAACTATACTCAAACCAGCCCTAAAATTGGGCTCTTGTATAACCATCTTCCCAATGTGCAATCTTATGCAAATGTCTCGCGCAGTTTCGAGCCCCCCTCATTTGGCGAACTGGCGGGAGGTTTAAAACCCAACATTGTTAAAGCTCAAAATGGCACCACTTTTGAAATTGGTACACGTGGTAACAGCAAAAATATTGATTGGGACATCTCCGCTTATCATGCACGATTGAGCAATGAGCTATTGCAGACTGCCGTCTTTGCAGGTGGTAACAATCCAGTTCCGGTGGCACAAACCACCAATGCTTCTCGAACGATACACGCTGGCCTTGAAATGGGCCTGACAGCACGCCTACCTTTCAATCTGGAATGGCGCCAAAATTTTCTAGTCAACGAATTTCGCTTTGATGATGATCGCACCTTTGGCAATCGCCGTCTTCCAGGGATACCTAGAACCTTGCTGCGCGGTGAGTTGAAGTACCGCTCAGGTGGCTTTTATATCGGCCCCACCATTGAATCTTCACCTCACCGATACGCGGTCGATTTTGCAGAGACCCTTTACGCAGACGGCTATACCATTTTCGGCCTAAAGATGGGCCAGAAAATCAATGCGCAAATTTCCTGGTTCCTGGAAGGGCGTAACCTTGCTGACCGTAAATATGCTGCCACCACCAGCGTGGTACTTAATCAAGGCGGTGCTGATGGCGCTCTATTTCTGCCTGGTGATGGCCGTTCGGTCTACACCGGTGTGCAATGGCGATTTTAATTTATAGTGCTTAATTCACTGAGATAAACCCCCAGCTCTGCCGGGGGACTCACCAAGGTTTGACCAATACGACGGTCGGAATAAATTTCCGAGTCTTGACCAAAAGACGAAGGAGATTCACAAATGAAAGAGTGCTAGAGCCTCACACATACGAGATGGGATTGTAAATACCACGTGGTGTGTATCCCGAAGATGCGAAAGAAGAAAATATTCTGAATATTGTGCCAGCACCTTGGTGCGATATTTGGAGAATTGGCGAAGCATAAGGAAGTGGAAGTTGTGGAAGGGCACCTGATGTCAGATCATGTACATATATGTTTGAGCATACCGCCGAAGTACGCGGTCTCGAACGTGGTTGGGATGCATCAAAGGCAAGAGTGCAATCATCAGAGCCAGGAAGTATGGAGGTCGAGCGAGGAATTTCACTGGTCAGGCTTTCTGGGCAAGAGGCTACTTCGTATCGACAGTAGGATTAGATGAAGCAGAGGATGAACGATATGACCAGATGAAACTGGACGTATAGCTGCCTGGGCGGCTCACGATTTTATCGGCCCCTTTGAGGTGCTCATCTAATAAGCCCCCGACTTTGTCGGGGGTCATATAACTAACCCGTCATCTCTGACGGGTTATGTGTGGTTATATTGCGTTCGTTTATCCTTGGCTACGGCCTCGCCTGCATGATTGTCCGGACTTCCGAAGCCCACGCCGTAAGGGCAGCAATCCTTATGGAATCTTCCGGGGATAATGATTTTTCCATATTCGAAGGATTGTTTTTTTCAACATCCTTGGCAGAATAATTGGCTGTTATTTTTGTAGGCACCCTTAGAGCGTGTGTTGATATCGATGACTGAGTTCCGTCATTAAGTCCGGTTTTTGCGCCTGTCTTGGTCGCGATTCTTAATGCATGAGCCTCGTAAATTGGAGAAGAGTTTGTAGGGGTACCTCCATTCATTGCTGTCACCCAGAAAGAAACGCCAGTTCCGCGATCCCCCGAAAATTTAAAGACATACATATCGGCATTTATCGTCAACGGTACATCCATACAAAACATCATTCCAATGAGCTCCCCGGATACTTGAAATTCACACCCCATGTCATCAGAAGCAGTCGAAACAACACCGTTACCGGTCGACGTCGCGCTAAGTTTTGTGGTTAGTGTCTTCATGTCAGAAAACGGTGCGCCGTCCACTATGGTTGTTAGCAGCCACTGTCCCAGCAACCCATCAGGCCCATCAGCGTATCCGAAAGGCCTCTTGGAAATAGCCCTCTGGCTTTCGCCCGGCAATGCAATGAAACCGTGTTTCCCGCTCGTAAAATTCACGGTAACTGTGCCGGCTGGATTTAACAAGGATGCAGATTTGTAGGCAGTACCGAACGAAGTGCCGTCACGTAAATCAAGCAGGGAAGCTGTAAAGGTATTATTTACGATTGGACCCGCTGCGTAGTAAAACACGCTACTGCCGTCAGCACGGTAACCGAAATAGGTGAAAACCACTATTTCGTTTTCAACCTCAATCTGGAACCCCCTGCCGGGAAGACCATTGTCCTCGCTATCAACGCCCCATATTCCGGTCACCGGCATGAACGCCCATGCCGATGAGCTTATCGCAAGAAACAAAACAGCTACTATATTTTTTAGATTTAACATTTTTCACCCCCTCCGGTTACGTTTACCTGCGGCTTGATCAAGCGGAATCGAGTTTACAGCACAATTTAGATTTGACCCCGAACCAATTAATTTCGGCACCCTCGGACTAAGACAGGCTGCTAAAAGCTAAAGGACACATTCTGAAAAAAGCCCCTGAATCTAATTGAAACAGGGGCAAATGTCTTAACTAATGGGAGAGGTTAAGACTTCACGTTTAAGGAGGGAAAACGTGGCATAGCTTGCGCTATACAGTGTATATAGGCCGGAGTACCATGAAATAGTTCCACTGTAATTGCAGTGGGATAATTTTTTATTATGAGTGCTGACCAAATAAGCACGGTTGGAACTGTAAGAATTTCAATTTAGGGGAGGTGTCTTATGTCTGTGACTCTGATTAACTTGTTTGCAGTTCCGACTGGTAAGGAAGATGAATTTGTTAAGCTTTGGGAGGCTATAAAAGTAGACATTACCAAGCAGCCTGGATTCATCAGTGGAAAGTTTCACAAGAGCCTCAAGCCGGATAGTCGATTTAATTTCATCAATGTGGCTTTGTGGGAAAATGAAGAGATATATTGGAAGGCCTTTGAAAAAAGCGCAGCGCCCATGAAAGAAAAGTTACAACAGATGGGTGTGGAAATGATTCCGGCTCTTTATAACGCCATCTTCGAATATTGAGTCAAGATATACCACAGTTGCTCTTTGCTGCTTGCGGCGGGGCGCTTTATTTAATCAGTTGGAGACACCTATGCGAATTCTTCATACCATGCTCAGAGTAGGTAACCTGGATCGTTCAATTGCCTTTTATACAGAAGTGCTCGGAATGAAATTACTGCGTCGAAATGATTATCCAGACGGAAAATTTACACTGGCATTTGTTGGTTACCAAGATGAAAAGGACGGGGCTGTTTTAGAGCTCACTTACAATTGGGGTGTTGAACAATATGACCTGGGATCAGGTTATGGCCATGTTGCCATTGAAGTTGATAATGCTGGCGAGGCATGCGAACTCGTCAAGCAAAAAGGGGGAAGCGTAATCAGGGAAGCTGGGCCAATGAAGCATGGTACAACTGTTATTGCCTTCGTATCCGATCCGGACGGATACAAAATCGAATTTATCCAAAAGAAAAGCTGACCCCGCAGGTTTTTCAGCCAGGATAAAATACGTTCTGCATAAATCACACACCCTCAGTTCTGAAGTAACAGAATGGGATTTTATTCAATTTATTAAGTTAGTCGATCCATGCTCCCATCCATTGAACAACGTCTCACAGTAGAAATTGCTGCCAAGCCTGCACAGATTGCATCAGCCATTGCCTTGTTGGATGAAGGTGCAACCGTTCCTTTCATCGCCCGTTATCGCAAGGAGGCGACTGGCGGATTAGACGACATCCAATTGCGGCTGCTGGAAGAGCGCTTGCGCTATCTGCGTGAACTGGAAGAACGTCGCGCTACGATCATTACCTCGATTACTGAGCAGGGCAAGATGACACCCCTGCTGTTGAATGCAATCACGCATGCCGAGGATAAGACCCATCTGGAAGATCTTTATCTACCCTACAAACCCAAACGACGCACCAAGGCGCAAATTGCGCTGGAGGCGGGGCTCGCACCGCTTGCCGATGCTTTGTTATCCAATCCGATGTTGCAACCTGAAGCAGAAGCAACCCAATACCTGAAACCACCTTTTACCATTGAGCAATGCGACAACCCTGGCGTGCCAGACATCAAGGCGGCGCTGGATGGTGCACGCCAAATATTGTTGGAACGCTTCGCGGAAGATGCCACCTTGCTGCAATCGCTGCGCGAATATGTGCAAGAGCACGGCATCGTGGAATCTAAAGTGATCGAAGGCAAGGAAGAGCTTGCGGCGAAATATGCCGACTATTTCGATTACGCCGAATCGATCAAGACCATCCCTTCGCACCGCACATTAGCCATATTGCGGGGCCGTCGCGAGGAGCTGCTGAATGTGCGGTTGCGCCTCGACAGCGAAGCAGACAAAGCAAATTGGAGTACGCCGCATAATCCTTGCGAAATCCGTATTGCAAATCGGTTTGGCATTTCTCAGCAACAACGGCCTGCCGACAATTGGCTGATGGATACCGTGCGCTGGACATGGCGCGTGAAAAGTTTTTTGCATTTGGAATCCGAGTTGATGGGCGCATTGCGGATCCGTGCGGAAACAGAAGCCATCAATGTATTCGCGCGTAACCTGAAAGATTTGCTGCTGGCTGCCCCAGCAGGCCCGCGCGTCACGATGGGACTTGATCCGGGGATACGCACCGGGGTCAAAGTGGCGGTAGTGGATGAGACTGGGAAAGTAGTGGATACCGCCGTCATCTATCCGCATCAGCCGAGAAATGACTGGGATGGTTCCTTGCACACTTTGGCAAAATTGGCAGAAAAACATCGCGTAGCGGTGATCGCTATCGGCAATGGCACGGCTTCGCGGGAGACAGACAAATTGGCGCTGGAGCTGATCAAACGCCATCCAGAGCTGAAGCTGACCAATGTCGTGGTATCCGAGGCGGGCGCATCGGTTTATTCGGCATCCGAAATTGCCTCGCGTGAGCTGCCTGATATGGATGTATCACTACGGGGTGCGGTCTCAATCGCCCGACGTTTGCAAGACCCGTTGGCCGAACTGGTGAAAATCGACCCGAAATCCATCGGGGTCGGACAATACCAGCACGATGTCGGCCAATCCCAATTGGCGCGTTCACTGGATGCCGTTGTTGAAGACTGCGTCAATGCCGTTGGCGTCGATGTAAATACCGCATCAGTCCCTTTGCTGGCCCGCGTTTCCGGGTTGAGCAGCACCGTAGCGCAGGGGATTGTGACTTACCGGGACAGCAAGGGCATGTTCACCTCTCGCGCTCAATTACGCGAGGTTCCGCGTCTGGGCGAAAAAACCTTTGAGCAGGCAGCGGGTTTCCTGCGCATCATGGGGGGCAACAATCCGCTCGATGCCTCTGCCGTCCACCCTGAATCCTATCCGCTGGTGCAACGTATCCTCGCGGAGATCAAGCAGGACATTAAATCCGTCATTGGCAATAGCCAGCTGTTGAATGCGCTGAGTCCCGCCAAATATGTGAACGAGCAATTCGGCCTGCCGACTATTTCTGACATACTAAAAGAACTAGAGAAACCGGGGCGCGACCCGCGTCCTGAATTTACCACAGCCACTTTTAGAGAAGGTATAGAACAATTGTCTGATTTGAAGCCAGACATGATCCTCGAAGGTGTTATTACCAATGTTGCTGCCTTTGGGGCGTTCGTGGATATTGGTGTGCATCAGGATGGATTGGTACATATTTCCGCCTTATCGAATAGCTTCGTGAGGGATCCGCATGCGATCGTTAAAACTGGACAAGTGGTAAAAGTGAAAGTGCTGGAAGTGGACGAAAAACGTAAGCGCATCGCGCTCACCTTGCGCTTGACCGACGCTGCACCGCAACCAAACGGTAAACCTGAACCAAGAAACACACAGAGACAGCAAGATAGCCTGAGCCATACAAAGAGCGCAGTTGGAGACAAGCAACGAGAGCCTCCACGAACCGTACCAAGCGCTATGGCGGCCGCTTTTTCAAAAATTAAAACGTAAAGCGCCGGTCGAAAATGCAACTCGATTCGTTCTTGTTAGGCAACCAAAGAAGAATGAACAAAAGATCGTCTCGGTCATCTGTTAGATCAAATCACGTTGTCGGCATAACAAAACAAACTGACGGCGGTGCCATTGTCGGCATTTTTTAGGGTGTCTATTTTTACGTTATACGTCTGGGTCCTGGATGAGCAACCCCAAACTTGAATTGATTACAGAGTTTTTTAAACAGTGGGGTAAAGATATTACCCGCGCTGAAAACCTGTTCAATACTGACGATTACTTTTTTGAGGGACTGCTTGTCCTATCTTGCTACATTGGGGCACTTGCTCGACATCGCTACCCGCAAGAAACAAAGGATTGGAAGTCATATAAAAAGATTGTTTCAGAGTATTCCGGACAGAATGCAATCTACGAAAACATAGACCTTCTCTTCTTTTACCAATGGCCCAGATCCAAGCTCGCAAACGCCAAAACGTATAAACGCATGACTAACCATTCGGACTTAGTTGCTCTCCTTCAGGCGCAGTTTGGAGACGAGGACAATATAAGGAACGATCCGAAGAGATACCAAAAAAGAGAAGACCTTCTTGCGTATATCGAGAGCAAAAATGTTGGTTGGTTCGATGAAGCCAATTTCATGCAATACATCGAGTTGTTCTCCAACAACCAGATTCTTTATGAGTTCTTGCGCTGTGAGGCCGTACATAATGCCGATTTCCAGCTGTTTAGCCGCGCGTATCAGGTGGCAGATAACAAACAGACTTACGAAGACAATCACCAAATTAATCGCGCTGTGATATTAGCAACGGTTAAATGCATTGTTGAGAAACTCAAGAGCGAATGTCTCGGTAATACAAAATGGCCCCAGGAGCTGTAACAGGTATAATATGTTGCTCAAGCCGATCCGCTACGTCGGCGCTTCGCGCCGCCTCCGCGGTCTGCTTAGCCATGTAGGTTGGGCACGTTTTTGTGCCCACGCGGATTCTATTTTGGAGTAGACAGCTGTGTCACGTTATCGCCGCGCAATGGCTGCAGGCTCAAGCTATTTCTTTACGGCGGTCGCTCACCGGCGACAGTCGATTCTAGGTTTCGCCGATACCCATGCCGACAATCTTTACTCTCAACTCGCGGAGTCATGTGATGTTGGAAGTGATGCGCGATCACTTCGGGATCACTGAACCACGCATGCGCCGTGAGATTCAGGGACTGCACAAAGAGCTAATAAAAATTCTCGGCTCGAAGGGCATCAAGTACGAGAACCTACGTGCTGCACTTGTCCCTGCTATGGACAGGCAAGAAGCCGCGTTTATCTTTGACTCAACGGCATTCGACTCCGGTCATTATGGCCGTGAAACATTCATGCATATTCTTCCGCTGCTTGAGCCAAGGGCTACTCAAAGCATATTGGTGGGCGACTTGCTAGGGCAGGACCAGCGATTAGTTGTCGAAATTCTTCGGGAGTCGATGATCCTATCACGCTCGTTCACGTTCAAACATTCAACTCTTCTCTACTGCGTCTACATAAACAACCTTTCAGATGCGGCTCTTTATCGCCTGCATCAAGGTCTTGCCAGCTGTCCGGCTTATCTCGGTCATATTCCGACAACGTTTGGCTCTCGTGCGAAAACATACGTTTCTCTTAGCGTGGCTAGCTTCGTCCTCAAGAGCGGTAAGACGCTCATCGTTGCGCATGAAGATGATCGAGCCAATTCGGAGAACATAAACATCACGCTGTATCCACTTGAAGAATACGACTACCGAGTGGCAAGTCTTCAGGGAATGTATTTTTCAACCTTTCTTGCATTCAAGATCGAACGTCCCTCTTTCAAAGAGTTCCAAATCGACACAGATCTGGCGCTGAATGCAATATCTGATGAGGTAGCGCTATTTGACGACTTCGCTGTACTTCTCGATGAAGCAAAGCATGGCTACCTGATTAACGAGAAACTTGGCAAGCTAAAGATAGCGGGGCTAGAAGCTGCTGACCGCGAATACATTGCCGCACTAATACAGTCTCAGTTGTCTGCCAACTACATTTACAACCTGTCGTACCTTGAAGAGCATGACGTTATGAAATTTAACATTATGTTAGAGATACAGCGTTCAACAGGTTATCCAACCCGCATGACCGCCGCCCTTGAATACTTGCCCGCGCAGCAAACTCTTCGCGTAATCACGCTTCACTAATAAAACCTAACCTTCCGCTCCAGAGGGACGCTATGCCGGCAAGCCGGCTTCGCGCCCCTGAGCCATGTAGCCATGTAGCCATGTAGCCATGTAGCCATGTAGCCATGTAGCCATGTAGCGTGGGTACGTTTTTATGCCCACGCGGATTCGACATTTTGGAGTAGACAACTATGTCACGTTTTCGCCGCGCAATGGCTGCTGGCTCAAGCTATTTCTTTACGGTGATCGCTTACCGGCGGCAGCCGATTCTATGTGACGAAGCGATTCGCAACGCATTGCGCGCTTCTATCGAAAATGTGCGTGTGGCGCGTCCTTTCGTCATCGATGCATGGGTATTGTTGCCTGACCATTTACATTGCGTGTGCACATTACCTGACGGTGATGCCGATTTTTCCACCCGTTGGATGATGATCAAGCAAGCGGTTTCTTTGGCCTGCATAGAAGATTATCGTCGCGCCGACTGGGTGACTGCATCAAAACTCAAACATCGCGAATCGACTATCTGGCAACGGCGATTCTGGGAACACTAAATTCGTGATGAAAATGATTTTGCCCGTCATACGGAGGAGTTATTCGAAAGAGATTTAATTGTGTTGCAGGCACGGTAAAAGCTCGTTACCATGCGTTTCATGTAACAGTTAAAAGGGCAGTCATGAGTGCAACAACATCACTACGTGTACAAAAACACCGCGCTGCGCTACGGGCAGCCGGGCTACGTCCGGTACAGATTTGGGTGCCGGATACGCGGCGTGCCGGATTCGCCGAAGAGTGCCGCCGTCAGTCGCTAAGCTTGCACAATGATGCGCATGAACGCGAGACCCTGGAGCAGCTTGCCTCTGTGGCGGACACAGAGGGTTGGCAGTGAGGCGCGGCGACCTGGTGACGATTGCTTTGCAGGGTGATCTGGGCAAACCACGCCCAGCCTTGGTCATCCAGTCCGATTTATTCGAGGCACATCCTTCTGTAACCATTTTGCCGGTGACTGGCGAATTGCGCGATACACCGCTGTTCAGGATTTCAGTGCAGCCTAGCGCAAGCAATGGTTTGAGCAAGCACTCGCAGGTCATGGTGGATAAACCGCAGTCAGTTGCACGCGAAAAGGTCGGTACGGTAATGGGTCGGCTGGATGATGAAACGATGATGGCAGTGAACCGCGCGCTGGCAATTTTTATAGGGGTTGCGTGAAGTGGTTGTGGCACTGAAAAAATTCAGTGCGCGGTTTCTTTAGTCCCATTTTATTGAGAGTTAAAAAAACCACGTCTTATGGGCGTAGATCACCTGACTGATTTTGCTTGCTAGAGCGCAGCCTATACAGCCATGTAGAGTTGGCACGTTTTCTGTCCACGCGGATTCGTCATCTTGGAGTAGACGGCTATGTCCCGTTATCGCCGCGCAATGGCTGCTGGCTCAAGCTATTTCTTTACGGTGGTCGTTTACCGGCGGCAGTCAGTTTTAGCAGAGAAGATTATCGTCGTGCCGACTGGGTGACTGCATCCAAACTCAAACATCGCGAATCGACTATCTGGCAACGGCGATTCTGGGAACACCCAATTCGTGATGAAAATGATTTTGCCCGCCATGTCGATTACATTCAATTCAACCCGGTTAAACACGGGCATGGTCAACGTGCGGTTAATTGGCCTCATTTGACATTTCACCGCTATGTGCGTGATGGGATATATGCGCATGATTGGGCTGTTGCGATGTAAGGTGCGGTGCTGGGGTATGATTGACGCTGACCGCGTGGGCACACCCTCCGGGTGCGAGAACCTCTACGAGGCAAAGACGTGCCTACACTACTTGACTGGGTCATAGCCCCTGGACCGTCCAGACGATTTGGGACGCGCCCTGAAACCGGCAAAACGCTGGTGTTTCTGACCAATGATACCAACTTGGATGCGTTGACCATCGCGGCTTTGTACAAGAAACGCTGGCAAGTCGAATTGTTCTTCAAGTGGATCAAGCCACATCTGCATATCAAGCGTTTTCTGGGTACGAGTGAGAATGTGGTGACGATATAAATATGGTGCGCGGGGTACGCCTACGTACTGATTGCTATCATTAAAAATGGAGCTTCAACTTAATGTACCTTTCTACACAATGTGACAGATATTGTTTGTCTCAATTTTTTAGAAAACCCTTATTTCATGGGCCTTGCAGCCGGATACTACCCGACCATTGCGCCACAACAATCTAACAAAATGATTTTGTTTGATTTTTAACCGGACACTAGTGTGCCATGTTAGCTAATAATAAGATGGCATTTAAGGTTACTTGAGCAAGTTGAGCTCAGAGGAGCATCATTATGGCTGATGAAAATTCACTGAAACGGCATCACACACCTAAAGGTTTTTCCGATCAGTTGGCGCTTGCTTTCACAAAATTTGCGCGATTCTTCGCTGATTCTTTTTTCGCCCGCCGCTACGCTCACCGCGCGGTTGTGCTTGAAACGGTTGCCGCTGTGCCCGGTATGGTTGGCGGCGCTCTGCAACATCTGCGTTCCTTGCGTCGCATGGAAAGCGATAAGGGCTGGATTCATACATTGTTAGACGAAGCCGAGAACGAACGTATGCACTTGATGACCTTCATTAACATAGCCAAACCTATGTGGTTCGAGCGTTTGATCATTCTGCTCGCCCAGGGCGTCTTCTTCAACGGTTTCTTTCTGCTATATCTTTTATCGCCAAGAACTGCGCACCGCGTCGTGGGCTACTTCGAGGAGGAAGCAATCTATAGTTACACGGAGTACCTCATTGAGATAGACAATGGAATTATTCCCAATATCCCCGCACCCCAAATCGCTATTGACTATTGGAAGCTGGCATCCGATGCACGCCTGAGAGATGTTATTGCCGTGGTCCGCGAAGATGAGTGCCATCACCGCGATGTAAATCATAAATTTGCCGACGAGCTGGCCTGATGCCAAGAGCTCAAAAAGCCATGTAGGTGGGCACGTTTTTGCCTCGTAGAGGTTCTCGCACCCGGAGGGTGTGCCCACGCGGATTCGACATTTTGGAGTAGACAGCTATGTCACGTTATCGCCGCGCAATGGCTGCAGGTTCAAGCTATTTCTATACGGCGGTCGCTTACCGGCGGCAGTCGATTCTATGTGATGAAGCGATTCGCAACGCATTGCGCGCCTCCATCGAAACGGTACGTGTGGCGCGTCCTTTCGTCATCGATGCATGGGTGTTGTTGCCTGACCATTTACATGGCGTGTGGACATTACCTGACGGTGATGCCGATTTTTCCGCCCGTTGAGTGACGATCAAGCGAGCGGTTTCTTTGGCCTGCAGAGAAGATTATCGTCGTGCCGACTGGGTGACTGCATCAAAACTCAAACATCGCGAATCGACTATCTGGCAACGGCGATTCTGGGAACACCAAATTCGTGATGAAAATGATTTTGCCCGCCATGTCGATTACATTCATTTCAACCCGGTTAAACACGGACATGGTCAACGTGCGGTCGATTGGCCTCATTCGACATTTCACCGCTATGAGCGTGATGGGATATATGCGCATGACTGGGCTGTTGCGAGGGCCAGTGCGGTGCTGGGGTATGATTAGCGCTGACCGCGTGGGCACACCCTCCGGGTGCGAGAACCTCTACGAGGCAAAGACGTGCCCACCCAACTTGACTCAAGAAACGGCCCTATTGGGGCAATCATTTCTGGGCGAAGGGCTACTGTGTTGACACGGTGGGACTGAACGGAGAGATGATACAAAAGTACGTACGGTTTCAAGAGAAGGAAGAGCAGCATCAGGAGCAATTGCAACTGGAACCTGGCAGAGCGCCTTCTCGGAAGGCGCGCTAGGTGTGCCCCCCTCTGGGGGGCACTGGGCAATACCACGTTCTACGAACGTGTATGTTTACTTTTGCTATGTGATTAAAGATGCCAAATGTGCGTAGCTGAGTTATACAGTTTATTAGCTATTTATTGGAATCCGCACACACGGCATTATTAATCAGCGCGTGACACGCGATCATTGTCCACACGCACCCGATCACCCGTTTTTATATCACTAACGCTACTTTGAGTGACTGTGTGAGTAGTACCGTTACTTAATCGAACACGGACACGATACTTCTCTTGACTGCCGGCTTGTGATCGTTTTTCAATTTCACGACCAGCCATCGCACCTCCGACCACACCAGCAACTGTGGCTGCTGTCTGACCTTTTCCGCTACCAACTTGATGCCCCAACAGACCACCCACCACTCCGCCAATTACGGCCCCAGTAATATTTTTACCATCATCGGAAACTTGAATGGTCTCTATATCTTCAACCACGCCATAGCCAATAAAACTGGAAGATGATGATGAGGTGGATGGCCCTGGAGATGTATTGGTCGGCGCGGCAGGATTGCTACTGTTGGCACAGCCTCCCAATAACGTCGCAACTGCCATAGCACTTATTAAAATAATTTGTATTGATTTCATTTAGCGCCCCTAAGTAAGCCAGCCTAACCGCATTTTAAAAATTGAATTATAAAATTTCAGCAAAAACCAAATCATTCACTAAATCACAGTAAAATAGAGAGCGCGTCCGACATATATCTACGACAAATTCACGCTATTATTTTTTTTCGCCGTTAGCCGCGTCTTGAATTTTATCTCCTGTCTTTTCAATTTGCTCTCCGGTTTTTTGGACTGCCTTGTCAACCTCCTTACCAGCACTCTCTGCAGGACCTTCATGTTTCTGGCAACCCAGTAGTGCCAACATTAAGGTACTTACTACTAACGCCGCAGTAGTGCGTTTTTTAAATTTCATCATTTATATAAACTCCCTGAATAAATTGTATATCTGGTAAACGATGTATCTTCGCATTCAGTTAGTGATCAATGCATCGAATCGGTAATGTATGTTCTACTTACTGATTTTGTGACCGACAACTCCCCCAACTGCGGCACCGCCAACCGTTCCAACTGCGCTGCCTCCTGTAAGTACCGCACCGCCAACTGCACCTACCCCGGCACCGATAGCTGTATTTTTATCCTGTGTTGACATGCCGGAACATCCACCTAAACCAAGAAACATAGCTACGATTAATGTGTTTACCGAAACTGTATGTTTCGTTTTCATGTTAGTCCCTTTTTAGTTATATAAAATCAATCGTGGCCACCAACATTCAACATACCTATTTTCCGTTCGAAGTCTTCATCTGCGTCTTCGCATCAGCTTTTGCAGCAATCATTGCAGCTTTAGCTTCTGCATGGCAAACCTCATTTGGTTTACCCGTTAAATCATCGCATTTTTCCTTGGCTATGTTGTAATCCGCTTTTGCCTTAGCGACGTGAGCCTTGTATTGGGATTTCTTGGATGGTTTATATTTGGCATCTAGTTCGGCCTCTGCAACTTCCTCCTTACCCTTGGCTTCAGCTTTGCATATATCTTTAGCATTATCGACTAGTGATTGGCATTTGGCTTTGTCTGATTTATATTCCAGCTCAATACGTTCCTTTTCAGATTTATATGCCTCTTTTGTCATGGATTCTTCTGCCATCGCGCTGAAGCTGATGGCGATGCCAATTGTTATCATGCTGATATTGAATTTGTTCATGGGATTTCCTTTAGTTTATTGAATGAAAGTTGAAATACATTTGCCTTTGAGGCGTAGCTCAAATCGCGGACGGTTTATTTCTGACTTTTTTCCCATTCTGAAATTTCCTCTTCCGCTTTTTCTTTAGTGACGCCATAAGCTTCTTGGATCTTGCCTGCTAGTTGATCACGTTTGCCCGCTATTACGTCAAGATGATCATCGGTAAGTTTCCCCCATTGCTCCTTAACATTGCCCTTTAATTGTTTCCAGTTACCTTCAACTTTATCCCAGTTCATCTTTATTCTCCTTTTTAAGATTAATTAATATAACTTTATTGTTTGATGCGTAACTCGTTAATAACATTATGCACACCCTCAGTTCTGCGTGCGACATCCATTGCATGGTCAATTTGAGTTTGATTGTTAACAAAACCGCTGAGCTGAACTTCGCCATTATTTGTTACCACTGCAATGTCGAGGCTCTTAATGTCGGGATCAGCAAGTAACGACGACTTAACTTTTGAGGTGACTATGCTGTCATCAACTTTGACGCCCATGGTCGTTGCAGGATTACTTTTTAAGCTCACTTTATTGTCCACATTCTTAACACCTTCTACTGAACGCGTGATCATAATTGCATGATCAATTTGAGCTTGATTATCCACAAAGCCACTTAACAGAACATCTCCCTTATGCGTCTCAACTTTTAAATCAAACCCCTTAATGTCCTGATCAGCCAACAACTTGGATTTCACTTTGGTGGTAATAATACTGTCGTCAATCTCTGTTCCCACTGTAGTGCCTGTGGCGGGCATACTTGCATTTTCTTGAGTTTTGTTGCAACCGGTGAATGACAAAACGCCTGTAACTGACACTGCCAGAACAAGCAACTTATAGTAAATATTCATGATTCTTCTCCAATAAAATTTAACTTGAAACAGAATTTAAATTGATGGATGCCCAATTAACTTATGTTAATAAATTCTCATCGACTCTTAAAACATTAGAATAATTTCCATCTTTTTTAAAACTGTTTAAAGCGCGACGAGGCAGTAATAAAATACATTAGGGTTTAAACATCAAATACTTTGAGAGGTGCTCGACTTTCCCCACAAAATTTGTGTCGTTATAAACACCGGGCTATCCACCGTAAGAATTGTTGTAGATCAATGACGGTTTAGCAGCAGCCCAATCACGACACCAATACCAGCAGATATACCGATAACACGCCAAGGGTTTTCATGAACATAATTGTCAGTGGCTCGAGCTGCTGTCTTGGTAGTTTCAATTGCATTTTCTTCGATTTGGCGTAGCCTCTCTTTTGCTGCCTTCAAATTTGATTCCATCTTAGCGCGTAAAGCATTAGCTTTATCACCACCTTCATCGACCACAGACTTCAACAATTGCTCGCCTTCGTTTACAACGGCATTAAAATCTTTGAGAAAATCATTTTTTATTGTTTGGCTTGAAAATTGGGTCATGACATACTCCATTAATAATTAGAAACTAGATGCTTAAATCCATTGCTCCAGCTGAATTCAGCAAAATACCTCGCGGTATAAACAAAATTACTTGCGGCGCATCAGGCCCATGATTAGCGAGATGACAAACAAGATAAGGAAAATAAAGAAAAGGATTTTGGCGATCTCGGCAGCGCCAGCCGCAATACCTGTAAAGCCCAGTAGCGCAGCAACGAGCGCGATGACTAAAAATATAACGGTATAATTCAGCATATTTTTTCCTTTCATTTACGGTCGGTCAATCGGACACGGTTATGCCTAAAGACCGACCTCCATCATTACTTGAGCCGCATATCATTCTTGACCGATTTCACGCCCGCAACGCTACGTGCAACTTCGGCCGCCTTATTGATATCAGGCAGAGAGTTGACAAAGCCGCTTAGTTGCACTACACCCTTGAAGGTTTCGACGTTGATTTCGGCGGACTTCAGGGAAGGCTCATTGAAAATTGCTGCCTTGACCTTCGTGGTTAGAACGGTGTCGTCAATATACTCTCCTGTCCCTGTCTCTTTTTGCGTAGATGCGCAACCCACTAAAAAAGAAAATAAGGCAATCAGGAAAAAAGTGGAAAAACGTTTAAATTGTGTCATGGTAATACCTCCAGATAAATGATGAAGCTAAATTGCCTCTCGATGCTTGAACTAGAATAGAATCAAGAGGCTCGAGTTCGCAACCTTCGTTGCGTTGTAAAACTGAAATTCAAATTTCGCTGTCCGTTGAGTGATCGCCGTAAGACGAAATCAGAGCAACGCGCTATATCTTGCCCATCAGCAACAGGATGATCAGGATCACCAACACTAATCCAAGACCACCGCTGGGTCCATAACCCCAATTGCGGCTGTGAGGCCAGCTTGGGATTGCGCCAATCAGCAGCAAGACCAAAATGATCAGCAGAATTGTTCCTAATGACATTTCATATCTCCTAATAATAAATCGTGGCAGCGTAACGCCTGAGGAAGGTATCGCAGCACGACAATGGCGCTTTCATCGGCACGTTGAAATAGTGAGAAATCTTGTTTCAACAGTTGCTTCT
This sequence comes from Candidatus Nitrotoga sp. CP45, assembly GCA_003402375.1. Classification (GTDB taxonomy): domain Bacteria; phylum Pseudomonadota; class Gammaproteobacteria; order Burkholderiales; family Gallionellaceae; genus Nitrotoga. The sequence continues at coordinate 50,962 of QFXJ01000011.1, forward strand.
TCGAGACGCTCCTGTGTAAGGCTAAGTAACAACTACCATTAACTTCGGCAGTCATCGCAATGCCTATGGTTAGTAGTATTACGCTAATGATGACGGTCGTCTGTGCGTCATCGCACATAGAGCCAAATTTATGCTCGTCGTTGGCAAGAGCGCTTCTTCTGGCAGAATTACTTGATCTATTATTCTGTAAGTATTTTGGGTTTTTTAGTCTGAGGCCAAGTTATTCATGCCGATCTTGACTGTCGCACATGCCATATCAATGGTGCGTATAAAAGTAGTCGCTTATGTGCCATATCGCACAGACCCTATCCAAGATGCTTGGTTATTCTTGGCCTGAGGGTTTGCCAAATAATGTGGTCTTGGTAAAACTTTAAGAGTGGCATGACATCATGTCCGTTAAAGAATGTTTCACAAATTTATAAATGGAGTTACACATGAAAAAAACTTTTAGTTATCTCGCTATGACGTCCTGTTTTTTATTGGGCACCACTTTAGCCCACGCTGATACTGATTCATCTCATGGAAGAATGCATGGCAAAATGCAGGAAAAAATGTTCAAAGCCATGGACGAAAATTCAGATGGAATGGTCACTACGGACGAATTTAATGCTTTCCATGCAAAGAGATTTAAGGAGCTGGATGTCAATGGAAACGGCCAAATTACCCCGGATGAAATGAAGGCCGGACACAAGAAGAAGATGGATGGTAGTGGGCACAAGAAGATGGGCAATGCTTGGCACAAAAAGACGGATGATGCCGATGGCAAGAAAACAGATGATAGTGAAATGAATTCCGATAGTAGTAAGACGCATCCCTAAAGCGACACCGGCAACCCTAAGAACGAAACTAGGGTTGCCGGTGGTTTCAGTGATTCATGCTGTTGGTCTCCCCAGAATTTCGGTGCTAATAGATCAGGCAAGAAAATGGATGATAAAGACTAATAATTGAAGCCTCTTGCAAACTCTGTTATTCAACTTAAATTATGGTTCGAATTAAGATTTAAAAAATAGTATTACTTGATCGTTTGTGTGAATAGATGCCGTCATGTTGTAAAGGCGCGATTGGAAGCTGTCGCGTTCACTGTAAAGCATAAAAAATTGACTGAAACAGGTTGCGTCAATTGCAATCAGGTACAGTCAATTGACGAAATATTTTCACATAACATGTGTCATCAAGGTCAAAAAAGTTAATGTGTCTCCCGCTGCGTGAGCACGTGGGTAACGCATGTGTTCATTCATAGCCTGTGATGTTGGGCTTCATTTCATTCAGCACTACCCCCGGGCTATTTCTTGCCAACGCCTTTCGGCCTGTGGGCGAATATCATATTCAGTCCGAACGGGTTATTTGTAATTGTTTTAACGGAACGATCTACTAATAGTTTCATCCATCTCGTGCGTCATGCAAAGAAGCGCTGAATTCATTTGTTCATGACTTGCCGATATTTAATCTCAGCATCAGCGTCATCGGATGCAACTGCGACGACTGAAAACCGTAGTGTTCGTAGAACGCCTTGGCGCGGTCGTGAAGTGCATGCACCAGCAGAGCTCGGACACGGGCGTTCTGAGAAACCATTACAGCCCGGTTGACGGCGTCTTGCAGTAGGGATGCGCCAAGCTTAATACCCTGGGCGTGGTGGTCAACCGCGAGCCGGGCCAGAACCATCACCGGAACGGGATCGGGCATGTTCCGACGCACAGAGCTGGTTGCCATCTGGTGCGAGACAGCCCCCGCAGCCATGGCATAGTAGCCGTAAACACGACTATCCTGATCCGCCACTACAAACGTGCGGCTGGCTCCACTCACTTGGTTGACCATTGCGCGGCGCTTGAGCCACTCGTCGAGAACGCCCTCGCCGCACTCAAATCGATCCAGAATATGGGTGATCGAGAGTGGCTGAGGTGCGTTGAGTTGCAAACTCATGCCTTGACTGCGGCCCAAGGAGCCCTCACGGCCATGAGGCGCTCAAGCCCTGGATTGGGGCTGGGCGGGGCGTCGAGCATTGCCGTGAATTGCTGGAACTTGTCGGTATTCAGGTTGAAAAAAACCTGGTCAAGTATTACCGCCTGCGCGGCTGAGCAGGCAGCCTCGAGCATGAAATCCGAACGGTTCTTGCCTAGCAGAGTTGCAGCGTGGTCAATTAAATCTCGTTGCTCGGGCAATGCCCGTAGGTTGATGGCGGCGTCGCGCATGGAATTCTCCTCTTAATGCATACACAATAGATACACGAAGCATAGCTATCTGTGTATCTATTGTCAATACGTTGATTGCCATCATCCCGAATTTGATGTTCCCAATACCGCCGCTGCCAGATGCCGCGCTCACGTTTGGCTTGGCGGCTGGCACGAATATGTCCGTTTTTTGCCAGCCTCTGCGAGAAACCGGCTTTGATGAGCGACCAGCACAGCGGATAGTCGACATCGTCCGGTGGTCGCCATATCGCATGTAGATGTTCGGGTAATACCACCATCGCCAGAATAGCCAACGGATGCGCGCCTTTCTCTGTTTTTATGATGGCATTCAAATCATCAATATGTCGCACCAATACATCGGTGCGCCGTTTGGATGGATTTACAGTGAGAAAGTTTGCCTCCCGCTGCACCGGCACGTCGGGAACGCAGGTGGTCATCCGTAGCTCGTGATGTTGGGCTTCATTTCATTCAGCACAACCTACCGGACTTTTGTCTTTGATGGGTGCTTAGGTAAAACGGTGTTAGTGAAAGCTGGTTGAAAACCAGCAGATTGAAGAGCGCAGTTAATACCTCGCTGCTTGCGGCGGGGGGCTTTATTTGAAACTAATACTTCGAGCACACGCACTAACCTACGAATGACCGGTTGTTCTGGCTGGAGCACTAATGCACGACCGGCAGCGATTGCTCTAATGTCTTCTTCGATCCAATGGTAGTGAGTACAGCCAAGTACGATCACGTCAGCTTTTTGCTCACAGACATCATTAACTTGTTTAGCAATAAATTCACGGTCGATGTCGCTGGCCTCGATCATTTTTGACCACTCGCTACAATCTGGTTCAATCACCGAAATATTATCAGCATACGTTTTCTTGAGCCATTCGTAGCGTTCGCTCGCCAGAGTGGCTGGCGTAGCACACATAGCAACGATTCCAGATTTCGTTTGTGCTGCTGCAACTTTGACCATAGGCTCCATGCCGATCAATGGCACAGTAAACGTATCTCGTAATTGCTTGATAAGTGTGGTCGTAACGGTATTGCAGGCAATAACAACTACGTCACAACCTTGCTTTACTAAGTCTTCCAAAATTGGCACGATATACTTCAGAACTTCCTCCGGAGACTTACTGCCATAAGGAACGTGTTCGGGATCATTCGCAAATACAACTTCAATATTGGGCAGTGCTTTCTCAATTGCCTTAGCAACAGATAGTCCACCAACTCCGGAATCGAAAACGCCAATTTTGTGTGTAGTCATGAAGCTAGTTTACATTTATTTCCTGTGTTATAAGTAATTTAGGGTCAGGTTCGATTTATTCACCCCATTGATTCCTTATTTTATTCCTTGGTTCATAGAAGAATCTTGCGAGTAGATTGTGATAACGCGAGGAGCTTGGTCGTTCGCGTTTTCTTCTCAAAAAATCCAAGTTGGAGTTGAATTGTCGTTGTGTTTGGTCTTTATCAGCGAATACTACTTTTTGTCTTGACCATGTGGCCCCAAGAGTTCTTCCCACTGCGTAATCACCGATGTGGTGTCGATTTCTTTCTTGTCAATTCGACAGGGTGATTGGTTATTCAAGCGCATCTTGTGTTGCAGTGCACGCAGGGTGCGGTAGCAGTTGCTCGCCGCCTCCGCCAGTTCTACTTTTATTAATCCTAGTTTACCGGCGAGCATTAGTAGTGCCAAGTTGCCGCTATTGGCAGTCAATTCTGGCTCGGTGTGAGCATGTGCCAGTATTAAGAATTGCACTATGAATTCGATATCCACCATGCCGCCGCGATCATGTTTGATATCGAACAAATCGCTGTCATTGGGATGTGTGTCCAGCATTTTTTGCCGCATTGCCACGATTTCCTGGCGCAGCACATTCAGGTCACGTGGTTTGCACAATACGTTGTTGCGAATCATTTCAAATTGCTTACCCACTTGCGCATCTCCGGCACAGAAGCGCGCTCGCGTCAGCGCCTGGTGTTCCCACACCCAAGCGTGCTGCTGTTGGTATTCAGCGAATGCGGGAACGGAACTGACCAGCAGGCCGCTAGCGCCATTCGGGCGCAGGCGCAAATCTATTTCATACAAACGGCCCGCTGAGGTATAGCTGCTTAACAAGGTATTGATGCGCTGAGCCAGTCGGGCATAAATTTCCGCTGCGTCGGGATGCGGGTCGTCGTACAAAAAAATTAGGTCGAGATCGGCAGCATAGCCGAGTTCGCGACCACCCAGTTTGCCATAGGCAATAATGGCAAATTGCGCTTGCTGTTGATGCTTCTTGCGCGCATCACGCCAGCACAGTTGCAACACGTGGCGCAAAATCAGGTCGGCCAAGTTGCTGAGGTGATCGCTTAAAGTTTCCAACGGCAACAGTCCTTGCAAATCCATTGCCAATAAATGGAATGTTTGGACATGCTGAAACTGACGAAGCACATCCATTTGGCGTTCGGTATCGGTATTGCAGTGGTCCAGTTGTGTCAGCAATTCAGCATCAAGAGCAATCCAATCGGGCGCACGGTAGATTTCACGCGCATCGAGTAATTCATCCAGCAGAATGGGATGCTTAATTAAATATTCGCATGCCCACTCACTGGCGCTGGCAAGTTCGACCAAACGTGGCAAAACCTTAGGATATTCGGCCAGAAAGGCCAGATAGGAGGCGCGTCGGCTAATGCTTTCCAACAGATTGAGTATGCGCGGCAAGGTTTGGTCACGGTTGTTCGGCACAGCACACAAAGTGATGAACTGGGGAATCAGTTTATCCATGCGTTGGCGGCTTGTGTCCGGCAGTTGGCGGTAACGGCCACTGTCACGGATATTCAACAGCCGTTCAGCCAAGAGGGTTGTGTCTGTATAACCTAATTTGCCAAGGTCATTTTGCAACTCATCCGTGTTTAGGTTTTCGCACCAAAGCGCACTTGCTGCCGTGTTATCTTTCTGCGTGCTGAAAATTTGGGCAAACTGTTCGCTTACCAATGAGCGGTGGTGATCCAACTGTTCCAGCATGGCACGATAATCGGGATAGCCCATGCCTTCGGCTAGTAACGCCTGGTCTGCAATATTTTTAGGTAAGTCCTGAGTTTGCTGGTCTTCCAGATATTGCAGGCGATGCTCCAGATTACGTAAAAACACGTAAGCTGCGCTTAATCCGATTACGGTGTCTGGTGTAAGTTGGCCGTTTTCGCGCAGAAGTTGCAATACTTGCAGGGTGGGGCGGATACGCAGGCCGGCATCGCGTCCACCCCGTATCAGTTGAAAAACCTGGGCTATGAATTCAATTTCGCGGATGCCACCTGGCCCTAATTTGATGTTATCAAGTCGATCGCGGCGCTGCACTTCCTGGCTAATTTGCGCATGCAGTTTGCGCATGGATTCGAATGCGCCGAAGTCGAGATATTTGCGGAATATGAAGGGTTGTACGAGCTGCATGAGTTCTTGCGTAGCGGGATAATCTGCAGGAGAGATTACCCGGGCTTTAATCCAGGCGTAACGTTCCCATTCTCGTCCTTGTTCCACTAGATATTCCTCCACCGCTGCGAAACTCATCACCAGTGGTCCGCTGTCACCATAAGGCCGTAAGCGCATGTCCACGCGGAATACGTAGCCTTCCTGGGTTAGTTCGTTAATCAGGTTAATGAGGCGACGCCCCAGGCGGGTAAAAAAATCGTGGTTACTGATACTGCGGGAACCATTGCTGTTGCCGTCTTCCGGATAGACGAAAATAAGATCAATGTCAGAGGAAACATTGAGTTCCATGCCGCCCAGTTTGCCCATGCCAACTACCAGCAATTGTTGCGGCGTGCCGCTCAGTGCGCCTATCGGCTGGCCATATTGTTGAACTAGTGTCTCCATAATGAAGGATTGCGTGCGCTGCACGACCAGTTCTGCCAGTGCAGACATGCAGGTCATTACTTCTTCCAGATTGGCTAGCCCGCCCAAATCGCGCGTTAGAAGCTTGAGCATGACGCGCTTACGCAAACGGCGTATCGCGCGCGACAGTGACTCTTCGTCCGTAATGGGTATGGTGGTGAGCCATGTTGTCATTTCGTCCATATTGCAAGGTTGGGCATAGTGCGCGCGCAGCCAAGGCAGCAATTCGGTTTCGCTGTCGAGTAGGCGCTGCGCATATCGACTGCAGCGCACGGCGCGCTGTAAAGCAATGTCAAAATTAGCGGAGAGGGGCGTGATGACGGTATTCATAGAGGGGTCTTAGGGTTAAACTGTTCATACTTCGCGGTTTATTATAAATCTGCTATGCGCGCCTTGGCTTATTTGTTTTCATTGTTACTTGGTTACCCCTTTATATGCTGAGAGCTTGTGCGAGCTTTTGTTTGCGTTGCTGCAATCAATTAACACGATTTGTGCTGTTCAGTGCAATGCTATTGTTGTTTGTTGGCGGGGGATTGGTGCTGACATTGCGTTACTGGATATTGCCGGATATCGAACGCTATCACGATAACATTAGCGCTATGGTCAGTCACGTTGTTGGTCAGCCAGTGACTATCGGCAAGATTGAGGCAGATTGGCAGGGCATTCGTCCGCATCTCTTGTTTACTGATGTGCTTATTCTGGATAAAAAGGGGCAAACTTTGCTCGCGTTGCAGCGGGTGGACAATGTGGTGTCGTGGATGACAGCCCTGACGGGTCAGATACGACTATATAGCCTGGAGATTAACCAGCCAGATCTATTGATCAAGCGGGACGCGCAAGGCTTGTTGCATATCGCTGGCATGAGGATGTCGAGCAATATTCCCGGCCAGCCTGCGGATCACGGGCTGGCGGATTGGTTACTACATCAAAAACACATTGTGGTGCGTGACGCGCGCATTACTTGGCAGGACGAGCGGCGTGCTGCGCCTCCGTTGATATTAAACCAAGTGAACATGCTCATTGAAAACAGAGGGCGCCGTCACAGTTTTTCCTTGCGGGCGAAGCCTCCAGCGGAATTGTCTGCGCAACTGGATTTGCGCGGTGAATTTTTCGGTACCAGCTTTGATAACTTTAATGCTTGGCGCGGAGAGTTGTATACCCAGCTTGACTATGTCGATGTTGCCGCATGGAATAAATGGGTACCGCTGCCCATTGCCCCCAAACGTGGCAGCGGTGCGTTACGCGGTTGGCTGGGTGTCGAAAAGGGCAAGATTAGCCAGTTTACTGCGGATCTGGCGCTTGCTGATGTACAGACACAATTGGCCGATGATTTGCCGCTTCTCGATGTGATTAAGCTGCGCGGCCGTGTTGAATGGCACGACGTGGTTCGGGGTTTTGAGATTTCCACGCGGAAATTATCGTTACAGATGAGTAATGACCTGGTATTGCAGCCAATTGATTTATATCTGAGTTTTGCAGATGCTACAGACAAACAGCCAGCTAGCGGTGCGGTGCGCGTCAATACGTTGGATATGGGCAGTTTCACCAGCCTGACACATTTTCTGCCGTTGACGTCTAGTTTGAAGCAGCACCTGGCTACATTCGCGCCTCAGGGGCGGATTTCCAATGTACAAGCAAAATGGCAGGGTGATTTTGACAAGTTATTGAATTACGAGATTAAGATGCGCTTTGACGGACTATCCATACAGCGTTCGGGCAATATCCCGGGGTTTACTCGGTTGAGCGGTCAGTTGGATGGTAACGACGTCAATGGCACGTTGTCGCTGAACATGCGCAATTCTGTGGTGGATGCGCCACTGATCATGCCAGAACCTTTGACATTTGATTCGCTCATTGCACAGCTTAGTTGGCAAAAACATGACCGTGGGATGGAGGTCAAGTTTAATAAAGTTGCCATATCCAATGCCGACCTTGCCGGGAATTTTTTTGGTAGCTATCAGCTACTACCACAAAGCCCTGGCTTGATTGATTTGACTGTTCATTTAACGCGTGCCGCAGTGCGTCATACTGCCCGATATATTCCATTGGTTGCTTTAAATAGCGAAGCCCATAACTGGATACGAAATGCCCTGGTTGATGGACAGTCGGATGATTTTAACTTGCGCCTGAAGGGTAATTTGAAGGACTTCCCATTCGATGGAAACCGTAATGGTTTATTTCAAATCCGGGCGCGTGCAACGGGAGTGGGAGTGGAGTACGCGAAAGGATGGCCTCGCGTGGAAAACGCTGCTGTGAAATTGGTGATTCAGGGCAAACGGCTTGAGGTGACTGTTCCGACTGCGATGACGGTAGGCGCGGCCTTGAATGATATTAGTGTGGTTCTGCCGGATATTAAAAACCTTGGTCTACCATTGCAAGTGCGTGGCGAGTCGGTGGGTGAAACAAAGAACGGTCTGAATTTTATTCAGGAAAGTCCGGTGCGTGGATATATTGATGGTCTCACCGATAATATTACGTCGAGCGGTAATGGCAATCTGAATCTACAGGTGGATATTCCATTGCGCGGTAGTAAGCCGGCAATAGTTTCTGGCCGGTATCATTTTATTGACAATGAAGTGAGCTTGGGCAAGGGTGTGCCAATTTTACATAAGGTTAATGGCGATCTGTTGTTCAGTGAATCATCGGTACGTACGCAGGGCGTTACGATGCAAGTTCTTGGAGGACCAGCCAACCTGACAGTACAGGGCAACAAAGGCAGTGCTGTTAATGCCAAAGTGGTCGGTCGCGCAAATATAGATGTCCTGCGTGAGTTAGAGCCGCATTCATTGCTTAATTATCTGCATGGTAGCAGTGATTGGGAGTCTGAAATTACGGTGTTAAAAAAACAGATCAGTATGCAATTCACTTCCAATTTGGTTGGGTTGGCATCTGACTTACCCGCGCCATTTGCAAAGCGTGATAATGAAAGTATTCCGCTACGCTTTGAGATGAATAGTATGACTCCGCAACAAGACCTGTTGTCGGTGCAATATGGCAAGCTGTTGAGCGCGAAATTTTTACGTTTGGACAAAGGTACTGAGCGGGTCATCAGGCGTGGCACGGTAAATTTTGGCAATACCGGTAAGTGGTTGGAAAAAGATGGCGTGTGGCTAGTCGGCATCATGCCGCAGGTATCGTTGGAAGGTTGGGGAGCGCTGGCTAGTGCGTCTGAGGGGTTGGCATCGGTCAGTGTCGCAGGTGCTGATTTGCTGATCCAGAAAATAAGCGGGTATGGCTATAGGGTAGATGATGTGCGTATCAACGCACGTAATATTAATGGTACGGTAGTTGCGCTGCTGGCAGCCAAGTCAATTAATGGTGAAGTGAGTTGGCAACCACAGGGTAATGGTAAGTTTGGCGCCCGCTTGAAAAATTTGTCTCTGGAACTGGATCGGGATGAAAACGGTAAAAAGAGAAATGCCGTAATTCAATCTAATGTAACTAAAAAAAATATTGCTAATACAAAACATCCTGCGCTCGACGTGGCAGTGGGTAGTGTCATACTTAATGGCAAGAATCTGGGCAAGTTGGAATTGTTGGCACAACAACATGAGCGTGACTGGCTTTTGGAGAGATTAATTATCACTAACCCAGATGGTGAGTTGACTGCAGATGGCAAATGGCAAATGGCCCCTAGTGGGGAGCGGACTCAAGTTAATCTCAAGTTGGAAATCAGCGATGCAGGGAAAATTCTTGGTCGTTCCGGCTACCCGAATAGCGTAAAGGACGGCAGCGGAAAATTAGAAGGAACATTTTCTTGGCTTGGCGCGCCAGCTGAATTTAGTTATGCCACGCTGGATGGCACACTCAATCTGAACACTGGCAAAGGACAGTTTCTGCAAATCGAACCGGGTATCGGTAAGCTGCTCAGTATTTTGAGTTTGCAAGCGTTGCCTAAGCGCATTGCGTTGGATTTTACCGATGTGTTTAGCACAGGTTTTAAATTTGATAGCATCAACGGAGTAGCGCAAGTTAAGAAGGGGGTTCTGTTGACCGATGATTTTAAAATTGAAGGCTCGGCCGCCAAAGTGACGATGAGAGGGCAGGTGGACCTAAACCATGAAACGCAAAACTTGCGTGTACGCATTCTACCTACTGTCGGGAACACGGCATCCCTGTTGAGCGCGTTTGCCGCTGGCCCGGCAGTGGGCATTGGGGTTTTTATTGCTAATAAGATACTGCGTGAACCGCTCGATAAGTTGATGTCATTTGAATACAATATTACGGGCGCATGGGCTAACCCGAATGTAGAGAAGGTAAGTGAAAGCAAGTCTGTTTCGCCACCATAGAAGTAATATACGAAAGAATTGAAGGTATGCAAGATAAAACTGCCACCCAACGAAATCCTACTGCCCATGCACAAGCTAAAACTTTCAAGGTTGCTGCTGTGCAAATGGCCTCGGGGCCAAATGTTTTGGGGAACTTGAGTGAGGCGCGCCGCCTGATTGAAAAAGCCGTAGACCAGGGGGCACGCTTGGTTGTATTACCGGAATACTTTCCCATCATGGGACTGAATGATACGGATAAATTGGCGGTGTGCGAGAAACCGGGTAGCGGCATGATTCAGTCTTTTCTGAGTGAGACTGCGCGTGCGCATAAAATCTGGCTGGTCGGCGGTTCCATTCCGCTGGTGGCGGATGCGCCGGACAAAATGCGTAATGCCTGCTTGGTGTACGATGATAGTGGAGAACAGGTAGCGCGTTACGACAAAATTCATTTGTTCAGTCTTGAATTAGGCAATGAGCATTATCATGAAGGGCGCATTATTGAGGCAGGTAATCAGGTAGTGGTGGTGGATAGTCCGTTCGGTCGCATTGGTTTGGCGATTTGTTACGATTTGCGTTTTCCTGAATTGTTTCGCGCTATGCGCGATGTAAATATTATTGTGCTGCCTTCTGCCTTTACTGAAACCACTGGGAAAATGCATTGGGAGATATTGGTTCGCGCGCGCGCCATCGAAAATCTGGCTTATGTAGTAGCCGCAGGGCAGGGTGGTTATCACGTCAATGGCCGTGAAACACACGGTAACAGTATGATCGTTGATCCGTGGGGGAGAGTATTGGATCGATTGCCACGTGGCTCAGGAGTCGTGGTTGAGGAAATCAATCCATCCTATCATGCCAGCTTGCGCGCCAGCTTGCCGGCACTGTCCCACCGAACGCTTACTTCATGTTAGGCGTAAGACATTGAAGTGCCTGGTTATTAGGTGCGGTGAGGAACAACCTTATGTAATGCCAGTCTTATTGAAAAGTATTAGGGCTATTTAATGCTGCCTTGTGCAGCTTGATTTATAAAAATATGGGTTTTTTTACTGTTTTAAATACGCGCTTCAATAAAATGAGCTGAATTTTTTGTAATGATTTTTTAAATTTCTATGGGTTTGACAATGCAAAATAACGATACTGTATTTGCCCTTGCACAGCAATCACTGCTTGTACCGCATGCGCTTGAAACCCGCCATCTGGAGCAAATGTTTTCAAAAATGCTGGCGAATAAAGTGGATTACGCTGATCTGTATTTTCAATACAGTCGGGCTGAAAGCTGGTCGCTTGAAGAAAGTATCGTCAAGTCTGGCAGTTTTGGTATCGAGCAGGGTGTCGGTGTACGGGCGGTGAGTGGTGAAAAGACCGCTTTCGCGTATTCCGATGACATTAGTTTGGCTGCCTTGGAAAGTGCGGCATTGGCCACGCGTGCGATTGCACGGCAGGGCGGGACGCAAACCGTGCCGCTGTTACGTGCTAACAGCAACAAACATTTCTATTTGCCACATGACCCCATCGCCAGTTTGAAAGCCGTGGACAAGGTTGCGATGCTGGAACGTCTGGAGCGTTATGCGCGTGCCCTGGATCCGCGTGTTACTCAGGTAATAGCTGGGTTGGCAGGCGAATATGATGTGGTTTTGGTGGCGCGTAGCGATGGCTTGATGAATGCTGACATCCGCCCACTGGTGCGTCTGTCGGTGCAAGTTATTGTAGAAAGCAACGGCAAGCGTGAGCAAGGTTCATCTGGAGGCGGTGGGCGTTTCGACTATGCTTATTTTACGGACGAAGTACTATCTGATTACGCTGCCAAGGCAGTACATCAGGCCGTAATTAATCTGGATGCAAAGCCCGCGCCGGCGGGAAATATGACTGTGGTGCTTGGTTCCGGTTGGCCTGGTATTTTGCTGCATGAGGCCGTTGGGCACGGTCTCGAAGGTGATTTCAACCGCAAGGGTAGTTCCACTTTTTCTGGCCGCATCGGTGAACGGGTTGCAGCCGAGGGTGTGACGGTTGTGGATGATGGCACGATTGCTAATAGGCGTGGTTCGCTGCAAATGGATGATGAAGGCAATCCTACGCAATGCACGGTTTTGATTGAGGACGGCATTCTTAAGGGATATTTGCAGGACACTTTAAATGCGCGTCTGATGGGCGTACCAATTACCGGTAATGCCCGGCGCGAATCATTTGCGCATCTGCCCATGCCTCGTATGACCAACACCTATATGTTGAATGGTGACAAAGACCCACAGGATATTATTGCTTCAGTCAAACGCGGACTGTATGCCGCGAACTTTGGTGGGGGGCAGGTGGATATTACTAGCGGCAAGTTTGTGTTTTCCACCGCTGAAGCATACATGATTGAAGACGGTAAAATCACCTATCCTGTGAAAGGGGCAACGTTGATTGGCAATGGCCCTGAGGCATTAACCCGTATCTCCATGATAGGCAACGACATGGCACTTGATCCAGGTGTTGGTGTTTGTGGCAAGGAAGGCCAGAGCGTGCCGGTAGGTGTGGGTCAGCCAACGGTAAGAATAGATGGGCTGACAGTGGGTGGTACTGCGTAGGTGTGTTTTAAAAACGTGATGTGCGGTGCATAAATCGCACATCACATCACGCTTATCAAAAAATCTTCAACGATTGAATAAAAATTTGATTAACGTGTCCGCGTTTATGCGTCTGTCACCGCGCCCAAGCTTGCGCTAGACACTAGTCGGGCATATTTTGCCAATACGCCGCGTTTATAGTGTGGCGCCGGAGGTTGCCACAAGGCGCGGCGCCGTGCAAGTTCTTGGTCGCTAACATTCAATTGTATCAAACGGGCTTCAGCATCAATGGTAATAGAATCCCCTTCTTCGACCAGTGCTATGGTGCCTCCCACTGCCGCTTCGGGTGCAACGTGTCCCACTACAAAGCCATAAGTACCACCAGAAAAGCGGCCGTCGGTAATAAGCGCGACACTTTCGCCCATTCCGGCGCCTACCAGGGCTGCAGTGGGGGATAACATTTCACGCATTCCTGGCCCGCCTTTCGGACCTTCATAACGGATTACGAGTACTTCTCCGGGATTGATTTTTTCTGCAAGAATCGCTTCCATGCAAGATTCTTCTGAGTTAAAAACGCGCGCGGAGCCAGTGATTTTGGGATTTTTAATGCCACTTATTTTGGCTACCGAACCTTCCGTCGCCAGATTGCCTTTAAGAATGGCTAAATGTCCTTGCGGATAAATTGGATTATTCCAAGCGCGGATCACGTCTTGATCGGAACGTGGTTCTGCGGGTACATCTTTAAGTACCTCCGCGATAGTTTCGCCGGTGATAGTCAAGCAGTCGCCGTGAAGCAAGCCATGTACCAAGAGCATCTTCATGATCTGCGGAATGCCGCCGGCTTTGTGAAGGTCGGTTACCACGTAGCGCCCGGATGGTTTCATGTCGGCAAACACAGGGACGCGTTTCCGGATCGTTTCAAAATCATCAATGCTTAAGTCAACACCCATCGCATGCGCGATTGCTAGCAAATGCAAAACTGCATTAGTCGTGCCGCCTACCGCCATAACCACGGAAATTGCGTTCTCGAAAGCCTTCTTCGTTAAAATTTGAGACGGCAATATTTGCTTCTGGATGGCTTGCACCAGCACCTCGGCTGACTGTGCCGCGCTGTCGGATTTTTCCGCATCTTCTGCCGCCATGGTGGATGAATACGGCAGGCTCATGCCCATCACTTCGAAGGTTGATGACATGGTGTTAGCTGTAAACATTCCACCGCAGGAACCAACACCGGGACAGGCTTTGCGCTCGACGGCCAGAAGCTCAGCTGCATCAATTTTATGCGCGATAAATTGACCCACTGCCTCGAAACTGCTGACTATGGTCAAATCACGTCCGTGAAGATGTCCTGGTTTGATGGTGCCACCATAAACAAAAATAGCAGGAATGTTCAAACGTGCGAAGGCAATCATGGCGCCCGGCATGTTTTTATCGCAGCCACCGATGGCGAGTATGCCGTCCATGCTTTGACCTCGACAAACCGTCTCGATTGAATCAGCAATTACCTCGCGGCTTACCAGCGAGCATTTCATGCCTTCGGTACCCATCGAGATGCCGTCAGAAATCGTGATCGTGCCGAACATTTGTGGCATAGCACCAGCGGCGTGTGCCGCGTGCTCAGCCCGTGTCGCTAATGTACCCAATCCCGCATTGCAGGGTGTGATAGTGCTATAGGCATTGGCGATACCTATAATAGGCTTATTGAAATCACCATCGCCGAAACCTACAGCGCGCAACATGGCGCGATTAGGCGAACGCTGCACACCTTGTGTGATGGTTTTACTATTGATGTTGCTGGGCATGATGCTTCCTTTAATAAATTATGTTGATACTTGTTTTGCGTTGCGGAATTGGTGTTGTTTTCGATGTAAAACAATGAAATTATCTTGTGGTGCAACGCATGGCTAATGGTAGCAGAAATCAAGCTGTATAATTGTCAGGAAACCCCTTGCTTTAGCTCATAGCAATTGCCCTGAACAAGTGGGGCAAAAATAAAAAATGCCGTTAGGCGGTTAAAACTTACTAGATCCTTGAGATTCTGGCAGTTGGTCACAGTACACGGCATCGGCTAGGGTTATTAGTTTGAGGGCAAGCTTAATTTGTTTGTTATTTTCGATTTTGTCGTTGCTACTCATGTATGCCGGTAGTTTTCTGTTAACTGACCGCCTACTCAAAATTAATTACCCTCCCATCGTCTACTGCATTTGTACGCCAGCTCTACGAAAAAATTGGCAACATGCCCCCGTTCCTACCCTTTAATATTGACAACCGACCCTACCTGTAGATAATTCGCACATCATTGTGCAATAAGTTCTGCTGGTACATATATAAAATCTGTGTTCTAAAGTTTTTCATTTGGCAGTCGATAGTAAATTTTATCCGCGTTGGACAAAGAGGTTATCATGAAAATCGAAAAAAATAGTAAACCGTTGCCTACTGCTACGCCGGGTGAAGAGCGAGCGCGTGCGCCCACTGCTAACTCTGCGGGTAACACACAATCTACTGCCACCAGCGTACATCTGGGTGCAACTTCCGCACAACTTCAAAAAATGGAAAGTAGTATGGCAAACACACCGCTAGTGAATGCAGCTAAAGTCGAAGATATTAAGCAAGCCATCAGTGAAGGCCGTTTTCAGGTCAATTCCAGTGCGGTGGCTGATGGCCTGATTCAAACGGTGAAGGATTTGATTAGTTCGCACAAAATCTGACGCAATATGGTTAATGACACACCTGCCGCTGCGACGGCAGAATTTATTTCCGCTCTGCATGCAGAGCGGGCTGCATTACGTGCTTTCATACAATTGCTCGAAATTGAACAACAAGCCTTACTCAACGAACAGACCGAACAAATACAAACACTGGCTGACGACAAGACCAAAATAGTACAAGAGTTGTCCAAGCTGGTGGATGCACGGAGGAATGATATGCTTACTCGGGGCATAAAAATTGAACCGGGCAGCATGGAAACTTGGTTGAAAACCCACACTGCAATCAATTTGCCAGCGTGGCATGAAATCCGGCAGTTGGCTATCCATGCGCAGCACATGAACCACACTAATGGTGAGTTAATTCAAGTAAAAATGCGTCATAACCAGCAAACACTAATTATGTTGCACAATGCTACACATAGTGCAAATGGATTGTATGGTCCTGATGGGCAGCCTAGCTTGCCCGTATCAGGCCGTATCTTGAACAGTGTCTAATTAACTTAAGATCGTTCCCTTTCCCGCGAAATCGGGGCTTTCCAGTAGTTGTAGCAATTGCACAAAGCTATCCCCTAAATAACCCCACACAATAAAGCCGATCTTTTTTCGGGTAAATATTCAATTGTCATGCGGAAACTTGATGCGTCCAGCTTGATGTATGCCATTACAAGGCTTCTACGCCAGTTTCGCCAGTGCGGATGCGAATTACTTGTTCGATGTTGTGAACGAATATTTTGCCATCACCAATATTGCCTGTGTGTGCAGATTTTTCGATGGCTTCGAGTACCAGCTCTAGTACGTCCTTTTTGATAGCTATTTCCAACTTGATCTTGGGCAGAAAGTCCACCACATATTCTGCACCGCGGTAAAGTTCAGTATGTCCTTTTTGCCGACCAAAGCCTTTTACTTCCGTAACAGTGATACCCAGTACACCAATTGCAGTCAAAGCCTCCCGTACTTCGTCAAGTTTGAACGGCTTGATGATTGCAGTAACCATTTTCATAATTATTACTCCTCCTCATGTGCATTAGAGCGTAAACAGCCTGACAACGCTTTCTCAAAAATAAATACCATTATTTCACTGTGAGTGTATTTTGGAAGGTAGAGTTCGGCTTATCCAAAAATTGCTTAATCAGAACGGGATCGTCGCATCGACCGAAATTAGTAATTGGTCTTTTTTATTGTCAAAAGGCCGATACGCCTGACCAATTCCATCCACTCTGTCGTAGCGGATATTTGGACGAATATTTAATTTTTGCATGGCTTCTGCATCAATACCTAACTGTTTAGCTGGTTTCCAATTCATGCCTAAGGTGACACCATAATAATCGGCAGGTTGGCAGGTAGCCAAGAAGTCGGCTGCAAAGCTAATGTGTACACTATTAGTTGCTTGAGCTACCCGGACTGGTGAGCAGACACGGAAGCCGTCTTTATCACGGAACCATTCACCACGGATGCCCACCGACAAATCTTCCCTGAGGTTATGCTGTAATTGCATGTCGACGCCGTGCCATGTGATATCTTTGTGGCCATCAGGCACAAAAACCCCGCCCGCAAAACCGCTAGTATGGTGTAAAACTAGGAGTGTTTTTGGGGTGATCTTGTGTTGCAAAACAAGACTGTAAAAACCCCAAGGCTCATTACTTCGTTTAGAAGTCCTACTGTAAGAGCCGGTTAGATTGGCTGAACTTTTTTTGTCATCGCTGGTCCACGTGGCTCCGGCTAAGCCGCCCAAATTGCTTAACTCCTTATCCCAACCACCATCCCAACCGCCGGTTGCGCTGCCAGTGATTGCGCCGCCCATAAACGCCCAATTTTTGTTGACTGTGTAGTTGCCCACCAAGCCAGTATGAGTAAATGGCTCACCATTACTAAAGGTGTATGAGCGTGTATAAAAAAAGTTGTCAGGTGCCGGAACTGTTTCATAACCGGTTGGTGAGTAAAAATGACCGATTTTAAGATTTAGGCCGTTTCCAACTGGCACATAGGCTTCCATATAAGCCTGTGGTAATGCCATATTGTAGAAGCGGCTAGAAGAACAGCATAAATTTAGATCCCAACTATTTCTTTTCAAAGGTAGGCCGGTGTTTACATCGAATGCTGGGATACCGTATGCTTGGGCAAAAATAGCGTCAGTACCAAACATTAAATCGAATCTACCCCCAAAATTCCATTCTTTACCCTCTGTCGCTACGGCGCGCTGTATAAATACATTAAGCTGATTTAATTGAAATTCCTTGGAACGATCAGCGAAAGTAACAGGGCCATTAAATCGATCAGTGGGATTATTCGCGTTATAGGTTATTCCCGCATTGATCCAACCGCCAACTTCAATGCCGTTATCTTTAAATAGTGAAGAAAATCCGTTGGCCGCTGCTGCGGGAAGCATGAATGAAGTACTTAAAGCGATAATGACTAATTTAGTTTTGTACATAACATTTCTTTCTAAGATTGAGAGCGAAATTTAAGAAGCGCCCAATCAGTCATAAGCAATTTCAATGCCACTATTATTTTTATACATAAACAATATGTTGCGTAACATGTAAGATATGGAAGAAGATTTTTATGCACCAACGGTACGCATCTTAAAATATACACCGCACCAATCAGGTGCGAGGAATTTGTCATTTACAATAAAAGTGCTCTGTTGAAATTATGTTTATTAGTCTCGCTATTAAATAACTTAAACCAAGATGAAACATTGCGATGAATATCGCAGGCAAACTTCGACTTGCTCAGCTATAGTCCTGAATTAAATAAATAAGGAAGAACGGTTGAACTCAGACCTGAAGCAGGCTATCGGATTAAAAGTGTAGATGCGTTACTTGGGAGAAATTGCGTACCTATTGTTCACGATCATATGACGATACTGTAGGGTAATCTTAAGACGCGCCGCTTTTTGCTTTTAAGATCCATGCGTAAATATGTCGCTTGAAGCTATTCAATAACTGAATCGTTATACCAAAGCGAGAGCTAGCGTTTTCCGCAGGATGGTGTGTCTTCAAGGTATAATTACCACCCCGTGTGTAAGTTAAGATAAAAATGACTACATCATGCTAGTGAAATTAGCTAAAAAGCTACCAATCTTAAGAAATATGTGTATTTTGTGATACATGAAACATCAAATTAAATAATCCGAGATTGTAAAAATAATGCAACACATCCGTAATTTTTCCATTATCGCCCACATTGATCACGGCAAATCTACTTTGGCCGACCGAATTATTCAGTTGTGCGGAGGGCTTTCTGACCGTGAAATGGAAGCGCAGGTGCTCGATTCCATGGACTTGGAACGTGAGCGCGGCATCACCATTAAAGCTCAGACGGCTGCGCTGCAATATAAGGCCCGTGATGGCCAGATATATAATCTCAACCTGATTGATACGCCGGGACACGTGGATTTTTCTTATGAGGTATCACGCTCATTATCTGCCTGTGAAGGCGCGCTACTAGTTGTTGATGCATCTCAGGGAGTGGAAGCGCAGACAGTTGCTAACTGCTACACCGCGCTCGATCTGGGGGTGGAAGTTGTGCCGGTGTTGAATAAGATTGATTTGCCGTCTGCTAATCCGGAAAACGCCATTGAAGAAATCGAGGACGTAATCGGTATCGATGCGCACGACGCGACACGCTGCTCAGCCAAGACAGGTGAGGGTGTGCAGGACGTGCTAGAAGCTTTAATCGCTAAAGTCCCGGCACCTACAGGCGACCCGGCTGCGCCGTTGTGCGCGCTGATTATAGATGCCTGGTTCGATAATTATGTCGGTGTAGTAATGCTGGTGCGGATTTTTAATGGTACTTTAAAACCCAAAGATAAAATTTTATTGATGGCTACTGGCGCACAGCATTTGACTGAGCACATCGGTGTATTTACGCCGAAGTCGCAACCGCGTGAAGTATTGGCTGCCGGCCAGGTCGGTTTTGTCATTGCGGGTATCAAGGAGCTCAAGGCGGCCAAGGTTGGTGACACCATTACGCTGGCAAACAGGCCTACAGCCACAGCCTTGCCAGGTTTCAAGGAGGTGCAGCCACAAGTGTTTGCCGGATTATTCCCAGTAGAATCTAATCAGTATGAATCCCTGCGTGATTCGCTGGAAAAGCTCAAACTTAATGACGCCTCATTGCAGTATGAACCAGAAGTATCGCAGGCATTGGGTTTTGGTTTTCGTTGTGGATTTTTAGGATTGCTGCATATGGAAATCGTGCAGGAACGGTTGGAGCGCGAGTTCGACATGGATTTGATTACCACTGCACCTACCGTTATTTATGAGGTGGTGCAGCGCGACGGGACGGTGCTGGTAGTGGATAATCCTTCCAAGATGCCAGACCCGTCCAAGATCGAGGAGATCCGTGAACCCATTGTGACAGTCAACTTGTATATGCCGCAGGAATACGTTGGTGCGGTAATTACATTGTGTACGCAAAAGCGTGGTGTACAGCTCGATATGAGTTATCACGGTAAGCAAGTGTTGCTGATATATGAGATACCTATGGCAGAAATCGTACTGGATTTCTTTGACAGGCTGAAATCGATTTCGCGTGGCTATGCCTCAATGGATTATGAGTTTAAGGAATACCGGCCGGCTGATGTGGTCAAGGTGGATATGCTGATCAACGGCGAAAAGGTAGATGCGCTGGCGATTATCCTGCACCGCAGCAACAGCCAGTTCCGCGGTCGTGAAGTGGCGGCCAAGATGCGTGAGTTGATTCCACGTCAGATGTTCGATGTGGCGATTCAGGCTGCTGTCGGTTCAAACATAATCTCGCGTGAAAATGTTAAAGCCCTACGAAAAAATGTATTAGCCAAATGTTATGGCGGTGACATCTCACGCAAGCGTAAATTGCTGGAAAAACAGAAGGCTGGCAAGAAACGTATGAAGCAGGTAGGTAATGTGGAAATTCCACAGGAGGCTTTTTTGGCCATCCTGCAGGTAGGCGAAAAATAACGTAAAGACGGGAATTGAGATGGATTTTGCTTTAATTATGTTTGTATTGTTGCTGATCACCGGTAGCGTATGGTTACTGGATCGCTTTGTGCTGCAATCGAAACGCATAGCGTCCACAAAAGA
The DNA here is from genome assembly GCA_003402375.1 of Candidatus Nitrotoga sp. CP45. Lineage (GTDB taxonomy): Bacteria > Pseudomonadota > Gammaproteobacteria > Burkholderiales > Gallionellaceae > Nitrotoga. The sequence goes on from QFXJ01000011.1 coordinate 71,595, forward strand.
ACCTTGGTGGGTGGAATATTCCAAGAGCTTTTTCCCTGTTATCTTGGCAGTATTCATGCTGCGCTCATTTCTGGTTGAGCCGTTCAAAATACCATCGGGGTCGATGATTCCTACTTTACAGGTAGGCGATTTCATCTTAGTTAACAAGTTTACTTATGGCATTCGTTTGCCCATCATCAGCAAGAAACTGGTAGAAATTAATTCCCCCAGCCGAGGCGATGTGATGGTATTTCACTATCCGGAAAACCCATCGCTAGATTATATTAAGCGGGTGGTCGGATTGCCTGGCGACCAAATTACATATCGCAATAAGAAAGTATTTGTAAATGATGTGATGCAAGAACAGCAGCCGGACGGAGACTACAACTATGTGGAAACTGCTCTAAACTTCGTGCATACCGAGCGTTATAAAGAAAATTTGACTGGGCATATCCATGCAATGCTGGTAAATCCAGAAGTGCCCAACATACACCTTGGTGCGGTGGCAGAATTTCCATATCGGGAGAATTGTGCGTACAGTGAAAAGGAGGTGCGCTGTACAGTGCCAGCTGGGCATTATTTTATGCTGGGTGATAATCGCGATAACAGCCGGGATAGTCGTTATTGGGGTTTTGTGCCGGATAACATGATAGTTGGTAAAGCGTTCATGATCTGGATGAATTTTAGTGATTTGAAACGTATAGGCTTGTCCATTGATTGAAGTTGCAAACGAAGGAGGAGCATGATTAAAACAATAGCAGGCAGGCAGCGTGGTGTGAGTTTGTCTGGTCTTTTGGTATGGTCAGTTCTCTTGATACTAGCGGCGATTGGCGGCATGAAGGTTATTCCGGCGTATGTTCAAGATGCCGAAATTAGAAGCATTCTTTCCACCATCGCAAATGATCCTGAAATGCAAGGGGTTCAATCCAAGGATATTCGCGAGTCGTTCAGTAAACGCGCCATGATGAACAACATCAATGTCGTCGCTGCAAATGATATTGAGATAGTCAAGGATACGCGTGGCCTATCACTGAGTATTAGCTATCAAGTAAAAATACCACTAGTCGGCAATGCCAGCCTGTTACTCGAATTTAATCCAACTAGTTTTAAGAAATAGTCAATGAATCGTGATGTGCTGTGCAATCGGATTGGCCACGTTTTTACGCAATCGCAATTATTGCAGCGTGCTCTGACGCATCGCAGTTATAGTCCTGCTCACAACGAACGTTTGGAATTCTTGGGTGATAGCATACTCAATTGTGTCATTGCCAAACATTTATATGATATTTATCCCGGTTTGCCGGAAGGTGATTTGTCTCGTCTGCGTTCTAATCTGGTTAACCAGCAAACTTTGGCTGTTTTAGCGCAACAATTACATTTGGGCGAATTATTATTGTTGGGCGAAGGTGAGCGCAAAAGCGCTGGCTTTCGTCGCCCGTCTATCCTTGCCGATACAATGGAAGCATTGTTCGGCGCAGTATTTCTGGATGCTGGTTTTGCAGCAGCAGAGCAAGTTGTGCTCCGGCTGTATGTGCCCTTTATCGCGCAAGCAGATGCGCAGACATTGGGTAAGGATTTTAAAACCTTGTTGCAGGAATATTTGCAAGGCAAACGTCTGGCATTACCCAAATATACTGTGATTGCTACTCAGGGCGAAGCACACGCACAGCTATTTAAAGTTGAATGCCAAATCGAACAATTGAAACTATCCACTTGTGGTGAGGGCAGCAGCCGTCGCACCGCAGAGCAGGTAGCAGCAGAAGCCGCTTACCGAAAAATTGAGAGCCAGTCATGAATGCAAGCAATTTCCACAGCGGCTTTATCGCCATTGTCGGCCGTCCGAATGTGGGTAAATCCACTTTACTTAATCATCTGGTCGGCCAAAAAATTAGTATCACCTCACGCAAGGCACAGACTACACGCCACCGTATTGCCGGAATATTGACTGAAGAGCACGCGCAATTTGTATTTGTAGATACCCCGGGATTTCAGACGAAGCATCTTAATACGCTGAATCGCGGTTTGAATCGTGTGGTGACTAGTAGCTTACGTAACGTGAATGTGGTGCTGTTCGTGATTGAAGCTCGGAATTTTGACGAGCGTGATCGCCAAGTAATGAATCTGCTGCCAAAAAATATGCCAGTGCTGCTTGTTATCAACAAGGTAGACAACATGGAGAACAAATCAGAATTGCTGCCTTTTATTCAGGAGATAGCCAAGGAGCGTGAATTCACTGCTATCGTGCCAGTGAGCGCAAAACAGAATAAGCAACTCGACACCTTGTTAAATGCGGTTCGACCCTATCTGCTCGAAGGTGAAAAAATTTATCCTGAAGATGAAATCACCGATCGTAATGAACGCTTTCTCGCGGCCGAATTGGTACGTGAAAAAATCTTTCGCTTTACCGGTGAGGAGCTACCATACTCAGTAAGTGTCGTGATTGAACAGTTCAAAATAGAAGGGAAGCTGCGCCGTATCCACGCTGCGGTTCTTGTTGATAAGGACGCGCATAAGGCGATGCTGATCGGTAAAAATGGTGAGAAGCTTAAGGAAATTGCCACCCAAGCGCGGTTAGATATGGAGGCTCTATTCGATGGAAAAGTCTATCTCGAAGTGTGGATTAAAGTGCGAAGTGGTTGGGCAGATAATGCACAGGTGTTGAAAAATTTGGGGTATGAATAATTCTAACCTTAAGTCCTCTTTGTTTTTTCCTTCACCAGCGAGGGATTCGCTGGTGTGGCTTTCACTGCTACGCAGCGATCCTTCCATAGATGGGTGGTCGGTTTTGCTTCCCTCGCTTTGTTCCTCGGTGACAAGGAGAGGCTGGGAGGACTAGATTGCAGTTGCACAAACACAGATTAGAAGACGAACCCGCTTTCGTCCTGCATAGTTATCCTTATCGTGAAACCAGCTTGGTGCTGGAAGTGTTAAGTCGGCAGCACGGTCGCGTAGCATTGGTGGCGCGCGGTGCACGGCGTCCGAGATCGGCGTTGCGTGGTTTATTAATGGGTTTTCAACCATTACTGTTAAGCTGGTTCGGCAAACATGAATTGCGCACCTTGCACCGTGCCGAGTGGCGGGGTGGACAACCGCAATTACAGGGAACTGCATTGCTGTGTGGTTTTTATTTGAATGAATTACTACTCAACTTGATGGTGCGTGATGATCCGCACGAGCAACTGTTCGATTATTACCAGCACACCCTACAACGGTTAGCAAATGAAGCGGACTATGCTGCCATTTTGCGTTGTTTTGAAAAACATTTGCTGCAAGAGTTGGGCTATGCGCTTTTATTGGTACAGGAAGCGGACAGCGGTGAGCCGATTAATTCTGTCGTGCCCTATCGTTATGTGCTTGAACGGGGTGCGGTGCGTGCTACACCCAATGGCTCAGACATATCAGGTGTATCAGAAGGCTTGTTGATGTTGGGCAAAACCTTGCAAGATATGGCTGCTGATGATTACCGCGATGCAGTTAGCGCGCAGCAGAGCAAGCAGTTGATGCGCATGTTACTAAACCACTATCTTGCGGGCAAAACATTGCATACGCGCGAATTGATAAGAGATTTACAAAAAATATGATCAAACTCGGACTTAATATTGACCACGTTGCCACATTGCGGCAAGTTCGGGGTACGCGTTACCCCAATGTGATTCAGGCAGCGTTAATCGGTGAGGCGGCGGGTGCCGACGTTATTACACTGCATTTACGCGAAGACCGCCGCCACATCCAGGATAAGGACGTGGAAATTTTGCGTGATATGCTGCAAACGCGCATGAATCTTGAAAGCGCCATTACCGACGAAATGTTGGCCATTGCTTTGCGCATTAAGCCGCACGATGTTTGCTTCGTGCCGGAACGGCGCGAGGAATTGACCACCGAGGGAGGGTTGGATGTGGTGGGGAATTTTGATAGTGTGAAGCACGCCTGTGAGTGTTGTGCGGCGGCGGGTATACGTGTGTCATTGTTTGTGGACGCGGATGAAAAACAAATGGATGCGGCGTGGTCTGCAGGCGCGCCGGTAGTAGAAATACACACGGGAAAATATGCTGATGCAGCCAGCGTGTCGCATCAGACACAAGAATTAGCGCGCATTCAGCGCACAGTAGTGCATGCCCATGCGCTTGGTTTGCAAGTGAATGCCGGACATGGTCTAAACTATCACAACGTACAACCTATCGTTGCTATTCCTAATATCTGTGAACTCAACATCGGTCATGCCATAATCGCCGAGGCGCTTTTTATTGGCCTGGAGCAAGCTGTGAAAAAAATGAAAGCGCTGCTAATCGGCATTCATCCATAAAAGTATTGGAGCTCAGCCACCATGATTTTTGGTATCGGCACTGACATCGTGGCTTATGCACGCATTGAGGCAGTGCATGCCAGTTATGGCGAGCGTTTTGCCCAGCGTATTTTGAGCCAGCAAGAAGTAACGGAGTATCGTGCTCATACCTATCCCGTGCGTCTGCTGGCGAAACGCTTTGCCGCCAAGGAAGCACTGGCAAAGGCGATAGGAAGCGGCCTGCGCTATCCCGTAAGCTTGCAAAAAATTAGCGTGACACACGATGTTTTTGGCAAGCCTACTTTTGAATTCGATGCGGAATTGGCTGCGCACCTAGTGCAATTAGGGTTAACAAACCACCATCTAAGTATTAGTGATGATCATGATGTTGCCGTGGCATTCGTCATTTTGGAAAAAGCTGATTAAAAATTCAATTGTGAAGACAAATACCCTGATGTCATGAAATAAGTGAAGATCATTAGGAGAAACTGAATGGGAATCGGCCCATGCATGCTGGATATTGCAGGAACTGCCCTTACTGCGGAGGATGAAGCCCGTTTACGTCATGGATTGGTGGGGGGCGTGATTCTGTTTGCGCGTAATTATGAATCTCCCCGCCAGCTTGCCCAGCTGACAGCTAGCATTCATGCTCTACGTACTCCGTCGCTATTGATCGCTGTGGATCATGAGGGGGGGCGGGTACAACGTTTTATCGATGGTTTCACGCGCATCCCAGCGATGCGCGAGCTGGGCAATATTTGGGATGAAAACCCGCGCCGCGCTAAACATCTGGCGCAGCAGGTAGGTTACGTGCTGGCCGCAGAATTGCGTGCTTGTGGCGTGGATTTTAGCTTTACCCCGGTACTAGACATAGATTTCGGCATCAGCAAAGTGATTGGTGACCGTGCCTTTCATTCTGAGCCACAAGCCATAGCCGAACTGGCGCATAGCTTGTTGTTGGGGCTCAAACAGGGTGGGATGTCTACTGTGGGCAAGCATTTTCCTGGGCACGGCTACGTGCACGCCGATTCACACCTGGTAATTCCGATAGATGAACGCAGCTATACCGATATTGAGTTTTGTGACCTGATTCCGTTTCGTCAGATGGTTAATTATGGTCTGACTGCAGTTATGCCTGCGCACGTGATTTACCCCAAGGTGGACAAACATCCAGCAGGTTTTTCAAAAATATGGTTAAAAAATATTCTGCGCGGTGAACTCGGTTTCAATGGATGTATCTTTAGCGACGACCTTAGCATGGAAGGTGCCACGGTAGCGGGTGGCATCCTGCAACGTGCGGAAGCTGCGTTGCAGGCCGGTTGTGATATGGTGCTGATATGTAACCAACCGTCCTTGGCAGATGAATTGTTAGTTGGATTAAAGTGGGACATGCCAGCGGCCAGCAAAGCACGCCTCGTGCAGATGCGTGGCCGCTGCCATCCAGATACGTTGGTGCAATTGCATGAGCAAGCAGGATTCATGAAGGCGCTGCATGAAATTGCAACTATAGGCTCAGGCACAGCAGAGCTACCGTTTGTTTAGTTGCGTTTTATTAGGGTACAGTGAATAATTTTGTATAAGATACTGAATTACAAATATTTTTGATAGTGACATGCTGTACTGGTGGATTAAATTAGTAGAAAATCTGCACTCACGAAATATGAGCGAGGAGAAAAACCATGTCTGATTTGGATTTATTTGAATCATTGCTAAGTTGTGGCACAGTCGAAGCCTTGCATGCTAAGACTGCCAGCATCGCCGGCCAGTTAGGCTTTGACCATTTTATTTACGGGGTGCAGGTAAACACCTCTCTTACTCGACCATATCAATTCATTTTAAATGGATATCCTAAGGAATGGCGCGCTCATTACGTTGAACACAACTATCAAGAGATTGACCCTACCTATCACCACTGTATAACTAAAAGGCAGACTATTCCCGTTATTTGGGACAGTCGCGTGTTTAAGGGTAGTAAAGAAGCAAAAATGAGAAACGAGTCAAGAGAGTTTGGTTTGTTGTGTGGCGCAAGCTTTGCTGTCCACGGTGGTCATGGTGAAGCCGCGATGTTAAGTCTTGCTTCTTCCCAAGATTCCTATAGAGCTCAACAGGACATCCTTTCTCTCATAGGAAAGTCTCAATTACTGGCATGTTATTTACATGAGGCGGTTCAGCGCATTGTACTCAGTAAGGGGCCGCTTCTGTTGACAAAAATGGAGCTTACGCTTCGGGAAAAAGAGTGTCTTCTGTGGGCGGCTGAAGGAAAAACTGGAGGTGAGATAGCTGACATACTTCAAATTACGGAACGTACCGTAACTTTCCACCTGCAAAATGCAGGTAACAAAATGGGAGCATCCAACCGTCAACATGCGATTGCTCGCGCTCTTTCGATGGGTCTTATAGCTCCCTGAGTTTTGTATGACGGATCTGTATGGTGGTTGATTGTTGTCATACTTGAGTCCCACAGAATTACACGATTAATGTGTGCAGCAGATTACCAGACCTACGAGATGCCGTGAACGGCAAACTTTCCTCATATTTATCTCAAAGCAACACTCTCCGCTTAACTCCAGAGCCTTGTGCAACGATGGTTTATAGCTATTATTTTTATTTAAACCTGTCAGATCTTACAGCTAGCTAGCCGTTGAGATACGTAGTCTCATTACTCCTGTCATCAACCAACGACAGAGGGAAGAAAAATGAGACAAATAATGCTTGCGCAACATGGAGATGGATCCCTAGATCATCAAGCAGCGCTGGGAATGTACCGTCTCAGGCACGAAGTTTTTCATGACCGTTTGGGATGGGATGTTAATAGTGATAACGGCATGGAGCATGATGAGTTTGATGAGGCTAACCCCGTATATGTGCTGGCAAGAGGCGAGGAAAATGAGGTGCAGGGCTGTTGGCGATTATTGCCTACTACCGGTCCCAATATGTTGAAGGACACCTTTCCTCAGCTCTTGCACGGACAGCCGGCACCTCAACAAACTGCCGTGTGGGAATTAAGCCGATTCGCAATATCAAGTGGCAAATTGGACAGTAGTGGTTTTGGGCTGAGTAACATTCCCATCCAGATGATCCAGGCAGCTGTGAGGTTTGCTCAAAGAAATGGAATAGAGCGATATGTTTCGGTCACTAGTGTGGCAGTTGAGCGGATGTTTCGCAAGCTGGGGTTAAATATAACTAGGCTAGGCACCCCGATAAAAATAGGTAAAGTTTTAACAGTAGCCTGCACGTTAGAAATCGACGAGATTACAGAGTTTGCCTTGTTTGGTACTTTGCCTGAGCATGCACTGAGGCTAGCCGCATGAATATTTTGTTACTTGGAGAAGCATCAGGCACCCGTCGTATCTTGAATCAAATGCTGGAAAAATCCAGGCATCACTTAGTCCAGCAAGCATGGGCGGATATGCCTGAGCCAGATTTGGAACAATATGACATGGTGTTGGTAGATGGTAATGTTTGCGATTGTTCCCAGCAAGCGCGTTTGCTGGAATGGGTGCGTGAGGCCAGACGTCTCTTTCCGAATCTGCCGGTAGCCGCATTAAATTACGTGGGCACTCCTGTAGCGGCGGAAAGTGCAGAGTGCAGCATGGCTAACCATTCCTGTGGCGTTTCCGAATCTGGTGATGGAGTTTGGCGCATGCGCTGCCGTTTAAAGGAACTTGCCTTGAGTGAAACGGCGGCGCTATTGCGTGATGCATGCGAGCGTCAGCCTTTGGAGCCAGTTATTTTTGAATACTCGGGACAAAGTTGATATGAGGACAGTAGTTATAGTACGCAGAGTTCTTCGTCAGTCTAATCGGAATCACAGATCTAGAGCTTCCTTTTACCTGATGTTTAACCTGATTAACCAAGATCAATGAGTGATATTAATGCAGGAATTATCTAGTTCGGGACAAGAGAGCGATAGCGTACGTCAAAAGGAGAAGCAACTTAGGCTATTCGCGCATATATTTAATAGTGTACATGAAGGCATAATTGTAACGGATGCCGATAAAAACATGTTGTTTATTAACCCGGCTTTTTCTACCATTACCGGTTATAGCGCTAATGATTTAATAGGTAAGAACCTCAATCTGTTACACCTTGGTTTGATGAATGATGCGTTCAACCATGATGACACATGGTGCAGCATTAACGAGACCGGATGTTGGCAGGGTGAGATGGTCGGTCGACGAAAAAATGATGAAAGTTACGCCGAGTGTTTGAGCATCAGCACAATGAAAAACGACCGCGGCGAGATCAATTACTATGTCGGCGTTTTTTCCGATATCAGCGAGCGTAAAGCGGCAGAAGAACGTATGGCTTATGTCGTGCTGCATGACTTTCTCACCAATCTGCCTAATGGCCTGTTATTACAAGATCGCTTAGCTCAGGCTATTTCCCATGCTGGCCGTGAAAAACACAAAGTGGCAGTCATGTGTCTTGACCTGGATCATTTTAAAGCTATTAATGACATGCTGGGCCATCTTGTTGGTGATAAATTATTGCAGGAGGTTGCTAAACGAATTAGCAGTGTGAGCCGCGCTAGCGATACAGTAAGCAGGCGGGGTGGAGACGAGTTTGTCATTATCTTGCCGGATTTGGAAACCGTGGATGATGCTACCGATATCGCGGTCAAATTGATAGACGCTATCTCTGGCCTGTGCATGATAGATGGCAATGAAATAAAAATAACCACTAGTATTGGCATCAGCATCTTTCCAGAAGATGGATGCGATGGAGACAGTTTGATTAAGTATGCTGATGCTGCAATGTACCATGCTAAAAAAAATGGACGCAATAACTACCAGTTTTTCACTAATGAAATGAATCAGCTTGCGCTTGAGCGCATGTCGATCGAACGGAAACTGTGCCATGCAATAGAACAACAAGGGTTTTGTTTACATTATCAGCCTCAGGTGAATTTGCGTAGCGGCCGCATCATTGGTGTAGAAGCATTATTGCGATGGAATAATCCTGAGATTGGAATGGTTCCGCCAGAATATTTTATTCCAATTGCAGAAGAGACTGGTTTGATTATTCCAATTGGTGAATGGGTATTACGTGAAGCTTGTCGGCAGAATAGCGAATGGCGTATGTTAGGTTTGCCGAAAATTTCCGTCGCGGTGAACCTATCGGCAGTACAGTTTCGCCAAAATAATTTTGGCGAAATGATTAAGGAAATTTTATGCGAATATGGACTTGATCCCTCTGGTCTTGAGCTGGAAATTACCGAAAGCGCTGTCATGCACAATGCCGAAGCGTCGATTGCGCTGTTATTGGAACTAAAGGCAATGGGATTAAAACTCGCAGTGGACGACTTTGGTACTGGCTACTCCAGCTTAAGTTATCTCAAGCGTTTCCCCATCGATAAACTTAAGATCGATCAATCATTTGTGCGCGATATAACAGTTGATTCGGACGATGCCGTGATTGTTAGCACGATCATTAATATGGCGCGCACACTTAAGTTGAAAGTAATCGCGGAAGGAGTGGAAACAGCCGAGCAGCTCTCTTTTCTGAAACATCAGGAATGTGACGAGATACAAGGTTACTACTTCAGCAAGCCGATGCCACCTGAAAAAATTAACAGTCTCTTGGCGTCTGGTTATGAGGTGGATGGTCAGTGGTCATACCAATCGAAATAAAGGAAAGAGGGCGTAGTGGGGTTTGTATAAACGGTTATTTTGTAAAAAATACTGGCCGGGTTTACACGCACAGACGAATTCAAGTTCGAAGTGCAATCGCTAAAATAAACTGTAGTGGTTCAGACTTAATCTGACAGTAAGGTCTTGCCAAAGGGTGGGGTTACCCGGTTTGATAGAGGTGCGAATCTTTATCAACCAAAGCGCGTAAGCGCAAAGGAGTAACCCCATGAG
>QFXJ01000012.1 GCA_003402375.1 Candidatus Nitrotoga sp. CP45
GATCCGGCCTGATTTATCCGCGACTCATGTATGAGAGACACTCGTGCAAGTCAATAAATACAAGTTCTATGAGCAATTTAAACTGGGTGACTCACGGATAAATCGGGCCGAGTCTATAATCAGGAAGTTTTATCCGGCCAGTCGCCTACACCTATAGTTTGCATTTTTTCAATTCGGTGCCCGTTATCCTTGCGGACTATCGGTCATCTGACCGCAATATTTCTCAAGATTTTCAGGCAGATGATCTGGGCAAACGCCGCATAGTTTATTCCCTGGCACTGCAAAATCAATGAACTTTGGGTAGGGCAAATTGAGGTTCGCCATAATATCTTTGAATTGCGCCAGTGTGAGCCCTTCGCCCAGGCGAGGATTACGTTTCTTTTCCTGAGCGATGGAAGAAACACGCCGGTCTTTGTAATCATGGCCGGGATAAACCAGATACTCGTCCGGGAAAGAAAACAGCTTTTCTCTGACGCTCTTGTAAAGCGCGTCCGCGTCGCCGTTCTGAAAATCGGTGCGGCCACATCCCTCGATTAGCAACGAGTCACCGGTGAATATCCGGTCGTCTGACAAATAGGCAAAATGTCCGTCAGTATGTCCAGGTGTATGTATCGGCAGCAGCTGGATGCTACCCACGTTAAAAGGCGTTCCTTCTTCAATTCCCACATCTGCGCAAGGCAATCGATCTATAGCTGGCATCGCTATCTTGCTTCCTACTTTGGTTTTTAATTGGAGAGCGGCGGTGATGTGGTCTGCATGAATATGGGTGTCCAAACTATAAGCCAGCGTCAATCCAAGTCGGCTAATTTCGGCAAGATCACGGTCAACCGAGTTGATAACCGGATCAATGAGGACAGCTTGCCCCGTTTCCTCACAACCGAGTAAATAGGTATAGGTACTTGATAACGGTTCGAACAATTGACGAAAGATCATGGCGATGCCTTTAACTTAAATTTTTCACAAACGATCTAATGAACCGTTTCGTTAAAACAATTACAAATAATCCGTTCGGACCAAGCTTGTCGAAGGCCGCTATTGGCACGGAACTAGCGGTTCGACAAGCTTACCGCGAACGGTAATGATTTGGCTGGAACCCACCACTAGTCATAAATATACGGCTTGCTCTGGTAAGTAACAGGTGGATTCAGAAAAATATAGTAATCAATGTTTTTGCCTCAACACCACTTACTTGTCTTTGGATTGTATCCACGTTTGATAGGAATGCAAAGGCAATCAACGCGATTCCAATAACGGTATGGATCGTAAAATACGATTATCAATAATATATATTTTAATATAATATTTTTATGTATAATTAAAAAAATATTACTGTTATACAGAAATGAATTTATGGGTATTGCAACTGAAAAACTTGACCTGAATGCATTGCACGCTTCCGCGACTGAAGCGTGCAGATTACTAAAAGCCTTGGCCAACCCAGACCGTTTGCTATTGCTATGCCAGCTGACCCAAGCTGAGCATTGTGTCAGTGACTTGGAAAACTTGCTGGACATTAAGCAGCCGACGCTTTCGCAACAATTATCCATCCTGCGTGAAGAACAGTTAGTTACTACCCGTCGAGACGGCAAACAGATCTTTTATTCCATTGCCAGCAAGGAAGCGATGGCCGTCATGGCAGTGTTGTATGAACAATTCTGTAAACCGGGTAAAAGAGAAAAAAAATGACAATCGACTGGGCAAATTTCACCCCTTGGTCATCCTTGGCTGGTGGCATAGTAATTGGTCTTGCTACAGCAATGTTCCTTTTATTTAACGGACGGATTGCGGGCATCAGCGGTATTCTGGGTGGGCTGCTACAACCAATAAAAAAAGGTGATATTGGATGGCGGGTCGCTTTTATAACAGGTCTCATTTTTTCGCCTATCGCCTTTAGCGTAGGCGCACCTCTTCCTGAGGTTCAAATTGATGCAGGCGCTGCGTCTCTGATTATGGCTGGCCTGCTGGTGGGAATCGGCACCCGCTATGGTTCGGGTTGTACGAGCGGGCATGGTGTTTGTGGTCTTTCGCGGCTTTCACCACGCTCGATGGTAGCGACTGCCTTATTCATATTAGCCGGTTTTGTAACGGTCTTTATCACTCGCCACCTGATTGGTTAAGGAGATTACGATGCAAGTTTTAATGGCATTCATCACAGGCTTGATATTTGGCCTAGGCCTGATTTTGTCCGGCATGACAGATCCGTCCAAAGTGATTGGCTTTCTGGATATTACTGGCGCATGGAATCCATCGTTGCTGTTCGTAATGGGCGGCGCCGTACTAATAGCGGCGATCGCATTTCGCTTTGCGAAAACTCGCCCGAAAGCGCTGCTAGGTGACACCATGCGCTTACCAACTGCACGCCAGATTGATAAGCGACTAATTTTGGGCGGATTGACATTCGGGGTCGGCTGGGGCTTGAGCGGTTATTGCCCTGGTCCGGCGTTGGCTTCGCTTGCCATCGGTGGGAGCAAGCCACTGATCTTTGTCGTCGCCATGCTTGTCGGTATGGCGATTTTCGAAATCCATGATAGTCGTTCAAGGGCACACAAATGCAAAGCAGTGTAATTTCCCCTGAGCCGCGTATGCAAATGGCAATGACTACTGTAATACACGACCTACGATTCAATAAGAGGCGACAATGGTAATCGAACTGGGATTAGGCTTAGCGGTTGGCGCAATAATGGCACTAACTGGTGCCGGGGGTGGGATATTGGCAGTTCCGCTGCTCGTATTCGGCCTGCAGCTTAGTGTGACCCAAGCAGGGCCGATTGGTTTATTAGCCGTAGGACTGGCTGCCGCTTTAGGAGCGGCAGCCGGTTTGAAAGCAGGTATTGTTCGCTATAAAGCGGCGCTAGTAATGTCCATTACCGGCATGTTCCTATCGCCTTTTGGTGTATGGTTTTCCCACAGACTCGACAGCCGTTGGTTAAGTGTTCTGTTTTCCACCATCTTGTTCTTCGTTGCATATCGGACTTTCCACCAAGCACAGAATTATTCAAGCGATAATAAAGACCATCAAATCGAGAAGCTCACATGCGTTCAATACGCCAATAGCAGTCAATTCGTCTGGACTACCCGCTGCATACGCACCTTGGCGATAACTGGCGGCATTGCCGGATTGCTCTCTGGTTTACTGGGTGTGGGAAGCGGCTTTGTGGTTGTTCCAGCTTTACAACGCTATACAGATTTGGCCATTCAGTCCGTTATCGCCACGTCATTAGCAGTCATCACGTTAGTGTCATTAACAGGCGTGCTATTCAGTTCTGCGACTAGCCACATTGATTGGGCAGTTGCAATACCGTTTTGCGCTGGCGCCTTGACAGGGATGGCCATAGGAAAATTAATGTGTTCTCGGCTATTTAGCAGGGCCCAATTACTGACAGGTTTTGCCGCTCTGTCCACAGTCGCAGCGGCTGGAATGGTGGCCAAATTGTTTGTGTAAAATTCTGGCGCAAGCAATAACCCAATACCCGAATTCACGTGAGCGAAAGACTTTAAACAGGTGAGATTTCGTAGGCTACACAAAAATTATCTGAAGTAAAACAAGACACCAATTTAAACAGTATTTACCGCAGAATCCTCCGCTGCCGTAACCACCGCTGGCTGTTTGGTAAGCAACGTAATCAGCGTAACAAGCTGGCCGCGCATTTGGCGCCGGTCTACAATCATATCAATCGCGCCATGCTGCATCAAAAATTCCGCTCGCTGGAAACCGTCCGGCAACGTCTCGCGCACCGTTTGCTGAATCACCCGCGCACCCGCAAAACCGATTAGCGCACCGGGCTCCGCAATGACCACATCACCCATGAAAGCAAAACTGGCGGATACTCCACCCATAGTCGGATCAGTCAGCACAGAAATAAAGGGCAGTTTTTCTGCGCTCAATTGGGTCAACGCAGCACAGGTTTTTGCCATTTGCATTAACGACAACAAGCCTTCTTGCATACGCGCCCCCCCACTGGCGGCAAAACATACAAAAGGGACTTTTTGTTCGGTAGCAAGCTGCACACCGCGCACGAAACGTTCTCCCACTACCGAACCCATGGAGCCGCCCATGAAGCTAAATTCAAATACCGCCGCCACCAGGGGAATGGCATGCACACTTCCCTGCATTACCACCAGCGCGTCACTCTCACCGGTATCACGCTGCGCCGCCGTCAGACGCTCACTGTATTTTCTGCTATCTTTAAATTTCAGCGTATCCAATGACTGCACTTCAGCACCGATCTCGAAACGCCCCTCCGCATCTAATAACCAGTTTAGCCGAGTACGCGCGGTAACACGGTGATGGTGATTGCACTTGGGACAAACACTTTTGTTTTTTTCCAAATCAGAGTAGTACAGTACCCCTTGGCATGATGGACATTTATGCCACAGTCCTTCTGGCACATTCTTCTTGCTCTCATCCCCCAACTCCCTACGTTTAATTTTTGGGGGTAATAATTTCTGAAACCAACTCATGCAATCCTCCTAAATCTTTAACCCGAACGTTGCATTTGTCGCATGATAATTGCGCAGAATTTTCGCCAGTTGGATAAAGCGCCCAACCTTGCGAACCTCACTTATTTGATAAGCATCAAAACGGAGAAGCAGTGTAGTTACTCACACATTCGACAGAACAAAACTTTGTGTCTTAAAGCTTGTTTGAATCTCTTTACGCAGTGATTTTTAAAATTATGAGTAGCAGGAAATATCCTAGACCTGATTTATTGCCAAGCGCAATTCTTTAACCAGCCTTGCGACATTGGCTATGACAGCTTCTTCGTTCGAATCCTCAATTTCCTGCACAATGCGGCTACCAACCACCACGCCATCGCAAAGCTTCGAGACTGCTCGTGCTGTTTCTGCGTCACGGATACCAAAACCTACGCCTATCGGTAGGCCGATATACTGTCGAATGTGCGGAATTTTCTGCGCTATCGCTGACAAGTCCAGATGCCCCGCCCCAGTCACGCCTTTAAGCGACACGTAATACACATAGCCCCGCGCCACTTTAGCCACCTGCGTGATACGTTCATCGGATGTAGTGGGTGCAAGCAAAAAAATAGGGTCTACACCGTGGCGATGCAAGTGACCAAATGCCTCGTGGCTTTCTTCCGGCGGAAAATCCACCGTCAATACGCCGTCCACCCCTACTTGCGCGCAGCGCACGGCGAAACGTTCCCAGCCCATTGCCTCGATCGGATTACCATAACCCATCAGCACGACGGGCGTGCTCGCATCTGTGGTGCGAAATTTCGCCACCATATCAAGTACGTCATGCAACGCTACACCATGCTTGAGTGCCCGCTCCGAAGAGCGCTGTATAGTTGGGCCATCCGCCATTGGATCGGAAAATGGCACGCCAATTTCAATGATGTCTGCGCCCGCCTCTACCAGCGCATGCATCAGCGAAACAGTAAGTTGCGGATTGGGATCGCCCGCCGTAATAAAGGGAATCAGCGCCTTACCGCCGCGCTGCTTAAGTTTTTCAAAAGTGGGCTGAATACGTGACATGGGGTACCTGCAAAATAATTCCAGAAAAGGTTACAGTTCAATACCAGAAACCCGCGCTACGGTCACCATATCCTTGTCGCCGCGCCCAGATAGGTTGACCAGCAAGACTTTATCATGCCCCATCGTCGGTGCGATCTTGGCCGCATAAGCCAAAGCATGACTGGATTCCAGCGCAGGAATAATACCTTCGTAATGACATAAATCATGAAAAGCCTGTAGCGCCTCACTATCCTCAATGGCTACATATTGCGCGCGCCCACTGTCTTTAAGCCATGCGTGTTCTGGGCCGACACCGGGATAATCCAGCCCGGCGGAAATAGAGTGTGTTTCAATGATTTGGCCATTCCCATCCTGCAACAAATAAGTACGATTACCATGCAGCACGCCCGGCTTGCCCGCAGTCAATGCGGCTGCGTGTTGGCCACTGGCAATGCCGCTACCCGCCGCTTCCACACCGATAAGCTGTACGCCAGGCACTTCGATGTAAGAATGAAAAATACCCATGGCGTTTGAGCCTCCTCCCACGCAGGCGATCACCGCGTCCGGCTGGCGTCCTGCCAATTCCGGCATCTGAACCACGCATTCCTTGCTTACCACTGAATTAAAATCACGCACCATCATCGGATACGGATGCGGTCCAGCCACAGTGCCGATGATGTAAAAAGTATTTTCGATGTTGGTGACCCAATCGCGCATTGCCTCGTTGAGCGCATCCTTAAGTGTTTTGGAACCGCTCTCTACTGGCACAACAGTAGCACCCAGGAGCTTCATGCGATATACATTAGTGGCCTGACGTTTAATATCCTCCGCACCCATGTACACCACGCACTCCATGCCGTAACGTGCCGCCACGGTAGCCGTCGCCACGCCGTGCTGACCCGCACCGGTCTCGGCAATCACACGCGGTTTGCCCATGCGCTTAGCCAACAGCGCCTGTCCTACAGTGTTATTCACCTTATGCGCGCCGGTATGATTAAGGTCTTCACGCTTCAAATAAATCTGCGCACCTCCAAGTTTTTGCGACCAGTGCCGGGCGTGGTAAATCGGACTAGGGCGCCCAACATAATGCTTCAGCTCATAGGCAAACTCAGCCTTGAACTCAGGATCAACAGAATAATGCTCATAAGCAACACGTAATTCATCCAGTGCGCCCATTAAAGTTTCGGCAACGTAAATACCGCCGTAAGGTCCAAAATGACCCGTGCTGTCAGGATAGTTATAAGCCAATTTTCTTAACCTCATTGATGAATGCGGCGATTTTCGCTGCATCCTTAATTCCTTTCGCAGCTTCCACACCGCTGGAAACATCTACTGCCCAAGGCCGCACCTGCTTGATTGCATCCGCCACATTATTTACGTGCAAGCCACCGGACAAAACTACAGGTAGGGGCAAATTGTGTGGTATCAGTGTCCAATCAAACGATACTCCCGTGCCACCATGCGTACCTTCGATGAAGGCATCAAGCAATAAACCCTGTGCATCTTTATAACGCGCTGCGCATTGTACCAAATCCACCCCATATTTGACTCGCACCGCCTTCAAATAAGGGCGATTAAACTGCGCGCAAAATTTGGGTTCTTCCTCCCCGTGAAACTGCAACACATCCAACGGTACCTGCTGCAATATCTCTTGCACCGCTTCTGCACTAGGATTCACGAACAACCCCACCAGCGTCACGAATGGCGGAACCGCAGCCGCCAATTGAGCAGCCTGCTTCGACGATACATAACGCGGACTTCTATCATAGAACACCAGTCCGAGCGCATCCGCACCGCTATGCGCGGCGGCCAGCACATCTTCCACACGCGTGATGCCGCAAATCTTGATTCGGGTCATAGTTATGAAACACGCTGATAAAAAATCGAGGCGGCATTGTAATGCATACAAGCGCTAGGCCAAATTTCAACCTAAATACTTTCAATTCATTGACCTTTAAGCGGATTAATAAATAATGGCCCTCAGCTCCATCCAAAGCTCCAACATATGAAGCAATACCGACACATCAATTCATTAAATATTTTACAAAAACTAAATTTAATCAATATACTACAAGGATGATACCACTCGCATGTAGCACTCAAGCGCACCCTACTCGAGTTGTGGCAATTCCCATTTCACATCGTACGTAACCCGGCGCAGATACAAACCATCTGGTGCAAAAGTTGGTGCAGCAAGACTACGCTCCCGACCTTCCAGTACTTCGCGCATCCACTGCGGCGGGTGCTTGCCCTTTCCTATATATACCAGACAACCAACGATGTTGCGCACCATATGGTGCAAGAAGGCATTGGCGCTAAGATCGAAAATTATCGTATCGCCTTGCTTTTTAATGTCGAGTTGCGCCAAGTTTTTGATAGGTGATTTGGCTTGGCATTCTGCGGCGCGCAGGGCACTAAAATCATGCTCACCCAATAAATACTGCGCGGCTTCACGCATCTTTTCCACATTCAGTGGTGCATGAAACCAGCCTGCTTTGCCATGCTGTATGGCATTGCGCACTGAGCGGTTGATAAGTAGATAGCGGTAACTACGTGCCTGAGCAGAAAACCGCGCATGAAATTCTTCCGGCACAGTATGTGCCCACAATACAGCGATGCTGTTCGGCAACAAGGCATTAACGCCGCGTACCCAAGCAGTCAGTGGCCTTGTTACGTTGGTATTAAAGTGCATTACTTGTTCCTGCGCGTGTACACCGGTATCGGTACGACCAGCTGCAACGACTAAAATGCGTTCATTGGCAATCCCGCTCAAAGCAACTTGTAGTGCATCTTGCACAGTATGGCCACCAGCTTGACTTTGCCAGCCGAAATACTGGCTACCGTCGTATTCCACACCGAGTGCAATTCTCACAGCAGCACAAACATAAACAAGGCGCAGCCTATAGTGAGTATCATGCCATCATGCATTGTGAATGGAGTGGTGTGCAGTTCGATGCTGTGCGGTTTAACCTCCGCTGGGGCCAGCATTTGTCCGATGTTGGTTCGCCAATTACCTGTGGTATTCCATACAATGGATTCGGCATACTGCAAGGTTAGCGCTAAACGAACTGCCAGGCGCTCACGAGACAAACCGACATACCTTAGTGGATAAGTCAAAACATATATACCACTGATAAGTTGCTGTCGGGACAACAGGCTTAACAGGATAGCCAAGCTTGCCAGCGTAAATGCCAAGCGGCACAACTGCAACAGACCACCGGTCAAACCTTCATGTGTCGGACTGAATTGTGCAAGTGATGCCCACACAGCTACACCCGGTGTCGCATAGGCATAAATGAAAAGCAGCGATAGCATAATCCAACGCGTACGGCGCAATAGTGTAATCAAACGGGTAGCGGACAAAGCATAGGCCACTGCTAACAGCAGAAAACCTGCAAACAGCAATCCTGTGGCTTGCAATGATTGAATTGAAATAACGAGACAGACCCAAAGGAGGATAAGCACGGCAGGGTGCATCATCAAAAACCTCTAAACCCATTGATAGTTAAGAATAGTAACGGGCGCCTCTAAAAACAAGACGCAAAACTATCGATTACACAGACTGTCTGCAGAAGTCAGCTTTATTTCGATTGGACTAAACTGCGGGTGCAAATAAGCGAGCAATTCACGACACTAATGACCGTAATAACGCTAAAGAACACTATCCAAAAAACGGCAGTCGCAAATTGCAGGCTGTTACCAATGTGGGTATATGTTATACAACGGGCAGTTGCTGTAGCAATTCTACAGCAACCGCTCGATGCTGTTCATCACCATCGCGCACAACTTCTTCTAAAATTTCGCGCGCTCCTGCGGCATCTCCCATTTCCTGATAAGCCTTGGCTAGATCAAGTTTGGTGGCAGCTTCATGCCAACGTGCATCCTTTTCCTCGGCTGACAGCGCCGGAGCAGACACAACAGGTTTATCCAGATTCAAACTGATATCACCCAAACCGATATCCATTATTTCCTTGGGCACAGCTTTTACGGACGAAACCTCGAACTTATCCGCACTCTTATCTGCAAGAGGGAAATCTAGCTCGAAATCCATAGGTTCATTGATATTCACTGGGGCAAATCCTGCCGTTTTTTCTTGGACTATTTCAGGGCTTGGGGCATGGCTAGCCGTCACATCAAAAATAAAATCATCCAAATTATTTGGAGTTATTTCAGTTTTACCAGAACTCGCCGTAGGCAATTTCGCATGGCCGGCAGTTACATCGAAATCCATCGTTGTATTCTTTGCGATAGCGCCCGACTGATTTGTCTTAGCAATATCTGCCGATGTTTTAGGTGCGCCAAAACCGAAATCAAGGTCGAAATCCAATGAAGGTGGCGATTTACTACCCTCATTCAGCATGACATCGGAAGAGCCAGTAACAACAAGCGGTTCCTCCGCTAATGCATTTACATTGCCGCCATACATTGGGTTGTTCGGTTCAAGCTTGATGCCCATTATGGCTGCTTGCTCCCAAGCTTCCACATCGCCTGAATCCCGCAACTGACTCGCAATGGTAGCGAATGAACGCGTGTCCTTGCGGTTCGCATAAATAGACAGTAGCTTAAGATGTATCTGATGGTTAGTCGGATTCTTGATCAGCGCCTCTTTCAAAACCTTTTCCGCTTGCTCGTCACGACCGAAACTCAAGAATAAGTCCGCTCCGCTGATCGGATCAAAATCATCGGTCTGCACTTGGCTAATACCACTAGCCGCAGTAGCAACAGTAGCAACATCGTCAGTTTTCGAAAAAGCCGATACCGACGTAGCCATTTCATTGGGAACACCTATCACATGCTCAGCCGACTTATCCCCAAATTTAATTTTTTTCTTGGCGTCCTTGCCACGCCGGGTCAGCGAATAGCCAAGTCCAATCAACCCCAACAGCGCAGCCGCCCCGCCCGCCATATAAATCGGCTGACCAAGTATAACGTCCACAAAGGAAGGTTGCGCAACGGTCAATTTGGGTTTAGTTATAGGCTTGGCTGGTTTCACCGGGCTAACGGTTGCAACTGCGCTTACGGCTGCAACCTCAGAAGCAACAACAGCAACTTGTGAAGCAACAACAATGGGTTGCGACATAGCCCCCGGCGGAATTTCGTCCAATTTAGTGACAGCTTGGCCTTCAACTGAACTCTGGGCAGATGTCACCTGCGCTGCGGGTGGCTGACTCTTCAAATCGATCAGACGCTGCAAATCTTGGACGTTTTTTTCCAAGGCTACAACGCGCTCATTGCTTTCCTGAAGCGCCTTGCCCTTGGAGATAGCCTCCTCCTCCATTGCATGAATCTTGTTTTGTAATGATTTTGCATTGCCGCCTGCAGAGGTTTTATCACCGGGCGCTTCACCCTTGGACAATCTCACTACTTCCTTCGCGGATTCTTTGGCTGCAGTGGCATTGTCAGCCACAGTAGTGCTAATTTTACCAGAGGCTCCCTGCTTAGGCTCTTCTCCTGTCTCAAGTCCACTGGCTGCCGCAAGCTTTTGACGATAAGCGTGCCAGTCATCAGCTTGTGCACGGATTTCCTTCACAGCTTGCACCTGCGACAGATTATCCAGCTCGGATTGCGCTGGCATTTGCAGGATTTTGCCTGTTTTCAGGCGGTTCATGTTTTTGCCGTCGAATGCGTCGGTATTGGCGTGATACAAAGCAACCAGTGCGCGTTCCAGACTAACATCGGAAGACTTTGTTTGACGTGCAAGCTTACCTAAGGTATCGCCGCGTCTCACCTTAATAGAGCCGGAAGCAACGCCACTACTCTCACCGGGTTCGTTAACGGTGGCAGGCATTTCGTCAACGGCTTTTTTTTCATCCGCCACCAAGGCGATACTTGGCAACGGGGTTTCGATTATCTCTTCTTTTGTTTTTGATTCAATGGCTTTAGGTTCAAGCTCGGTCACATCAACAATGCTCGGCTCTACTGGCCTCACTTCCGCTGACTGGGGTTGAATGGGAACATAACCTGGCGGATCAAGTAGAAAGGTGTATTCCCGTAGCAGCCTGCCAGACGACCAAGTCAATTCCACCAATAGATTAACGAATGGCTCATTAATCGGTTGCACTGAAGTTACCTTGATATAAGGTTCACCATTAGCATTCGTCTCAATTTTGAAGTTCAAAGGGGGCAATCCAGATGGGTAATCCAGACCCGCATCCTTGAATACTTCAGGCGGAGCCAAACGCGCAGTTAAACTACTTATTTCATCTTTGCTGGCCGTTCCAAGCTCTATCAACACATTCATGGGTTCACCCAAGGTGTTGGCCACGTTAATATCGCCCATGCTAATCGCATAAGAAAAACCAGACACAACTAAACCAACAACTAACCCCAATGCTTTGACGAGTGATTTCAGCACACTGCCACCTTTATAAAGATTTTATTTAACATGAAGAACATAACATCATGAAGTTATCAGCGCAAGCTAAAAGCTTAGGCTAAGTACGTTTCAATCAAAATCTCGGCAATCTGCACGCTGTTAAGCGCTGCACCCTTGCGTACATTATCACTCACCACCCACAAATCAAGGCCACGCGGATGTGATATGTCCTCTCGGATTCGCCCTACAAGAGTCGCATCCTGTCCTGCCGCTTCAATTGCAGTGGGGTAGCCACCAGGCTCGCGTCCATCCATCACTTGTACGCCTGGTGCCTTTTCCAACAAAGCACGCGCTTCGTCTGCTGTGATTTTCTTTTGTGTTTCAATATGCACCGCCTCTGAATGGCCATAGAACACCGGCACCCGCACAGCAGTAGCATTTACCATGATGCTCTCATTTTCCATGATCTTGCGAGTCTCCCACACCATCTTCATCTCTTCTTTGGTGTAACCGTTATCCATGAACACATCAATGTGCGGCAGTACATTGAATGCGATACGTTTAGGATAAACCTCGGTCTTCACTTCCTGATGGTTAAACAAAGCACGTGTCTGCTCCGCTAATTCCTCAATGGCTTCCTTGCCAGTGCCAGATACTGCCTGATATGTGGCAACATTAATGCGCTCTATGCCTACTGCGTCATGGATAGGTTTCAACGCCACCAACATTTGGATGGTGGAACAGTTCGGATTGGCAATAATGCCCCGGTTCTTGTATTGCGCAATGGCATGCGGATTCACTTCCGGCACCACAAGCGGAATGTCGTCCTCGTAGCGGAATTGCGCGGTATTATCGATCACCACGCAGCCAGCTGCTGCGGCGATAGGCGCATATTTTTCCGACACACTGCTGCCAGCGGAAAACAAGCCAATCTGCACCTGCGAAAAATCGAAACCTTCCACGTCCTGAACAGTAACTTCCTGGTTGCGAAATGTCATTGTAGAACCGGCAGAACGACTGGAAGCCAAGAGGAACAGCTTACCGACAGGAAAGTTACGCTGCTCCAGAATTGACAGCATTGCCTCGCCAACAGCACCCGTCGCACCCAGTATCGCGACATCGTATTTCTTGCTCATGCTTCCACCCTCTTTAAATTAATTACCCCCCAGCGGAGCTGGAGATTCTATAGCTGAATCATACTAAAAGCGCTGGCAACCCATGTGCCACCCAAATACACTTGCTTCTACCTCTTGAAAAAACCATATACAGCTACATCCCATCTCTAAATATGGCTCAAAGACCGTAGGTCTAGCCTTGCTTGAGGAGTCCCTTGATAAAGCGAGAAAGCGGGCTGTCTACTTCATTAAATTAATTCAACATCGCCGCAACCACGGCATCGCCCATCGCGTCCGTACCAATTTTCTCCATATCTGCCCCGGCAATATCCGCGGTGCGCAAACCCCGCTGCAAAGTTTTGCGCACAGAGGACTCGATGCGTTGTGCGATATCTACGCGCGCAAATGTATAGCGCATCATCATTGCCAATGACAAAATTGTCGCCAAGGGATTGGCAATATTTTTGCCCGCGATATCTGGTGCAGATCCGTGGCAAGGTTCATACAAACCCTTATTGTTCGCATCCAATGAAGCGGAAGGCAGCATGCCGATGGAACCAGTCAACATAGAGGCTTCATCCGACAGGATGTCGCCGAAGATGTTACCGGTGAGAATTACATCAAACTGCTTAGGCGCCCGCACCAATTGCATTGCTGCATTATCCACATACATATGCGACAACTCGACTGCCGGGTACTCCTTTGCCACCTTCGTCACTATTTCACGCCACAACATACTGGTATCCAGCACATTAGCCTTATCCACTGAGCACACTTTCCCCATACCATTTTCACCAGCGCGTTTCATGGCTATCTGGAAGCCAACATGTGCCACACGGGAGATCTCAGACTCACTGTATATCATGGTATCAAAACCTTGCCGCTCACCATTATCAAGCGTCCGTATGCCGCGTGGCTGGCCGAAATAAATATCACCAGTCAATTCCCGCAAAATCATGATATCTAGCCCAGATACTATTTCCGGACGCAGCGGAGACGCATTTGCCAACTCTGGGTATAACTGCGCCGGACGCAGGTTAGCGAACAGATTAAGTCCTTTACGAATGCGCAACAAGCCTTGTTCCGGACGTAGCAAGCGCGGTAGCGCATCATATTGATAGCCCCCCACTGCCCCGAGCAATACGGCATCTGACTGCTGTGCCAACTTTAGCGTAGCATCCGGTAGCGGATCACCTGAAGCATCATATCCCGCACCTCCGATAGGTGCGTATTCCAACTCCAACGGCATCCCCTCGCGTCGCAGGACTTCTAGTACCTTAGCAGCTTGTGCAACAATTTCTGGCCCAATACCATCACCCGGCAATATAGCGATTTTCATAAATTCAACTCTCTTCCCGGCCTATACAATTGATTTAAGTAAACAACCATGGTGCTTCAAGCTTACGCCGTGTTTCATATTCCTTAATCTTTCGCACATGCTGCAGGGTCAGCCCAATGTCATCCAGTCCGTTCAACAAGCAATTTTTGCGAAAGTCATCCACCTCAAAGCGATACACCACCCCATTCGGCGCAATGATGCTTTGCTGCTCCAAGTCAATTTTCAAGTGATAGCCTGGCGTCGCGGTCACTACCTGAAATAAATCATCTATGCCCGCAATATCCAGCACTATCGGCAACAAACCATTTTTAAAACAGTTATTACAGAAAATATCGGCAAAACTAGGCGCTATGATGGCGCGAAAACCGTAATCATCTAGTGCCCACGGTGCATGCTCACGCGACGAACCGCAGCCAAAATTCTCACGTGCCAGTAAAATCTGCGCGCCATGATAACGCGGCTGGTTCAGCACAAAATCTGGATTGAGTGGCCGCTTGGAATTGTCCATGCCCGGTTCGCCGTGGTCAAGATAACGCCACTCGTCAAACAAGTTGGGACCAAAACCGGTGCGTTTGATCGATTTCAGAAATTGCTTGGGGATGATCGCGTCCGTATCCACATTGGCACGGTCAAGTGGTACAACTAGGCCATCGACCTGGATAAACTTATCCATTGCTATTTTCCATTGCTATTCTTTACATCATCCGCTGTTTTCTCAATCGTACCGCCAACTTTAGATAAGTCTTTGCCAAATCCTCCCACAGTATTACATCCTGTCACCATCACCAAAGACACCACTAGCACCAACACAAATTTAAGCATTCCCATTTTTTTCTCCTATATGCAAAGTAATACTAAAAGTTTCTGACATCTACAAAATGGCCGGCAATCGCTGCTGCCGCTGCCATTTCGGGGCTTACTAAATGGGTTCTGCCGCCTGGCCCCTGCCGTCCTTCGAAATTGCGGTTGGAAGTTGAAGCACAGCGCTCACCAGACTCCAATCTGTCTGCATTCATCGCAAGGCACATAGAACATCCTGGCTCACGCCATTCGAAACCCGCCTCGACAAATATTTTGTCCAAGCCTTCGCGCTCAGCCTGCTGCTTAACTAATCCAGAGCCAGGCACCGCCATCGCCAGCTTCACATTAGCAGCAACATGTTTGCCGCGCACCACCTCTGCCGCAGCGCGCAAATCCTCAATGCGAGCATTGGTGCATGAACCGATAAATACTTTGTCAATCTGAATTTCGGTAATCGGCGTATTCGGCTGCAATCCCATATACTTTAAAGAAAGATCAATACTGCTGCGCTTCACGGGGTCGCTCTCCCGCGCCGGATCAGGTACGTTGCCATCTACTGCCACCACCATTTCCGGCGAGGTACCCCAAGTTACTTGTGGTTTTATTTCCGCAGCATCCAGTTGTACTACCTTATCGAACTGCGCACCCTCGTCGCTATGCAAAGTACGCCAGTAATCTACCGCCTTGTCCCATAATTCACCTTGCGGCGCAAAAGGCCGACCCTTGAGGTAGCTGATCGTGGTGTCATCCGCCGCTATCATACCGGCGCGGGCACCTGCTTCGATGGCCATGTTGCATACGGTCATTCGCCCTTCCATAGACAGCGCCCGGATCGCGCTACCGGCAAATTCGATCGCATAGCCCGTTCCACCTGCCGTACCAATTTTTCCGATCACCGCCAGCACCAAATCCTTAGCAGTGACACCCTTACCGAGCATGCCTTCCACCAACACCTGCATCGCATGGGCTTTTTTCATCAACAAGCATTGTGTCGCCATCACATGCTCAACCTCGGACGTACCAATGCCAAACGCCAGCGCAGCAAACGCGCCATGCGTACTGGTGTGCGAATCACCACATACCACGGTCATGCCCGGCAAAGTCGCACCCTGCTCCGGCCCAATAACATGCACGATGCCCTGGCGCACGTCCGCCATCCTGAATTCGGTAATACCAAGTTCATCGCAATTACTGTCCAAAGTCTCCACTTGCAGTCGCGAAATCGGATCGGCAATGCCCTGCGTACGGTCCGTAGTTGGCACATTGTGGTCGGCCACGGCAAGCATGGAAGCTATGCGCCAAGGCTTGCGCCCAGCCAGCCGCAAGCCCTCAAATGCCTGCGGACTGGTCACTTCATGTACCAAATGGCGATCGATATAAATTAATGTGGTGCCATCGGACTCTTCATGCACCACATGGCCGTTCCAAAGTTTGTCGTAAAGAGTTTGTGTGCCCATGCTCGCTTCCATTTTAGAGCGCGTGATTATGCCACAGCATATGGGCTATCCGCCACGGACAGCCTTTTTGACTCAAGAATCTGGAGAGGCAGCTATATTTCGAATTAGCAGTAATCTCAGCGATCTGACAAACTTGCTCAATGGCGCACTCAAACAAAAATACTAGCGCCCAAAAACGATCACGGTGTAATGCCCCAAAGTACATTCATCTTGTCACAGGAGTAGTGCAATCCAGATTAATGGTTACAATTCGAAAATCCTGTGCAACTCCGTGCTTAACAATATGCTGATCCCAAACCTGACTCCCGCCGATCTTCGCCTCACCATCGATCCCGACTCGCTTGGATTCTCTAGTACAGCAGAATTGTTGCCGTATCCACTATCCTGGATTGGGCAAGAGCGCGCCGAATTGGCCGCCCACTTTGGTCTTGGAATAGATCAACCTGGCTACAACCTATTCGTACTGGGTGAGGTCGGCAGTGGCCGCTCTTCGCTGCTTAGGCAAGCGATGCAGGCGGCCGCCGCAAATAAGGTGGTGCCGCCCGATTTATGTTATCTGCACAACTTCGATACACCGGAAAGACCGCAGGCTTTGTATTTGCCTGCCGGGCAGGGACGCCTGCTGCGCCAACTCATGGCGCGGATGGCGAAATCCCTGCAAATAGAAATTCCGCAATGCCTGGAGGGGCAGGATTTCAAAGCCGAAAGCGAGCGTATTGAAAAAACCTACAAAGATGAAGAACGCAAAAACTACGCTGAGCTCGAAGCTTTTGCCGAAGCCCGAAAATTCGCGATTCAACGTGAGGCAGGACACATGGTTTTCACTCTATTGGGTAACAAGGGGCACGTACTTTCCGAAGACGAAGTGCTTGTCTTGCCGAAAGAACACCGGATCGAGATAGAGCAGGCCGAGCAGGAACTGCGCGTGAAGATTACCAGCTATTTCGAAAAAACCCGGCCGCTGGAACGCCTTATGAACGATGCCTTAGCGGCATTGCGGCGCCAAATAGTGAAGCCGTTGTTGAATCATGGATTACAGGACATCAGGGACGTATTGAAAAAGAAGGACACAGATTCCATCAAACTTGGTACGTATCTGGAGCAGGTCATGCAGGACGTACTCGATAATCTGGAACACTTCAAGGTTTCCGATACTGATGAGGAAAATCGGCAGGAGGCATTAAGCAAAGTATTGTCCCGTTACCGGGTGAACCTGGTAGTGGACAATCATGGCCTGATTAGTGCGCCGGTAATTATCGAAGATAACCCATTATTCCGTTCACTGTTCGGCAACATTGAATATCAAACCGTAAACGATGTACTGGTCACTGATTTTACCTGCATCCGCGCTGGTAGCCTGCACAAAGCGCACGGGGGCTTTCTCATGCTGCATCTACGCGACCTGCTACCTGATGATCTGGTGTGGGAAAAACTGCGGCGCTTGTTGCGTAGCGGCAAGCTGCAAATCGAAGAGCCGGGTACAGGTCTCACACCGATTGCAGCCGTTTCGCTCGAACCCGAGGCGGTGAATGTTGAAGTCAAGATCATTTTGATCGGTTCGCGCGAACAGTATTATGAGTTGCAGGAGGAGGATCCAGAGTTCGCACGCCGCTTTCGGGTCAAGGTAGACTTTGCCGAAAGTTTTTTATCCAGCGCTGAAACCCGCCGCGCTTCGTCAATTTTTATCGCCCACGCTTGCCAGGAACTGGAGCTGCCTCATTTTTCCGCCGCCGCCGTAGCTCGTCTGCTAGAGGATTCCCATCGCGAAACGGATGATCAGTCTCGCCAAAGCGCGATCTTCGCCCGCGCCGAGGCGCTGGTAATGGAAAGTGCTGCGCTCTGCCGCGCTCGCGCCGGTCTTCTGGTCGAGGCAGCGGATGTGGAGGCCGCACTTCGTGCGCACATCTTGCGTCACGATTACCCCGCTCAACGCTTGCAGGAATCCATTGCCGAAGGTGATGTACTGATCTCCGTACATGGTGAAAAAATTGGCCAGCTTAATGGTCTTTCCCAGATAGATCTGGGAGATTACCGTTTTGGCTTTCCAATACGAATCACGGCACGCACCTTTGCCGGAGAAGATGGTTTGCTCAATATTGGACGCGAGGTGGAAATGTCCGGGCCAATCCACGATAAGGGCGTGTTCATTTTGCAGAATTACCTGTCTGCCTTATTTGCCCACATTGCACCACTCGCGCTTAATGCATCCATTGTGTTTGAACAGGACTATTACGGTGTAGAGGGTGATTCTGCTTCCTGCGCTGAACTTTATGCTTTGCTTTCATCCTTGTCGGGCCTGCCTCTCAAACAAGGCATCGCCGTTACCGGTGCAGTAAATCAGCACGGAGAGGTGTTACCGGTGGGAGGAATTAACGAAAAAATAGAAGGCTACTTTCGTGTCTGCGAAACGGCCGGACTGGACGGCAGCCAAGGCGTGCTGATTCCACACCGTAACCGCCGACATCTGATGCTGGAGCACAAGGTCATTGAAGCCGTCGCCAAAGGTTTATTTCATATCTACACCGCAGAGCATGCGAGCGAAGGCATAGAGCTTCTTACCGGTCTCCCGGTCGGCACCGCGAACGGGACGGGTAATTATCCTTATGACAGCGTGCTGGGACACGCCCAAAAAACCTTGCTGGCTTATCGCCGCGCCTGTCAGGTGATGGAACATCCGAAAGAAGGACGCAAACATTTGCGCTGAGTAACGCTGGGGCAGATTTCGATTGTTGGCATTGAGCTATTTACGTATACAGGAACAAAGTGTGCCTGCAATTTAAAACGCAATGCTCGCAGCATAACGCTTTACCCACATAAATTCGTGTGGCCGCATTTTGCGGTTTGTACCAGCCCCCCAAAGCACTCCCCATGTATAGTCGTAAATGTGTGAAAATAGCGACTGCAAATCGGGCATTTAAATAAATCCTACAAAAAAGGCGACAAATTGGTACAACCTAATTTTCAATTCGAAAAGCGTCAAAAAGAATTAGCCAAGAAAAAAAAGAAAGAAGAAAAAAAACAACGCAAATTAGAAGATAAAGCCCCGCCTTCCTCAGACCAGCCCGATCACGCTAATGATGGAAACCCGTCCACCTAAATCAGAACAACGCAACTTCGGTAAGTCTATGGCTGGCTTGCCGGTAAAGCGTGGGAATAATACCTAATACCTACACTAATTGCCCCAAGCACGGATACAAGTTGCCGCAATCTTTACCGAGCAATGCCGCATGCCCTGCTTGCGGCATTTATTTTTGCTTTGATCAACGGCCCAATGCCCAGCACTAGAGTGCGCTGGCGAGCACGCTAAGCGGCTTGGTTGCTTGCCACGCTAAGTTGGGCAAGCGCTGTGTGTGGCGGCAGCGGTTGAAATTAAGCGAGTCGTTAAGCGCCGACTAGCCACTCTCAATGCCCGCGAGTGGACGGTACTTTTAGCAACACCCGCTCTACTTGCACACTATCATTCCCATCGCTCAACCATACCTGCCCATCCTGAATGGTGCATTGCAACTGCATGTTGCGCTGAGCCAGCTTGGCAATGGCACGCGTATTTTCCATTGGCAGGTTAATTACACTTAGATTCTTGAGTCGTTCGAATTGACTGCTGTTTTGTGCGAACCACATATCCGCGACGCGACCGCCATAGATGTAAATAATCACCTGATTAGAACGGCCGCAGGCTTTACGTATCAGTTTTTCGTCGGGAAGCCCGACGTCTATCCATAACTCAATTGCACCCGTTAAATCTTTCCGCCACAAATCCGCCTCATCATCAGCGGTCATCCCTTGGCCGAACTCCAGATATTCGTGGGCATGCAACGCAAAGGCTAACAGCCGCACCATCATGCGCTCATCTGTTTCAGAAGGGTGTTGTGCAAGAGTAAGCACGTGATCCTGGTAATAATGACGCTCCATGTCTGCAATTTGCAGATTGGCTTTGAAGATGGTTGCTTTAATAGCCATATAACTCCTGGATTCGTCTCATGCAGAAGTAGGCTCCTGCCAAATTATTCCACCACCCGGCTACGCATACTTTTAGTTGCGCCATGCCTGGCTTTGCTGTCCATACGCTTTCTCTGCGAACTGCGTGTAGGTTTTGTTGCGCGACGGACAGTAGGCAGCACCGCGATACTCTGAACCAACTCTTTCAAGCGTCGCAATGCCTCACCACGATTCATTTCCTGACTGCGAAATTCCTGTGCCTTGATAATCACCACGCCGTCTTTGGTGATGCGGTGATCATGCAGTTCAAGGAGCCGCGCTTTAAATGCCTCCGGCAACGATGAGGCATTGATGTCGAAACGCAGATGCACAGCGCTGGAAACCTTGTTGACGTTCTGCCCGCCCGCTCCCTGTGCACGCACGGCAGTTAACTCGATCTCATGATCAGCAATGGTAACGTTGTGGGAGATGTACAGCATGAAAATTATGCAAGTACTGTGATACGCAAGTCGCCCAGGCTCACCACTGACCCTGCACGTATTTTGCAGGTTTTGCGCAATTCCACGTGCCCGTCCACCGACACCACACCTTCCGCGACCAGAGCCTTGCCCGCGCCACCGCTATCGCACACGCCAATCATTTTCAGCAGTTGGTTTAGCTCGATAAATTCGCCATTAAGCTTGAATTCAAATTGTTGCATGGAAGTCTTTATGGAAAAAAATCGACTACAGTTTCACCGCGTGTTCGCGCGTGGTGTGGAAAACCACTTTTGGCCAGCGTTCCTGGGTGAGCTTGAGATTGACGCTGTTCGGTGCGAGATAGGCCATATTGTTGGCGGCATCGTAGGCGACGTTATGTGATAGGGCCTTCTCAAAATCGGCGAGCATTTTTTTGTCGTCACACGTAACCCAGCGCGCGCTCGTGGTATTAGTGCCATCGAATACTGCATCCACGCCGTATTCGCCCATCAAGCGGCTGGCCACCACGTCAAACTGCAGTACGCCGACCGCGCCTAGAATTAAATCACCTCCACTAACCGGTTTGAATACTTGCACCGCGCCCTCTTCACCAAGCTGCTGCAAACCTTTATGCAGCTGCTTGACCTTGATCGGGTTCCGGATGCGCACGGAGCGGAAGAAGTCTGGCGCGAAATAGGGAATGCCGGTGAACTGTAATAATTCGCCTTCGGAAAAGCTGTCGCCAATCTGCATGTTGCCGTGGTTGGGTAGGCCGATGATGTCGCCGGCGTAGGCTTCCTCTACCTG
This sequence comes from Candidatus Nitrotoga sp. CP45, assembly GCA_003402375.1. GTDB lineage: Bacteria > Pseudomonadota > Gammaproteobacteria > Burkholderiales > Gallionellaceae > Nitrotoga. The sequence goes on from QFXJ01000012.1 coordinate 21,708, forward strand.
CTCGCGGCTGGAGGCCATAAAGGTAACAACGTTGGACACACGAATTTCGCGGTTAATACGCAAATGTTTGATCTTCATGCCACGCTCGAAACGCCCGGAGCAAACTCGCAAGAAGGCGATGCGGTCACGGTGATTCGCGTCCATGTTGGCTTGTATCTTGAACACGAAGCCAGTAAAAGGCGCCTCGTTAGGTGCGACAACACGTACAGTAGCATCGCGCGCGCACGGCGCAGGTGCCCAATCCAACAGGGCATTGAGAATTTCGCGCACACCGAAGTTGTTGATAGCAGAGCCGAAGAAAACGGGGGTTTGCGTGCCAGCCAAAAACGCGGCCAGATCAAAAGGATGAGAAGCGCCGTGCAGTAGCTCAACCTCTGCTTTAAGCCGTTCTATTTCCAGTGGGAACATTTCTACAAGGCGAGGATTATCGATGCCTTTAATTACTTCAAAATCCTGATCGGCGCGTTCTTCGCCCGCCGCGAACAGTAGAATCTCGTCGCGCAATAAGTGATAGACACCTCGAAAAGTCTTACCCATCCCCAGCGGCCAAGTCACCGGTGCGCACTGGATATTAAGAACCGACTCAACCTCATCCAGTAATTCCACCGGGTCGCGTGTTTCACGATCCATCTTGTTAATGAAAGTTATGATGGGTGTGTTGCGCATCCGGCACACGTTGAGCAATTTGATAGTTTGCGTTTCCACACCCTTGGCCGCGTCAATCACCATAAGCGCGGAATCTACTGCGGTGAGTACGCGGTAGGTGTCTTCGGAAAAATCCTGGTGGCCCGGGGTATCGAGCAAGTTGACTACATGGTTACGATATTCGAATTGCATCACTGAGCTGGCTACAGAGATGCCGCGTTGCTTCTCGATGTCCATCCAGTCGGAAGTTGCATGGCGACCACTCTTGCGTGCCTTCACCGTCCCCGCCAATTGAATCGCGCCGGAAAACAGCAGCAACTTTTCGGTCAGCGTGGTTTTGCCCGCATCCGGGTGGGAGATGATGCCGAAGGTACGACGGCGCGCCACTTCGCGCGTGATTAAATCGCGCGCGACAGGTGCGGGTGCGTCATTTTCTTGTAGTACAGGCTGTGTTACAGAATCCGTTGCCATGATGAATGTTCTCGTAAAAATATGTATACCAATAAATTAAATACTTCTAACCAGCTCTAAAATACCGGGACTAATTTAGGGCAATACTGAACAAGTCCCTCCGTTCGGATTGAGCCTGTCGAAGCCATTTGCAAGTTATTAATTTGCAGGGAGTGCGTTTCGACAGGCTCAACGCGAACGGATTTGTTCAGCGTAGCCTTAGCGAATGTCTCCATCCACATAAAACCATTGTTCGCCTTCGCGCACGAAGCGACTCACTTCGTGCAGTCGATATGCACGACCGCCTATTTTATAGCGCGCCACAAACTCCACTACGGCGCGGTCCGGTTCCTGAAGATTGTACTCATGGCGCTTCACCTCCAACCCCAGCCACTTCGTCTTAACTTTATCAGCCGCATCCTGCGGGGCGGGGCGTGTAGATGGATGCCAAGTTGCCAGTATGTAATCCTCGCATTCCAATGTGTAAGCGACATAGCGGGAGCGCATCAATGCTTCTGCGCTGGGGGCAGGCGTGCTGCCCCCGATATAACGCCCACAACAGTCTGTGATATTTTTATTGCTGTCGCAAGCGCAACGAGTTTTCATATCAGGGTCCATTTATTAAACCGGCCATAGTGGCCGCTCATCCATCAGCGCGATCTGCTCGCGCAATTCCAGAATACGGTCTTGCCAATAGCGTTGAGTATTAAACCATGGGAAGGCTTGCTTGAAGGCTGGATCATCCCATCGTTGTGCCAGCCAGGCGGAATAATGAATCAGGCGTAAGGTGCGCAGTGCTTCGACCAGATGCAACTCACATGAATCAAAATCGTAAAAGTCTTCATACCCCGCCAGCACATCATTCAACTGCCGCGCCATGTCAGCACGCTCGCCCGACAACAGCATCCACAAGTCCTGCACAGCAGGCCCCATGCGGCTATCGTCAAAATCAACGAAATGAGGGCCATCATCCGTCCACAGCACATTACCCGCATGGCAATCCCCATGCAGACGAAGCGCTCTTACATTGCTGCCGGCACGCTCAAAGCAATGACGCACACCCGCCAGTGCCTGCTCTGCTACGCTGCGATAGGACGCATCAAGATCAGCCGGGATAAAATTATTGGTCAGTAAAAAATCAAGCGGTTCTACACCGAAGCTCGCTATATCCAGTGTGGGGCGATGCTGAAACGGTTTGAGCGCGCCAATGGCGTGGATGCGACCCAGAAAGCGCCCCATCCATTCCAGCGTGTTTCGATCTTCAAGTTCAGGCGCACGTCCGCCGTGCTTGGGAAAAACGGCGAAACGAAATCCTTCGAAGGTGTGTAGTGTTTTTCCACCCAACACCAAAGCAGGAACCACCGGAATTTCGCGCTCGACCAGCTCCTGCACGAAAGCGTGTTCTTCGAGTATGGCCGCATTCGTCCAGCGCTCCAGCCGATAAAATTTTGCGACCAGCGGCGAACCTTCTTCCATGCCTACCTGATAGACACGGTTCTCATAGCTGTTAAGTGCCAGCAGGCGGCCATCGCTGTGGCAGCCCAGGCTGTCCAGCGCGTTCATGACGCAATCGGGGGTAAGTATAGAAAAAGTTGGCGATGTCACTGTTACAGCTCTTTGCGCAGTCATTCATTTTCCAGGGGAGAGCTGACCTTAACCAGCCCCAAGTCATTCCAGCCTGCGTGACCCAAGCGGCGCAGTGTTTCAATGTTCTTGTCGAATATTTTTTCGGATTCAGGAAAAGCCGACACCGCCTGCACGACACTCGCTTCACGCAGCAGATGCAGCATTGGGTACGGCGACCGGTTGGTGTAATTTTCTATATCGTCAGGCTGCGTCCCGGCAAACTGATACTGCGGGTGAAAACTGGCCACTTGCAACAAACCTTCCAAATCCATGTCTTCCAGCGCCGCATCGGCCACATCGAGAAAGTCGTTGTATTCGATAAAATCAGTGAGCACATAGGGATGAATAAGCAAGGTTGTTTCGATATTGACTGCTGGCGTTTCGGCCAACAATTCCAGCTCTCGCATGAGGTCTCTTAGCAAGTCCTCATGCGTGGCCGCATTGCTCACCACATAGCGTATCTGATTTTTCACGTGAACGGCCTTGGCAAACGGGCACAGGTTGAGGCCAATGACGGCTCGCTCCAACCACAGTTTGGTCGCAGCTATGATTTTTTCGTCTGTTGTGATATTCATTTTACTAAAAAGAGAATTGATCAGCTTTGTCGGGATTAGTTCGGTTAGTTATCCGGCTCCGCGTCTTGGGGAATAAATTGTTTAACGACCGTATCCACCGGAACGGTGCGATGCAGGTGCGCGAGCAGCAGGCTTACCAGTAGCAGCATTGGTGCGGCTTGGGCCACTGCCCGTGCGTGGCGCTGCCCGAGTACGAGCCTGACCTTGACCACCACGTCCCTGGCCTTGTCCTTGCCCCTGCTGCTTACGCCCGCCACCTTGACCACGATTCTGGCCATTTAAAATAGGCTCTGCCTTGATGCGAGGATCTGGCTCGAAGCCGGGCACCTGTACGACCGGAATTTCACGCTTGGTCAGTCGCTCAATGTCATGCAGCAGCTTATGCTCATCAATACATACCAGCGAACTTGCCTCGCCTTCGCTGCCAGCGCGCCCGGTGCGACCAATGCGGTGAACATAATCTTCCGATACATTGGGCATCTCAAAGTTAACTACGTGCGGCAATTCAATGATGTCGATGCCACGCGCAGCAATATCAGTCGCCACCAGCACCTGCAGTTTGCCGGTTTTAAATTCCGCCAATGCGCGGGTGCGTGCCGCTTGGCTTTTATTGCCATGGATGGCCAGCGCTGGAATGTCGTCCTTGTTGAGTTGCTCAGCCAACTTGTTGGCACCATGTTTGGTGCGGGTAAATACCAGCACCTGATGCCAATTATGTTCCTTGATAAGATGGGTGAGCAACTCACGCTTTCTTTCGCGATCCACCGGGTAAATCTTCTGTGTGATCAGTTCTGCAGTGGCGTTGCGGCGCGCCACTTCTATCATCGCCGGTTTGTTGAGCAGACCATCGGCCAGATTCTTGATCTCGTCGGAAAAGGTGGCGGAAAACAGCAGGTTTTGCCGTTGCCTGGGCAATATAGCCAGGATTTTTTTGATGTCGCGGATGAAGCCCATGTCCAGCATGCGGTCGGCTTCATCCAGCACCAGAATTTCTATATGCGACAGATCTAGCGTCTTCTGCTGCAAGTGATCGAGCAGCCTGCCAGGTGTGGCAACTAAAATATCCACACGACTTTTTAAGCGCTGTATTTGTGGATTAATGTTAACGCCACCAATCATGGTCATCGAAGTAAGTTTCAGGTATTTACCATAATCGCGCACGCTCTCTTCTACCTGTGCGGCAAGCTCGCGCGTGGGGATAAGAACTAACGCGCGAATCGGTGCCTTACCGGTTACAGGTTTCGCAGAAGCAGTAAGACGTTGCAGGATGGGTAGGGTGAAGCCAGCAGTCTTTCCGGTACCTGTCTGAGCACCAGCCAGCAGGTCACCGCCGGATAGCACAACAGGAATGGCCTGCGCCTGAATGGGCGTTGGTTCAGTGTAACCACGCTCAGTAACGGCGCGGACGATTTCATCGGACAAACCGAGGGCTGAGAAAGTCATAAATTATTCCTAGAAAAAATCGGCCTGTCGCCTTTGATGGCGCCAGTCTTAGGCAGATAGATGGGTTTTTAAAACCAGTTCAGATAGTGGCAAGAAGACTAGGAACTAACACCACCTCTTAAATTATATCAGAATTGAATTACGTTACTGGATTGATTCTATCTTGAGGGGAAACGGGATCGGGTATTACATATATAAACTACCTACATCATTTGATCCCATCACAGCGGATTTACTTTAGGGCACCTCTAAAAATTAAGAGTTCTAAATAAGACTAGGCGCAAATAAAAAATGTTGACGCAGCATATAATTGATATGTAAGGAAACATTTTTTATGAGCAACAACGTATTGTAACGAAATCTGAATTTTTAGAGGTGCCCTTTATGTTGTTGTGTGAAATCTGACCCCACACTGTGTTAATAATCTAATCACACAAAACTTGATGTAGCGCTGCACCCAACTCAGTAAACTTGAATTGATAATCAGCACCTAACATCCGCCTGGGAATAACACGTTGACTGCCCAGTAGCAATTCAGACATTTCACCCAGCAAGGGCTTAAGAACCCATGCTGGTGCAGGTAGAAAAGCGGGGCGATGAAGGGTTTTTGCCAGTGTTTGGGTAAATACCTGGTTAGTAACTGGGTTAGGTGCGGTTAGGTTAAATGGGCCATCAAGCTCAGTGCTATTAAGTAATGCCAAGCAAATGGCCACATGGTCGTCGATATGAATCCAGGACATCCATTGTTTGCCACTACCCAGTCGCCCACCCAACCCTAATTTGAACGGCAGTATCATCGGTTGTAAGAAACCGCCATTTTTGCCAATAACCAGGCCTGTGCGTAATTGGCATACTCGAACACCATACTCCTTGGCTTTTTCTGCCTCGTTCTCCCATTCGACACAAAGCTGGCGGCCAAAATCATCTTGGCCAGGTGATGTTTCATCCAGTATTGTATCGCCCTGGTTACCATAGAAGCCAATTGCTGAGCCACTCAAGAAAACTTCAGGCTTAGTTTGTGCACGCGCAATAAATTTCACTAGATCCTGAGTAATATCAATGCGGCTATGTAGAAGGACCAGCTTTCGTTCATCCGTCCAACGTTTACCAAAAATCGGTGCGCCAGCAAGATTGATAATGGCTTCAAAGTAATCAGACTCAGATAGTGTCTTCAAGGAATTGAGTTGCGCAACTCGATCGCCAAGGATGGCAGTGACTTTATCAGAGTGACGGCTATAAACCGTTAATGTGTGACCCGCTGCAAGTAATGCTGGGCATAATGTTTGGCCAATAAATCCAGTTCCGCCAGTTATCAATATTTTCATAGGCTGGCTCCTTATCAATCACAAAGCCCAGTGTAATTGGGGTCAGAGTAATTTTAGTGAAGTGAATAATTATAAGATTCCATAACTGAAACTTTAAATTTACTCTGACCCCAGTTATTCCGCCAGTTATTCCGCTGTTTTTATTGCGTAGCGTCCGGTTGACTGCCGGGTTATCTTGCATTCCGATACGCATCTATCACATCTTTCGGAAGCCAAACATATTTTAAGACTTCATCGAGCAGCTCTGGATGAAGCGTGAGCGGTGAATTCGCAGCCTGCAAACCGCTTCTCAGTCGAACTGCCCTACGGCGCGACTTTCCAAAAAAGCCGTTCTGCCAAATGAGAGCCTCTCTTGCTGGGTGGTCAGTCTTTTCGATAATGGATTCTAGAAGACCGCCAGTGATGTGAAATTCCTGTGGGTGCCGCGACTCGGCATCTACATTTCGCTTGATCTCGATTGGAAGAGCATTAATCTTGGTGCCGCCCATGCCTTCGAACTCATAGCGCATCTTGCGCGCGTATCTTCGCACCTCCCATACTGCGCGATCGAGTTCGACAATTTCCTCGCCCTCCACATACCATGAACTCTCGAAGTATCTATGGCGGCCATACGTATCCAAGAAAACGAGAAATTTCTTGCAGGGTTCGGTTAGCCGGAGCTCAAATGGCTTTGCTTGATCGAACTTTTTGAGGATATCGCCAAGGTCATGACCTCGATTTGCTTTAATTCGATTCAAGACTAGCACGCACTTTAAGTATTTCTCAAACGCTTGCAGGCTAGACCAAAGAAACTGGGGAATAAGACGAGACCAAAACGCCAATCGAGCCGCGATGTAATCTTGATCCGCCGTGTCCCGAAAGGAGCGCGTTGCGAAGTCGTTGAGAAGTGCCTCGGTGGTGTTCATGAAAGATAACGTTTGAATTCACCGGCCTTGCGCGGCTTCATGCGCAAGGCCGGTGGAATGATGGGTTAAGCGGCACTTGCCACAATAGCGAAACATAGTAACGAAACCTGGAGTCAATTCTAACATTCAAATATTTCAGAAAGAATAAGAAATAAAAAAGGGAGAATATAATATTATTATATAAATCAATAATATATTTTGAAACCATCACAGCATATTTACGATTATATTTTCTCAATGCTGTAGGTTACATGCAACGAATGGGTTGCACCCGCTGCGACTTTAACTATGTTCTCAGCCGCATTCGCGCTTTCCACACAGACCATGCCGCGATAGCCGATATCGCTGCCGAAATCACCCATTTTCGCGGCTTTTTCTACCCATGGGTTCCACACCACTGTGGAAAGACTGCCGCGCTTGGCAATACGAATACAGCGCTTATGGCCGCTGTCATCAATCAAACAATCTGAGTCGGTATCCACATAAAGACGGTCTACTTCTGCGGCTATCGTGATTGCGCCGTCTTGTGTTTTGCGTTGCCAATCACCAACCTTATCAAGATAAGCACACCCTTCCAAACCGGTGATGCGAACTTTATCCACATCACTGATAACGAAGTAAGTATGTAACGCTTCGCCAATTTCAAACATTACTTGGCCGGTATTTTCGGTGACAAGTTCCACGCTCATCTCCTTGCCGATTGTAACGATATTCTGCACCCGGCAAGCATACGACCACTGCGCAACAGGAATTGAACTCTGTGGCAATTCAAAGGTGATGCGCGTACTGCCATCCGATAATGCTTCGCTGGCCACAACTTGCCAGGGGACGGTACGGGCAAATCCATGACCTGGAAAGGTACTGTCGGTTACATGGGCTCCAAACCACGGCCAACAAATTGGCACACCACCACGAATGGATTTGCCGCGACCTAATTTGGCTGCAGGACTAAGCCAAATGACCGGTTTTTCGCCTACAGGCTCAAAGGTCATGACATGCGCACCCTGTAATGCAATAGTGGACTGTGCTTGCTTATTGGCAATGCGCGCCATAATCAAACCGCTCACGTCCTCAGTAAATTCAAGTTGTCCAGGAATGGCGAATTTTTGGTTAAGCGTGGTTACATCTAGCTGGCTCATTTTTTAATCCTTGAAGTATCGTTCCACGTTAAATTAAATTTGTTTACTATTAGTCAATCCACAGTTCGGGCACATATCTCAATAATGTATTTCGTATCCCATGACGCCAGTTTAAACACCCATGTGCCCGGATCATTTCACTAGTAAGTTTGGGAAACACTGGTCAAACGAAAAAACAATTTTGATCGTCCAAGTTTCCATGTTGAAATTTGATACGGTCGGGTGACTTTGATGCCCACAAATAATTTATTCAAAGTTAAATGCGGGGAAAACCAATTACTTTATCTACGACACATCATACAACAATTATTCGATATGAATTACGCGCCTATCCACGCTAAGCGGTATGATTGCCTAACACTTAACATCGGATGTATATGTAGGCTGAACCTGATAAAAATACGTTTGGCAAATTTGCCAAGTAACTAAAACTATATTGTAATTGCACCTCCACCCCTTTATCTCAAGTAGCAAAATTCTGCCGCACATCAACCGAGGAGATTAAAATGGAAAAGAAAGCTAAATTACCCACAACCAAAGCCAAGGCAATGTCGTTGCACATTGGCCTAAATGCTGTAAACCCTAGCGAATATGGTGGCTGGAGCGGCGAGCTCAGTGCCTGCGAATTTGATGCCAAGGACATGGCGGCGATTGCCAAGTCGCGTGGTATGAAATCCACCGTGTTGCTGACCAAAAAGGGCACGCGCGCCAATATGCTGGCTGCCCTTCGTAGTGCCGCCAAGCAATTGGAAGCCGGTGACCTGTTCTTCCTTACCTATTCCGGTCATGGCGGCCAAGTACCCGATGTCACTGGGGAAGAGGATGACAAAAAAGACGAGACTTGGTGCCTCTATGACGGCCAACTCATCGACGACGAGCTGTATTTCGAATTAAGCCAATTCGCAGCAGGGGTTCGTGTGCTTGTGCTCTCCGACAGTTGCCATAGCGGCACCGTGACACGTGCCGCACCACCGCAGCCCGGCATGATCTGGCCTACGATTGGGCGTTCAAAGATGATGCCGCTTGCCGTGGGTATGCGTACCTACCGCGAACACCAAGCATTTTACGATAAGCTGCAACAAGACGTGGCTAAAGCCGCCGGTAAAGCTTCACTACCGGATCCGGACAGTGTGCTCGCCCAACTGGTTGTGAGTCCTCGGCTAACTGCGATAGCGAAAAAATTCAAACCGGCGGTCATTCTAATCTCCGGCTGCCAAGACAACCAGACATCCATGGATGGCGAACACAACGGTGCATTTACTGAGCAACTGTTAAAAGTGTGGAATAACGGCTCCTACAGCGGCAATTATGCCAAGTTCCATGCTGCCATTAAAACCCTTTTGCCTGCTGACCAAACGCCCAACCTGTTTACGCTGGGTGCGGCAGCGCGCTTTCTGACTCAGCAGCCCTTTAGTATTTGAGAAGACGCTCGGTGTTGTCTGCGGTAAGCGAACAATGGCCACCACCTCAAGGTAATATGGTACTAATTGCCCAGCAATTGATGAACATCAATCATGGCAGGGCAATTTTCCATAAAAGTTTATAGGATACACAATAGCAAGGGGAAAACGGGACGTAAAAGCTTACTGCGGTGATCGATCATAATTATCCAGAAGTTACTAACATTTCCGCTAAATAATGGCCACCTGTTACTTGCCCTTCGCCGCCATTAATTTTTCATATTTAGCTTGAAGCTGCTCCCTGCTTTCCGTATGAACGGGGTCAAGCGGAATGCAATCTACCGGACAAACTTCCACGCATTGTGGCGTTTCATAATGTCCCACGCACTCGGTGCATTTGCCGGGGTTAATATAATAAATAGTATCGCCTTGCGAAATAGCGTCGTTCGGGCATTCTGGCTCGCACACGTCGCAGTTGATACATTCGTCGGTAATAATCAGGGCCACACTGTTCCTTTGTCAATCAAGTTAATTTTCTCAGTCAATTTGATCGCCACCAAAGGAGAAACAAACTTACTGACGTCGCCGCCAAAGCGCGCGATTTCACGCACTATGCTAGCGGAGATGAAAGTGTAATGTTCCGCCGGCGTCAAGAATAATGTTTCGACATCAGGATGCAGGCTACGGTTCATTCCTGCCATCTGAAATTCATATTCAAAATCCGACACTGCGCGCAAACCACGCAAAACTACACGCGCATTTTGCGTTCGCACATAATTCATCAGCAAACCAGAAAAACCTTCCACCCGTACATTGGTAAAGTCAGCGAAAATTTCTCTCGCCATGGCCACGCGCTCATTCAAGGTAAACAAAGTAGCGCTGCGACTTTCCGCCACAGCCACCACAACTTCACCGAACAGTCCTGCGGCACGGCGGACTACATCTTCATGCCCGCGCGTGATTGGATCAAAAGTACCAGGATAAATAACTTTAATCATACTGTTAACGTATTTTCGCGGCTCAATAATTGATAATGCACAGCTCCCGCTTTAGCGCGTTTCACTACTTGCCAATCCTTGTCAGGTTTAAACACCGCACCACTTTCAACATACACCAACCCGTTTTGCGTTAGCTTGTCAGCCAGCAAGGGAAGCAATGTTGGCAGATAGTCACTCTGAAACGGGGGGTCAAGAAAAATGACATCAAATAGCCCATTTTTTTGGCGCGCGAATTCTAACCCATCTTCACAACGCAGCAATACATTAGAGCAGGCTAATTTTATGAGGGTCTCTTGCAAGGCGCGAAAGACCGTACGATTGCGCTCAACCATTACTACTTCTGCCGCACCGCGCGATGCCGCTTCCAATCCTAATATCCCACTGCCAGCGAACAAATCAAGACAGCGCCTGCCGTTAAGATTCTGTCCCAGCCAGTTGAACAAAGTCTCACGCACGCGATCCGGTGTGGGGCGCAGGCCTTCCGCGTCTGGAAACCCAACCCAACGGCTACGATGGGTGCCACCGATGATGCGTACCCGATTTATTGCACGGCTCCCTCGTTACTTGGCTTTTGGGTCTCTGGAGCGCCAACTATCACGGTAGCCATTGCATCTGGATTCACGCGCCGCTCAAAGGCTGCGCGGATTTGCTCGATGGTGACCTTATCAACATTTCCGACAAAATCATCTAAATAGGTCAAAGGTAACTCATAAAATCCGATGACACTCAAGTAGTCAACTATTTTTTTGTTGCTATCGATACGCAGCGGAAAACCGCCAATGATATTTTGCTTGGATGCTTGTAATTCTTTTTTCGTCACGCCTTTATCTATAAACTCGCGTAGCGTAGCGCGCACTAGTCGCAGCGCCTCATCGGCTTGATTCTTTTTGGTTTGCAGTCCAATCTGATAAGCGCCTGGCAGCTTCATCGGTATAAAATAACTATATACACTATAAGCGAGACCGCGCTTCTCGCGGATTTCGTGCATCAGGCGGGATACAAATCCTCCTCCGCCGAGAATGTGGTTGCCCACATAAAGGGCAAAATAATCGGGGTCTTTGCGTGCCAAACCAGGCGCACCCATCAAAATATGGCTCTGAGTAGCCGGATGTATTATGCGTTGCTCATTCGCTTTAATTTGCATAGCCACCGGCGCAATCTGCACCGCTTCAACACCTTGGGGTAATTGCGCGGTAAGATTTTGCGCGATAGCTTCAGCTTCGGCGCGCGTTACATCGCCCATAATGGCAACCACGGCAGTTTTAGCCAAATAATGGGTACGATAAAATGCTTCAATGTCGGCGCGCTGAATATTTTCTACGGCGGAGACTTCACCCGACGATGGCAAACCATAAGGATGAGTACCGAATACGGCCTTGCCAAAGGCTTTTTCAGCAATCCTTTCCGGTTTGGTTTCGTCTTCTTTTAAATCAGCGATCAAGCGTATTTTTTCTCGCGCCAACACATCTTCTTTAAACAACGGATGTTGCAGCACGCGCGCCAGAATATCCAGCGCCTGAACGCGTTCTACAGTGCTGCTTAATGTGCGCAAACTTATTCCCGCACGATCCGCATCGAAATTTTTTCCAAATTGCGCACCAATATCGGCCAGATTGCGTGCGATGTCGTCCTCACTCAAACCTTCTGCGCCGAGATCCAACATTCTATGCGCCAGCCCTGCCAATCCGGATTTTTCCGTTACATCAAAGCTACTTCCTGCGGCAAAAGTCACTGTTAAATCCAGCATGGGTAGATCATGGTTTTCCACAAAATATACACGCGCGCCGCTCGGCGATGTCCAATGCTGGATATGGGGCGTGGCGAGTGCAGAGGCGATGCCGGTTAGCAACAACACCACAGCGGCAAGTAATTTAGTGTGCATGTGATGCCCCTTTATTCATTTGTTTCGGTTTGCCGGAAAGTGGCTGTGGCTCAAGCACGGCCATGGTCAGCTGGTCGTCCTGCAGAAACTCCCGCGCCACGTCCTGCACCTGCTGCGCTGTTACCGCTTGCAATTTTTTCAGGATCAAAGGAATAGTTTTGTATGACAGCCCGATACTTTCCATCTGTCCAATCTGCATCGCCTGATAAAACAGCGAATCGAGTTTGTACACTTCACTGGCAGTCACCTGTGCCTTTGCGCGTTTAAGTTCATCTTCGTTCACCCCGTCACGCTTCAGAATTGCTATTTGTTCGCGCAAACCATCTTCTATTTCCGTCACGCTCTTGCCTTCACTGGGTGTGCCTTCTAACATGAACAGACTTGGCCCGCGCGAGGTGGCGTCATATTCAGCGCCAACATTGCTGGCTAGTTGTTTTTCCCGTACTAATATTTTGTTCAAGCGTGCCGAAGCATTGCCATCGAGAATGCCAGCCAGTATCTGCAAGGCATAAGGCTGCCAATCTTTCTCTGGGTCGCGTAATGACGGGGCGTGATAAGCCATTACCAGCTGCGGCAGCTGCGCCGGAGCTTTTACTACAATGCGCTTCACGCCTAACTGTGACGGCTCGTTAAAATGCTTGCGCGCAGGCAAACTACGCGCTGGAATCCCGCCATAGAAACGTTGCGCCAACGCAAACACTTCGCTCGCCTTGACATCTCCTGCCACGACTAATGTCGCATTATTGGGCACGTACCAATTTTTATACCACGTCTTGGCATCATTTACGGAAAGTGTCTGCAAATCGTTCATCCAGCCAATTACCGGAGTCCGGTAAGGATGTTCCTGAAAGGCCGCGGCCATCAGTTTTTCATTCATCAGGGCGCGCGGCTCATCATCCGTGCGCATGCGCCGCTCTTCCATAACGACTTTAATTTCTTTGCTGAATTCAGTTTCGGTCAGATGCAAGTTGCGCATACGGTCGGCTTCGAGCTGCATGGCGAGAGGTAACTTAGATTTGTGCAATTGCTGGAAATACGCAGTGTAATCGTTACTGGTGAAGGCATTTTCGCGTCCGCCCGCAGCAGATATACGCTTGGAAAACTGCCCAACCGGCACGCTTTTGGTGCCCTTGAACATCATGTGTTCCAGCACATGTGCGATACCGGTGACGCCGATATTTTCGTCCATGCTGCCGGCGCGATACCATATTTGTTGAACTATAACGGGGGCACGGTGGTCTTCCTTGACTATTACCTTAAGGCCATTGCCGAGAGTCTTTTCAAATACCTCTGCTTGCGCCTCAACAGCGAATAAAAGCATCGCAGGCCATAAAACAGCAATAGTCAGCAGATATTTTAATATGTGTATACGCATTTTTTTAGCCCAAAACAACTCAATCAGAATAGAATAACAACGATGGCAAAAGCCGTCACGAGTGATGTGTATTATGCGCTATTTAGTTACTTTTCTGCCACCTCCCAAAACTCCCTTAAAATGTTCGGCTTCCTAAAAAAAACCCCAATTGAAAGCAAGTCCAACCCGGTCGAAGACACGCCTAAGAAAAGCGGCTGGATCAGTCGACTTAAGAGCGGATTGGCGCGCACAGCCGATCAAATGTCCGATTTGTTTGGTCGTGGCGGCAAGATCGACGATGAACTATATGAGGAGCTGGAAACCATTCTGATTACCGCAGATGTTGGAATGGATGCAACTCGCTTCTTGCTGGCCGAGTTGCGCCGACAAGTCAAAGTGCAGCGACTCACTGAAGCCGCTCAGCTAAAGGAGGCGTTAGCGCACGATCTGATCAAACTGCTCAAGCCACTGGCTCAGCCTTTGGAAACTGATCTGCATAAACCTTGCGTCATTATGCTGGCCGGCGTAAATGGCGCTGGCAAAACAACCTCCATTGGTAAGCTGGCAAAGTATTTCCAGGGGCAGGGCAAATCAGTACTGTTGGCCGCAGGTGATACCTTCCGTGCCGCTGCGCGCGAACAGCTGATGGAATGGGGTGCGCGCAACAACGTGACCGTCATTGCCCAGCAAAGCGGCGATGCCGCAGCGGTGATTTTCGATGCGGTGCAAGCAGCGCAGGCACGCAAAATCGATATAGTACTGGCCGATACTGCCGGACGCCTGTCTACCCAGACTCATCTGATGGAAGAAATCAAAAAGGTCAAGCGCGTTATCGCCAAGGCGTTACCCGGTGCACCACATGAAGTGCTGCTGGTACTGGACGCAAATACCGGGCAAAACGCGTTAAGCCAAGTCAAGGCATTCGACGATGCGCTGGCCGTCACGGGATTGATACTGACCAAGCTGGATGGCACGGCCAAAGGTGGCGTAATTGCTGCCATCGCCAAGGCGCATCCCATCCCCCTGCGCTTTATTGGTGTGGGTGAAGGGCTGGATGACCTGCGTCCATTTGTAGCGGAAGACTTCGTCACGGCACTTCTGGGGCTGGACGAATGATCCAGTTCAGCCAAATATGCAAGCGTTACCCCGGAGGTTATGAAGCACTGAAAAATGTTAGTTTTGAGATCGCCGAGGGTGAAATGATATTCCTCACCGGCCATTCCGGCGCAGGCAAGAGCACTTTGCTCAAACTCATCGCCGCCATTGAACGCCCCAGCTCTGGCAGCATTGTAGTCAAAGGACAGAATGTCAGTTCGATCCAAAGCGGGGCATTGCCCTACTTGCGCCGCAACCTTGGCTTAATTTTCCAGGATCATAAAATACTGTTCGACCGCAGCGTGTTCGACAACGTAATGTTGCCATTGCGAATTTGCGGCTTCGACCATCGCGAAAGCGCCAAGCGGGTGCGAGCCGCGCTAGACAAGGTGGGCTTGCTCAAGCGCGAAAAAACCAGCCCAATTGCACTGTCCGGCGGCGAACAACAACGTTTGTGCATCGCACGCGCCATAGTCAACCGCCCTTCCATCCTGTTGGCAGATGAACCGACCGGCAATCTTGATAAGGACTATGCCAGCGACATCATGGGTATCTTCAAATCGTTCCATCAGGTCGGTGTCACGCTGCTAATTTCTTCCCATGACGAAAGCATTCTGCGCCAGTTCAAGGGACGCGTGCTAGCGCTAAAGAATGGGGAGTTGTGCCCATGAAAAACTGGCTAGTATCGCATGTCCACGTATTGCTGTTTACCCTGCGCCGTTTCTTCACCACACCGCTATCCAGTCTGCTAAATATTCTGGTGATCGGCATTGCGCTCAGCTTGCCGGCAGGCATGTATTTAATGCTTAAAAGTTTACAAAGCATGGCTGAACAAGCGGTTGGCACACCGCAAATCAGTATATTCTTGAGCATGGATGCCAGCAATGACGAAGTCGCCCATATCGGCAAACAATTGAAACAACACGCTAGCATCAACCAGTTAAAGTTTGTGCCACGTGACCAAGCGCTGGAACAACTAAAACAAACCACCGGACTGACCGATGTAATCGGCGGACTGGCACAAAACCCGCTGCCGGACGCTTATGTTATCTACCCAAAAATATCTGATGCACAAGCGCTGGAAGCGTTGCGCGATGAATTTAAAAAATGGCCTAAAATCGAGTATGTGCAACTGGATTCAGCTTGGGCACGCAAGCTTGAGGCAATACTTAAATTCGGCCTGTTGGCCGTACTTATTCTCGCTGTGCTGCTTAGCTTTGCGCTAATAGCCATTACCTTTAACACCATCCGTTTGCAAATTCTCACCCAGCGCGAAGAAATTGAGGTATCCAAACTAATCGGTGCCACCAATGCCTTCATCCGCCGACCGTTTCTTTACTTTGGTCTTTTACAAGGGCTGCTAGGAGGTGCCACAGCCTGGTTTATCATTACTATCAGTTTACGTCTGCTCAATAATAGCCTCTCTGAGTTGACGCATTTGTATGCCAGCAGCTTTACTTTGCATTTACCCTCCATAGGCGACAGCTCCATACTGTTGCTATTATCAGCCTACCTTGGCTGGTTAGGCGCTTGGCTGTCTGTCGCCCAGCACTTATGGCAAATTGAACCTCGTTAAGGGCATCCTAAAAAACAATTAAACTCGAAAAGCAGTTTTTCATCAGAGTAGCCATGGCCTCAATAACATATTCAATATTTATTGACTTGACAAAAAATTCAGGGATAAAACCTGGTTTGTGTTAAATAAACGAACCACTATTATCGAACCCAATCCCTATACATGGCATTGTCTAAAAATTAAAATGAGGAAATAATGAGACTCCAATATTTTTACTCAGTCCTGGTCGCCAATTCTGCACTAGCTTTGCTTTCTACACTTGCCGCAGCCAAGACACCAGAACAAATTTTTGAACAGGTATCACCTTCCGTTGTAGTAGTAGACATCTTCGATTCGAAAGATGAATTCATCGGACAGGGCAGTGGCGTGGTCATAGGCGTCGGCCAAGTAATTACCAATTGTCATGTTGCGAAAAGAGGTAAAAGCCGACAAGTACGGCAATCCGGCAAAACATTCTCGGCCACTATGCAATATTCAGACCCTAGCCGCGATCTGTGCCAATTAAATGTGCCGGATTTGCGGGCGCCCCCGGTCGTTCTTGGTACCGCTAAAAAACTCAAGGTGGGCCAGCGCGTCTATGCCATCGGCGCACCGGAAGACTTGGAGCTGACCTTGAGCGAAGGGCTTATTTCCAGTTTGCGGCCGCACGAAGGCGCGGAATACATCCAGACCTCCGCCGCGATTTCTCTCGGCTCTAGCGGTGGTGGACTATTCGATGACCAAGGACAATTAATCGGCATCACCACGTTTTATAACGCCGAGGGACAAAATCTCAATTTCGCCCTACCCGTAGATTGGATAGGGGAACTGCCGAAACGGGCTCAGGGCGCTCCAATGGTAGCGAAAAAAAGCGGCCTGGTTTGGCTTAACCGCGTAGTCGCGCTGGAATACAAACAAGACTGGCAAGGAATGTTGAAGCTTTCGCAACAGTGGGTCAAAAGTGAGCCGGTAAGTGCAGACGCTTGGTTTAGCTTGGGCATTGCCCACAAAAACCTCAAACAATATGAGCAAGCAATTAAAGCCTATCGAAGCGCGCTGCGCATTCAGCCTGAATATGCCGACGCCTGGAATAATCTAGGCAATATCCATAACAACATCAAACAACACGAACAGGCAATCCAGGCCTACCGGGAGGCGCTACGCATTGATCCAGAATATGCCTCCGCCTGGAATAATTTAGGTATCGCTTATGGAAATCTTAAACAATACGAGCAGGCGATTGCCGCCTATCGGGAAGCGGTTCGCATCGAACCGGAAAAGGCAAGTAGCTGGTATAACTTGGGCGAGGCCTATTCACGCCAAGGTCAGCAGAACAAAGTGCTAGAGGTCTATCAAACCTTACACAAACTCGATTTGCAAATAGCGAAAGCGTATTCAAATGCCTTCATATTGCCTTCTGCCAAGTAAAGTAAATATGCTTCGGCATACGATCGCACACTGTTTCAACACGAATATATAATTATCCATGCTGTCCCGAACCTTCCGAATAACAGGGATTCAATCGTCTTTCGCGGCATTTCCTGTATCAGCAATTTGGATAACGCGCTGGCGGCAAATACACCCAGTGATGGTCATTTTGAAATTCACCTGACACCAATCAATATCAAATGTCATCGTTTAGTCTGCCAGCGCGTTAGATCAATATTGCTAACGAAAAAAGGGTTCTAAAATGAAGCGTTTTTTAATTGTAGCGGCGCTGGTCACTATCGCTGTTCCGGCACTCGCTTCCGATGTCGGCGTAGCCATTAGTGTCGGCCAACCCGGATTTTATGGTCGAATCGACATCGGCAACTACCCACAACCCCGGTTAATTTATCCAGCGCCTGTTATGGTCCAACCCATGCCAATGGGTATGGCGCCCCAACCGATTTATCTGCGCGCACCCCCGGGCCATCGGAAAAACTGGCGCAAACACTGCCGCAAATATGGCGCCTGTGGCCAGCCAGTCTATTTTGTTCAAGATAGTTGGTATAACAATGTTTATGTTCCTGGCTATCGTGAACATAGCCGCTTCCAACGAGAGAAGTGGGATGGCAGAGGCCGTAGTGGGGGCCATGACAGGGATTAATAAAGCGCTTTGATAGGAACTTTAAGACAAAAATGGGTAGATTTAGAGAGTTGGCTCTCGCCTGCCCTTCCCCATCAAGCCGCTGCATTTTCGTTCCCTTTACGCACAGTCGGTGGCCTCCCCAACGCCGCAATATGTCTCCAGCACTGGGCAATCAATCTTCGGGAATATGCCGACCCTGCTACCCTGGAAATCGATGGATGCCACTTCCATTATTTCAACACCCATCCAGCGGCATTTTTTTGACTACAGGATCGGCTTCCCCCTTTCGTTTACGGGGCTACGTGTAGAGTCACTTGCGTTACGGCCTGCTCTCTTACTGTTTGGAAACTTACGGCCCCATGTCGCCACAACGCTGCTTCATCATACTACCTAAGCGTACGGAAAATTCTCCAGACGGAACTTCAACCCGCTAGATTTATGGCTGTTACTGCGAACAGTCAACACTAAATAGAAATGACCGCCTTCCTTAACAAAAAATCTATGTCTTCATGGTGATAAACGCGGAAGTGCTGCATTTACAACTACGCGGTGCATATATAACCTTTATGCCGAAGGGTTCTCTTCGCCGGGCTAAAGCCCGCCCTTGACACGGCTACAAAGCTTGGAGAAATGCCTAAAAAATAGCGGACATTTCTATTTAACACTAACAGAGTTTTAAAAAAAGATTACAGTTTCGCTGTAATATTCAACCGTCCACCCGTCAAGGAGATGCCCCGACATGCTGCTCTGGTTGCAACTTCTGCTTTGTCTCGCCGTCATCGGCTACGCGGGCTATTTTCTTTCCCGCTATGGAGACATCATCGCCGAAAAAACCGGCATGTCTGCCTCTTGGATCGGTCTCATCCTGCTGTCTACTTCCACCTCGCTGCCCGAGCTGTTCACCGGAATTTCCGCCGTCACGTTCGTCAACGCGCCTAACATCGCCGTCGGCAATGTGTTGGGCAGCACGGTGTTTAATCTCTTTATTCTGGTAATGCTGGATGCGCTGTACCGGCGCGAGACCCTGTATAGCCGCGCCGCTCAAGGGCATGTCCTGTCGGCTTCACTGGGCACAATCCTAATCGCTTTCGCAGGTTTCAGCCTTCTGCTGGATAAGGTGGGAATAAGTCCGGCATGGGGACATGTGGGGCTTTACTCGCCGTTCATCGTGCTGGTCTACTTCATTGCAATGCGCATCGTTTACAGCTACGAACGCCGCACCTTATCCGAATACACCGAGGTATCCGCCGAGCGTTATCCGGATGTAACACTGCGCAGCGCCATTAAAGGTTATGCGCTGGCGGCTACAGCAGTGGTGATAGCAGGATCCTGGCTACCGTTTGTCGCCAAGGATATTTCCGGCTTGATGGGTTGGGGGCAAAGTTTTGTCGGAACCTTGCTGGTTACGGTTGTAACCTGCGCCCCTGAAGTAGCAGTCACCATTTCAGCACTGCGCATCGGAGCGCTGGACATGGCCATCGCCAATCTGCTGGGCAGCAACTTGTTCAACATCATCATTCTGTCGGTGGATGACGTGCTCTACACCAATGGCCCTCTGCTTGCGCACGTCGATGCCAGCCACGCGCTGACCGCATTCACTTCAGTGATGATGAGCGCCTTGGTAGCCGTGGGTTTGATCTTCCGCCCGCAAAGGCGTGCCGTGATGGGACTGACCTGGGTCAGCCTCGGATTATTTCTTATGTACGTCCTCAACACATGGATTCTCTTTCAGCATGGACATTGACGAACGCCCCTGGCGTATCCCGGTGAAGTCACCATGACCGGAACTTTCCAGGAAGTCTCCCTGCTGCTCGCCGCGGCTGCCGGTATCGGCGCTCTGGCGATCCGCCTGCGTCAGCCCCTGATCCTAGCTTACATCGTGGTGGGCATTCTGGCAGGGCCGGTGGGGCTGGGCTGGATCACGGCGCACGATCCGCTAGACCTGCTGGCTCAGGTCGGGGTGGCGGTGTTACTCTTTACCGTCGGTCTCAAGCTCGACCTGCATCTGGTCCGCCGTTTGGGCGCTGTGGCGCTGGCCACCGGGCTGGGACAACTATTTTTCACCATCCTGTTTGGTTATTTGCTGGGCCTGGCTTTAGGCATGGATCACCTCAAGGCCATTTACGTAGCAGTAGCGTTGACCTTCTCCAGCACCATCATCATCGTCAAGCTGCTGTCCGACAAAAAGGAATTGGACTCCCTGCACGGGCGCATCGCCGTGGGCTTCCTCATCGTGCAGGATATCGCCGTGCTCATCGCCATGATGACCATGAGCACCCTGAATATGGCTGGGACAGGAGGCATAGCCGCAACCTTGGGCATGATCGCGCTGAAACTCGCCGTTGCAGGCCTACTGCTGGCTGCAGCCATGCGCTACGTGCTGCCGCGCCTGCTCGATCTGGTGGCGCACTCGCAGGAATTGATGCTGCTGTTCGCCATCGCCTGGGGGGTCGCACTGGCGAGCCTGGGAGAAATGCTCGGATTCAGCAAAGAGGTAGGGGCTTTTCTCGCCGGTTTCTCTCTCGCGACTTCGCCCTACCGCGAGGCCATGAGTGGCCGGCTCAACCCGGTGCGTGATTTTCTGCTGCTGTTTTTCTTTCTCGACCTGGGGGCGAAGCTGGAATTCCAGGCCTTCGAGGGTCAGGCTGTGGCAGCGCTGGTGCTGTCTGCCTTCGTGCTGATCGGCAATCCCTTTATTGTAATGGCCATCATGGGTTATATGGGCTATCGCAAGCGCACCGGTTTCATGGCGGGTCTCACGGTGGCGCAGATATCAGAGTTTTCCATCGTCTTCGTTGCCATGGGCGTGAGCTTGGGTCACGTTGGCGGAGATGCCCTGGGCCTGGTCACCCTGGTCGGCTTGGTGACCATCAGCGTCTGCACTTATCTTGTGCTTAACAGCCAAACCTTGTACGAAAAACTCAAATCCTCACTGGGTGTGTTCGAACGCAGGACACCGTTCCGCGAACACATGGCGGAGCAAAAATCGGAGCCGATGCCTGCAGTGATCGTATTCGGTCTCGGGCGCTACGGTGGTAGGCTGATGCAGCGCCTGCAAAATCAGGGCATCAATACGCTGGGGGTGGATTTCGACCCCGAAGCCGTGCGCCGAACCCGCCATCATGGACTCAATGTCCGCTTCGGCGATGCCGAGGATGCCGAACTACCCGCCAGCTTACCCCTCGCCGAGGTCTGTTGGGCGGTCAGCACCTTGCACGACACCGGCATTAACCGTGCCCTGATTACTGCCCTGCGCGAGCACGGCTACACTGGTCAAATCGCGGTCGCTGCGCAAAGTGAAGAAGACACCCATGTGCTGAAAAAAGCCGGGGCTGAACTGATTTTTCACCCCTACTTTGATGCCGCTGAATACGCTGCTGATAAACTCCGACACATCCTACGAGAAAACAAGGCTCCCGCATGAAACCAATCACTGTCCTCCTGACCGCCACCGATTTTTCCGCTAGTTCCAGCCGTGCCGAGGAACGCGCCGCGCTGCTGGCGGCAGAGCACGGCGCCCGCCTCACCCTGCTGCACAGCCTCTCTGGGCTGGCTCTGGAACGCCTACACGGTCTTCTGCTGCACGGTTACGCTAGTTCCGAAGCGCAGTTGATCGGACATTACGAGGATGCCTTGCGCCGGCTGGCGGAAGACCTGGCCGGGCGCTGGCAGATCGAGGTGACGCCACTGCTCACGGTCGGCCAGCCTCACCGCGAGATCAGCCGCGCCGCGCAGGAAATCGGCGCGGATATGGTGATATTGGGCGCGATGGGCGAACATCCGGCGCGCGAATTCTTCCTCGGCGCTACCGCCGAACGGGTGGTACGGGAAGCCACCATGCCCGTACTGGTGGTGCGGAGCGAACCTGACAGACCCTACCGGCGCGTGCTGGTACCGCTCGATCTCTCAATCCACAGCCTTGCGGTAGCCAAACTTGCCCACCGCGTCGCGCCCGAGGCTCATCTCACCCTTGCGCATGCTTTCGAAGTGCCGTTCGAGGGTAAGCTGAAATTTGCCGGCGTCTCCGATGAAGACATTCATCACTTTCGCCAGGATGAGCGTCAACGCGCCCAAGATGCGCTATACACCCTGGCGAACAGCCTGAAGGACGGGGAGCAGGCCGACATCCAGGTGGTATTCGGTATGCCGGAAGTTGTCATCCCGGAAATGCTGCGTGAAACGGCTGCGGACTTGGTGGTGGTGGGCAAACACGGCAAATCGGAAATTATCGATATGTTACTGGGTAGCATGACCAAGCATCTGTTGCTAGATGCGCCCTGCGATGTATTGGTGATGCCGCCGGGCCAGAAGGCGAAACCATGATCCTCTGGCCATAACTCGCACCCCGCCTCAACACTTGGCTGTAGTATTAACACGGGTACTGAAAATTGGACACTGAAACACGCTCTTGGCACACCCTGACGCCCGATGCCGCGACAGCGGTGCTCGATGTAAATGCGACCCACGGTCTGGCCACGCCTGAAGCTAATGCACGCCTCGTCCGCTATGGGGAGAACAGACTGATCGAGGCCAAACCGCGCCCGTTGTGGTTGAAGTTTTTCGACCAGTTCAAGAACTTTTTGGTAATTGTGCTGTTGTTCGCCGCCACTCTCGCTTGGGTGGTCGGCGAACTCAAAGATGCAGTGGTGATTCTCGTCGTGGTGCTGTTCAATGCCAGCCTGGGGTTTTATCAGGAGCGGCGGGCAGAACAAACGCTGGCGGCGCTAAAGGGCATGCTGGCGGCGCGCGCCCGGGTGCGCCGCAACGCGCGCATGGAAGAGGCCGACGCAGCGCTGCTCGTTCCCGGCGATATTGTGCTGCTAGAAGCGGGCGATCGCATTCCTGCCGATGGCCGCCTACTGGCCGCTCACAGTCTCGAAATCGAGGAAGCGGCGCTGACCGGCGAATCCCATGCCGTCGGCAAGTCGGTGGCGGCGCTGGACCGAGCCGAACTACCCTTGGGCGACCGCATCAATCTGCTCTACATGAACACGGTGGTAACGCGCGGTCGCGCCGAAATGCTGGTGACAGCCACTGGCATGGCCACTGAAATGGGCAAGCTCGCCGAGATAATCGCCAGTACCGAGGAATCGGAAACCCCGCTGCAAAAACAGCTCGACACGCTGGGGAAAAAGCTGGCAGCGATTGCAGGTGTAGTGGTAACTGTGATCTTTGGACTTGATTTTGCGCGAGGGCAGCCTTGGACTGAGGCCGCGATGACTGCGGTCGCGTTGGCCGTCGCTGCCATTCCCGAGGGGCTGCCGGCGGTGGTGACAGTGACGCTGGCCATCGGCATGTGGCGCATGGCGCAGAACCGGGCCATCCTCAAGAAACTTTCCGCCGTAGAAACGCTGGGCTCCACTACGGTGATCTGCTCGGACAAGACCGGCACCCTCACCCTAAATCAAATGACCGCGCGCGCCGGTTGGTTCGCCGGGCGGCGTTTTTCGGTCAGCGGCGAGGGCTATGCGCCTGACGGCAGGATTGCCTTTGAGAGTGATAGCGATCTTCATCCCTTCTTGCTGCCGATGACACTCTGCACCGATTCGCGCGTGCGCGACGGGCAATTAATCGGCGACCCCACCGAGGGCGCGTTGTGGGTGCTGGCGCAAAAAGGCGGTCTCGATCCGGAGGCGGAGCAGGAGGAACAGCCGCGCATCGCCGAGATTCCTTTCGATTCTGCCCACAAATTTATGGCCACTTTCCACCATGCAGGCGAAACGGTGGAGATGTTCATCAAGGGTGCGCCCGATGCGCTACTGGCGCGTTCTACCCATAATCTGGCGGAGGATGGAGAGCATCTTTTGGACGCGGCAGCGCGCGCCGCCATCGAGGCCGAGAACGAGCATCTCGCTGCACAGGCGCTACGTGTGCTGGCGGTGGCACGCAAGATCATCCCCATCGCCGACTTCGACCCGGCGGGCGACCTTTGGGCATGGGCTGGAGGCTGGACTTTCCTGGGATTGACCGGACTCATGGATCCGCCACGGCCCGAGGCGAAGGCCGCCATTGCTCACTGCGCCCGGGCCGGCATCCAAGTCAAGATGATCACCGGTGACCACAAAGTGACCGCCGCCGCCATCGGTCGCGAATTGGGGCTTACGGGCGAGGTGATCGAAGGCTGGGAACTCGACGCCATGAGCGAGATGGAATTATCCCGCCGCATTGACGGCATTTCCGTGTTTGCCCGCGTTGCCCCCGAGCATAAGGTAAAAATCGTCAGGGCGCTCAAAGACGATGGCCACGTCGTCGCGATGACCGGCGATGGCGTAAACGACGCGCCCGCCCTGAAAGCCGCCGACATTGGCGTGGCGATGGGCATCACCGGCACGGCGGTCACCAAAGAGGCGGCCGTTATGGTGCTGACCGACGACAACTTCGCTACCATCGTAAAAACCGTGGAAGAAGGCCGCGTGATCTACGATAACATTGTCAAATTCGTGCGCTTTCAGCTCTCCACCAACATCGGCGCCATCCTCACCGTGCTCGCCGCCACCCTGCTGGGATTGCCCGCGCCCTTTACCGCGATCCAGCTGCTATGGATCAACATTATCATGGACGGCCCACCCGCGATGACGCTGGGGGTGGAACCGGGTCGCGCCGGCATCATGAGCGAGCGTCCGCGCCGCCAGGCAGCGCAGATACTCACCGGCCCGCGTCTCGCCAGACTGGCGCTGTACGGGGCGATCATGATGGTTGGAACGCTTTACCTGTTCCGGCACGGTCTGGAAATGCATGGGCAAACTTATGCCCTGACCCTGGCCTTTACCACTTTCGTGTTGTTCCAGTTCTTCAACGTGTTCAATGCGCGCGCCGAAACCGGTAGCGCCTTCAATACGCATTTTTTCCGCAATGGCAAGCTGTGGTTGGCGCTCGCGGGCGTTCTGATGCTGCAAATCCTGGTGGTAAATTGGCCGCCGGCACAAGGCGTGTTCGGCACGACAGCACTGGAGCTTGACGATTGGTTCAAGGCTGTTGCTGTGGCTTCCAGCGTGCTATTGCTGGACGAATTGAAAAAATTTATGGTTTTGTTGGCACGTAAATTTTACGCTTGGTAGTCGCTTCCATAAAGGCATCTGACGAAAGTCGACGTTGAGTTTTTTGCTGATGGCTCGTTGCTCAAGATCAATAATAAAATTATGTGAAAATTATATGAAGGAGAAAGCATGCTCAAAATTCTGCTGCCAGTAGACGGCTCCGAAAATTCAAATCGCGCAGTAAAACATCTGATCCATTTGATCAAGAACCTGGGGGCGATGGAGGTGCACGTCGTGAACGTGCAGCCTGAACTCTTGTATATCGACATCCTGCTCAAGCCACGTCAGGATGTTATTGACGCATGGTCACAAAAGGCAGGGAGAGACGCATCCAGTTCCGCCTGCGCCCTGTTGGTCGAGGCCAACATTCCCTACGTTTTGGAATTCGCCTCAGGCGAGGTTGCGGAAGCGATTGTTCGGCATGCGCAGCACGGTCAATGTGACATGATCGTCATGGGTACGCGTGGCATGGGACCGGTGGCCAATCTCGTGCTCGGCTCAGTGGCAACCAAAGTGATACACCTCGCGAACATCCCGATAACCTTGGTGAAATAATATTCCTTCATACCGGCCAGCCTGGCACGAAAACAGGACAAAAGCGGTCACTCACGAGCGCTTCTATTCGAATTGTCACCCGGGAAGAAGATAAGGCAGTGCCGAAGCTACGGATCCCCGAACTGGAAGTCGCGCTGGCGCAAACAAATCCAGCAACTGTGCCGAAAAATATATAGGCATATTGTTCTTATACGCCAATGGGCATATAAAGCACACAGCACGATGAACATGTATTGAAATGCGATGCCAAAGTTGTCCAGAAAGGAAACAATGAAACGCTTTCTCTGCTTTGTCGCCCTGTTGCTGCTTCTGCCGCTTGCCGCCTTTGCCAGGACGGTCGTGGTGACCGGAATCGATGGTGCCATAAGCCCGGCCAGCGCAGCCTATTTTCTGCGCGCTTTGGACGAAGCGAAACAGGCCCGGGCGGAGCTGCTAGTGCTCAGGCTCAATACGCCGGGCGGGCTCGACTCGGCCATGCGCGAGATAATTCAGGGCATACTTTCCTCGCCAGTGCCGGTGGCTACTTTCGTTTCACCTTCCGGTGCACGCGCCGCCAGTGCCGGCACTTACCTCTTATACGCCAGCCACATCGCCGTCATGGCTCCGGGCACCAATCTGGGTGCCGCCACGCCGGTGGCAATCGGCATCGGCGGTGATATCGGCAAGCTCCCGGCAACGGAAAAGCCTACCGGGGGGAATGAGCGCGCATCACCCATTAGTGCGATGGAGAAAAAGGCGGCGCATGATGCCGCCGCCTACCTGCGCAGTCTCGCCCAATTGCGCGGCCGTAACGCCGAATGGGCGGAGAAAGCGGTGCGCGAGGCGGAAAGCCTGTCTGCCGAAGAAGCGCTGAAGCTAAATGTGGTGGACTTCGTCGCCGCAGACCTGCCCGATCTTCTGCGCCAGGCTGACGGGCGCAACGTTAACCTGGCGCAAGGCGAATACAAACTGATGCTCACCGATGCCGCCATCGTCACCATCGAACCCAACTGGAAGGAACGATTGCTGACGGCGGTGGCCGATCCCAATATCGCGCTGATTCTGCTGCTGCTCGGCATCTACGGGCTGCTATTCGAGTTCTACACGCCGGGCTTCGGTGTGGCCGGTGTAATCGGCGCCATCAGCCTGCTGCTGGCCCTCTACGCGCTTGCCATGCTGCCGATCAACGCCGTTGGTGCCCTGCTCCTGCTGGTGGGCATTGCCCTGATGGCGGCGGAAGCCTTCGCACCCAGCTTCGGCATACTGGGCTTCGGCGGCATCGCCGCCTTCATCGTCGGCTCCCTGATGCTGATCGATGGCGACATCCCCGGCATGGAAATCTCGCTTGCCTTTATCGTGCCGTTAGCCGCAACCAGTGCCTTGGTACTGGCCGGCATTGGGGCCTTCGCACTGCGTGCGCGGCAGCGTCCGGCAGTCGTCGGCACCGAAGCAATGCCAGGCAGTACGGCGGTGGCACTTGAGGATTTCGAGCATGAAGGCTGGGTTCAGGCCTTCGGCGAGCGCTGGCATGCGCGCAGTGAGGCGGCTTTGGCCCGCGGTACACGGGCCAGGATTGTGGCAGTGGACGGGCTTACCTTGGTGGTTAAACCGGAACAAAAAGGAGAAAAATCATGATCTGGGACTTTGGCTGGAGCGGCGCCCTGCTGCTCATCATAGCTCTGGCGGTGACTAGCGTCCGCGTTCTGCGGGAATACGAACGTGGCGTAGTGTTTCTGCTCGGGCGCTTTTGGAAAGTGAAGGGGCCGGGCATCGTTCTCATCGTGCCGGGCATCCAGCAGATGGTGCGAGTGGATCTGCGCGTGATGGTGATGGACGTGCCCAGCCAAGACGTTATCTCTCGCGACAACGTCTCGGTGAAGGTGAACGCAGTGGTGTATTTCCGCGTCATCGACCCGCAGAAAGCGATCATCCAGGTGCAGAACTATCTCGAGGCCACCTCGCAACTGGCGCAGACCACTTTGCGTTCGGTGCTCGGCAAGCACGAGCTGGATGACATGCTAGCTGAACGCGAACGCTTGAACATTGACATTCAGCAGATCCTAGACTCACAGACCGACGCCTGGGGCATCAAGGTGGCGAACGTGGAGATCAAGCACGTGGATATCGACGAGTCCATGGTGCGCGCCATCGCCCGCCAAGCCGAGGCTGAGCGCGAGCGGCGCGCCAAGGTAATTCATGCTGAAGGGGAGTTGCAGGCTTCTGAAAAGCTGCTCCAGGCCGCGCAGGTGCTGGCGCAGTCGCCGCAAGCCATGCAACTACGCTACCTGCAAACCCTAAATGCGATTGCCGGCGATAAGAGCAACACCATCATCTTCCCGCTGCCAATGGAGCTGATCGACCCCCTGCTCGGCCCACGCCGCGGATAGGACGGCTGATGGTGCGCTAAGTCTGGCTGAATCGCGCTGGCAATCGTGCTCGGTGTCATAGACATAGCAGGCCGCGTTCTCCCTTGGTCATCTTCGCGGCGACCCTCCTCGGCCTAACCTTGCGGATCACGCCGATGCAGATCCTGTAGATAAACAGGGTTTCTGTCGTCACGCTGTCTCAGGCGCTGGCATTCGAAGTGCCAGAAGACGGTGTACTGAAACCCCCGCCACGCGACCCGGCGGAACCATTGCTCAATATATTTTTACTATGGCGCATTTTTTTGTATCTTGCCTGATGGTTGCCGGCGCAATGGGATTCTTCTCTCTGGGCGAAGGCGCACGGAGCGAGCATCGAAACCCTGCGTAACGTAGTGATGAACGTAATCGTGGTGGGCAAGATATTTATCTGTTTAACTGCCGCCTCCTACCCGCGCTCAACCCGATTTTCAAAACACAACCCCTGAGCATGGGCGAACTTGGGCTCTGCCACGCTTTATCCAGCGTGGTGTTCTTTGCCGTGGAAATCGAGAAATGGCTAGTGCGGCGGGGATTGATATACCGCTCGAATTGACTATAGACCTGCGACAGACGCCCTAAGCAACTTAAGAACGCACAGAAAATTGAGTTATTCTACTTGCCCAGCTACAGCCCTGAACTCAACCCCGAAGAAAGGCTGAATGCGGATCTCAAGCATGTCATCACTTCAAAGGTGCCAGTACGCACTAAGGCAAAACTCAGCGCTGCTGCGACAGATCCCATGACGATGCTTGAGCAAAACCCCGAACGCGTGCGCCGCTATTTCAGCGATCCAAAAGTCGCCTATGCGGCTTCATGAATAATTCGTACCGGATCAATAGGGTAATAGCGGTAGCCCAAGTTCCTTGAGGAATCCGTTGTGTTTCTCGGTAGCCTCATTGATTTGTTTTTCCAGCATCGCTAATTCGGTGTGGACAGTCTCCAAATCGATCGTTTCTTCCTGCATTGCCGTGCTGATATAGCGCGAAATGTTCAGGTTGTAGCCTTCTTTCTCGATTCTCTGCATCGACACCCGCATGGAATAGCGATCTTCTTCGCGGCGATACTGGTAGGTGTCGATGATCTTGGCTATGTGTTCCGGCAGCAGTTTGTTTTGTCGCTTGCCTTTCTCAAAGTATTCGCTGGCGTTGATGAAAAGCACGTCATCCGGTTTTTTGCATTTTTTCAGCACCAAAATGCACACCGGAATACCGGTGGAGAAAAACAGGTTGGCGGGCAGGCCGATCACCGTGTCGATGTTGCCGTCTTTTAGCAGCTTGCTGCGGATGCGTTCTTCTGCACCACCACGGAACAGCACGCCGTGGGGCAGGATGATGGCCATGACGCCTTCCGGTTTCAGGTAGTGAAAGCCGTGCAGCAAAAAGGCGAAGTCGGCGGCGGACTTGGGCGCTAAGCCGTAGTTCTTGAAGCGCATATCCTCGCTTAAGCTTTCGGTTGGCTCCCATCGGTAACTGAAGGGCGGATTGGCCACCACCGCATCGAACTTGGGGCTTTTGGCCGGGTTGGCTTCGCGAAGCCAGTCCCAGTCATTGGTAAGCGTATCGCCGTGATAAATCTCGAACTCGGAATCTTTCACCCCGTGCAGCAACATGTTCATGCGCGCCAGGTTGTAGGTGGTAATGTTTTTTTCTTGCCCATAAATCTTGCCGATACCGTGGTTGCCGAGCCGGTGGCGCACGTTGAGCAGCAGCGAGCCTGAGCCACAAGCGAAATCGAATACACTCTCCAGTTGCTGCTTGATGCCGGTGGCGGGTTCCTGGCTGTCCAGCGTGACGATGCCCGACAAGATGCTGGAAATCTGCTGCGGCGTGTAGAACTCTCCCGCCTTCTTGCCGGAACCGGCGGCAAACTGGCCGATCAGGTATTCATAGGCATCGCCCAAGGTGTCCTTGTCAGTAGAGAACTCCGCCAAGCCTTCGGCAATGGCCTTGATGATGGTGCAGAGCTTGGCATTGCGCGCTTCGTATCCCTTGCCCAGTTTTTCAGAATTCAGGTTGATCTCGGAAAACAACCCGTCAAAGGCGCTGGCGAAGGATTCAGTTTCGATGTAATCAAAACCATTTTGCAGGGTATGCAGCAGCTCCCCGTTCTGAGTGCGGGCCATCTCCGCGATGCTGCCCCAGAGGTGAGAAGGCTGGATCACATAATGTGTCTTGCGGCGCATCTGTTTTTCAAACTCTGCGGTATCTTCCGGGTTCTGTGCATACCACACGGCCAAGGGCGTGCGGCGATCTTCTTTTTTCAGCTCAGGATAATCCGCCCCCAGCTCTTTCTGGGCGGCGGTCTCGTAGTTGTCCGAAAGGTAGCGCAGGAACAGGAAGGAGAGCATGTAATCGCGGAAGTCGTCCGCGTTCATCGCTCCGCGTAAGGTGTCGGCAATGCCCCACAGCGTGGTGCCCAGTTGTTTTTGGTCTTGTTCGGTCATTTTTGCCTTATTCGCTCACATGAACTGCCGAGTATTCCTCGGTAGTTGAGTTATCATTTATTTGAATCTGAACTAACAAGGATTCCTTGTCAGTTGCCGCCATTGCCAGTCGTGTCATGCGCCCCCTTCTATCAACCGCTTTTCCCGCTCAATTTCGGCAATCAATTCCGCTTCGGTCGGGAGTATGCGCTGATACTTGGAAGCGAAAAGTTGCTGACTCTCCTTGATCACCGAATATTTAACGATGGTTTCATCCTTGCTGTCGCAAAGAATAATGCCAATGGTGGGGTTGTCGTCTTCGCCCCGCTTAAGATCGTCGAACATGCGCACATACATATCCATTTGGCCGATATCTTAATGACTGAGCTTACCGGTCTTCAGGTCAATAATGACAAAACACTTGAGTAAGTAGTTGTAGAACACCAGGTCGAGATAAAAATGACTGGTTTCAGTGCTGATACGCATCTACCGGGCGACGAACGAGAACCCCTTGCCCAGTTCCAGCAGAAACTTTTGCAGCTCATCAATAATCGCCTGCTCCAGCCGGCTTTCTTTTACCTCGCCAGTTTCCGGCAATTGCAAGAATTCCAGCACATAAGGGTCTTTGATGAAGTCGCCAAGCGTATTGCCGGAGACTGCACTGCCCTCGGCTTCGCTCCCCTGTGAAGAGAGCAAGCGTTGAAAGCTGTGGGTCTGAATGTTGCGCTCCAGCTGTCTGACGCTCCATTGCTGCGCTGCCCCCTCCGCCAAGTAATAGTCTCTGGCCTTGGGGTCATCCACGCGCATGATGAGCCGGTTATGGCTCCAGCTCAATTTGCTACACACTGTGTAGCAAATTGCCTGGTCGGGATAGGTGAGATAAAACTGGCGGAAATTACGCAGATTGGCATAGGAAAAACCCTTGCCGAAGCTCTCGGAAAGCTCTCTGGACAAGTTTTCCAGCAAGCGTGCGCCATATTCGGCTTTATGCTGACCACGCTGTTCCTCTTCAACAATCCGTCGGCCAATCAGCCAGTAGGCTTCCACCATCGCGGCATTCACCGCTGAACGCGCCTTGCTCCTCGCCTGTTCGAGGATGTTTTTGATATCGGCGTGAAATGTGGTCAATGCGCTCATTCTTGCGCCTCGTCCAGAGTGGGAAAAAGCTGCTGCATCAGCCCTTTTTTATGGGCCTTGAGGGTGTCTATTTTTTGGGTTTGCGCGGTGATCAGAGTGTCGAGGCTGTTCAAGCACGAGGCGATGTATTGTTGTTCTTCGACATCTTTGGGTAACTGCAAACGCAACTTCGCCTGCTCAATAATGCCAATGTAGGCTCTAGTTCCACCTCCTGAAACCTCTGCAAGGTTTGATTGAAACTCATCGGCGACAAATAGCTGAGCGAGAAACTCATTTGAGAGCCTCTTCCGGTCTCTCACACGGTAATAAGTGACCTGCGGCGTCAGCATCAGGTAGGGCGTATTTATTTTCCGTACAACTGCCACTTCACCGACCGTGCCTTTGTGTGAAAGAAGGACATCGCCTTCTTTTGCGAATCCTTTTTGCAAGGTATCAGCCTGTTCTTTGCTAATGAAGTGACAGCTATCTATGTCGATCCTGCCTCCGTTGAGATCGCTCGCCATAATGAACGGTATCCCTTTGGCAACATAATCGGATGACTTGGGGTGAATGTTCCCATGATTCCCGTCCTTGGGTGGAAACAGGCAACCTGCTTCAACTAGTCCACCAACTGTAGTGAACTCCCACTCCCCCGCATTCCGAAACTCGGGAAAGCGCAGTGTGGGCAGGGTTTCGCCTTTGGCGGGGAAAAGCTGCTGCATCAACCCTTTTTTATGGGCCTTGTGCGCGGCTAGCTTTTGGGTCTCCAGGGTAACAAGCTCGTCGATGGAAGACAGGCAGTCGGCGATTTTTTGTTGTTCTTCTGGCGATGCAACGGGCAACGGCATGGCCATGAAGTCGCCGCTCGCAATAGCCATTCTGTCGTGCCTGGCACCGGTACTGGATGCCTGCCGCATGTATTGATGCCAGCCCGTCGTCTTGAAATAGTAAGCGTAAAAATCGTTATGGCTATCGTTGAATCGGAAGACGGTATACAAGGGCGACATAACCCCTGTTGCGACATTGTTCTTTGAGATTGGGCCGACCGGGGCTGTTGTTGAGATGCGAGGGTTATAAACGTAATCCCCTTTTTCGACGACAAAATAGCCTTCCAAATTACTTTGATTAGCTATGTCCTTGTCAAAGAAATCCCACTGGTCAACTACACCGAACTCGGCGGAGTTGGTAAGCACTCGACTCAATTTCACCTAGCCATTTTTCTGCGTAAAGCGTTTTGCCAACTTGCCCAGCGGCTTTTCCTCCCACTCCCCCGCCTCCCGAAACTCAGGAAATCGCAATTTTGGCACCAATCCGTGTTTTTCCACCTTATTGCTCATACGCCCCCAGCCCAGAAATCTCCCGCCCTTGGGCGAGTTTATGCAGCAGCGGAATCAGCTCTTCCATCAGCGCCAATTCCGCCTTGGTACGCACTTTCCAACCCAGTTCCTGCGAGGCGAAGAGTTCACTCAAGGCTTCGCCATCGAACACCATGCGGCGCAGGATAGTGTCCACAAAGCTCTGTAGCGCAGCGGTATCCAGCCCGTGCTTGCCGGCGACGGCTGCCAACTGGCGGGCGTGTTTGTCGGCCTTGAAGCGCTCGAAGCCGTCGCGAATGGCTTGCTCGTCCAATCCCTTGCCCGTCTCCAGCGTGCCGATGTATTCGGCAATGTCGTCGCGCTCGTCGATGAATTTGGCATCGGACTGAATTAAGCCAATGAGTTGTTCGCGGCTCATTTTCTGCTTACCCGGCGTTTGGCTAGCGTAGCGGGCAATCAGCGCCATGATGTAGTCGTAATCGATGACGGCGGAGGCGAACAGCACGAACTCGAAATCAAGCTGCTGCACTTCGGGCGGAATACTGCCGCCGCCCTTGTCTTGTTGCGCTTTCAGGCGTTGCGCGGTTTCCAGGTAGGTGCTCCTGAAACTCAGAAGCTGATCCTGCGGGAGGATGGCCTCTATTTGAGCCTTTTGTGTGTAGTTCAGATCGGTGTACTGGTCGAGTTGCGTCTTGAGTCGCTGCACTTCCTTGAAGCGGTTGATGAACTCGATGCGAGCGGTATCGCCTTTCAGGTTGTAGACCTGTTCAGGCTCACAAACCAGATTTTTGTTTTGCATGAAGCCCGCCATGCCAGAGACTGCCGCCTCGTACTTGCGGATGACTTCGGCAGCGGGCTCAACCAGCCAGATTTCCTTGGCGGACTTGGCGGCTTCGCCGGAAAAGAGGCCGATGGCAGTATCGACAGCGTCCTGCTGCTGGCGAAAATCGAGGATGTTGCCGTAGGGCTTGGTGTCGTTGAGCACGCGGTTGGTGCGCGAAAACGCCTGAATCAGGCCGTGGTACTTGAGGTTCTTGTCCACGTACAACGTGTTCAGGTACTTGGAATCGAAGCCGGTGAGCAGCATATCCACCACAATGACGATGTCGATCTTCTGCGCATGGGGCAAATCCTGGTTGGGATATTGCTGATCCTTAATGCGTTTTTGCACATCTTGATAGTAGAGATCAAACTCGCCGATGCTGTGGTTGGCGCCAAAGCGCGCGTTATAGTCGGCGATGATGGCTTTGAGCGCGGCTTTCTTTTCGTCTGGCGCTTGTTCGTTGTCGGCCCTCTCCTGCGGCAGGTCTTCCTGAATCTGCTGCACGTCCTTGTTGCCCTCGGCGGGCGGGGAGAAAATGCAGGCGATGTTCAACGGCTGGAACTCGCCGCCTTCGGCCTGTAGCTCGTTCTGCTTTTGGGCCTTCACGGCCTTGAACAGTGCGTGATATTCAATCGCGTCATTGATCGAGGCCGTCGCCAGAATCGCATTGAACCTGCGCCCGTTGGTAGCGGCATCGTGCTTGGCCAGAATGGCTTCGACAATAGCTTTTTTGGCCAGCACCTCGCCCGGCTTGGGTTTGTTCTTACCCTCGGGCTTGTAGTAATCGACGTGGAAGCGCAGCACGTTGCGGTCTTCGATGGCGTGGGTGATGGTGTAGGCGTGCAGTTGCTGCTGAAAGATGTCTTGGGTGGTTTTATAAGACGCTTGCTGGCCTTCGATTTGCTGATAGCTGGCGTTGTCGTCGAAGATCGGCGTGCCGGTGAAGCCGAACAACTGGGCGCTGGGGAAGAATTCCTTGATGGCCTTGTGGTTCTCGCCGAATTGCGAGCGGTGGCATTCGTCGAAGATGAAGACCATGCGCTGATAGCGCAGCGGCTCCAGCCGTTCCAGATAGTTGCGCGTGTTGCTGCCGTCGAGCGCCAGGCCAAGCTTCTGGATGGTGGTGACGATCACCTTATCGGCGTAGTTGTCGGAGAGCAGCCGCCGCACCAGTGTTTCGGTATTGGTATTTTCTTCGACGCACTTTTCCTGAAACTTGTTGAATTCCTCCCGCGTCTGCCGGTCGAGGTCTTTGCGGTCTACCACGAACAGGCATTTATCAATATCTGGGTTGTCCTTGAGCAGGGTCGATGCCTTGAAAGAGGTGAGCGTCTTGCCGCTGCCGGTGGTGTGCCAGATGTAGCCGTTGCCGCTGTTCTGGTGAATGCACTCGACGATATTTTTGACGGCATAAATCTGGTAGGGGCGCATCATCAGCAATTTCTGCTCGCTGGCCACCAGCACCATGTAGCGGCTGATCATCTCGCCCAGGGTGCACTTGGCGAGGAATTTTTCGGCAAAACTATCCAGATGGGTGATCTTGTTGTTGTCTTCGCCTGCGAACTGGTAGAGCGGCAAAAAGCGTTCGTCGGCGTTGAAGCTGAAGTGGCGGTTGTTATTGTTGGCAAAATACCAGGTGTCCGAGCGGTTGCTGACGATGAACAGTTGCAGGAAGCACAGCAGGGTTTTGCTGTAGCCGTTGCCGAGGTCGTTCTTGTAATCGACGATCTGCTGCATGGCCCGGCGCGGGCTGATGGCGAGAGTCTTCAGCTCGACCTGCACCACCGGCACGCCGTTGATGAGCAGGATCACATCATAGCGATGGTGGCTGTTGTCAGTGTTGATGCGTAACTGATTGATGACTTCAAAGGTGTTTTTGCACCAGTCTTTGATATTGACCAAAGTGTAAAACAGCGGCGTGCCGTCGTCGCGCTCAAAGCTATTGCGCTCGCGCAGATGCCGGGCTGCGGCAAAGACGTCGGGGGTGACGATCTCATCCCGCAAACGAGAGAATTCTGAATCCGTCAGCTTAACCCTGTTGAGTGCTTCGAACTTCTCCCGGAAATTCGTTTCCAGCGCTTCGCGATCTCGAATATCCGGACGGTAGATATATTTGAGCGCTTCAAGCTTAGCGATCAGATCTTGCTCAATTCGAGTTTCTGTTGCTGTCATCGGAATGGTTCGGAAAGTTCAACGTAGTAATTTTACAGACACTGACTGCTTCATCGTCATTAATGGGAGTGGCTCTATACCAGTGGTGCAGTCCTGGACTACTTTACAATACTCTGCCCAGTTCTTTAGATCGCTTAGTTTTATTATCCTGCCATCTTATCATCAGTCGTAGCGGCAAAAAACGGGATATCACACGGTGTGACTTGCGCTGCAAGAAAAATTTACTATGAATAATGGCGTAATGATGATGAAGCAAAGCTCGCCGAAAAAGACCGTCGGACCGGTGGCAATCAGTGCGGCGCTTGAAACGGCACGCCGAGGAAGTGGCGGCGGTTGAATTCCGCTTCATTCAGTACTTTATCGTAGCGGGCGAATGCCGCCACTTCGTCGGCAGGCGAACTGTTGCTACCGGAAAATGTAATCAGCCCGGTGCGGAAACGGCGTAAATCGGCACAGCGTTCCACCGCCTGTGCAACGGTCATATGCCCGCTTTTCATACCCAATTCCTTCAGGCTCTCCATCTTGATCCCGAGCTGCACGGTGGACGGATGAATACCGGCGCTGGTAATCGATTTCAGGATTTGCACATGGCGTTTTGTCAGAGAATCCTGCACAGGAGACGATTTCTCTGTTTTCTTTCCGCCACCGGCTTGAAACCCTTCGTCGTAAGCCATAATCCGTGCAATCACATTGGCGCGCCCCGCAGCCAGCCCGAGCGGCTGCACCCGGGTATGGCCGAAAATATAAACACCATCGTCAAACTTGCCCGATTTGGCATCCACAAACGCAGCCGTGGCATACGACACAAACCGTTTCTTGGTGATCAGCAATTGCGCCAGCGTGTGATACAGGATGCGGATATTATCCGCCGCAGCTTGTTCCTTTTTGGCGGCCGGATCGGACGATGTGGGTCTTGCAACCACCCAATCTTTGATCGTTTTACCCTGTTTGAACCATGCCTTCATGGTGTCACTTTGCTCACTCGGGCCAATACCGTTCACTTCGATATCGAAGCCGACGCCATCGAAATCCCAGGTGTCGAGCACATCGCGGATGCGGTTGGCGTGATCGGTCATATCGGAATTCCGTGACGTAATGAACGATACAAAATTACCCTGTGTTTGTTTGCCGAAGTCGTCACGCACTTCATAACCTGCGGTGACTTGAATGCCAAGCGAATGACAAGCGCCGATCAGGTTCTTGAGCGCCAGTTCAACAAAATTCCGCTCCTTGCCGGGTTTATTGCCAACTGCGTGGCCGAACACGGCCAGCTCCGGGGAGAGATCGACCGAGCCGTCCGGTCTTCTGCCGATCGTGGCGATCAGCGAAATATCATCCAGGCCTGCGCAAAATTTGCCCATGAACGATTCGTACTGCTGCGCCGACGGAATCTGGCCTTCGATATTATGCGCAACCGCCACGCGCTTGGTGAAATTGGCCAATCCCGTCCACAGCGACAACCGGGATCGGGCCGACACGACAGCGCGCAATGGCGTACCGGCCTCGACCTTGGGAATTAACGCCGATTGACCCACCATGCGCCACGCATACGGCACATTCAACACACGCCGGCGGATATCGGCTACGCTCCACGGATCGGTAGTGCCGCTCGACCACTTGCAGGAACCATTGGTATCGGGTTGCAAAACCTGAGACTCATTAGCGCCGCGAAACACCACGACTTCGTTGCTCTTCCAGCCGAAAGCCGCTTCTTGCGCCGATGGCTCAACAAACGATGCATCGGCAAACTGTACCTCGAAATCGGCCATGCCTACAGTTGCCGTCCGGTTTTCGGATCGTACGCGACCTGCACTGGCACGACCTGATCGGTTGGCAACACCTCCACCCATTGATCGAACACTTCAAAATCCTCACCCGCCTGCAACGCACGGAAACCGCCCTGCAGCGGATAAAAACCGTGCTCGTAGACTTTGTCAACCGGCGTCGCCGATACGCGGTTGTCATCGTTGATTTCATCCCCCGGATAACGTCCCACTTTCATCGACTTGTCGTGTTTATCCGCGACCACATCGCATAAGTGATTGATCGCATCACGGATCGTCACGTTCGGACCGCTGTGCGGGATTTTGGCCAGTTCATCCACAGGCGCGACGTAGTTGTCGTCCAACCCTTCGGTACCCTCCACATGCAAACGCTGCAGCCAATTCATCGCCGCGCGTTCCTGGCCAGGCCGGATCGGGATCACCGCTTTGACCCACGGCGCATTGAGGAATGCGTTGCGCATGTTGTCGCCGTCAAGCTGCAACAACCAGCCGAGCGATGCGCCCAATTTGGCGGGATCGGATTCTTCGGTGATGTAATAATTATCCACACGGTTGTCGTGCGCCCCGCCCCAGGTAACAGTGTCGGTCGCCGCAATTTGCGAATCTTTGGCTTTAATTGCAGCAGACGTGACCAGATTCTTGCTCAGCTTGCCTTTGATCTGCGTGTAAACCGAGCCGCTCGCAACCGAGGGTGCCGGTTCAACGGAAGAAGGCTTGCGGATGCCGCCCAGCCCTTGATGGCTTTGGTGCAAGCGCGGCCGCCACCATTCCGGCGCGACGAAGTACAGCATTTTGTCGATATCGAATATCGTATTCAGCAGTTCCGACACCACATGCCGCGTGCGGTCGTCCGGCATCGGCAAGCCCTTGGTCAGCATGTCCTGAATCAGGCAGCGGTACACCACAATACGTTCTTCCTCGCGCAAATCCTCGTACTTGCGCGATTCAATGCGCGACATTTTGTTGATGCGGTCGCGCGCCGCTTCGACGAACGCCTGCTCGAACTCCATGCGGGTTTTTTCGTTGAATTCGCTAATCTTCTGATCATTCTGCGCGGTGACATCGCCGCGCAGCTTCTTGGTCGGCTGCCAGGTAATCTTGGCGATCACGCGCAGCGGCGACACATTACGGAAATTGACGTGCTTGACCTTGACCGAAAAACGGATCGAACCGGGTGAAACCTCGTCGACGTCATCGAGCTGTAAACGGATATCGTTGCCGCCGTAATCGAAACTGATGAAGCCATCTTCGCCATATTCGTAACCGGGCTGGTCGCATTGCGCCCTAAAACCGCCGAAATGCCACTGAATTTGCTCCGACTCCCCTTCGTTGTCATCAAGATTCACCTCCTTGCCTTCGCGGTACACTTCGTCCATATCGTCTTCCGGCAAGGTGTCTTCGGTTTTCGGCACAAACGGAATGTCCATGCTCAATTCGGTGGTGACCGCCTGCGGCATCGGAATCGCTTCTGGCGGCGGCGTTTCGCCGACTTCCGGGCCTTTGGCCAAATGCACCATCTTGGCAATCCCTAATTGTCGCCCCGGATCGTCGACATATGTCTGCCAGCACAAATACGTGCCGATATCCTGTACCTGCACACCAACCTGGCGCATTTTGCGGCGCATCTCGTAATTGAGCAGATCGGGGGTGGTGTTGTTCAACACATAGCGCTTGCTTGAGGTATCGGTGGTTTCGGTGACGGTGCGGAAAGTGGATTTGTAATTCTTGCGGATTTCGGTGGAAATTTTCTCGGTCTGCTGGCGCATGTGCTTGTGCGAGACTTCGCGCGCTTTCGATTGCGTGTTGGCCATATCCATACTGGCCGACGCGCTGGCGCTGCCACCGATCCAGCTTTGGTTGGCGGTGGCGTTCATGCCGAATTTGGTATCGGATTTGTTGTCCTCTTTTACCGCTTGCGACAGTTCGTCTTCCTCGGTCAGCGATTTTTCGGTGCGCAGCGTCGTTTCCAGCGAGGTTTCCAGTGTGCGCTCAACCAGCGTGCGGCGCGTGCTCACTTCGACCAGCTCGACGCTGCTGCCGGGACTGAGCCACACATGCCCGACCGCCGGGCCGAGAAAGGTATCAAACTCAAAGAAATACTGCCGGAACAAATGCACGATGCCGATCGGTGACAACCCGGCGCGGCCGAGATCCTTGAACGGGTCCATATAATCGAGCGGGTCCTTGAAACTCAGCATCTTTTGCAAATTCGCCCAGTGGTTGCCAGGCTTGTAGAACAACTGTTTCAGCGCTTCAAACTGCTTGGTTTGCTTCAGGTGCAGCACATAACTCGCCACCGCCGATTCGCGTTGCAACTGCTCCGCCACCAGCGCATTGGTCTGCTCCACGCGGCTATTTGCGCGCGGCTCTTGCGCGCCGCGATACCACTCCATGATGCTCGGAATCACCTCGCGGTTCAACGTGGTCTTGATGCGTTCCTCATCAATCAACCGCTCCCAGATGCGCTCGTCGTAACGCTCCAGCGGCGGCAACTCGCGCGTTAGATTCTCGATCACGAAACTGCCCATCGCTCCCTTGCGCGGCACCTCGTTGCTGCCAGCGTCCAGCCGCGAAATCTTGTCGAGCATGCCGCGTTCGTTCAGCACCATCTCGAAATTACCGCGATAGCCTTTGAACAACTGATCGCGCACCTTGCGCAAATCCGCGCGGAACCCCTTATCGATGCGCTGCTGAATGCGCTTCGATTTCCACCCGATCATCGGCTGGTACACGCCAAAAATCTCGCTGTCGTAGGGGAGGATATTCTGATACTTGGAATAGTCACTGATTTTTTTCATGACCGGTGCTCCTTGTGGTTGACGATTGTTATTGCGATGGAGAGGAACTTCTTCTGGGGACTATAGGGAAAAGGGAAGAATTCGTCAAACGTAGTGCTTAAAGACTCAATCCAATATCTTTTCAAAAATCTACCTGATCTATTACACGCCGATTCAAAAATATTTGCGCTTAAGCAACCCTTAAGCTTGGCCTTTTATTCTGCACACCTCTTAATGCAATAAAGGAGGTGAAAAATGTTCCGCGAATTTAATGTCACGCTGGTGTTAGCGCTGGTGGTTGTCGCCGGATTAATTTCCGCCCCGGCTTTCGCGCAAACGCCTGAGGAGGCGCTGGCTTCCATTCAAAGCGATGCGGCCAAGGCTAATTCGGGTTTCAAGGGGTTTTCAGCTGCGCGCGGGGAGAATTTTTTCAAGGTAAAACACGGTAATGAATGGAGCTGCGCCTCCTGCCATACCGAAAATCCGGCTACGCCAGGCAAGCATGCAAAGACCGGCAAAGTTATACGGCCGTTTGCGCCATCTGCTAATGCAGAGCGATTCACTGACCCAGGCAAGGTAGCAAAATGGTTCAAGCGCAACTGTAACGACGTGCTTGATCGCGTTTGCTCACCGCAGGAAATAGGCGATGTGCTTACTTATCTGCTTACCATTAAAAAATAATCAAGGAGATTGATATGTCAAAATATTATAAAAATTTTCCACGTAGACTTGTTTCGGCCTTGCTGGTTATGGGTGTGGCGATGTCCTTCGCGCAGGCAGGTGATCGCGCTGAAAAATACAGCGGCGAAAATCGCGGCAAACCAGCTCAACCTTCACAAATTAACGCAAAATTTCAGCAGGAATGTTCTACCTGCCACATCGCATATGCGCCAGGATTGCTGCCTGCTGCATCCTGGCGCAAGGTCATGGGCGGTCTAAATAAGCATTTCGGTTCGGATGCTTCGTTGACAGTTCAGGAAAACAAGGAGATCACCGCTTTTCTGGTGAACAATGCTTCCAACCGCTGGAGTGCGTCGACAGCGCCATTGCGGATCACTGAGACTGCTTGGTTTAAGCGCAAGCACGATAGCCACGAAATTCCCCCGACTGTTTGGAAGAATCCAAAGGTGAAGAGCCCGGCTAATTGTGCGGCCTGCCATCAACAGGCGGATCGGGGTGATTTCAGTGAACGTAATATAAAAATACCCAAGTAAAAGGAGATCATCATGAGTCAACGTATATTGGTTTGGGATGTGCCGACGCGGGTTTTCCATTGGCTGCTGGTACTGTCATTCAGCGGCGCGTTTCTAACTGCTGAAACGGAGCGTTACCGCGATATCCATGTGGTGCTCGGCTACACCTTGCTCGGCTTAATTGCGTTCAGGTTTCTGTGGGGATTTTTCGGCACGCGCTATGCAAAGTTCCGTTCTTTTTTCTTCAAACCCCGCGAAATTATTGCTTATTCGATATCGCTGCTCAAGGGAAAACCCCCGCATTATGTGGGACACAATCCAGCTGGAAGTGTGGCGATCTGGTTGCTGTTGATACTGGGTATCTTGTCTGGAGTAACCGGGGTGATATTGTTTCAAGACATCGGTGGCGATGTGATGGAAGAGTTACATGAGGTCACATCCAATGCCATGCTGGCCATAGTATTTGTCCACATAGCCGGGGTGGTGGTGAGCAGCTTAATGCACCGCGAGAATCTGGTGCGCTCCATGGTAAACGGTTTTAAATCCGCAGAGCCGAATGACGGTATCCGTCGCTCATATCTTTGGCTGGGTGTCATAATGCTGGTCAGTGTTGTGGCATTCTGGGCTGGTTACCCAGCAACCGGCTTGGTGACAACAAGTGAGAAAGTGGCGCAAGTCGGGCAACACAGCAATGACTGAAAATTGATATTTTTTGCAAGCAACAATTTAAGGGCACCTCTAAAAATTAAGAGTTCTAAACAAGACTAGGCGCGAATAAAAAATGTTGACGCAGCATATAATTGATATGTAAGGAAACATTTTTTGTGAGCAACAACGTATTGTAACGAAATCTGAATTTTTAGAGGTGCCCTTAAAACAAAATCGCAACAGTTCTGCGCCATTGTTTAGGTGAAAAAATGCGCATATTGGTGGTCGAAGACGATGCCCTGCTGGGCGATGCGATCCAGGCTGGTTTGAGACAATCCGGCTACGCCGTGGATTGGATGAAAGACGGAGTCTCGGCAGCGCAGGCGCTCACTACCGAGCCCTACGCGGCAGTGGTTCTGGATTTGGGGCTGCCGCGTCTTTCCGGATTGGAAGTGCTGCACCGTCTGCGCAGCCGAAATATCCAAGCAAATGCCCAGACACCCGTGTTGATCCTGACCGCGATGGATACGGTGGATGACCGCATCAAAGGGCTGGATACCGGTGCAGATGACTATATGGTCAAGCCATTTGACATGGGGGAATTGGCGGCCCGCTTGCGCGCACTGGTGCGCCGCGCCAGCGGGAAGACTGCCCCGTTACTACAGGTTTCCGGAGTCAAGCTTGATCCCGCTGCCCATTGTGTGCTGTACCAGGACAAACCGGTGGAGCTTTCAGCCAAGGAATTCGCATTGTTGCACGCCTTGATGCTCAACTCGGGAAAAGTGCTTTCACGCGCCCGGCTTGAAGAACAACTTTATGCTTGGGGCGATGAGGTCGAAAGCAACACGGTGGAAGTGCATATCCATCATCTGCGCCGCAAGCTTTTTCCTGAACTGATCGAAACCATACGCGGTGTGGGCTACTTAATGCCGCGCGATAAGGCAATCTAAAATGTGGCGACGCACATCACTCAAACAACGGCTGCTTGTTTTGGCGCTGACGGCGATCACACTGGTCTGGCTCGGTGTGACTGCATTTACCTACCATAATGCGCGCGAGGAGTTCGACGAGGTGCTGGATGCGCACCTGGCGCAGGCGGCTGCACTATTGGTTGTCCAATCATCGCATGATCTTGACGAACTCGAAACAGAGCATGCGCCGCTGCTGCACAAGTATGCCCGCCGGGTCGCGTTTCAAGTATGGGATAAAGGGCATCAGCTCCGCCTGCATTCCGCCAACGCTCCGCAACAACCTTTGGCGGCCAACGAAGAGCGCGGCTTCAGCGACCACACCATCGACGGGCACCACTGGCGCGTATTCAGCACTTGGAATGAATCCGCCGAATATTTGATCCAAGTGGCGGAACGTGCCGATGTGCGCGACGAACTGGCGCGCGGTATCGCTGGCAATATGCTCAAGCCACTGTTTATTTCTTTACCGTTACTGGCACTGCTGCTATGGATTGCAGTGGCGCGCGGCTTACGCCCGCTGGACAAGTTGACTCGTGAAGTGGAACAGCGCGCGCCGGACAATCTTGCCGCGCTGGATGCGTCATCCGCCCCGCGCGAAGTGGTGCCGCTGATCGAGCGGCTCAACCGGCTATTCACCCGCATCGAAGCTTCCATGCAAAAAGAGCGGCGTTTTACCGCAGACGCCGCGCATGAATTACGCACCCCGGTGGCCGCGATCAAGGCGCAAGCGCAAGTGGCCAGAGCGGCTAGCAGTGAAGCGGAGCGCAACCATGCGCTCGACAACGCGATTCTCGGTTGTGACCGAGCAGCCCATCTGATCGAACAATTACTGACCCTTGCCCGCATCGACACCTTGGGCAATGACGTAACTGAAGCCTGCCAGCTGAGAGTTATCGCCGCTGAGGTAATCGCCGCAATCGCCCCGGCTGCACTGAGCCAACACGTACGACTCGAATTGACAGAAGGCGCCGAAGTGGAGGTACGTTGCAACCCGGTATTGCTGCGCATCCTATTGCGCAATCTAATCGACAATGCCGTGCGCCACACGCAGCCGGGAACATCGGTTTGGGTCAGTATCACCCATCAGCAAGGACTTGCTTGTCTGTCGGTAAATGATAATGGGCCTGGCATTCCGGAAGAGGAACTGGCAAGGGTCTCGGAAAGGTTC
This sequence comes from Candidatus Nitrotoga sp. CP45, assembly GCA_003402375.1. Classification (GTDB taxonomy): domain Bacteria; phylum Pseudomonadota; class Gammaproteobacteria; order Burkholderiales; family Gallionellaceae; genus Nitrotoga. The sequence goes on from QFXJ01000012.1 coordinate 66,537, forward strand.
TATCGCCCCATAGGCACAAACGCCAGCGGTAGTGGTTTGGGGCTATCTATCGTCAATCGTATCGCCGAGATTCATGGTGCTTCCCTGCGAATCGCGCCACAGATTTCAGGAACTGGATTGAGTGTAACGGTGGTTTTCAAGCTATAACATTAAGCTGAAACGACTGAGTACAGGGGTATGTCAAACTATACTTATTCTTGAATTAACCCGGTGAAAATTGCATATGAATTTGATAAAAGACTTAATATGTGGCATGCGATATGGTTTTGAGCGTAAAAAAACGGGCAATTTTTCAATTGCCCGTTTGCGCATCGGTAAAACAAAACATTAGAATTTAAACGTGATACCGGCCGACACAAAATCGACGTCAGTTTCACCAGTAGTAGCATCATCCCCCATCTTTTTTAAACGCTCCCACTCTGCACGAAAAGCGAGATTCGAAGCAAAGTCGTACTTTGCGCCGAAGCCGAAGTTAGCGCCAGTGCTGGATTCTTTTTGGTTGTTCCCAGCAAAACCAATGGCGGAAACACCAGTTTTTAGCTCGCTTCTAACCAAACCAAGTTTGCCGAATACAGAAAACCCATAGCTAATAGGTGCCGTAAAAACACCTGCCAATCCCCAAGCAGTAGCTTTGGCAGATAAGTTAGCAGGAATAACGGTGCTGCCATTCAATATGGTGCCATTGGCAGTAGCTTTACCCAAGTCGAAATAGGTGGCTTCGATTCCCCATACTGGGTCGATCTGGTAACCACCATATATCTTATATCCAGTATCTTTGTCATCAATATTGGTGGCCACACCAGGCTCGATGTCTTTGAATTTAGACTGGCCAACACTGCCGCCGACGTAATATGTGGATTGGCCTGTTGCGGGAGCCGCTATTGATGCGGGGACAATCAAAGCGCTTCCTGTTCCCAGCAGTGCAACTGTACAAACTATTTTTTTCAGTTTCATGATTTACCCTTTCGCGTAGTTGAAAATTTTGCTTCGATAAAAACTTTACTTCCTAAACAATAGGTTAAAATACAACCCTTTTTGTAAGAAAGATCCGTCTTAATAATATTTCCCTTGCTATTTAAGGACTCTAGCGCAAATTTGTCATGCCTACGCGGGTAATCCATCTTTATGATAGCGAACAAAGTTGCTTCGCTACATTATTATTTTATCTTCTGGCAGTTCAGGTTTAAATACCGGCGCATTTGAGTTTAATGGATTTATCCGCCGCGCGCATATAACGCTTCCAGCAATTCCACTTCAAACACCAGTGTTGCATTCGGCGGGATGGCGCGTCCTGCGCCACGCGCGCCATAGCCTAGTGACGCTGGAATAGTCAGTTTACGCACACCACCGACCTGCATGCCTTGCACCCCTTCATCCCAGCCAGCTATCACTTCTCTTGCGCCGAGAGTGAATTGGAAAGGATCATTTCTATCTTTGCTGGAGTCGAATTTAGTGCCATCTGTAAGCCATCCGGTGTAATGCACGGTAACGGTGTGTCCGCCTTGGGCGGGAGCTCCCCCATTACCAATGGTGATGTCTTCATATTGCAATCCGGATGGGGTAGTGATTGTAGTCATGTTTTTCCTTGTGAGTTGGTTTAGAGTTCGTTATTCCCGCTTTTGTTGGAATGACGGTTATTCTTGCTTTTTTACACGTTCTGCCGCTTGTATGGTATTCGCTATCAGCATGGTAATAGTCATTGGGCCAACGCCGCCGGGCACAGGGGTGATATAGCCCGCTACCTCTTTTGCACTTTCAAAATCAATGTCGCCCACTAATTTGCCGTTTGGCAGACGGTTAATACCGACATCAATTACGACTGCGCCGGGTTTAATCATATCGCCAGTAATCATCTGGGGTTTGCCAGTAGCGACCACTAAAATATCGGCATCCCGTGTGTGTTTGCCAAGGTTCACCGTCTTGGAAGTGCAAATGGTGACGGTGGCGTTTTTATGCAACAGCAGAAGCGCCATTGGTTTGCCGACGATATTGCTACGGCCAATTACCACGGCGTGTTTGCCTTCGATTTCTATACCCATTTTCTCCAGCAATTTCATTGTACCAGAAGGTGTGCAGGGCGGAAATAAGGTGGTACCGGTGACTAATGCGCCGACATTCATCGGATGAAATCCATCTACGTCCTTGTTCGGGCTGATGGCTTCCAGCACCTTTTGACTATCGATGTGATTGGGCAAGGGGAGCTGTATCAGCAGACCATGGATCGCCGGGTTAACATTCAATTCAGCAATCTTTGCCAGCAGTGTTGATTCTTGTGTGTCTGCGGGCAGGGCAATATGTTCGGAATAAAGCCCGACTTCGGCGCAGGCCTTTACCTTGTTGCCAACATACACCTTTGAGGCAGGGTCTTCACCCACGATGATGACGGCCAAGCCTGGAGTTATACCGCGCGACTTTAGCACATCCACACGTGCCTTCCACTCGGTGCGTAATTCTTGAGCGATAGCCTTGCCGTCAATGATGCGAGCTGTCATTTTTTATTCCTTGTGATTAAAACGGAGGTCTTTTTGATGCGTTTGATAGTTGGCAACCTCGGTCATGATTTGTAATAGGTTTAGTCAAGGGCACCTCTAAAAATTAAGAGTTCTAAACAAGACTAGGCGCGAATAAAAAATGTTGACGCAGCATATAATTAATATGTAAGGAAACATTTTTTGTGAGCAACAACGTATTGTGACGAAATCTGAATTTTTAGAGGTGCCCTCAACAAAAAAAGCATCCTGAATCTTGCCCAACTTGGGTTCATGATGTGAGTTTTTGTGCACTGAAAGATGCGAATTGTAACATTCAGCGTATAGAACATAAGGGCGAGAAAATGGGGGCTTAGCGGTAGCCCCCTAAATGATCTACTGAATGGGGGTTCATAACTGGAGTTCATAATTGGGATTCATAACAAAGGTACGATCATTAGCGCCACAATGTTCATAATTTTGATTAGCGGATTGATGGCAGGGCCAGCGGTATCCTTATAGGGATCGCCGACGGTATCGCCCGTTACCGCTGCCTTATGGGCTTCGGAGCCTTTGCCGCCGAAGTTGCCCTCTTCAATATACTTTTTGGCGTTATCCCATGCGCCACCACCGTTGGTCATGGAAATTGCCACGAAAATGCCAGTTACGATGGCGCCAACGAGCACGCCGCCCAATGCTTGTGCGCCAAGGGCTAAGCCAACAATTACCGGGACTGCGACCGGCAACAATGAGGGCACGATCATTTCCCTGATAGCTGCTTTGGTCAACATATCAACGCAAGTTCCATATTCAGGCTTGCCGGTACCTTCCAAGATGCCGGGAATTTCCTTGAATTGGCGGCGTACTTCCACCACCACAGAACTGGCGGCACGGCCGACCGCTTCCATGCCCATGGCAGCGAATAAATAGGGCACCATACCGCCGATGAAAAGGCCGATGATTACCATGTGATTAGATAAATCGAAAGTCAATCCCGGGTGATTGAAAGAAAGCGCATGGGTGTAATCGGCAAACAGCACCAGTGCCGCGAGGCCAGCGGAGCCGATGGCGTAGCCCTTGGTCACGGCCTTGGTGGTATTGCCTACCGCGTCGAGGGGGTCTGTGATGTTGCGGATGTTGTTCGGCAGCTTGGCCATTTCGGCAATACCACCGGCGTTGTCGGTGATCGGGCCAAAGGCATCAAGCGCCACGATGATCCCAGCCATAGAGAGCATCGAGGTCGCGGCGATAGCGATCCCATACAATCCGGCCAGTTCATAGGCACTCCAGATGGCCATGCATACCGCCAATACTGGCGCAGCGGTAGACTTCATTGATACTCCCAAGCCGGCGATCACATTGGTGCCGTGGCCAGTGGTGGAGGCTTCAGCAATATGTCTTACCGGGCTGTATTCAGTCGCTGTGTAGTATTCAGTGATCCACACCAGTGCGGCCGTCAACGCCAGTCCAACGAGAGCCGAACCATATAGCGCGTTAACGGAATAAACGCCATTGTCGCCCATTAGCCACTGGGTGATGGGATAGAAAGCGATCAGCACCAACACGGCAGATGCTATCAAGCCGCGATAGAGCGCGTTCATAATCTTGCCACCTTCCCGTGCCGTTACGAAATAGGTGCCTACAATGGAAGCGATGATCGAGAATCCGCCCAGCGCCAGTGGATAGATCACCGCGTTTGAGCCGGAATTGGCCATCAGTAAACCACCCAAGAGCATGGTGGCGATGATAGTCACGACGTAAGTCTCAAACAGGTCGGCAGCCATGCCAGCGCAATCGCCGACATTGTCGCCGACATTATCGGCAATCACCGCTGGGTTGCGCGGGTCGTCCTCGGGAATGCCAACTTCGACTTTGCCCACCAAGTCTGCGCCTACGTCAGCCCCTTTGGTGAAGATACCGCCGCCCAGACGGGCAAAGATAGAAATCAGCGAGCCGCCGAAAGCCAGGCCAACCAAGGCATGGGTTGCTTCCATAGGGGTACTGCCCATCGAAATAGTGAGGAAGGTGTAGTAGCCCACTATACCCAACAAACCCAAGCCGACTACCAACATGCCAGTGATGGCCCCCCCTTTGAAAGCTACATTCAATGCTGCGTTGAGGCCGGCGTGTGCAGCTTGCGCGGTACGCACGTTGGCGCGCACCGACACGTGCATACCGATATAGCCGGTTAGGCCCGACAGAATCGCACCGAGGGCGAAGCCTGTAGCGGTTTTCCAACCCAGCTCCGGTATAAGCAAAATTACCAGAAACAGCGTTACGCCGACGATGCCTATCGTGCTGTATTGCCGGTTAAGGTAAGCAGAAGCGCCTTCTTGTATGGCAGCGGCGATTTCGCGCATGCGATCGTTGCCGGTCGACTGGGCCAAAATCCATTTAACGGAAACAGCTCCATATACGAGCGCCCCCATTGCGCATAACAGGGCAAATATCAGGCCACCAGACATTAGTTTCTCCCTGTAGGGTACCTCTAAAAATTCAGAACTCTAAACAAAACTAGGCGCGAATAATTGATATATCAGGAAACATTTTTTATAAGTAACAAAGTATTGTGACGAGACGGGTTGAGCAGGCAATCCCCGAAGAGGATGCCCGCAAATCTCAATTTTTAGAGATGCCTTATACCTTAAACCCGTCCAGCTTCTTGGGTATCGCCACATTCTTGAGCCGAACGTACTGTGGCAAGCCATCTTTATAGGGTGGGTAATCTTCGCCCTTAATCAGCGGAACGAGGTATGCACGGCACTTGTCGGTGATACCGAAGCCATCCTTGGAGATAAAGTTGCGCGGCATCATTTTTTCTACGTTAGCCACGTTCTTGAGCGGGGCAACGCCAATTTTCCACTTGTAGGGCTTGTCGGAGAGCCGAACAATGGTAGGCATCACAGCATTTTCGCCCTTCAACGCCAGCTGCACCGCAGCCTTGCCGAGCGCATAGGCCTGCTCGACGTCGGTCTTAGAAGCGATATGGCGCGCGGCACGTTGCAGGTAATCAGCCACCGCCCAATGAAATTTATAACCCAGCGCATCCTTAACCATGTTGGCTACCACCGGCGCTACGCCACCTAACTGGGCGTGACCGAAAGCATCCCGTAACCCTTGGTCGGAGAGAAATTTGCCGTCTGCACCTTGCACACCTTCTGACACCACCACTGAACAATAGCCATGCTGCTTTACCATGGCATCAACTTTGGCCAGAAACTTTTCTTTATTAAAGGGGATTTCGGGAAACAGAATGACAATCGGCAACTCGCAATTCACATCCGAGGCCAAACCGCCGGCAGCGGCTATCCAGCCAGCATGTCTGCCCATCACTTCCACTACAAATACCTTGGTTGAGGTTTTGGCCATGGAAGCAACATCAAAACTGGCCTCGCGAACTGATACCGCGACGTATTTGGCGACCGAGCCGAAACCAGGGCAACAGTCAGTGATGGGCAAATCATTGTCGACTGTTTTGGGTACATGGATTGCCTGAATGGGGTAACCCATTTTGTCAGCCAGCTGTGAAACTTTCAGGCAGGTATCAGCGGAATCACCGCCGCCGTTATAAAAGAAATAACCTATGTTGTGTGCCTTGAAAACTTCGATCAGCCGCTCGTACTGCAATCTGTTTTCTTCAATACCTTTCAGCTTGAAGCGGCAGGAACCAAATGCACCGGACGGTGTGTAGCGCAGTGCCGCAATGGACTTGGCGGAATCTTTGGTCGTATCGATCAGGTCTTCGGTCAGCGCGCCTATGATGCCGTTACGGCCTGCATAGACTTTGCCGATTTTGTCTTTGTGTGCACGTGCCGTTTCGATCACACCGCAAGCCGATGCGTTGATTACTGCGGTAACGCCACCGGACTGGGCATAAAATGCGTTTCTCTTTGTCATGTGGTTGATAGCTCCATATGAATTTATTGATTTTCTAACCATTGATTGGTAATGCAGAAATTTATCTTACTCCCTTTTTAAGGGCTCAGATAATCAAATAATGGGCCTGCATTTGGCGCAATGCCTGGATATTCATCGGGTGACTAGCCTGCCAGCTCATTGGCCAGCATCTCAGCCTGCTTTAACACCGTTTCAGTGGCAAGCAATTGCATGTCTGGCGGGTAACCAAATTGACGCAAGGTTCGTTTCACGATCACCTTCAGCTTGGCCTTCACGCTTTCCTTGATCGTCCAATCTATCGACGCATTCTCGCGCACCCTCTGCGTCAACACCACCGCCAGCGCACGCAATTGGTCATGCTGCATCAACTCGCGCGCACTGTCGTTGTTGGCCACCGCCGTGTAGAACGCATATTCAAAATCGCTCAGACCCATCTGCTTGGCTTCCTCATCGGAAGCGACAATTTCTTTGCTGATTTTGATCAGCTCCTCCATCACTTCGGCGACGGTCAGAATCTTGTTGTGATATTTCTTGATGGCGTTTTCCAGCATTTCCATCAATGTTTTACTCTGCACCAGATTTTTTTTGGCGCGCGCTCTCAGCTCATCATTGAGCAGCTTTTTCAGTACCTCTATGGCCACATTTTTGTGTTTGTGGCCTTTCAGCTCAGCCAAAAACTCGTCGGACAAAATGGAAATGTCCGGCTTCTTGATGCCCGCCGCGTCAAAGATATCAATCACCTGTTCCGATATCAGCGCCTTGTCGATTACCTGGCGGATGGTGGTTTCGATCTCCTCGTTGCTGCGCCCTTCGCCCGTGCTGTCGAACTTGGCCAGGCGCGCTTTCACCGCCTGAAAAAATCCCACTTGGTCACGGGCATCCATGGCCTGTTCGTGCGGCACAGCGATGGCAAAAGCCAGAGAAAGCGCGGTCACCTCGTTGATATACCGCTTCCTACCATCCTCCAACCCGAGAATATGCTCCTCCGCCGCCAGGATCAGTGACAGCTTGCGCGTGGTATCAGCTTCAAAATAGTTTTCATAGGCAAAGCCGTGATACATGGCCGACACCACTTCAAGCTTCTCAAGCATCAGGCTCACTGCCTGCTCCTGCGCCAATGCCGGGTCGCCCTTGCCGCCAGCATCGGAATAGAAAGAAAGCGCCTCCTTAAGGTCAGCGGCAATCCCCAGATAATCCACCACCAGGCCACCCGGCTTATCCCCATGTACGCGATTCACCCGCGCAATCGCCTGCATCAGATTGTGGCCCTTCATTGGTTTGTCGATGTAGAGGGTGTGCATGCTCGGCGCATCAAAACCGGTCAGCCACATATCGCGCACGATCACCAGCTGGAGCGGGTCGTCGTCATTCTTCATCCGTTCGGCCAGTTGCTTACGCTGCTCTTTGGTGGTGTGGTGTTTGGCCAGCAGCGGGCCATCGCTGGAAGCAGCCGTCATCACTACTTTGATTGCGCCCTTATTCAAATCATCAGAGTGCCACTCAGGCTTGAGCGCAACAATCTCTTTGTACAATGCTGCGGCAATGCGCCGTGACATGCTCACCACCATGCCCTTGCCCGCGAACACCTCTTGCCGCGCCTCAAAGTGCGCCACGATGTCTTTGGCTATATTCTTGATGCGCTGTTCACTGCCGATCAGCGCCTCCATCTTTGTCCACTTGGCCTTGGCTTTCTGCGTATCAGTCAGATCCTCCTGATCCAGCTCCTCGTCCAGCTCGGCAACCAGCTTTTTGCCTTCTTCGCTCAAGCCCACCTTCGCCAATCGGCTCTCATAATAAATCCGCACCGTCGCGCCATCTTCCACCGCCTGGGCAATGTCATAGATGTCCACGTAATTGCCGAACACCGCCGGAGTGTTCACATCAGTCTTTTCAATTGGTGTGCCGGTGAATCCAAGATAGGTCGCGTTGGGCAGCGCATCGCGCAGGTATTTGGCGAAGCCGTACACCACCTTCTTGCCGATCACTTCGCCGTTGGCATCTTTTTCATCCACGGTCTTGGCGCTGAAACCGTACTGCGTGCGGTGCGCCTCATCGACAATCACCACGATATTGCGCCGGTCGGATAGCTGCTCGTACACATTGCCCTCATCGGGCTGAAATTTCTGTATCGTGGAAAAGATCACGCCACCCGAAGCCACCTTCAGAAACTCCTTCAACTGCCCGCGATCCGCTGCCTGCACCGGCTCCTGCCGCAACAGTTGTTTGGAGGAGGCGAAAGTATCGAACAACTGATCGTCCAAATCGTTGCGGTCGGTAATCACCAGCACGGTCGGGTTATCCAAAGCCAGCACGATCTTGCCGGTGTAAAACACCATCGAAAGCGATTTGCCCGAACCTTGCGTATGCCACACCACCCCGGCCTTCTTGTCGCCCTTGGGCTGTTGGGTCACACCGGGCAATTGATAAACGGCGGGGTCTTGTGCAATACCGTAGGGGCGCGATTTATCGCGCCTTGATTGGTTATCGGGCGCAATGAATTGTGCCCCTACAGCAACCGCACGCAGGGTGGAGGTCACCGCCGCATTCACCGCGTAATATTGGTGATAAGCCGCCAGCTTTTTCACCGTGCTGATGCTGATCACGCCGGTTTGCGGGTCTTCCTGTTTGCTCTTTTCAAACACAATGAAGTGGCGCAGCAAATCCAGCAGCGTCGCCTTGTTCAACATGCCGAGTATCAGCGTTTCCAACTGGCTCACCAGATGCGAAGCTTCCGCCTTGCCGTCTGCGCTTTTCCAAACCATGAAACGACTCAAGCCTGCGGAAAGCGAACCCGCCTTGGCCTCCAGCCCGTCGGAAATCACCAGCAAAGCATTGGAAGTGAACAGGCCGGGGATGGTCTGCTTGTAGGTTTCAAGCTGCTGATACGCCGCCTTGATCGTGGCGTTTTCGTCAATGGCATTTTTCAGCTCGATCACCACCAGCGGAATGCCGTTGACGAATAGCACCAAGTCAGGCCGCTTTTTTTGATGGTTTTCAATTACCGTAAACTGGTTGGCGACGACGAACTCGTTGTTTTCCGGATGAGCAAAGTCGATCAGCCATACTCGCTCGCCGCGCTCGGCGCCATTCTTGTGGGCAGATACCGGTACGCCCTCGGTCAGCAAGCGATGGAACGCCTCATTGTTTGCCAGCAGGTCAGGTGAATGGATGCGCTGCACTTCTTTCAACCCAGCTTGCAGCAATGCGGGCGACAACTTGGGATTGATGCGTTTCAGCGCTGATTCCAGCCGACCGGTCAGCAATACCTCATCGTAGCGGCTGCGTTCCGGCCTGTCGCCATCGGGCGCGATGTCCGGCGCATAAACGTAGCTATAGCCCAAACGCTCGAACAGCTTGATGGCGAAATCTTCGATGGCGAATTCAGTGAGCTTGGTCATTCCCGTTGCCGTGGTTCTGCGCCAGCATGGCACGGATACTCTCTTCGAGCGCGGGCAGATTCTTGTCGATCATGGCTGTGATCGTCAACGGGGGGAATGCCGCTTTCCTGTCGTCCGGTAACAACTGCGTGGCTTCGGAAAGCGTCTGCAAGTCGCGCAACGCGACATCGTAAAGCACCTCATCGGCGGCGATGTCGCCGCGCATCCGAATGCGTTGGATTTTTGCGATAGTGTCCAGGATATGCAGCGCGTAGGGCTGCCACGGCTTGCTCATAACTCCACTGCCTCGCCCGTCACCCGCTCGCGGATATGCCGGTTAAGTTCATGCTCCGGCACCAGCTCCATCTTCCGGTGCAGCAGCTTCTCCAGCCCGAGAGCAAGCGGCATACGCTGGGTGAACAGATCATAACCGCGCGGAAAATCCACCAGAAAATCCACGTCGCTATCGGGCCGCTCCTCGCGCCGGGCAACCGAACCAAACACCCGGATATGCCGTGCGCCATATTGCCGCGCCAGAGCCTCGATCCGGTTTTTATTTAGCCGCAATTCGTCCAATAACATTTTGCCTCTCTAATACTCACATTGCTCAAACCAGAAGCGCCAATCAATTCTCATGTGCCAGCACAGATAATGCCGCCCTCGCCAAAAAACCGCTCCGGGTTTCATGATGGCTGGTCACATATTGGTCAATCCGGTGCAACACAAACTTCGGCAAGCTGATATTCACCCGTTCCGGCTTGCTATCCAGCTCGCTCAAATCCACCTCAACTAAGCCCCAGACCGCACCCTTAAAATCTTTTTGAGATCTTAATTCATCAATCTCTGTGACTTTGAAATCGATCGCCTCACCCAATTCCAGCAAGGTTTCAATGTGGCCGATCACCGCCTCTTTGGTATTGGAAATAGCCTCTTCGATGGTGTCGCCGTAAGAAAAGCACCCGGGAACATCTGGTACGGTCACCCCATAGGATGTCCCCGTGTCTTTATGAATTGCAATTGGAAATAACATAATTTGTCTTCTCGTGTCTTCAAATATCGTCGCTTATCGCATATCCGTTTGTCACACTTTGATTACTTCTTAAGCCCTGCCTGTTTCAAGATGCTGCGAACCGTTCCGTGCGGCAAATCCTTTTTCGGGTGTGGCACCGTAACCAGACCTACTTTTGCCGGATGTTTCAGATGGTGGTGACTACCTTTGGTTCTGACAATCTGCCAGCCATCGTCCTGCAGCATTTGAAGGATTGTTCTTGAATCCATATGAGTCCCTCATCAAATGCAAACGGGAGTGTGTATTAATACACAAAAATTGGAGCGCGTCAAATTTGTGTATTTATGTGTATATCTGAACATACCCTAAACCACCACCCGCACTTCGCCGCTCATCAGCTTGGGCAGCAGGGTGTCGCGGAGCTTTTCGAGGGTGTGGATTTGTCTTTTGTTTGTTCTGATTTTTTTAAAGCTTGGCAAAACAGCCTTGTCGAATTCCATTAATTTATTCTTCGGTGGAAGAACTAATCCTAACGCCTTAAAACTGGACTTTGAAATTTCCTCAAAAGTGGAGCCATTGCCCGCATTCTTAATGGCATCCATGTTTGCTTTACACCAAAGGTACATGAAGTAATTGGGTATCAACTTATCGCAAACGATCGCAATATATCCTTGGTTGATTGCGACCGGAATATCTGTAATCGCCAAGTAACCGATTGGCGCACGCGATGAAAGTAAAACTGTCCCTACTGGAATCAAACCGGAGCCAATTTGCGAAAGCCCTTTTTCAGTAATTTTTCTTTCCGTATCGAAAAGAAAAACAGAGTTGTGGCTTGATAAATCTCTAGGCGTAGTCCAGTGAATAGTTCCATCCCAATACTCCGGCTTTTTTGTGCTTGGCGTAGTGCCGCCTTTCACTGAGATCACATCGTCTAATATGGCTTCCTCCCAATCCTCCTGCGCCTCTTCCACGAACCACTGACGGAACAGGGTTGTGGCGATGGCTTCGAGGGTCTGGTTCTGGCGGTGCAGCAGGTCGATTTTGTCGTCGAGGCTGCTGAGCACTGCGGCGATGTTTTTTTGTTCGTTTTTTGGAGGCTGAGAAAAAGGAATATTTTCTATGTCAGATTTTGATATATTTGCTTGGTTAGCGCTTCCTGATGACTGACTAGCCAAGTACTGATGCGTATTTGTATCTTTTAAAAAGTAATAAATATAATCAGTGCTCAAGCACATTTCATTTTTTGAAATAATCTTTGCGACTCGCTGGTTAAGTAACGCTTTTCGATCAATTTTGTATCTCGATGTAAGACCTACAACTTGAGTCTCGGCTTGGGGATGATTTCCAGTAAGCGCTACTAAAACATCCCCCTTTTCAATAAGATATTTCGATAAATTTTCAGAGTACTGGTGATATTGAGCACCGTTTAAATGTACATTTCCATTCGCAACATTTTTGATTTTAATTACTGGCAAAGAGTTGACCGCCATGCAATCAAGAAAATTCGCAGACTGAAATGCAAAACCATTTACAACATTAGCCAATTCTCCAAATTTTACTTCCTTCCACTCGTTCATGCCTTCACCTTCGCCAGATTCTCGGCAATGGCTGGCTCCCGCACCACTACATAACCCTTCAATATTTCTTGATGAAATGCCTCGGGCAGTCGTGCCCAATCGCGCGCTTCGATCAGAATCGGAATATTGGTTTCCCGCAACGCTTCCCGAAAAGTATCCAGCGTTTTTAACGGGATCGCACTCAGGTCGGGTGAACGCAACACCAAATCGAGGTCGCTGGCTTCGTGGGCGCTGCCATTCACCCGCGAACCATAGGCCCATGCGGTGACGGTGGGCAGGTGGGTGGCCAGCAGTTCCACAAGCCGTTTACGGTCTTGTTCGCGCAGATAGAGCTGGCTCATGGTTGCTGCCGAATCACTTCGTTGACACGGGCGGCGTCCACAATAAATTGTGGCAACAACGCCAGGGTTTCATTGGCGAAGCCTTCGCCATAATCGTGAGCGGTGTCATTGCGGTTGTCACGATAGGTCAACCAGCGTTCTGCTTCTTCAAGGCTGAGCAGGCCATGCTTGGCAGCGAGGCGAAACACATCTTTGAACATGAGTTGATCCGCCTGCTTGCTCGAAGCAAGGTAGGGCTTCAAACATTTTTTCAGCAGTTTGCCCGTCTGCTCCAGGATAATTTCAAATTCTTTGACACACGCGGCACGGAAGATATCGTAAGTCACACTCTCCTTCGGCTGCTGATTCAGGCTGTCGTAAGCTTGGCTTAAGGTAGCGATACAACGGGCAAAATAATCTGTGTTCAGTTTGCTCATAGCTTAATCCTCTGTAAGTTCTCAGCGATTGCCTGATTGAGAGCGGCCTCTTCTTTCAACTGCACCTCGAACTCAGCTTTCAGTGCGGCAAAACGTTCGGCAAAGTTGAAGTCGTCCTCTTCATCCGGCAGGCCGACATAGCGCCCCGGTGTCAGCACGTAGTCCAGTTCCGCAACACGGGAAATCGGCACCGAGGCGCAGAAACCTTTGATGTCTTCATACGCTGCTTCGCCGGTACGCCATGCATGGTAGGTATCGGCGATCTGCTGGATGTCGTCGTGCGCGAGCTCCTTGGTGCGGCGGTTGATCAGATGTCCCAGATTGCGCGCATCGATAAACAGGATTTCGTTTTTGCGCGGGTGGCCGTTATTTCTCGCACGGTTCATGAACCACAGCGCCGCCGGTATCTGTGTATTCAAAAACAGTTTGGCGGGCAGATTGACGATGCAGTCGATCAGGTTGCCGTCGGCAATCAGCGCTTTGCGGATGTCGCCTTCGCCGCTGGTCTTGCTTGTCAGCGCGCCTTTGGCCAGCACCACGCCTGCTTTGCCCTGCGGATTGAGGTGGTAGGCGAAGTGCTGCAACCAGGCGAAGTTGGCATTGCCCGCAGGCGGCGTGCCATATTGCCAGCGTCCATCGCCGCGCAGCAGCTCGCCGCTCCAGTCACTGACATTGAACGGCGGGTTGGCGATGATGAAGTCGGCTTTCAGGTCTTTGTGGGCATCGTTGAGGAAAGAGCCTTCGCTATTCCATTTCACCTGCGAGCTATCGATGCCGCGTATGGCGAGGTTCATCTTGGCTAGCCGCCAGGTGGTCTGGTTGCTCTCCTGCCCGTAGATAGAGATGTCGTTGACGCGGCCTTGATGTTCTGCGACGAATTTTTCCGATTGCACGAACATGCCGCCCGAGCCGCAGCAGGGGTCGAACACCCGGCCTTTGTAGGGTTCCAGCATTGCCACCAACAACTCCACAATGCTGCGCGGCGTATAGAACTGCCCGCCTTGCTTGCCTTCAGCCAGCGCGAATTCGCCGAGGAAATATTCGAATACATGCCCCAGCACATCAGCGCTGCGCGATTTGGCATCGCCCAGCGCAATATTGCCCACCAGATCAATCAACCCGCCCAGGCTGGCGGGGTCGAGGTTTTGCCGCGCGAATACTTTGGGCAGCACGCCCTTGAGTGAGGGATTTTCCTTTTCGATGGCATCCATCGCCTCATCGACAACAGTGCCAATGGTGGGTAGTTTGGCTTTGGCAACTAGGTGCGACCAGCGCGCTTCTGCTGGCACAAAGAAAACATTCTCCGCGTTGTATTCGTCCTTGTCCTCGGGGTCGGCACCTTTGTACTCGCCTTCGCCTGCTTGCAGTCTGGCAAACATTTCCTCAAAGGAATCGGAGATGTATTTAAGGAAGATCAGCCCCATCACTACATGCTTGTATTCGGCAGCGTCGATGTTCTTGCGCAGCTTGTCGGCAGCTTTCCAGAGCTGCTTTTCCAGTGGTTCGTCTTTGTTTTCTTTTACTGGTTTAGCCATGATTGTTTTGTTCCCTTTAATCTGGCAACGGGATAAGGCCGCTTACAATTTATGGTTTTTTTAGATATATCCAATGCACTATGCAAAATCCCCCTTTTTTCAACATAAAGGGGGATTCCGAGAAGAAAATACTACTGCAAACACTGATTAAAAATATCCGCAATACCTAATGATTGCCCACTCGCATCATGATTATCAGCTAGCCAGTACTTTTTGCGCTGCAGCGACTGCCACACCATGCTGAACCGGTGCCTTCATTCTGCCTAATACGTCATCCAGCGCACCGAGGCACACCAAAATATTGCTCTGATTGCTGGCATGGCCCATCAAGCCTATGCGCCACACCTTGCCTGCCATTACGCCCAGGCCCGCACCAATTTCCAGTTGGTAATCGTTTAGCAGGGTGGAACGTACAGCGCCATCATCCACACCCTCTGGAATGGTAAGGGCGTTCAATTGCGGCAGACGTTCAGATTCTGGCACCACGAACTTTAATCCCATTGCTTCGAGGCCTGCACGCAGGGCAAGGTGGTTTTTCGTGTGGCGAGCCCATGAATTTTCCAAGCCCTCTTCCTGCAATATCACCAATGCTTCGTGCAGGCCATATAGCGCGTTGATCGGCGCGGTGTGGTGATAGGCACGTTTGGTTGAACCGCCCCAATAGCTCATGACCAGGTTCAAATCCAGGAACCAGCTTTGCACTTTGCTCTTGCGGTTCTTGATTTTATCCAGCGCGCGCGTGCTAAAACTGACCGGAGAAAGTCCAGGAGTGCAGGAGAGGCATTTTTGCGTGCCGGAGTAAATAGCGTCTATTTCCCATTCATCGACTTTAAGTGGCGAGCCAGCGAGTGAAGTGACTGCATCCACAATGGTCAAGCAACCATATTTATGGGCAAGCGCCACCAAGGTTTTGGCGTCAGACAAAGCGCCAGTGGAAGTTTCTGCATGCACAAACGCCACGATCTTGGTATCAGGATTAGCCTTGAGTGCATCTTCCACTTTTTGTGGGTCAACTGCACGTCCCCAATCGTCCTGCACCATCACAGCAATGCCGCCGCTGCGCTCAACGTTTTCTTTCATGCGCCCGCCGAACACACCGTTCTGGCATACGATAACTTTGTCGCCGGGTTCAACCAAATTGACAAAGCAGGTTTCCATTCCGGCCGAGCCTGGGGCGGAAACGGGCATCGTCAATTCATTTCTAGTCTGGAAAGCGTATTTCAACAACTCTTTCATTTCGTCCATCATGGTTACGAACACGGGATCGAGATGGCCAATGGTGGGGCGCGACAAGGCCTCCAGTACACGTGAACTAACATCCGAAGGACCTGGGCCCATCAGAATGCGTTGCGGGGGATGGAACGATTTTATTGCCATGCTTTTTCTCCTTTCAGGTTTCAATTCATTAATTGTGGCATTTTAACTTTTTTCACTGCTTTCAGTGGGCCCTTGTTGGGAAAATGGTAGCAATAGCTCAATCCAGTGTTTTACCGGCAAGCGGGCTGCACTTTCCAAATGTAGCTGGCAGCCGATGTTGGCGGTGGCAATAACCTCAGCGTCACCCTGTTGCAGCGCACCCAATTTATTTTCCAGTAACTGTTGTGACAGCACGGGTTGCATCAAGGTATAAGTACCTGCGGCGCCACAGCACAAATGACTATCAGCAACCGGCGTCAGTATATAGCCGCAATTTTTCAGGATAGTTTCAACAACGCCAGACAGCTTTTGTCCATGCTGCAAGGTGCAAGACGATTGATAAGCGACGCGCACCCCTTTGCCGACATCGGCCAAGGCACTCAAATCTTCGCGGCTCAGAATTTCGCTCAAGTCGCGTGTAAGTTCGCTGATACGTGCCGCCTTCGCGGCATAATCCGGATCATGTTTCAGCGTTTTGCCATATTCTTTCACCATCAGGCCGCAGCCACTGGAGCTCATCACAATAGCCTCTGCACCTTGTTCAATATATGGCCACCAGGCATCAATATTGCGGCGCATCATGTCATGCGCCCCATTAATATCAGCCAAATGCTGGTTCAGTGCGCCACAGCAACCGGCCCCGAAGGCGCTGATCAAAGAAATACCCAGTTTATCCAGCACACGGGCAGCAGCGGTGTTGGTATTGGGCGCACTCAGCGATTGCACACAACCTTCCAGCACCAACATGCTGCGCATATGAACCGCTTGCGGACGGGCTGACTGTGCCCGTCGTTGGGCCGGAATTTTACGTTGTAAAGAAAGGGGTAATAATGGATACACCACGCGGCTAATACCAAGCACCAGCGCAAAACGCTTGGGATACGG
Source organism: Candidatus Nitrotoga sp. CP45 (assembly GCA_003402375.1). GTDB lineage: Bacteria > Pseudomonadota > Gammaproteobacteria > Burkholderiales > Gallionellaceae > Nitrotoga. The sequence goes on from QFXJ01000012.1 coordinate 83,458, forward strand.
CAGCACTGCCAGCAGACTGCGCCGCACAATTTTTTGCCACAGCGGACGCGGCGCGCGTTCTTCAATGACCTGCCGCCCGATGTCAATCAAACGGCCATACTGCACCCCAGATGGACAGGTTGTTTCACAGGCGCGGCAGGTCAGGCAGCGATCTAGATGCAATTGCGTCTTCTCGCTGGATTGATTGCCTTCCAGCATTTCCTTGATCAAATAAATACGCCCTCGCGGGCCATCCAGTTCGTTGCCGAGCAACTGATAGGTGGGGCAAGTGGCGTTGCAAAATCCGCAGTGCACGCAAGAACGCAGAATCGCATTGGCTTCGGCGATATCGGGATTAACAAGAAGATCAGGAGAAATGGCGGTTTGCATAATGCTTACAAGTTGGCGTAAATGCGCCCCCGGTTAAAAATTTCGTGTGGATCAAAACTGGATTTCAGGCGTTGGTGAATGATGAGTAAGGGCGCGGCGAGCGGCTGAAATATTTCGCCATTGCGTTCGCTTCCCCGAAACTGGGTAACATGCCCACCTGCTGCTGCAACGCGTTCGCGTATCAACGCAATCGGTTCGTCACTTACCAGCCAACGTTGTGCACCACCCCAATCAAGCAACCATTCGCCGACAATTTCCAAAGGAGGCTCGGCGGGTTTTACCATCACGCGATACAGCGGCTTCGCAGAACTGAAAAATGGCAAATGATGTTCGCGTAAGGCGTGCCAAAAGGGTTCTGACTTTTCTATCACTTCGCCACCCAGATGCTCATGGGCATGCTTGACTGCTTGCTCGCTGCCGGATAAGCGCACATAACAATGTCCCGCATGATAACAGGCCGCATCAACCGGCACGGGTTGGGACAGCAAACGACTCATTTTGCTGATGGCTTCAGCTTGGGTGCATTCCTGTATCAAAGTGTAGCTTGCCGCCGGGCGTGGCAAAACTTTCAAGCTGATTTCCAGCAACACGCCCAGCGTGCCGTAAGCACCGACCATCAAACGCGAGACATCGTAACCCGCCACGTTTTTTATCACTTGCCCACCGAAGCGCAATATCTCGCCCTTGCCATTGAGCAGCTTGCAGCCCAATACAAAATCGCGGGCGGAGCCGCAAAAAGGACGACGCGGCCCAGACAGACCGCAGGCAATGGTGCCGCCCAGGGTGGCGTTATCACCAAAATGCGGCGGCTCGAATGCCAGCATTTGCCCGGCGTCTGCCAACGCAGCTTCAACTTCTTTGAGCGGCGTGCCACTGCGTGCAGTCAAAACCAACTCGCGCGGATCATGTTCGACAATACCGCGATGGCCGCTGACATCCAGAGTTTCGCCGTGCGTCTCTCGTCCTAAAAATGTTTTGCTATTGCCGCCTTCGATTTTGAGCGGTGTCCCATTACCCACAGCATTGCGTACCTGCTGTTGCAGTGTCTCACTGATATCGCGCCCCAACATCAGAAGCGTTCCAGTTCAGCATGGGGCAGTTTTCCGTGATGGACGTGCATGGCGCCAAATTCTGCGCAGCGCTGCAAGGTGGGCACGGCTTTCCCGGGATTAAGTAAGCCAGCAGGATCGAAAGCGGATTTAACCGCATGGAATTGGCTGAGTTCAGCCGATTTAAACTGGATACACATCTGATTAATTTTTTCCATGCCGACACCATGCTCACCGGTGATAGATCCACCCACTTCAACACACAGTTGCAAAATACGCTGACCGAATTCCTCAGTGCGTGCCAATTCGCCATCTTTATTGGCATCAAACAAAATCAGCGGATGCAGATTGCCATCTCCGGCATGAAACACATTCGCCACCGGTAAGCCATACTCTTCCGACCATAGGCTGATCTGGCGCAATACATGCGGCAATTGACGGCGTGGAATTGTACCGTCCATGCAGTAATAATCCGGCGAAATACGCCCCACTGCGGGGAAGGCTGATTTACGCCCCTTCCAGAACAGTTGTCGCTCCGCTTCATTAACGGCAGTGCGCACCTCGGTCGCGCCGCCCTGGTGCAATATTTCGCGCACTTTCATGATGTGCTCTGATACTTCCGCATTGGTGCCATCCAGCTCGCACAACAAAATCGCCTCTGCATCACGAGGATAACCGGCATGCGCATAATCTTCTGACGCATGAATGGCCACCTTGTCCATCATTTCCAGACCGGCCGGAATAATACCGGCAGCGATGATCGCGCCGACCGCTTCCCCGGCTTTGTAGACATCGTCAAAGGCCGCCAGCAAAACTTGCGCGCGCTCCGGCTTAGCCAGTAGTTTTACGGTAACTTCAACGATCACCGCCAGCATGCCTTCCGAACCAGCCATCAATGCCAGCAGATCATAGCCCGGAGAATCCAATGTTTCAGCGCCGATGGTCAGCAATTCCCCCTCCATCGTCACTACTTTCAACATCAGGATATTGTGTACCGTCAGGCCATATTTCAGGCAATGTACGCCGCCGGAATTTTCCGCGACATTGCCGCCTATGGTGCAGGCAATCTGAGAGGATGGATCCGGCGCGTAATACAATCCATACGCGGCGGCGGCATCAGAAATTGCTAGGTTGCGCACACCCGGTTGCAAAGTGGCCATCGCATTTTCCGGATCGATATGGAGTATGCGTTTAAATTTTGCCAGGCTCAGCAGCACACCATCAGACAAAGGCAGCGCCCCGCCAGATAAGCCCGTGCCTGCACCGCGCGCCACAACGGGCACCTGTAACGCATAACATAGACGCATGATAGCCTGCACCTGCGCGATCGTTTCGGGCAAAACCACTACCAAGGGCAGACGACGATAAACCGATAGCCCGTCGCACTCGAACGGGCGTAGATCTTCTTTGTCGGTGAGTACGGCTTCTGGTGGCAACAGCTCCCGGAGTTTACGGATCAGATCTTCATGCGCGTCGCGATTGCACGGCAACCCATCTTTGGATACTGGCATGAAAAATAATATAGGAAATTAACAGGACTCGAGATTTCAGCAGAGTTTGACATGAAACGCAACTGGCAAAAATTACTTGTAGCCAGCAAAAATGTCCAGGCTTGTGACACATGACTGCCCGGTTTAACCCAGCCACTAAATAGTGTAAGCACTCCGTTTCAACCGACGCTGCTAGTGTCAATCTTGATATGCAACTACGTCGTTACCAATAATTATCGATTACACCTACCTCAATGAAAAAACCCGAACCTCAGAGATTTATTAAACCTCTCAAATTCGGGTTGTTTCAGCAAAAAATTACATCAACAAGAACTAATTACTCGCATTTCCCAGCTGTACATTTTGATGATGCGCATACGGCAGGTTTCACACATGCATCACCTTTTGGAAGTGAATGAAGCGCGATACATTTAGATGGAGTCACTGCCAAAAGGCAGGCTTCATTATGCTTAGCGTCACATACTGTCGTAGCGTTATCTTTGTTGCAATCATCGCCAATTTTAGCAAGGGCTGCTTGTGAGAATAAAGACATTGAACCGATCATTGCCATTGTTACCAAAATTTTGCTGAACATATTTTTTCCTTTATGTTAGGTTGTTTGGATTATAAATTCCAAATTTAAGTACCATTGTCATTCAGTGTATAGGAAAAAAATAAACGCCCTTGTTCACCGAGACTCAATGTACCGGTAAAGGGTTTGATCGTCAACCATGCCAGTAAGCAATCAGAAAATCACAAATTTTTTGCCTGGCTAGCTGAAAAAATGTTGGTTTGTAGAGACGTAATTCTTGGGGCACCGCACCGATGGAAAGCTTGGGGTACGCTCAAAAACAAGCTGATCCACTATCGGCGCTACCCAAGCACAAACAATACAGGAGATTACTGAGTACACTGGGGTGTTTTACAACCAGAAAAGAAAGCAGACTTGCCTTGGTTACCTGTCATCTGCCGCATTCACGCAACAAGCTATGATGTAAAACAACTTGTTGCTTAACCCACTGAATCCCACGGTTGCCAACCGATCTCAGTCCCACACTTCCGGCAACACGTCGCCGAACGTATTTTGCCTTTAATTGATCCACACGCGCCCCGGCACACCATATGCGGAGCTTACTTAGTTCAGGATGTGCAGTGAAATAAATGCACAAACAATCGGTGAAATATTCTGCTCTAACCTGTTCCATCCAGTTTGTTGCTACTTCACATCGCGCTGCCTTCTCGACTCAAACAAACATACCCCTGCGCTCACAGATACATTCAAGCTTTCCACACTGCCCAGCATTGGGATACGCACCAGCTGATCACAGGTTTCTTTGGTAAGCCGACGCAGGCCTTCTCCTTCCGCTCCCAGCACCCAGGCCAATGCGCCGGAATGCCGGAATCCATACAGATCAGTATTGGCCTCACTATCCGCACCCACTACCCAAATATCACGTTCCTGTAGCTCGCGCAGGGTACGCGCAAGGTTAGTGACAGTAATATAGGGAACAGTTTCTGCCGCGCCACAGGCAACCTTTTCCACGGTCGCATTCAAGCCGACGGCACGATCTTTGGGAGCAATGACGGCATGTATGCCGAAAGCATCGGCACTGCGCAAGCAAGCACCCAGATTATGCGGGTCTTGCACACCATCCAGCACTAGTAGTAACGCGGGTTCGGTGAGTGTGTCCAACACATCGTCCAGATGCCGCACCTTTTGCGCGGCATCTACGCGAGCGGCGACCCCTTGATGGCGAGCATTGCCAGCCATACCATCAAGACGCTTGGTATCCACCGGAACCACGCGCACGCTATTACTTTCCGCCAACTTCAACAAATCACGAACACGTGGATCACGGCGTTGGGTATCGACATAAAGTTCCAACACGCTATCCGCCTGCTGGCGAATGCGTGCGGTGACAGCATGAAAACCATGAATTACACGAGTTTCAGCCATGGCGTTCTTTGGTTTTTTTCGGTTTCTTGATTTTCGCGTCCTTAGCTGGCACTTCCCCAGCTGGCAGATCCAGCACGAAGTCGAGCTTGGTACTTTCCATATCCACTCTCACAACTTTGACGCGCACGCGATCTCCCAGGCGATAACGCTTGCCAGAGCGCTCACCTAGCATCTGGTGCTTGGTCGCATCGTAATGAAAATAATCCGCGCCAAGTTCTGACACATGAACCAGTCCTTCGATGTAAAGGTCGTCCAGCGCAACGAACAGGCCGAAGCCAGTCACTGAAGATATGGTGCCTTCGAAGCTGCTGCCGAGATGATCCCGCATGTAGAAGCATTTCAGCCATGCTTCTACATCACGCGTGGCATCGTCAGCCCGACGCTCTGTCATGGAACAATGTATGCCCAGCTCTTCCCACTTCTCTTTTGGTTTGTATTGTTTGTCATTTAGCACAGCCTTAATGGCGCGGTGTACCAGAAGATCGGGATAACGTCGAATGGGCGAGGTAAAGTGTGTATAAGCATCGTAGCCGAGACCGAAATGACCAGCATTTTCCGGGCAATAACGCGCTTGGCGCAATGAACGCAACATCACTGTTTGCAATAAGGCTGCGTCAGGTCGCCCCTTGACCTGCTTGAGCAGCTTGGCATAATCGCCAGCTTCAGGTTTTTCACCACCCCCAAGTTCCAGGCCGAATTCCTTGAAGAACTCACGTACTGCTTCCAGCTTTTCAGGGGTGGGACCTTCATGCACCCGGTATAACACCGGGTGCTTACGTTCGTTGAGGAAGTTAGCGGTGCACACGTTAGCCGCCAGCATGCATTCCTCGATCAAGCGATGCGCATCGTTACGTACCAAGGGTACGATGCGCTCGATCTTGCCCTGCTCAGTAAACATCATCTGGGTTTCTATGGTCTCGAAATCAATCGCACCACGTTTTTCACGGGCTTGCAGCAACGTCTTGAATAAGTTATGCAAATGATTGATATGCGGCAGCACGGCAGCAAATTTTTGCGCCATTTCACCTTCTGGGTGAACCAGCATATCCGCTACCTGGTTGTAAGTCAGGCGAGCCTGCGAGAACATAACCGATGGATAGAAGCGGTAAGCTTCAATATCGCCTTGAGCGCTGATCTGCATATCACATACCATGCATAGGCGTTCAACATGTGGGTTAAGCGAACAAAGGCCATTGGAAAGCTCTTCCGGCAACATTGGAATAACGCGGCGAGGAAAATATACCGAGTTACCGCGGTTCAAAGCTTCCTTATCCAGCGCATCTCCAGGCTTTACATAATGACTTACATCAGCAATTGCCACCACCAGGCGGAAACCATTGGCGTGCGGCTCGCAATACACCGCGTCATCAAAATCCCGCGCCGTCTCACCGTCTATGGTAACAAGTGGCAACTGACGTAAATCTTCACGTCCTGCATAATCTTCGGGTAACACTTGGGGCGCAATTTTTTCAGCTTGGTGTTTCGTTTCAACTGGAAACTCATATGGCAAATCATGCTTACGTAACGCAATTTCAATTTCCATGCCAGGGTCGGCATAATTACCCAATACCTGCACAATGCGGCCTATGGGTTGTGCATTTTTGCTGGGTTGCTGCAAAATTTCCAGCATCACCACCTGCCCCGCCTTTGCCCCGATGTGCTCACCTGGAGCAACCAGGATATCCTGACTAATACGACGATTTTCCGCTACCACAAACTGAATGCCATGCTCTTCATACAACCGTCCGACCAGACGCTGGGTGGCGCGCTCCAGCACCTCCACTATACCGGCCTCGCGGCGCCCGCGCCGATCGGTGCCTGTTTCGCGTACCACGACAATATCGCCATGCAACACTTTATGCATTTCCTTGGCACTCAATACCAAATCGGTGCTGCCATCATCAGGAATCAAAAAACCAAAACCATCGGGATGGCCTTGTACCTTGCCCTTAATCAGGTCCAGTTTGTCCATTACGCAAATTGCCCGTTTACGATTACGCATAATCTGACCATCACGCTCCATCGCGCGCAGACGGCGCGTGAACAATTCTGCCTCATGTTCATCAATATGTAACATGTGGCACAACTCTTCCTCAGCAACCGGCACGCCTTGCTTTTCCAGTAATTGCAGAATGTACTCGCGGCTGGGTAGTGGGTGATCATACTGCGCGCGCTCTCGATCCAGGAATGGATCGAGAGCGCGGATGTTGTTTTTCTTATTTGTCATTGACAGAAAATCCTATAACGATTAACTTGTGCGCCCTCAAGAAGCGATGTTTTATTTTATTGCCCAGATGGCGGAATTGGTAGACGCGCACGGTTCAGGTCCGTGTGCCGCAAGGTGTGGAGGTTCGAGTCCTCTTCTGGGCACCACAAGATAAATTATCACTTATATTCATCATGTTATAAAGTGCCCATCGGGGCATTTTTTCATTTATTTTCATATTTAGTTAGTGTAATTGTTTGCTCACAAATTTTCTGAGAGCTTTACAGGCATTTGCATTGTATTTAAATACATTATGTTAATGAATTATGTTTGTTTTCATAAATTTTACGCCATGACGTGGAATGCTTTGTTCGATAGATAACAATATGAAGAAGTGGGCAGCAGTTAACCCGTCAGAATTAAGATCTTGCAGAACAAAAAATCAGGCGCAAGTTTCAATATACAAAAATACAAAAATCAACTATTTAAAGACTAGGTTACAGCTAAACTTTATGAAATTCTATTGTTGTCAATGATAGCAGGAAAGCTTGATGTCTTGTGAAAAGACACCGATTCCACTAATGAAATGGCTAGACATTAAATTTTTTTAATCGCTGAACGTATACATAATCGCCCCTAAGCAACGTGCGAAAGTGGAATACTTATTTATTTTCGGGGGTATCCAAACAATGTACGATTCACAAGAACTTTATCTGTCAAAGATGAGTTTATTGCAAAATAAAACCATGTAAATTGGCAAGCAAAATTGACTGGATATGGAGCAGAAGAACAACTACATTTTGAATAGGAACAAGGCTTGACATGGATTTTTTCCCCATTTTTCTAAACCTCAAGGGAAAAAAATGCCTCGTTGTGGGAGGTGGTGACGTTTCCTTTAGAAAAGCTTCCGTGTTGATGCAAGCAGGTGCTTTAATAAAGATAGTATCGCCAGAATTGTGCGAAGCTTTTAAAAACATTCCCAATATCGAATATATTCCAGATCGGTTTCAAGCTGCACATCTAAATGGCATTACACTTGTCATTGCCGCCACAGATGAAATCGAGACCAACGAAGAAATCTCGACCGAGGCAAAAAAAAGAAACATACCCGTCAATGTGGTCGACAACCCCGATCTCTGCACCTTCATTATGCCCGCAATACTAGATCGCTCTCCCCTCATGGTCGCTTTTTCAACCGGGGGGGCATCCCCCGTTCTGGCAAGAATTTTACGAGGCAAGTTAGAAACGCTGATACCACCAGCATATGGCCAGCTAACTGCCTTCGCCGCTAAATTCAGGCAAACAGTCAAAGCACATATCAGCAATTTCAGTAAGCGTCGGATATTTTGGGAGAACGTACTGGAAGGTACTATTGCTGAGCAAGTTTTTTCGGGCAACGGCCAATCTGCCGAAACTATGCTACTGGCTATGTTAAAAGACAATAATCATGACCCAGTCGGTGAAGTATTTTTGGTAGGTGCAGGCCCAGGCGCACCCGATTTGCTCACCTTCCGAGCATTACGGCTGATGCAAAAAGCAGATGTAGTACTTTATGACAACCTGGTTTCCAAGCCGGTGCTGGAAATGACGCGACGCGATGCAGAAAGAATTTTTGTCGGCAAGATGCGCGGCCGCCACACGATGCCTCAAGAAAACATAAACGATCTATTGGTAAGATTAGCAAAAGAAGGAAAGCGGGTTTTGCGGCTCAAAGGCGGAGATCCCTTTATTTTCGGGCGGGGCGGGGAAGAAATTGAAACGCTATCAGAACACAAAATAAATTTCCAAGTCGTACCGGGTATCACCGCTGCATCCGGTGTTGCAGCCTATGCCGGGATACCGCTCACGCACAGAGATCATGCTCAGTCTTGTATTTTCGTAACGGGCCATCTGAAAGAGGGTGGTATGAATCTCGATTGGGAAATGCTGGCACGTCCCAATCAGACCATTGTGGTTTACATGGGCCTGCATGGTCTTGAAATACTATGCTCCGAACTAATAGCGCATGGCTTGCCGGAATCCACCCCTGCCGCCATCGTGCAACAGGGAACCACACAAAATCAGCGCGTAGTTTGCGGAACTTTGGCTACATTACCAAAAATCGCAGAGACTGCAAAACTTAAAGCCCCTACTTTAATCATAATAGGCGGCGTGGTGAAACTCAGAGACAAACTCTCCTGGTTCGAACCTGATAACACTTAAAAAACAAATATTTTTGTATGATGGATTACTTGGATTTCAAACGCTTAGATTCCTCTGCTGCTTGCCACAAATACCAAGTTGCGGTTGAACGATAAGGACTCCATGCCAGCCCAATTTTGGACAATTCTTTGGGTAAGGGCTGCTTGGACAGAGACTTCATCACCCGCCAACCTTCACGCACGCCAAAATCGTCAACGGGTAAAACATCAGGGCGTTCCAGCGTGAAGATAAGAAACATCTCTACCGTCCAGCGGCCAATACCGCGTAGCGAAACCAGCCGAGAGACCAGCTCTTCATCCGTCATTGCCAACGCAGCACTTCTGACCGGTACAACCCCATCCAGAGTCCCCTCCGCGATTCCGCGAACTGTCGTAACTTTGGTAGTAGAGAAGCCACAAGCGCGCAGTATATTTCCATCGGTAGCGAGAATGCTCTTTGGTGACGGAAAGGGTACATCCGGATAGAGCGCCAAAAATCGATTAAGTATTGCTTCGGCTGCCCGCGCATGGAGTTGCTGGTGAGCGACTGCCCTAATCAACGCCTCATAGGGTTCACGTTCCAATTTTGGGTGCAATCCGCATCGGCCGATACGAGCAATCAAACTTGTCCAGTCGGGATCTAAAGCTGTCAGATGCGCAACTGCGGGACCAAATGGATCAACAACCGTACTGGTGACATCTGTTGCCACAATAGTCATAAAGCCTTTCTGAACTTCAGGTCGATTCGCTTGCAGCCGAGGATAGACTTATCGCTTTCCAATAGACTAAAAAACCACCGCCAAATGCAATAGCGATACCCAGCAGCGTACTGAAGACAAAACGCACTTAATCTAAAAAGCAATATATTATGCAGGAACGGGGCTTGAAATACGACAACCTACCAGAAGAACCTGGAAGCAAAAAGGCGGCACATTTTTCCATGTAGCGACTACATTCAACCCCATCAAGGGATTTTATCAACATGAACTACTACCGCTTGTTTTTGTTGTCCCTCACTCTGAGTGCCAATGCCACGTTTACCAATGCGTTTGCAGCAGACCGCAGCCCTGAACTATCGTATTCCGGATATGGAACTGCACCAGAGCTAAAGATGGCCATATACTCGATATGGATAGCCCAATTTGGACTAGTTGGCTGCGGCTTTGAACAATGGAGCTGGATCGAAACACCAACCTATATAACGGGCGTGCCGGAAACAAGCCCAATATGTGGAGGTTCGCATGGTTATAATTATTACTATATAACCAAGGTGTGCGCTACCGGCTATGTTGCTGACAGCCCTAGCTCGCCCACTTCCTGCTCGCTTCCAGATGGCGTGGTTGACTTAACCAAAGAAAAAGGGGCGCCTGATGATCAGTCCTGCTCCAAGCAAGCGGGAAACCCGATTAATATTGCTGTTGGCAATAAATATCAAGAAGAATTTGATTATGTTGGAACGGGCGCTGCCCCGTTAACGTTCTCCAGGATATACAACGGCCAAGATGGGCTGTGGCGCCATAATTTTTCGGCCAAGTTGAGAATTGCATCCGACAATATTATTTTGGTAGGGGCGGATGGGCGGGAATCCTATTTTTCTTTGAGTAATGGCATTGCGACTGCCGAGCTGGATGAGCTTGGAAAATTAATCCGAAAAAATGGATTGTGGGTTTACACCTCTTCAAAGCAAACGACTTCCACTTTTGATGATTCTGGACGCCTGCTCCGGCTGGAAAAAGCGTCCGGGGAATACTATACGCTTACGTATGAGGCCGACCTGAGCGTGCGGGTTACGAACAACTTTGGAAGCTTTCTAAAACTCTCTATCAATACGACGGCGCAAGGACAACCATCAAAATTAATCACAGGCGATGTTCAAATAAATTATGTCTACGACCTTCAAAAACGTCTGATTAAGCGCAGTGTTATCCGCAATGGAATCACCGAATCGCGCACGTATATCTATGACGACAGCCGCAATTTAAAATGGCTCACCGGTATTATTGATGAACGCGGGGTGCGTTATGCCAGTTGGATTTATGACAACCAAGGCCGCGCTATTTCAAGTTCACATGCCAATGGCGCTGAGCTGACAACCATCAGCTATAACACCGATGGCTCATCCACAGTCACTAACGCGCTGGGCAAACAGACCACCTACCAGTTTCAGGTTATTCAGGGCGTGAAGCGCATTACCGCTATTCACGGAGAGCCGTCACTTGGCTGCCCGATGAGCAACACCACGCTTACCTATGACGAACACGGGCTGATCAAAACAAAAATCGACAACAAAGGCATAATCACTGTCTATGATTACGATGGCCGTGGCTTGGAAATCAGCCGTACCGAAGCCGCAGGGACACCTCAAGCCAAGACGACAACCACTACCTGGCATACAGAATTATTCTTGCCGTTAACGATAACTGAACCCGGCCGCACCACCACCTACACTTACGACAACCGCGGATGGCTGCTAAGCCAAACCAGTGTTGGCACAAATGCCCCAGCCGAGCGCACTTGGACCTACACCTACACAGCGCAAGGCTTGCCCGAAACCACCGACGGCCCGCGTACTGACGTATCAGATATCACCCATTACACCTATGACACCAAAGGCCGCTTGACCAGCGTCACCAACGCCCTTGGCCACCGCACCACACTGAGCAACTTTGATACATCCGGCCATCCGCAAACGCTGCTCGATGCCAACAATATCAGCAGCACCTTGACTTATGCCCCGCAGGGCTGGCTGGCCTCAATCAGCACGGCAGGCAGCACCACCCGGTTTGACTACAGCACAGTAGGCGACATCACCCATACCACCCGGGGAGATGGCAGCACGCTAACCTACACCTGGGATAACGCACGCCGCTTGACCGCCGTCACCAACAACCTGGGCGAAAAAATCGAATACAGCCTCGATGCCATGGGCAACCGCACTGCCCAATATCTCAAAGATACCAACGGCAGCCTGACCAAACAAAACACCTGGGTTTATGACGAACTGGGGCGTTTGCTCAAAAGCATAGGCGCTGGTAACCAAACCCGCCAGCAAACCTATGATCTCAACGGCAATCCGGTACTCACCATCGATCCGCTCAGCAATATAAACAACCAGGCCTATGACCCACTCAATCGCCTGATACAAAACACCGATCCACTCAATGGCATTACCCAATTTGACCATGACGCCCAGGGTAATCTGACCCAAGTCAAAGACCCGCGCGGCGTCACGACACGATACCAATACGACGGTCTCGGCAACCTGTCCCAACTGATCAGCCCTGACAGTGGTACCAGCATCTACCTGTACGACGCTGCCGGCAATATTACACAACAGACTGACGCCCGTGGTGTCGTCACCCTCTATCAGTACGACGCCCTCAATCGCCTCACCAACAAGATTTTCCCGGCAAACCCTACGCTGAATACCATCTATGCCTATGACATGACCACCAGTGGCAACATCGGCATTGGTCGGCTGACGGCCCTACAGGACGCTGGCGGCCTGATTGGCTACAAATACGATGCACGCGGCAACCTGGGCGAACAACTCCGGTTCCTGACAGTGGCGGGGACAGAGCAGGACGAAAGCCTCAAATACACCTACGACAACGCCAACCAACTAGCCAGCATCAGCTACCCGGAAGGCTTCAGTATAAGCTATTCGCGCAACAATGCCGGCCAAATTACGGGCATCAACCTGACCATAGGCACACAACCCCCTACCGTACTAGTCAGCAACATCAGCTACCTGCCCTTTGGCCCACTCAAAAACCTGACCTGGGGCAATGGTATCCAACTGAACCGGCAATACGACCAAGACTACCAGCTGACCACACAAACTATTGACACCTGGCAAAGCACCCTCAGCTACGATACCAACGGCAACATTAAAACCCGCAACCACAGCCTGTTTGGCAATCAAAACTACAGCTATGATGCCCTGGGCCACCTCACCGAAGAAAAAAGTACCGTCCTACGTAAAACCTACAGTTACGACGCCACCAGCAACCGTAAACAACGGAGCACTTACGGCACCGTCAATGGAATAGAACAACAGACCGCTACACAAACGTTGACCACCGCTGCCGACAGTAACAGAATGCTGCAGAACGACAGCTGGACAATGACACTGAGTGACGCCGCAGGCAACACCCTGCGGCAATCCCAAAACCTCGTTTACGCTTACAACGGCCAAGGCCGTCTGAGCGAAGTACGCAACCCAACCAACCTCTATGCCAACTACAGCTACAACGCCCTGGGTCAAAGAATTCTCAAACGGATCTTCAGCGCCAATAACGCAGTCACGCCCACCGCCACTTATAGCTACCTATATGGAGCCGATGGCCAACTGCTTGGACAAAAGACCTACAGCTCCACCGGCAAACCAAGCAAAGCGCAATACTGGGTCTGGCTCGGCGGCCAGCCAATTGCCGGAATAGAACTGGAATACACTGGCAAAGGCACGGTCAACAAAACCAGCCAGTACTACCTGCACAGCGACCACCTGAATACTCCACGCATGGCCACCAACCAGAGCAAAGCCCTGTTGTGGAGTTGGAATAGCGACGCCTTTGGAGCTGGCGGTGTTAATGGAGACACGCATGGCAATAAACCCTCCCTCGACATGCCCCTGCGCTTTCCTGGCCAGCTCTATGATGCCCACACAGCCATGAACCACAATTACTTCAGGGACTACGATCCCAATACCGGACGGTATATCCAGAGTGATCCGATTGGGCTTCAAGGGGGCATAAATACATATGCGTATGTGGGGGGGAACCCGATCAACCGGACAGATCCGATGGGACTTTATTGGTATCGACAGCTTTGGCAAACGGACTTCGTTGTCGGACGTGATGCTGAAAATAGCCTAGTCGTGCCAGGTGACCCAGTCAGTCGGTTCATTGAGGATTACGTGCCAGCGGGCCGTACGTTTGGCGAGATACATGACAGTTTTGTGGATATCGCTACTAGAGCCGGAATCCCAGACTGGCTGGCTAATATTCCTTCGATGATGCCTATGTATAGGCTAGCGAATAAAATAGAAACTTTGAGAACTTTGGGAATTCTCAAACAACCGACCCCTCCGACGAAACTAACTCAGTGCAAATGAAGAAGCTCAATTATGCAATAGTGCGCGCCACCATCGCGTTCACACTATGCACTGTGATTGGCACCATTTTTTGTGGCTCAAGTTACGCAAGCGAACAGCCACAGTCTGGGAATCGATACAAAATCGTCGGGCCCGTGCATTTGAGTGGTGTATATCGAAACCTTAACAATCGACAACTCAACAGACAAATGGCTTTTGAATCTTTGACTGCGGTACGATTTTCGGGTCCCGAAGTAGCATTTCAACGCATAGTGCCAGCAGGAACAATCATGACCATTGTTGGCGCAGCACCAAAACGAGTACCCCTTCCCTTCTTTGCAAAAAGATACTTTATCCGATTAGACCCCGATCTGTCGCTTGGGCTCGATGTTGTGCTTGAACTTAATCGTGGGATTGAAGGAAGCTTAGATGGGTTGAATCCGGAATTATTTAGCCGACCGTGAAAGCAAGTAAGCGTAGCCTGGGCTACCGTAGATACCGTCTCTAACGTCAAGCATTTTTCAAGTAATCGTATTGATACGGCTGTTGAGTTTTGAGTACGCCAAAGCACAAATGCACCAGCTTGCGCATTGCGGCACCGAGGGAGGACATCTCGGACTTGCCTCGGGCAAGCAGGCGTTCATAAACAGCTTTGACGTGTGGGTTGTAGCGTGTTCCCACGACGGCAGCCATATAGAGCACGGCACGTATTCTGGCGGGGCCGGCCTTGGACATTCTCGCGCGTCCCAGCACCGAACTACCCGACTGTCGTTCCACCGGAA
>QFXJ01000013.1 GCA_003402375.1 Candidatus Nitrotoga sp. CP45
TGCGCCATAACGGGCCAGCACAACGCTGTCCACGCCATCGGTCTTGGTGCGCACGGCCAGCCCACGGCCAAAATCCTTAACCTGCGCCGGATTGATGATGGATACCATCACGCCAGCATCCCCGAGCGTCATGGCGGCTTGTTCGTGATAGATGCCGGTAGCTTCCATGACGATATGTAATGTTTCTGGGGATACGTTTTGTTTGGCAACCCAAGCCAGCAAATCAACGATGCCTGACTGGGTGTTTTTCACTACTTTGATCTTGCGCTTGCCACTGGCTTCATCCAGCAACAGGCAACAATCCAATTTGGCTTTTGCTACATCCATGCCGAGATAGAACATGATGACCCCCTGTTACAATGTTAGCCAACTTCGCCCACTTGCCTTGTGCATGCAGGGTTCACCCCTTGGGTACCGTTCAGTGTCTATGCTGGCGAAAGGTGAAACAGAGGGCTTGATCTACGTCACAAGGTCGAGCCTTAAGGGTGGGCTCAAGCTTCCTCTGCTTCGTGTGATGGTAGCTAACCACCACGGAAAGAAAGATACAAGGGTGGTGCTGAGCTTGCGAAGCCAAACATCACAAAAAAATGAACACATGAGTAGACCTCAGAGTCTGCCCGCATTCTAAAACTTAGTTTTACAATTCATGCTTGAAGCAAGCCCAAAACTACCACCCCGATTCGCGTTCCGGTGTTGCAGTAATCTTGTGTATGCTTAAATCCGAACCATTAAATTCTTCTTCCGCACTCAGTCGAATACCGACTGTTTTCTTCAAAAGAAAATAGACTAAAAAGCCACCGCCAAATGCAATGGCGATACCCAGCAGCGTACCGATCATTTGCGCCATAAAACTGACTCCGCCAAGTCCTCCCCATGCCTTTAGCCCAAATATGCCTGCTGCGATACCGCCCCATGCGCCACATAATCCATGAAGCGGCCAAACGCCAAGCACATCATCGATTTTCCACCGGTTCTGCGTCAGAGTGAACATCCATACAAACAACCCGCCCGCAATCCCGCCGGTCAACAATGCGCCCAAGGGGTGCATCACGTCCGAGCCGGCGCATACGGCTACCAGCCCGGCCAGCGGCCCATTATGTACGAAGCCGGGGTCGTTCTTGCCAACGAAAAGTGCAACCAGTGTGCCACCCACCATCGCCATCAGCGAGTTAACTGCAACTAGGCCACTAATCTTGCCTATTTCTTGCGCTGACATGACATTAAAACCGAACCAGCCCACGGTAAGGATCCATGCGCCTAATGCCAGAAAGGGAATGCTGGAAGGGGGATGCGCCGAGATGCGTCCTTCCTTGGTATAGCGTCCGCGTCTCGCACCGAGCAATAAAACGGCCGCCAACGCTATCCAGCCACCCACTGCATGCACCACAACAGAACCGGCAAAATCGTGAAACTCCGCGCCAAATTGGGTTTGCAGCCAACTCTGTATACCGAAGCGATGGTTCCAGGCGATACCCTCGAAAAAGGGATAAATAAAACCGACCAGTAAAAAAGTGGCGGCTAATTGCGGATTGAATTTGGCACGCTCTGCCATACCACCGGAAATAATAGCGGGAATAGCTGCGGCAAAGGTAAGAAGAAAGAAAAATTTGATCAGTTCATAACCATTTTTCTGTGCTAACTGTTCAGCGTCGGTGAAAAAATTAACACCGTAAGCGATGCCATAACCGATAAAAAAATATGCCAGCGTGGAAATACCGAAATCGGTGAGAATTTTCACCAATGCATTTACCTGATTTTTCTTGCGCACCGTACCTAATTCAAGAAAAGCAAACCCTGCGTGCATCGCAAGAACCATGATAGCGCCAAGCAGAATAAACAACGCATCACTGCCCGTTTTCAGGTTTCCAATATTTTCCATTTTTTATCCCATATATGAACCAGCCCTGCGCTTACAAGCAAATTTCGTTCCACTTTTTTTATATATTGATTTATATATATATTTCTGCTTAATGAATATTCACACATGGATATATGCACCAATCTAGTGCACTGATGTTTCATCTATGCTTCATATTGGCGCGTCATCCTGAAATAACAATATTATGATTTCCAGTCCGTTAACATCTTTTCCAGCCAAAAAATGCCAACCATGGTTTTACTATCATTAATTTTGCCTTGTCTTATCCAGTCCAGTGCATCAGAAAGCGATAGCTCAAATACTTCAAGAAACTCCCCATCGTCTAGTTGTTGACCATGGTAGGTCAGGCCTCGCGCCAGAAAATATTCCATGCGTTCATTGGCAAAACCTATACACGGCCAAGCCGTGGTCAAATGTATCCAATGGCTGGCAATGTAGCCGGTTTCTTCCAACAGTTCACGTTTCGCGGTGAGCAAAATATCTTCGCCATGATCAATTTTTCCGGCAGGTAGCTCGATAAACTCGCGTTGCGGCGCATAGCGAAATTGCCGCTCCATCAATAAATTGCCATTATCCAAAATCGCCAAAATCGCCACTGCCCCCCGATGAACTATATGTTCGCGCGTACTCACACTACCATCGGGCAACTGCACACTGTCTTTAAACACCTTGATGAAATCACCTTCATACACAGCCATCGAATCAATACGCGTTTCTTTTAAATCCATAAATACTCCTTAAATTTTATCAACGAATGTATGCCACGCGCAGATGACTAAGTACCCTGTGTATTAATGCTGTCTGAACCTGTTTCACCAGACTTGCAAACATCTATTAATTTTTGGCAATCTTCAATTACCGGCAAACATTGCACTCCCTGGCAGACCCAAGCGCTAACATCTTCTGTGTAAGGCTTCGTCAGCGTTTGCGGTAGTCCGACAAGCTCGCCTTCCAAAGCCAGGATCAGGGTACCAGGCCAATAGTGCTGAGATAATTGCTGGCACCACGCTGCGCTTACTCCGGGAGCACTACGCAAAATAACGATTTGCGGCGGCATGAGATATTCTTGCAAAGTCATTAAAAGGCTAGTGAAGCCCATTGGTTGTTTTGCAAAAAATGGATAATAAAGCGTCAGCGTGCGCTCGGCGGCCTCAAGATAGCGCTGCTCTCCCAAAATATGGCCGAGGCGCTGTAACGCGAGCGCTGCGATACCATTACCGGAAGGCATGGCATTATCATGCTCTGGCTTGGGGCGATGGATGAGCTTTTCGTGGTTGTGGCTAGTAAAGAAAAACCCACCCGCTTGCTGATCTTCGAACTGTTCCAGTAATACGTCGGCAAGCGCGCGGGCAAATTCCAGATCAGCCAGACGGAACTGCGTTTGCAGCAATTCCAGCAACGCGTCCAGCATGAATGCATAATCATCCAGATAGGCATTTAGATGCGCTTTGCCGTCCTTGCTGGTAGCAAATAGCCGACCATTTTGCCACATCGTGGCATGGATAAAATCCACCGCCCGCTGTGCCGACAATACCCACTCTGACTCACCCAGTCGCCTGCCAGCACGCGCCATGCCTTTGATCATAAGAGCGTTCCAGCTGACCAGTATTTTTTCGTCACGCCCTGGGCGTACCCGATTTGCGCGCGCGGCAAACAATTTTTTTTGCGCATTGGTGAGTTGTTGCGTGATTTGTTCAAGGGGTAGATGGCGCGCTTCCGCTATGGTGGCTAACGGCTGGGCAACTATCAAATTCCAATGCCTATTTTCAAAATTAGGCGGATGATCCAGACCATAATGAGCCGCTACGGTGGCGTACTCTTCCACGCTTAATAGGCTCGCGGCCTGCTCCGGCGTCCATACATAAAATTTGCCTTCCTCGTGTTCGGAATCCGCATCCAGACTGGAATAATAACCGCCTTGCGGCGACTGCACCTCAAGCATGACCCAACCCGAAATGCCTTGCACCACGCGCTTGAACGATGCCTCGCCCGATAGCGCATACGCATCGGTGTAAAGTGCCAGCAGCGGGCCATTGTCGTACAGCATTTTTTCAAAATGGGGAATTTCCCAACGCTCATCCACACTATAGCGACAAAAACCGCCACCAAGCTGATCGTATATCCCGCCATCTGCCATTTTTCGCAAGGTGTGGAACACCATGCGATGTGCGTCGGGGTTACCACCGCGCGTTGCATACCTTAACAAAAATTCCATTTCGGTCGGGAGCGGAAATTTAGGCGCACCGCCAAAACCACCATGAATGGGATCAAAAGATTGTTGCAATCCACTGAAGGCATCTTCCAATGACGTTTTATTGAAACTAACCTGGCTTTCTGCGCTCGGCAGGCTGGTACCAAATACTTGCAACAGCGACGCACTTTGTTTGGCAATACCATCTTGGCGTGTGCGGTAAAGATCAGCCACGCGTTCAAGCAACGGCACAAAACCAGGCAAGTTATAGCGCGCCTGTTTTGGAAAATAGGTGCCACCAAAAAATGGCACTTGATCAGGCGTTAGAAATAAGGTGAGCGGCCAGCCGCCATTTCGCTGAGTCAGCATATTATGGGCAGCTTGATAAATATGATCCAGGTCGGGACGCTCTTCACGATCCACCTTAATGTTGATGAAATGTTGATTCATCACTGCGGCGACATCCGCATCCTCAAACGACTCGTGTGCCATGACATGGCACCAATGGCAAGCCGAATAACCAATGGACAGCAGGATCGGCTTATTCTGTTCACGGGCGCACCTCAGTGCTTCCTCGCCCCACGGAAACCAGTCAACTGGGTTGTCGGCATGCTGCTGCAAATAGGGGCTGGTCTCTTGGGCAAGGCGGTTAGGCATATTATTTAGGCTCAATAAAAAAAGTCGATCATGTCAGCATCGGTACGTGCTCGACACCGAGTTTAGGGCACTTCTAAAAATTAAGAGTTCGAAACAAGACTAGGCGCGGATTAAAAATGTTGACGCAGCATATAATTGATATGTAAGGAAACATTTTTTGTGGGCAACAACGTATTGTAACGAAATCTGAATTTTTAGAGGTGCCCTTTATAGTTATACAACATTGCCGTCACTACAGGACGCCCACCATGTTTCCACGAACGCTGACTTTACCGCTTACAAAGCGCATATTGTCTCTTGTTACGACCAAGCCCAAAGCAATGAAGCCGCAGTATTAACAATTCCGTACGTGCAAAATTCAGGACATCCTCTGTTGAAAGCATTTTTCAACCTAAACAGATTGAACTCTTCACGATACTTTATTGGATCAGCTATACTTAAATAGGTGATATCGCGCTTCATAGCGCACCCCTAAAAATCGATTCACGTCCAACATTGCATTAAAAATACTTAGATCTATCAGATAAATGCAGATCATTGAAATTATTCCCATGACTTACATTCCAGCAAACTCTGAATTTTCAAAACTCCCCCCGAATTTGAATCTGTCTAATTTATTTGGTGCAATTTCAGTTTGAATCCACACGTCGCCTTTCCAAGAAAAACTCAATAAGTGCTTCTCAATCATCCTGGTAACTCAATCATAAAGCGCACTCTCAAATTTTTCTCCCTTGCTGTCCTTATTTTGCTTCTTATTGCACTGGTTCTTGCCGCCTTCTTTATTTATCGGGAAACAGAAACCTCCGCATACCAGGCACGCCGTCTAGCAAAACTGGCCAATGATCTTCGCTGGGAGGTGAGAAATGGCCCAAATGGTGGCTTACATTTACCACAGGCAGGGCCATATGATATGCGCCTGGGATATAGTCGGTTACCAGAACTACTTAAGAATCTGACCGAACGCGGCTTCCATGTACATGCCCAGGCAAGAATTTCTCCGCGTATGAAAGAGCTCGTTCAGCGAGGATTATTCGTTCCCTACCGGGAAAAAGCACAGGCCGGTCTCGAAATTGTCGATGGCAACAGTCAACAACTTTACCGTGCTGTTTTCCCAACCCGCATTTACGAAAACTTTGAATCGATTCCGCCACTGGTAACGAATAGCCTGCTATTTATCGAGAATCGTGAGCTGCTGGATCCGGCCCAACCCAAAAAAAATCCGGCCATCGAATGGACCCGGCTTGGGAAGGCTGTGCTGGACAAGACAATTCAATTCGTTCGCCCCGAACACGACGTACCAGGTGGCAGCACGCTTGCAACTCAAATTGAGAAATATCGGCACTCTCCCCACGGGATGACCCTCAGCCCCAATGACAAAATGCAGCAGATCGCATCCGCCTCCGTGCGCGCTTATCTGAATGGGGAGGACACAATGCCTGCCCGCAAACGTATCGTAGTAGATTATCTTAATACGGTTCCACTTGCCGCCGCCTCGGGCTTCGGGGAAGCTAATGGGCTGGGAGATGGTTTGTGGGCATGGTACGGCCTGGATTTCGAACGGACTAATCGCATCCTGAAAGCCTGGTCTGCAAGCGGCACGGATCTCGCCGAGACGGCACGTTACTACAAACATGTGCTAAGTCTCATGATCGCCCAGCGCAGACCTTCCGGTTATTTGATTAGCGATCGCAAAGCGCTGAATGAGCTTACCAATAGCCACCTTCGTCTACTGGCTCAGGCTGGCATAGTATCGCCCAGTCTCAGAGAAGCAGCGCTAAGAGTACCGCTTAGCTTCCTCAATGCCGCTGCACCGGAGGAAAACAAGAATTTTTCTGCCTCAAAAGCTGCTAATGCGGTGCGCATACGTCTTGCGTCCCAAATGGGGCTACAACGTTTGTATGAGCTGGACCGTCTGGATCTATCGGTGCAAAGCACGCTCGACGGCGAATTGCAAAAAAAGACCACCGATATCTTACGACAACTCAAAAACCCAGAATATGCGCGCGCTGCGGGACTCTATGGCAATCGCCTGCTGAACGAAGCAGATCCGGGCAAAATTATCTACAGCTTTACACTTTCAGAGTTGACGCCACAGGGTGCGAAATTTCGAATTCAAGCTGACAATTTCGATCAACCCTTAGATATCAATAAAGGCACTAAGCTGGATCTCGGATCCACAGCAAAACTAAGGACGTTGGTAACGTATCTTGAAATTATCGAAGCATTGCATCAAAAATATGCTGCACTCGAGCCGGAGACACTACATAAAGAAGTAAGTGACCCTAACGACGTACTCAGTCGCTGGGCGATCGAATATCTACTGCAAAGCACGGATAAAAGTTTGGCAGCCATGCTGGCAGCCGCCCTGGAACGCCAATATTCCGCTAACCCTAATGAACAGTTCTTTACCGGTGGCGGAGCGCATTATTTTCAAAATTTCAAACATGAAGACGACAGCAGGATATTAAGTGTGCGCGAAGCAACGCTCAATTCCGTCAACCTCGTTTACATCCGCCTTATGCGCGACATCGTCCGCTACCATATGCTTAATATCAAGGGTTCGTCTGCCAAGATACTCAAGGATGCTGACCATCCTGATCGCGAGGCATACCTCAGGCGATTTGCGGACAAGGAAGGCACGGAATTCATCAACCGCTTTTATCTTAAATACAAAAATAAAACGGCAATTGAGATTAACGAGATATTCTTTTCCAGCTTCCGGCAAACGCCGCACCGGCTTGCGGCCGCTTACCGCTATGTTCATCCTGAAGCTACGCTCGCCCAGTTCAGTCAATTCATGACCTCGCGCCTTCCTGGCCTCCAAGACTCGGGCGATCGCGTTCTCCATGACCAGTATCAACGCTATGCGCCAGGCAAATACTCACTGGCGGACCAAGGTTATATCGTAGCCGTACACCCCTTGGAATTATGGCTGGTACATTATTTAAGTAGCCACCCGAATGCGAAGTATAGGGATGTGATCAAAGCCAGCGGTGAAGAGCGTGTGGCTGTCTATCGCTGGTTATTCAAGACCATCCACAAAAACGCACAGGACATCCGAATCCGCAGCCTGCTGGAACTGGAAGCTTTTCTGGAGATTCATCGCAGTTGGAAACGCCTCGGTTATTCTTTTGATGCACTTGTACCATCGCTAGCCACGGCTATAGGCAGTTCGGCTGACCGCCCTGCCGCACTCGCCGAACTGATGGGCATTATCTTAAACAATGGTGTTCGGGTACCCGCGATGCTTATCGAACGTCTGCATTTTGCGGCGGGCACTCCCTTTGAAACCATTGTGGAACGCACCCTTGACCAAGGCGAAAAAATGTTTTCACCCGATTTGGCGGCTGCGGTACGTGACGTATTAACCGGAGTAGTAGAAAAAGGCACAGCTTCGCGACTCGCCCACGCCATAGTGAAAGAGGACGGCACCTGGATTCAGATAGGCGGCAAAACTGGAACCGGCGATCATCGTTATGTCACATTTTCTTCGGCCGGTGTCATCAAAGAATCCCATACAGTAAATCGCTCTGCCACTTTTGTGTTTTTCATCGGGGATCGATTCTTCGGCACACTGACCGCATTTGTGCCAGGCGCGGACGCGGCTGACTATCAGTTTACTTCAGCACTCTCTACGCAAGTTTTGAAGTACCTCTTGCCTACGTTGAAACCACTCATCGATAAGGCCCAACCTCTACCCGAACCAATTTCATTGAAACCAATCTCCAAGCACCGCTCGCCAAAAGAAGAAGGGGGAGATGGGGCAATAAATTCCAGCCAACAGCCCGCTCCAATAGAAGATGGATTACCTTGATGGGCGAGGTTTTCTCAACATTAATTTGCACTGCTTACCCGTACCGATAAACACAATTGGAATTAGAATGGACGTCCAAGTTATGCTTGGATAAGTGCAACGCTTAAGTGCAACTGTTATAAGTAAATGTAGGTGCAAATACTATACAAATAATTGATAAAACTTAAGGAGGCTTCCATGAATCACTGGACTTTTCTTTCTCTGCTGCCAATTGTTGTTGCTGGTTGTGCCACCGTTCCCAAACCGCTGACAGGCGGTCCATTTTCTGAAGTAATACCAAGTGTGGCTCAAAACGATCATTTTGTGGGTCAGCGTATACGTTGGGGGGGCAATATTGCAAACACGGAGCCAGGGAAAAACGAAACGTGTTTTGAAATAGTTAGCCACCCATTGGACAGTAATGCAAAACCTTTGGAAACGGATATAACATGGGGTCGCTTCATTGCCTGCGCGCCTAATTTTTACGACCCCGAAGTGTACGCAAAAGGCCGCGAGGTGACGGTTATTGGCAATATTCAAGGTACTACCGTGCGCAAGCTTGGCGAATACGAATATCGCTATCCCCAGATCAACGCCGAAACTATCTATCTATGGCCGAAGCTTATTCCATATCCATATTATGGGTCACAGTATCCTTACTATAACGGTTATTACGGGCCATACTGGAACAGTCCTTGGGGTCCCTGGCACCGCCGGTTTGGTATGCCTTACTATTGATCCGGCCTGATTTATCCGCGACTCATGTATGAGAGACACTCGTGCAAGTCAATAAATACAAGTTCTATGAGCAATTTAAACTGGGTGACTCACGGATAAATCGGGCCGAGTCT
>QFXJ01000014.1 GCA_003402375.1 Candidatus Nitrotoga sp. CP45
TTGATCCGGCCTGATTTATCCGCGACTCATGTATGAGAGACACTCGTGCAAGTCAATAAATGCAAGTTCTATGAGCAATTTAAACTGGGTGACTCACGGATAAATCGGGCCGAGTCTATAAGAACTTAGACCATTGAGATGCGAGGATTGTGTATGGATAGCAAAATTACATTTATCAAAACCAGTAAGGGTCAGGACGAAAGTAATAGGATTACTAGCTACTTATCCGGTGACATCAAGCGTGCTTTCTGTTTAATTGATAACAAGTCCACTGTGAAAGAACTAATGAAACGGGCTGCGCCCAGCTTACGTGAATCGCTTGAATATATGCTGCAGGAACTGATCAATGAAGGTTTTATTCAAGATAAAGACAAGGTGGATTGCGTTACTAATATTGCGATTCCACGCGACAGACGTGTGAATAGCGGTGACAAGGTTTATCTTGGCCGAGAAAGGCGTAAGGCGACACCCTTACGGCCTGAGTGCCAGATAGGCTCACAAAAAATACGGTCAATTTGATTAATACAACTGAACCATTATGAATACCGACCTAATCGAATTTTAATATTTACAAACCCATTAAACCCATATATTGAAAAATCCAGAGACGGTATTCGCAATATAAAACAAATTTTTTATCTTGATTGTCAGCTATACGCTGCGTTTGCTGTCGTTTAGGTTTCGCAAGTCAATTTCAGCAACCGGCCAAAAACTTTTTTAACCTCAGGCGAGAACTGCATTTACTCCTGCTGCACGCGCTGAGCCGTTCAATCGCAATAGAAAGAAATCAACATGTCTATGATTATTTTCGTCGGTATCATTGCCATAGTATTGTTCTATGGCATCACTTTGTATAACCACTTGGTAAATGTCAAAAATGCTGTTGCCAAGGCTTGGGCCAACATCGCCGTACTGCTAAAACAGCGCCATGACGAGCTGCCAAAACTAGTTGAAGTTTGTAAACAATACAAACAATTCGAGCAATCCACCCTGCAAAAAGTTATTGAGGCGCGTTCACAGGTGCAGTCTGCAGGGGACAGTCAAGACATGGACGCCCTCGGGCAGGCGGAAGGGATGCTGCGCGCTGGACTAGGTAGAATCTTCGCCCTTGCTGAAGCTTACCCGGAGCTGAAAGCTAATGAAAGTTTCATGCAGCTGCAGAACCGTATTAGCACACTTGAAAATGGAATCGCTGACCGCCGTGAATTTTATAACGACGCAGTGAACATCAATAATGTACAAATTGAAATCTTTCCCGCCAATATTCTCGCGAAGATGTTCGGCTTTGATGAAAAACCCTTGCTGGTATTCTCCGCAGAAGAAAAAATGGATGTAAATCTCCAACAATTATTTAACTAGCGACCACGGCAAATATATCTTGCCTGTTAATAAATTACCCATGCCTGCTTTTTATTACCTCTGGCTGGTAAGGCCCGTGCGAATCGTTTTGCCATATTCACGATAGTCCCCATGCTGGATTGGCTACGACGCAAATATGCGCAACTCATTACCTCAGGTGCGCAACTGTCGTTGCTGTTTGTCGGCATCAGCCTGCATTCCCGTAACGGCTGGTTGTCTTGCCTGACTGCAATTGCCTTAATTAGCTTTTATGCATGGATATCTTCGCTATATAGGCTGCGTACCTTAAACAACACACCTACATCAAAGATTGCTTCTGCCGCACAGGGTCATGTTGAACTGGTGGGAAGTGGTCAACCATTCTGTGACCCCCCCTTGTTTAGCACATTAAGACGACTGCCTTGCTTATGGTGTCGTTATAAAATCGAACAACAAGAAAAAAATGGATGGAGAACAATAGAGAGTGGTGAAACTAACGACTCTTTCATACTGCGCGACAACACTGGTGAATGCGTGGTTGACCCGGAAAATGCAGAAATCATCACTCAGGATTATGACCAGTGGCAAGCGGACGGCTATCGTTACACTGAGTGGAAATTGATCAAAGGTGAAACCCTCTACGTCATCGGGCGGTTTCGTACGCTAGGCGGCAGCAATCAAGAGTTTGACACGCGCACTGAATTGAGCGCATTGCTGACTGAATGGAAGAAAAACATGCCCATGTTACTTGCACGCTTTGATCTAAACAAAGATGGGGAGCTAAGTGTAGAAGAATGGGAGCTCGCCAGACAAGCGGCCAAACGGGAAGTGGGAAAAATGATGATGGATGTTCTGGCACAACCCAGTACCAATATCATCAGTCGGTCTTCCGATGGCCAGCTTTTTCTTATTAGCAACCTTCCATCTAATAGATTGTCTCGCCGCTACTTACTCTGGGCCTGGGGGCATCTCCTGATTTTCTTTGGATCACTAGGTGGACTAGGGTGGGTGATGCAACATGTTAATTTGTAAAACAAATAAATCGACCTGTCCCGGGTCGTCGCCTGCCAGTGGCGGGCAACCATCATGGTTTTCCAGAAACCAATATCCCAACCCGGTATTTGACCAATAATTCGTCAGCATAGGCGGAGTGCGGACGCCCTTTGGTCTTGGTGTTATAAGCTTCAGTCGCTTCCTTGCCACACCAGGGCAGAAGGATATCCGGCTGAGATGGATGTTCGGGCAAATAAACGCTTAAATCATAGACATTACCGCGAATGGCCACCCAGCAATTTTCTGGTGCTGTATGTTTGGCTAATTCAGTCAGTGTAATCGATTTATCAATAGCGATAGCGGCGCTTTTCTCAGCCGGTGGCAACCACAGGCTCCCGGCCCAGAAAGCGGTCACCAGCATCCAAAAAATAAGCGTAGCGGATAAGTAAAGTCGGCGCATTATCGAAACTCAAATTTTTCAAAGTGAATTTGGTGGGGCGTAACACCTCGGTTGTGCAGATCTTTTCTAAATGCTGCAACCATGCCCGGCGGCCCGCACAGATAGCACTCGTAATTTAAAAATCCTTGAGTATCGGGAAGGAGAGAATCGAGATCCGGCGCTTTGTCACCGGTAGCCAATGCCTTCAGGGAAATCAGTCGATCCCCCTTGGCGATGACTTGCAATTCATGTAAAAAAGCTGCGTCCACCTCGGTTCGATAAAGATAGAGGAGCGTTGTCGGCTGATTTACAGGGCCAGCCCGCAACAATGCCAGGAAGGGCATAATACCGATGCCGCCGGCTACCCAGAATTGCGGCTTCGCTGGCCGGTCAGCCAGAAAAGTTCCGAACGCGCCATGCACCCGTACCATCACGCCGGGCTCGACAGACTGGATGTGCCGCGTACAATCGCCTAGGGCTTTGACCGCGATACATATCTCATGGTTAGCCCCAATCGAACTGACGGTGAAAGGGTGGAATTCCCCGCAATCACGGAACGTCTGCCCCAAGAAAGCGACCAGTACAAACTGTCCCGGTGTTATGGCAGTAGGGTCTGCCAGAGGCTTCAGAGAAATTTCGACTATGCCTTCGGCAACTGACTTTACCGATCCCACGACGTATGGCCGCGCAGCCAAACCAAAGTCATCCCGAATAAGACGCCACCCCAAGAAAGAGATGGCAAGACCAAAAATCGGCAGAATAGGTTCACTGATCCCGAGTAAAGCAAGGTGAACCAAACCGAGGAGCACACCTACTCCCAGCCCGAAATGGAGCAAACGCCAAATCTGATAAGGAATGCGCATTATGAAGGTGGCAGCTAACCCGAGCATTAGAAACAGCAACGACAGCCAACCTGCCCATATTGGCCAGCCCTGACTGAATGGAGAAAGCGTCTGCCATGCCAGTAATCGAGAGTCCGGCCAAACATCGGCAGCGAGCACTAGGGGGTGCGCCAGTAGCACAACATAAGCCGTCGTGCCAGTCCAGTGATGCCATTGATACATCCGTTCCAGTCCACCTAACCGCTGGGCCAACCAGGTTTCCCGAAGCATCAATAACAGACTGGCAAGTAGGAGGCCACATCCAGCCCAACCCAAGACAATGCCCCAAGTGCGTGCCGTTGACAGCCCCTCAGGAAAAGCCCACCAAATAAGGCTGACCGTACAAGTTACGATCAGTAGTGGGATAGATAGATTGCGCAGTATCATCATGAGGCCTATAGGCACTCAATCTTCCAAGGGCTGGCGGATCCAATTTCGGTTTTCAGGCGCTCACAAATATCCTGCCATCCTCCGGGCAATAACATGCCCCGCTGCCTAGCCCGCTTTTCCATCAACTGATGATGGATTATCAGGTAGGCATGGCATTCCTCATGGATCTTAACGCCATGAATTTTGGATTGGTGTTCGATCCTCACCTCCTACGTCATGAATTGCTAGCCCAATGTATTTAGTCTCATTGGCCAGCCATGGCCCTCGTCCATAGACAGGCGCAACAGGATGGTGTAGTTGCGATGCTATAAAAAAGTTTGCATTTTTTGTTTGCCTAATCAAAGGCAGTTGTCACAGCGCTCACTTGAATTTGTAGAAATTTTGGTTGAGATAGGCTGAGAGGTCTAGTTTTTCCTGTTCGGTAATCTGTGAGGAAAAATTAGCACGCACATTACGAGCACATACTACAACTACTGTCGATAACTGCTGTGGATCCTTCACCTTGCTGCCAGGGCGCGCGAAAATGGCATTGCCGTTACCGCCCATCATGCCGTTGTGGCAACTGTTACACTTATATTTGTCGAATACTTTTTTACCAGCTTCAGGGTGACCATCGGCAAAGGGATCAGCTTGTGCTGTACCACACAATAATAAGAATATAGCAAAAAATTTCTTCATGGCTAGGCTCCTTGTAAAGTTTGTGATTTGGTAGTACGCATCAAAGCAGGTGGTTGCGAGTTACAAAATCTAGAGTACACCCGATATGGCTAAATGACTAGCCTCCTTGTAAACCAGGCCGGCAACGACTCCGAGTATTTCCAGTTTGCCTTAGGGCCGGATATTCGAGAGATTCGGGTTGTCTGGAATGAGATGGGAGCCTTTCTTATCCTTTCCTGTCGACCGCTAGAGGTTTTTTTAGCTGACGAAAAAAAGGGGCTTTGGCGTCGTAAAATTTGATTTTTTCTTATACCAGTTCAATCTGATAAGTTACGTTTGATGTTGTGTTTATTTCCAGCTTCGTACTTAAGGATGCGCTGGTTAATTGCGTTTCAGAATTTTACACATTTTCAAATAGTTAAACGATAAATTCCGCGAATTTTTTAATTAATCAGCGTCTCCTTAACACTGTATCGGCGAGACACCGGTTTCCACCTCACTATTAATACTCAAACCACGATTATTTTCAGTTGGGGGGTTTTCTTGCCTGCATGGGCCATCTCCCGCGTGTTTAGTAGAGAGAGCAGCCTACCCATACTAAGCAAATATTTGATTATATTAATTAATATATATTTGTAGTAATTTCTACTATTATGTAGAATTTACTACATGGAAAAATGGTTCTTATTTATCACTAGCCTTCCCACTGAAAACGCTACGGTTCGGATGAGGGTATGGCGTGCGCTCAAGGCATCTGGCGCTGCAGTGTTGCGTGATGGTGTCTATTTGATGCCGGATCGCACTCCATGTCACGACACATTAGAAGCCATCGCTGCTGACGTGCGGGCTGGTGAAGGAACAGCACTCGTGTTGCGCATTGAAGAACCGAATGGTGCGAACTTCGTCAACTTATTCGAACGCAGCGAGGACTTCGCGGCGTTGCTGGCTGACGTAGCAAAGGCGCATGACGCACTATTTGCAGACAACGTGCAGGAGTCACTCAAACAAGTCCGCAAGCTGCGCAAAACATTCACTAGCCTTGCAGAGATTGATTTCTTTCCTGGGGAGGCTCAAAAGCAGGCAGATGCCGCGCTGCAGGATCTTGAACTGGCCACGGCCAGAGCGCTTGCACCAGATGAACCGCATCCAGTTCAAGGCGCAATTACGCGCTTACAAGTGGCCGACTATCAAGGCCGTCTCTGGGCAACACGCCGTCGTCCCTGGGTTGACCGGTTAGCCAGCGCTTGGCTGATCCGACGTTTCATTGATCCACAAGCTCAACTGCTCTGGCTGGCGTCCCCGAGCGACTGCCCGGTCGATGCTCTAGGCTTCGACTTCGATGGCACGACATTCAGCCACTTTAGCACTCGCGTTACCTTTGAAGTACTAATGGTGAGCTTTGATTTGGAGTGTCCAGCCCTCAAGCGACTGGGCGCGTTGGTGCATTACCTTGATGTCGGGGGCATTCAGCCACCCGAGGCTGCCGGTGTGGAGAGCGTGCTTACCGGGTTGCGTGAGGCCATCCCCGACGATGATCAACTGTTGGCGAGCGTGAGCGGCGTTTTCGACGGCCTACTCACCGCATTCGGTAAAGGAGCACCAACCCATGAACCAACCTGATGCGCGCACCATCGAGTGCACCGATACCCAACCTCAGCTGGTGAGCTTCCGGCAAGCCTTTGCCTTTTGGTTCAAGCTCGGCTTCATCAGCTTCGGCGGCCCGGCTGGACAAATATCCCTCATGCACCAGGAACTGGTCGTGAACCGACGTTGGATTTCCGAGCGGAGATTTCTGCACGCGTTGAACTACTGCATGCTGTTGCCGGGTCCGGAAGCGCAGCAGCTCGCTACCTACATCGGCTGGCTGATGCATCGCACTTGGGGTGGCATCGTCGCTGGAGCCCTGTTCATGCTGCCTTCGCTGCTGATCTTGATTGCGCTGTCGTGGGTCTATATTGCCTTTGGTAATTTACCTCTGGTCGCGGGGCTGTTCTATGGCGTCAAGCCCGCTGTAACGGCCATCGTGGCGCAAGCGGCGTACCGCATCGGCTCGCGAGCGCTCAAGAATAATGCGCTTTGGGGAATTGCCGCTGCGTCTTTCGTTGCGATCTTTGCCCTCAATGTGCCGTTCCCTGCCATCGTGGCAGGGGCGGCCATCATCGGCTACCTCGGAGGACGCATTGCACCGGACAAGTTCAAGGCAGGTGGTAGCCATGGCAAGGCCGACAAATCCTTTGGTCCAGCGCTGATCGATGATGACACGCCAACGCCTGAGCACGCCCGCTTCCGTTGGGGCAAGTTGGTCAAGGTGGTCATCGTTGGCGGTGTGTTGTGGGCTGTGCCGATGGGGTTGCTGACTGCCGCCTACGGCTGGCATCACACACTTACGCAAATGGGCTGGTTCTTTACCAAGGCCGCACTACTGACTTTTGGCGGAGCCTATGCGGTGCTGCCTTACGTATATCAGGGAGCGGTTGGACATTATGGCTGGCTCACGCCCACGCAGATGATCGACGGCTTGGCGCTCGGTGAAACGACACCAGGGCCGCTCATCATGGTGGTGGCCTTCGTTGGCTTCGTCGGCGGTTACGTGAAAGTGCTGTTCGGGCCAGACTCCCTGTTCTTAGCCGGAGCAGTGGCGGCCACGCTGGTAACGTGGTTCACCTTTCTGCCCTCGTTCCTGTTCATTCTGGCGGGTGGCCCTTTGGTCGAATCCACGCACGGCGACCTCAAATTCACGGCGCCATTGACGGCTATCACTGCCGCCGTGGTGGGCGTGATTCTCAATCTGGCTCTGTCTTTCCTCTATCACGTACTGTGGCCGCAGGGATTTACTGGAACCTTCGACTGGATCTCAGCTGTCATCGCATTGACTGCTGCCGTCGCTTTGTTCCGCTTCAAGCGGAATGTCATCGAGGTGATCGTCGCCTGTGCGACGGTCGGTTTGATCCTGAAAATACTGATCCTGTGAGGTGAATTATGAAGTGGATTACCTGTGAACGCCCGAAAATCGACCGCATTGCTTGCCCTTGGCTAATCGCACGATTCATCGATAAGGAGCCAGAATTCCTCTACGTACCCGCAGGTGACGTATTGCACATCGCCGACGAAACCGGCGCGATCCCCTACGACATACCGGGCGTCGAGCTAACACATGACGGCGAGTTCTGCAGCTTCGACGCTTTCTTGAAAAAGTATAAGCTCAAAGATGCAGCCTTGCAGCAACGGGCCGTCATCGTGCGCGGTGCGGACACCTCGCGGCACAATCTTACGCCACAGTCGTCAGGACTCTATGCCCTGTCGCTCGGTCTGTCGCAAAATTTCAGTGACGACCACGAGATGCTCAAACACGGCATGGTGATGTACGACGCGCTCTACACTTGGTGCAGGCACTGCCAGCAGGAAATGCACAACTAGCCCCCTTTAATGCGCTAATTTCCCCCGTTTTCCTTTACACAATACAAGGAGATTCCCATGTTACGTTTCATTTTCTGTAGACGCTTCATTGTTGCGACAGCACTCGCTTTCAATTTGGCTATGGCCCATGCAGCGGATAAAGCGAACGTTTTGGATACCGCAAAGATTGAGCAGTTGACCGGTCTCAAAGGAAGTTTTTCCAAGGAAGAAAGTGTTTTCAAGGTATCCAAGCCGCGCAGCGACGTCAAAATTCAGGTCGACAAATGGCCCATGCCGACCTTCATGGGTCTCACGTCATGGGCTGCTTTTACCCCGGCCCATAATGGGCAAGCAATGATGATGGGCGATACGGTCGTGTTCGAGGATGAAGTCAATCCGGCCATGAGTGCTGCCTTGAATGCTGGTCTTGAAGTTACCGCGCTCCACAATCATTTCTTCTTCGATCAACCCAAGGTCTACTTCATGCACATCAGCGGCATGGGCAGCGCCGATCAGTTGGCAACCGGTGTAAAGAAAGTCTATGACAAGATTGCCGAAATTCGTGCAGCTCGTCCTACGCCTGCTACAGCATTTCCGAGGGCAATCGCCAGTGACAACAAGATCACCCCCGCTCCTTTGGCGGCGGTGTTTGGCATGAAGGGACAGGCAAGCAACGGGATGTTCAAAGTCGTAATTGGTCGTGAAGCCAAAATGCATGACATCGTTGTAACCAATCAAATGGGTGTTAGTACTTGGGCTGCATTTGCCGGCTCTGATGATGAAGCGGTCGTCGATGGCGATTTTGCATTGCTCGAAGACGAACTACAGCCAATCCTGAAGACCATGCGGGCCGAAGATGTCAATATTGTGGCGATCCACCAGCATATGACGCAGGTGCAGCCGCACTACCTGTTCCTGCATTACTGGGGTAAGGGCAAGGCAGTCGATCTGGCAAAAAGCATTAAAAAAGCGCTGGATGTCCAAGCGGCTTTGCATCGATAACTTCTGCGATGGTGTGAATAAAGAGCACGCTTTGCATCATTTTTTCGGGTCAGGTTTTACACGTGTTTGTTTTTCCCGCTTCGTACCAACCATGGCTACGCTTGACCAGATACACCACAGACAGCATTACTGGTACCTCAATCAACACACCGACCACGGTGGCAAGTGCCGCACCGGATTCGAAGCCGAACAGGCTGATGGCGGCAGCGACTGCTAATTCGAAGAAGTTACTCGCACCGATCAGTGCTGATGGACCCGCTACGCAGTGCGCTTCACCGAAGCGGCGATTCAGCCAATAGGCCAAGGCGGAATTGAAATAAACCTGAATGATGATGGGTACGGCGAGCATGACGATAATGAGCGGTTGCTCGACGATGGCTTTACCTTGAAAGGCGAACAACAATACCAGCGTGAGCAACAGTGCGGAGATGGAGAGCGGGTTTAGCTTGGACAGGGCATGCTGTAGCGCTGCCGTCCCGCCGCGTGACAACAGGAACTTGCGCCAAACCTGTGCCACCAAAACGGGCAGCACGATGTATAAAACCACCGATACCAGCAGCGTATCCCAAGGCACGATGATGGATGAAATGCCCAGCAACAGCGCCACCAGCGGCGCAAAGGCGAACACCATGATGGCGTCGTTTAGCGCGACTTGGCTCAGGGTGAATAGCGGCTCACCGTTCACCAGCCGGCTCCACACGAACACCATCGCGGTGCAGGGTGCGGCGGCAAGCAGTATGAGGCCTGCAATGTAGCTGTCGAGTTGCTCCGCTGGCAGATACGGTGCGAACAATTGCCGGATGAACAACCAGCCAAGTAACGCCATGGAAAAGGGTTTGACTGCCCAGTTGACGAACAGCGTGACACCGATGCCGCGCCAGTATTTGCGCACTTCGTGCAAGGCCATGAAATCTATGCGTAACAGCATGGGGATGATCATTACCCAGATCAGCAGTCCGACGGGGATGTTGACCTTAGCGATCTCCAATTCACCCAGCCAGTGAAACGGTGCAGGGACCAGTTGTCCCAACACCACCCCGACGATAATGCACAGAAAAACCCAAATAGTTAAATAGCGCTCGAAAATGCTCATGGTGTTAATCCTTGATGTGTCCAATTTCGGCTAGCTTTTCATTAAAACTGTCAGCACGTAATAGCAGCATTTTGTATTGCTTTTTTCTCATGACAGGCTCCCTTCGGAATAAGGATTTATCCGGTAGCCAGTTCCAGCAAGCGTGCTACGCCAACAGGCTCATCCTTGAGCAAGGGTACAACCGCATAACGCTGTGCATATTGATTTGCGACGGTATTGATTTCGCGAAGTTCATTCGCGGCCCTGCTACGCAGCAAGGGCGAGATGACAGAAGTTGCGGCAACACTGTTGTTGATGATCCATGCCCAGGGTTCGATCTTCGCTCGGCGCAAATCAGCTTGCAGACTTGCCGCCTCTAGCACTGGTGTTGTCTCGGCAAGCGTAACAATCAGCACCTTGGTCTGCTTGCTGTCCTGCAACTGCATCATGGGTGTGGTGTAGTGCAAAATACTGTTGCTGCTCATTTGGCGCGCGACCTCACGGTGGTAAGCGCCGGTCGCATCAATCAGCATCAAGGTGTGCCCGGTTGGTGCGGTATCCATCACTACGAACTTTTTTCCTGCTTCATGGATAATACGGGAGAAGCCTTGAAACACGGCAATCTCCTCGGTGCATGGGGAGCGCAGATCTTCCTCAAGAAGTGCGCGACCCTGGGTATCGAGTTTCGCCCCCTTGGTCTCCAGTACATGCTGACGGTAACGTTCGGTTTCAGTGTGCGGGTCGATGCGGCTGACAGTTAGATTGTCCAGCGCTCCTTCCAGCGTTTCGGTAAGGTGTGCCGCCGGGTCAGAGGTGGTGAGGTGTACCGGCAATCCACGACGCGCCAACTCCACGGCGATAGCCGCAGCCAGCGTGGTTTTTCCGACACCGCCTTTACCCATCAGCATCACCAGACCATGGCCATCAGCAGCGATTTCATCCATTAAGTCGGACAGGCGGGGTTCGTCTAATTCAATGGGCACTTCAGCCACGAATTTTACGCCCACAGGGGTATCGGCCAGCAAGTGACGCAACGCATCAAGACCAACCATGTTGAACGATTTGAGCGTGACATAATCGCGCGGCAAAGCGCTTAGTGCTTCTGGAATGGCATGTAGCGCGGCCTGTTCCCGCTCATGAATGGCTGCAGCCAGTGGATCGTTGGTGGATTCGGTAGAGGGCAGTATGCCGTTGATAACCAGATATTGGTGGGTCAGCCCTATTGCGGCAAGTTCTTCGCGTGTCCTCGCCACTTCACGCAATGTCGATTGCTGGGCGCGAGCCACGAGTATCAGGCGCGTCATGCTGCCATCGGTCAAGGCATCGACGGCAGCCTTGTATTGTTCCCGTTGTTTCTCCAAACCTGCCAAGGGACCGAGGCAGGAAGCGTCACCTTTGCCTTCTTCCAGAAAATTGCTCCAGGCACCGGGCAATTGCAACATGCGGATAGTATGTCCCGTTGGCGCAGTATCGAAAATGATGTGGTCGTAGTCGGCGAGCAGGGCCGAATCGGTCAGCAATGAGGTGAATTCGTCGAAGGCCGCAATCTCCGTGGTGCAGGCGCCTGAAAGTTGCTCTTCAATCCCCTGAACCACGGCTTCGGGCAGCACTCCACGAACCGGGCCAACGATGCGGTCGCGATAGACCTGAGCCGCCGCTTGCGGATCGATTTCCAGCGCGGCTATTCGCGGCACGGCAGGGATGGTAGTAATTTGGTTGCCGATGGTGATGCCGAACACTTGCCCGACGTTGGAGGCCGGATCGGTACTGACCAGCAGCACGCGTTTCCCGGCTTCCGCCAACTGAATTGCTGTGGCGCAGGCAATCGAGGTCTTGCCCACTCCACCCTTGCCGGTGAAAAACAAAAAGCGCGGTGGCTGATCGAGGAACTTCATGGCAGTTGGCTCCACAGGTTGATTGAGGTTGATTCAGCAGCATTTACTGCCGCTGCCGCCTGCTGGTTTGATTTCATTGATCAGGATTGTGATGCCGACCCAGCGCGCCAATTCAACGCGATTCGGATAGCGACCCGCCAAGGCGAATTCGCCATCGACCAAGATCAGTGGCAATGCTTCTTGCCCTGAACGCTCCAGAAATCCTTTCACGACCGGATTATTCGCAAAGTCCATCGGCTGTTGCGCCAAATTGAAGCGTTGGATCTGTGCGCCGTTCTGTTTGGCCCAATCGACATCTGCAGCAAAATTGACTAGTTGTTGATCCACATCTACCCCGCATACGCCGGTGTTGCAGCACATGGCCGGATCAAAAACTTGTATCGATTTCATGATGACACTCCTTAAACAATGATGTTGGCAATCTTGTCCATTTCGGCCTTGAGCGCGGCCTTGTCATGCTGCAGTACATCCAGATTCAGTGCGAAAAATGCTTCGATGCGGGCACGCAGGATGCGGTAAGCCTGCATGAACGCCGCGTCGATCTCGTCATCCGTGCCCGTTGCATGCGCCGGGTCTTCCACGCCCCAGTGCGTGCGCAGCACTGGGCCGAGGTAGGCCGGGCAAGTTTCTCCCGCCGCACTGGCACAAACGGTGATGACTATATCGGGCGCGGCGGGTAGATTCTCCCAAGACTTACTGTAATAGCCTTCGGTGGAGATGCCTTCGCTCGCCAGTAATGCCAGCGAACGCGGATGCACCTTGCCGGTGGGCTTGCTGCCCGCGCTCATGGCATGCCAACCAGCCGGCGCAAGATGGTTGAAGGTGGCTTCACCGAGGATGGAACGGCAGGAGTTGCCAGTGCAGAGAAAGAGTACGTTCATGTTCAGGGTTTAAATTAAGTTGGGGGAATTGGTAAGAGAACGCTTGTGGAACGGGCCGATGCCGTTAGCAAATCAATACACTGCTGAGGATTGCCGGAACAGCATTCCTCGGTCAGGTAAGCAATAAGATCCATCATCAAGGGAATATTGGCACGATAACGCTGGTAACGGCCCTCCTGTTGAACTGTTAGCAAGCGTGCGTGCGTCAATGCTTTCAGGTGGAAGGAAATATTGGTGGGCGGCAATTCAAGCATTGTCGCGATTTCACCCGCCACCATACCGTCCAGCCCTTTTTTGACCAACAGCCGAAACACGTCCAACCGCACACCGGAAGAAAGCGATTCGAATACTGAAGTTGCAGTAAGTTTATCCATATTTTAATAATACAACAATAATTGAAGTATTGCAATACAGTCAAAAATGCAATCTATAGTGCCCGCACAAACTCCTACATACTGCATAACTAAATTTGCCCAGATTAAAATCTTTCATTTAACCTTAATTTCTAGATCGTGAAACACTAAGCTGTTGGCATGGCTAATTCGGACACTTTGTGCTTTATAATGGCAACACTGCGTTAGCAATTAAATAATTAGATAGCAAACGACACAATGCGACTGCCAAAGTAGGCAGGGCAAAAATATTAGGTTATTTAGCAATAATCAGGACAGCGTCACGCAACTGCGTGTGGGTAGATAACGCAATTTAACAACATAATAATTTTTTATTTTTTAAAAATTATTATGTTATACAGGGAGAACAATTATGCAGCTGTTAGTAGTGATAGGCGTCATATGGTAGCGCTAACACATCCAAAGTTAACTGAAGATTTTGAAGAAGGAATGAAGTTTGTCGCTAACAAGGATTACACCAAAGCGGCAGAGTTATTTAAGAAAGCCGCAGAACAAGGACACGCGGAAGCGCAGTTCTATCTAGGGCTTATGTGCGAAGGGGGTCAAGGCCTCACAAAAGATGACCAGCAAGCTGTGTCTTGGTGGACCAAGGCCGCAGAACAAGGGCACGTACTAGCACAAAACAATCTAGGACTTATGTACGAACAAGGGAATGGTGTTACACAGGACTACCAGAAGGCTGCATCTTGGTTCCGTATGGCCGCAGAGCAGGGAGATGCGGAAGCACAATATACTTTAGGATTTATGTACGCAAATGGCGAAGGCGTTTCACGGGACTACCAACAAGCCATGCTTTGGTTGAGTAAAGCCGCAGAACAGGGAGATGTGGCGGCACAATTCAAGGTGGCCAAATTAAATTTAGGGTCCATATATACACCAGACAACAACGTTCAACAGGATTTTATTGAAGCATACAAATGGTTCAGTATTGCTGGCGTAGATGGTGATGCAAATGCAAAAGACGGCTTAGAGATTGCAGAATCGTACTTGACACCATCTGCCGTTGAAGAAGCACAACGACGGGCAGACGAATGGATAGCGAAAAATAAAAAATGAACTCATGAACAAAACGATCGTCAATGACTATGGCAATTTTTTAAATTGAGCATTCTTTATTACGAACGCACTGATAAGCTACCATAAATAGCGGAACTGCAAGGCAGTGGAATGAAGACAGTATCTACCATCGCACTACCCCCCTGATATCAGGGGGTAAATAAACGGTCAAAACGTCACATTACGGTCTCGTTCGGCCACTGCCTTGATGTAATCCGGCATTCCTTTAATTGATGCGCCAGTCACTAAATCCTCTACCATAATCTGCCGAGCCACGGCGCAGGCGCCGCAGACCCAAATCTGCACGCCTGCCGCCTGTACCGTAGCTAGCAGTTCTTTCAATGGAGTCAGATTCACACCGTGGATATAATCGGCCGTTCCTTTACGGCCAAGTGTCACGGCTTCGTTCCAGAGCCAGAGCACCACATCATGCCCCTGCTCCTTTGCCGTCTTCGCAGCCATGAAGGGCAACGTGGCCATCGTTGGATCGTCTGTACCTCGACTGCCGGATATTATGAAGGTCGCCATCGTTTATCTCCTCTCTCATTCATTCGTAAAAAGACAGATCCATCATCATGCGTCATTCATGATTCTGCCCTTTCATTTTCTTGCGTCACTTCTTCAGAACAATCACCCCACATGCAATCCTGGGGCCACCTGGGGCATCTTTAGTCGGAGGATCGGGAAGGAATTTGTCTTCAAGTTCATGAATAATAAACGCAGTTCCATCCGCATCGAAAAGGGTCGTTAATCCGGGAGTAAGCGTGACCCGGCTCGTGATGGCATACAACGTTCCTTTGCGGTTCTCATCAACCACAAGATTCGGCAGATCGCCTAAATGATAGGGATGATTTCCAAGGCCTGGACTGACATTCGCCTGCGGGTTCACCTGCGGATTGATATTGCCATCGTAATGGCCTTTTGCCGCAGCAAACGATGGTTCGCATGCTCCTGTCTCGTGGAAGTGAACCGCGTGTCGCCCGGGCGTTAACTTACTGTCAGGCGCACCTTGTACCATCATCTTGATTCTGACGAGCCCATCATGTTCCTCATACAGATGAGCTTCTCCGGTAATGCCCGGACCAGCGATGGTCGCTTCTGCACGAAGCTTTTTCTCTACTTTTCCTGCGGGAGGCCCATCTTCTTTTCCTGCGTGATGCTCAGCTTCTGCAAAAACTGGACTAGTGACGCTGCCCACGATCAATGCCAATGCCAGCGGTAACTTAGTAACAAATTTCATGTGTATCTCCTATTGATTAGTTGAAAAAATGGTTATATGTTGCCGCCTATCTGCATCTGTCGTATTGCCGCCATTGTTCGGCGTCCTCTGATCAACGTGCCAGTGACCGAATGTAATGAATCAGCTGCCACACCTTATCATCGGACAAACCGGAAAATGACATCATGCCGGTTCCAGGCGAACCTTTCTTGATAATCCAGAAAAGCTGGCCATCTGGAATATCCTTCATCATGGCATTGCAGGTAAAGTTTCTCGGGGGTGGCGCCAAAGCTGCCCCCATCATGCCCTTTCCATCGCCTTTCTCTCCATGACACATGGCGCAGGCGGCAGGCTTGGCGGATTTCTGGAACAGCGTTTTCCCAGCCTGCAGTACTTCGGCAGAGGCAGAAAGTGGATTCGTCATAGCCAAGAAACTATCCGGTGCCTTGACTGTCTTGCGCGGCTGCACACAAGCATCCGACTGGCCTCCACCTGAGGAAATTGCAGTGACTCCAGCTGGAACGGCAATGGCAGCAGCTTTAGTGGGCATTACGCTGGTAGCTGCGGCTGGTGTGGTACTAGCAGCAGCCCCGTTAGGTACGCCCTTAAATGTCGCCTTGAGGTAGGCGATCACATCAGCTACGCCTTGCTGGCCAATAGTCAGGTTCCAGTAGGGCATATTCGGTGATTTACCTATCGCCGGGCCACCATGGTTGATCACGTTGTACAGATATTCCATTGGTAGCTTCTCAAATGGAATATTGGCATGAATTGCCGGTTTTGGATCTAAACCAGATGCTGCTGGCCCATCTCCTTTGCCTGTCGCCCCGTGGCATTGCGAGCAATATTCCTTGTAGAGGGTTTTGCCGCGACTGACGCTAGCCTTGTCAAATTCCGCACTTGTCCAAGGCTCGTAATACTTAAAGTCATTCACGCCCTGTGACATCAAGTACCCGATTACGGCACGGAGCTGTGGATCGGTCGCATCCGCCAAAAACTCGCCACTATGCGGCACGAAATCCTGTGGGTTTAGTCCAAAACGATAGAGCCAATCTTTGTCATACCGCTGTCCAGATGCTTGGAGCGCAGTACTTTGAGGTCCCCCAATGATTTTCCCATCTTCATTAATCGTATGACAGCCGAGACAGGCGTGAGCCTTAAAGGCCATTGCACCAAAATCAGCTTCATATTTCGTCACTTTTGAAACATCAAATGCGCCGACGGTAACTCGTGGATCCTTGTTG
This sequence comes from Candidatus Nitrotoga sp. CP45, assembly GCA_003402375.1. Taxonomy (GTDB): domain Bacteria; phylum Pseudomonadota; class Gammaproteobacteria; order Burkholderiales; family Gallionellaceae; genus Nitrotoga. The sequence continues at coordinate 16,877 of QFXJ01000014.1, forward strand.
TGCTCAGCAAAATAATCAGCGATCGCGTTAGCGTCAGAATCGGTAACAACTGGGTGTTTAGACGATACCTCGGTCAGATCCCAACGATACCCTTTAGCGTAGAGCGGTGCTTCTTTGCCAGTCAACCAGCCAATCAACCAGGGGCGCCGGTATTTGCTCCCGGCCCAAATGAGATCGGGCGCCTTGAGATTAAAGCGGGAATCGGGTTTGCCTTCTAACCGATGACATTGAATGCAGGTCTGCTGGAGAACTTCCTTTGCGCGCGATTGATCACTCGCGGATACCCCGGAGGATAACATCAGTCCCATTAAAGCAATGAATGCGCTTCCAATAACCATTCCTCTTCTCATATTCATGCCGCAATCCCTTTCACATTTTAATGACCTTACCTGATCCCTCCTTTTGCAAGGAAAACTGGGTCGTTAAGGAAAAATTGAAATTTATCTACTACAGGTTTGAGCCTATCATAATTTTTAAAATTTTGTTTGTGTGGTACCGCACATTGCAATGCAATTAAGATTAGCCTGAGTCAGGCTGTAAAAATAGGGCCATAGATGTTTATACTATGCTTAAAATAAACAACTTAGCTGGCGCTAAGCCCGCAAACAAAAGTTTCTGAAATAAGCAATGCGCCTGCATAAATCGGATGAAATGACGATACCCGTATCGTGTTATAGAAGGCTTTCGTCGTGGGAACATCCTACAACCCACTTCAATTCCTTACTAATGACTTTTCGAGGAATATATGTATGCCAAAACAAATTTGTTTAAAATGCACAACGTGTACCCTAAACAAATTTTTTATTAAATGGAGAAAAAGTGAATTCTATTACCATAAGCATGCTCGCAACAGTAAGCTTGATTTCAGGTTTCGCACTGGCAGCAGATATGCCAACAGAAGGCAAGGCCAAGTGTGGTACTTGCCACACCATTGATAAAAGTAGCGTTGCTCCGTCTTTTATGGAAATTTCCGAAAAATACAAAGGCGATAAAGACGCAGCACGAAAAATCGCCGCTAACATTACTATGGGAGGCGCATTCGGCTGGGAATTTGGAGAAATGCCGGCAAAAGGCTTGAACGCAAATGATGCTGAAATTCAGTCCCTTGCAAAGTTTATTGCTGACTTAGCAAAATAAACTTAAACATCGTAGAATCAGTCTACTAATAATGCGCTCACAATTCACGGGGAACGCTGAAACAATCGTGCTTATGGACTAAATTCTAAATAGACGTACTCAAAAACAAACGATGAAAGTTTTCCGTAGTAGCGCGTCCCACCTCTAAAAGAGAAATACCACGCAACTTGGCTATTTCTTCCGCTACATGCTTAACATAGGCGGGCTGGTTGAGTTTGCCGCGATATGGCACCGGGGCGAGATAAGGTGAGTCAGTTTCAATCAAAATGCGCTCTAGTGGAATATGTCGCGCCACTTCTTTTAGCAAAATAGCATTCTTGAAAGTGACGATGCCAGAAAAAGAAATATAGAAGTTCATTTCAATAGCTGCTTGGGCAACTTCAAGGCTTTCGGTAAAACAGTGCATGACGCCACCAATTTCGGCAGCGCCTTCTTCCGCCATAAGACGCAGGGTATCCTGGGCCGCCTCACGGGTATGAACAATCAAAGGTTTGCGGCACTCACGTGCAGCGTGAATATGGGTGCGGAAGCGCGCACGCTGCCACTCCAAATCACCTTTTAAACGAAAATAATCGAGGCCAGTTTCCCCGATGGCAATCACTTTAGGGTGTTGTGCCAGCTGTACCAGTAGCGCTTGCGTTGGCTCGGTATCTGATTCGTGGTCTGGGTGCACACCAACCGAAGCATAGATGTGTTCATATTGCTCTGCGAGCATTTGAATTTGAGGAAAATCCTCTAAATTTACCGAAACGCACAGTGCATGAGAAATTTCGTTCTGGCGCATGTTTGCCAGAACTTCATCGAATATTTTGGTTAGTTCCGGAAAATTGATATGGCAATGCGAATCTATAAACATAAAGTATGATCAGGTAATAAATTGTTATGGCGCTCTTGGTAATCATCCAGCGTCATCTATCAGCTCCCAACATCATGTGCCGGTAAGATAACAAAATAGATTCAAATAATAGCTTAGGGTTTAAAGGATGCAACGCCTCACGTTTTGCGGTTATTAACTCATTTTGATAACGCAACAGATCGAATATAGCAATATTACTTGATAGATTTTTTATTAAATCAGCAAGATAAGGATGGTATCTAACCTTTCCCGTGAGTTTTGCGCTGCCCAGGTCGTAACACCATTGTTGCAGCCAGTGGATGACATGAAACGGTTCTATGCGTTGCAACTGTTCGGCCAAAGCAAATACATCAAATTTAGCGGGCTGTTTGATTTCCTGCAAAAAAAGACCATACTCCCCTTCCCCTGTAGCTTCCTCAGCCAGGCGTGCCGCCAGTAACGGAGCAAAGCCAGCCTGTGCCAACATCGCTACTGGATCGGCATATTTCTGCTGTTGCAACCAAGTAGAGCTGGCCTCAAGTGACGGCATTGGAGCCGCGAGCATCAGGCAGCGGCTTACGATGGTGGGTAGCAATTGCTGTGGTTTATGGCTAACCAAAATGATCAACATCCGGTCGGGCGGCTCCTCCAGCGTTTTGAGTAATGCATTGGCTGCATTGGCATTCATTGCTTCTGCGGGATGAATCAGCACTACACGATGGCCACCCTGATGTGTGGATAGATTGATGAAATTCGCGAGTGAGCGCATTTGATGAACAGAAATCTCTTTACTCGGTTTTTTTCCTTTCTTCTGTTGTTCGTCTAGTGCTTCTTCAGCGATTCTCTTGGCCCAACTCTTCAATATCAAAGATACTTGAGTTTCACTGGATTCCTGCATTTCGATCGACTGCGCGCCCGACAGCAGCAAACGAAAATCAGGATGGGTGCCTTGTTCAAACCAGCGACAGGAAGCGCAATCTTGACAAGCCAATTCGCTACCAAGTGATTTTTTGCATAACAAAGAACGGGCAAGATTCATGGCGAAATCTAATTTGCCGATTCCTTGCGGTCCTTTCAATAAGATTGCATGCGGCAAACGTGCACGCAATCCGATCCAGCGGTGCCAAAGTTCATCTTGCCATGCGTACAGTTCATTCATTAACGAATTACATTAATTTCAAAATAAGTAGGAGTAAATCACAATCATCCTCACTACTTCAATATGATCACTGCCCTTTATAACGAACGGAATCGGCGACCTGCATTACTGTACGTGGAGGTACTTCGCCAACCACTGTTACCAAATAATCGCCCTTTTCTTTACTGTAAACATGGATTGCACCTCGGCTGGATAGACCAAGTTTTCTAGTAAAATGATTTCCCAATGTTTCGATAAACACTGAGATGCCAGCCAATCCGTCGGAAAATACAAAATGGAGTACATCTGTCTTCTTACCAGGCAGCGGGCGACGCATTTCCATAATTTTCTTAAAACCGGAAGGAACGGCAACAACCTTCCAATCGTTCATTGCAGTCTGTGTGTTGATTTCGGACGGCGTGGCATGGGATTGTTGTTGTAACGTGGTAGTGGATTGACCCATTACCACCTGCGTACGCTCAATGTCACCGCCTATTTTTAGCTGGATAAAAGTATATTGCTCCACCATCTGTCTACGTTCGTCCAGCACGACAGCTTTTAACAACAGGCCGGAATCCCTGTGCGCCCACATTTTATGAGCATAGCGCAGAGTATCTTTAGGCTGGAATACGATGGCCTGAGTGTCAAAACCTGCGATGCGTGCCTGCTCGGCGGTATGAATAAAGTAATTCTCATTAAGCGCGGATAGTTGCTCCGGTAGTAGAGCCGGGAAACTTTTACCGCTATATTGCCTTTCAACCTGCACGGCTTTGTGGTCACCCAAATACCACAAAATTTCATTGTTATTACGGATGAACTCACGACGTGGGCCTTCCAGGTTTTCAAGCTTCTCGTGCTCACCGTTCTGGTCGGAAATGTGAGTAATCCGCGCGGTCTCCATATGACCGTTACGCTGATATACAAAAGTCCCACTGTAATCTGTTTGGTGCGTAGCAAAAGCAATAGTTTGTAGCCAATCCAAGTCAACCTGCCTGCCAGTGTCGCCGAATGCTGGAGCGACGGCAAAAAATGAAACCACGATCAGCGCAAACCTGGCCTTCATGGTTACTTACCCTCCTGCTGGTGTGCCACTGTATGGACATAGGAAGTCATGCCATACACGTCTAAGCTAGGTGAAAACTCTTGATGCGCCACCAGATAATCGTCCAAGCCATTCGCAGGCAGGTTAACTGAATGCACCACACTTGACTGCTGCATGGCGATTTGCGGAGCGGTTTCCGACCCAATTTGCACCGATAACCATGCTACCAATGTGAACGCCATCACCGATGCGGCGGCAGAAAGCGCAAACCATCTGACATTATGGCTGGCACGGCTACGCGGCGCGAGAACCGTCGGTTCGGCCTGCAAACGTTCTCGTATGGCAATATTAATGTTGGCATGAACATGATCCGGTTGGCGCAATACATCGCTAATCAGATGATAGGTTCGCCATTCGTCATGTTTGTCCGGATTTCGCTTCAATTTGTCGAGAACCGCTTCCGCATCGTCGTCAAATAACTCGCCATCCATTAATGCTGAAATTTCCTGCTTCATGTTCACCACCTCTTATCTTTACTAGTTCCCAGCAATGGCCGTAAATTTGTTGCAATCGCTTCACGCGCCCGAAAAATACGGGAACGCACGGTACCGACCGGGCAATTCATCGCGGCTGCGATTTCCTCATAACTTAACTCTTCGATTTCACGCAAAGTAAGTGCGGTACGTAGATCCTCAGGCAACTCTTGTAGAGATGAGTTCACTACATCAATAACTTGTTTACTCATTAATTGATTTTCAGGCGTACTAACTTCATGTAACAACCCCGCATCCTCAAAGCCCTCAGACTCTTCCGCATCAAATAGGGTCGTGATCGGAATACGTCTCTTAAACACCTGCAAATGATTTTTCGCTGTATTAATACCAATGCGATATAGCCAAGTGTAGAACGCACTTTCTCCACGAAACGTCGGCAAGGCGCGATACGCCTTTATAAAAGCTTCTTGAGTAACGTCCTCGACCTCGACTGAATCGCGCACAAAACGCGAGATTAATCGCGCCAGCCGACGCTGGTACTTGGCGACCAGTAATTCAAAGGCGTGTTTGTCTCCGCGCTGCGCGCGATCAACCAATTGCTGATCGATTTCCCTCTCGCCCATTCTGTTACCCTAAGTTTTATCATACCGCCCCAGAGGCGAGTCGTTTAATACTACATTCTTGATAAATACCCACACAGCAAACTGCTATATCTCAAAACAATGCAAGCCAATGGTTCGAATGTAATTTATGATACTCATTACCTTGATACTTGACATACTTACCTGTTATGACTTCATCATCGACACTGGCGTCGTCTCCGAATTTTTCCCATCGCAGTGATCCTTTTGCCTGACTTTGCTCTGAAGCACAATACCGAATGCTCGACACACCATCGGTGCTCATAAAGAAACTAAAATCACCCTATAAAAAATGGCGATCAGAAGTCACCAGTGTTCCGCCGGTTTTCCTGCGGTGAAATATGCTGCGGCAATTTAAAGTGTCATGTAGCTGATAGCTGCGTCTACGGAGCGCAATCATACACCATCAACGCACCAGTAATACCTGACGCTGGAGGCATTTGAAATCGTTATTACTTCGGCAAGTTTACTCCCGACTTTGCCGACTCAGAAGTCCAGCACACAGACGAAACCTCCAATATACCTTGCCCTCTTCGTCGTAACTTAAAATTCCGCGCCACTTATGTAACAATCAGCCCGCGTAAGATTTAAGCGAGACGAGCTCCAGATCAATCGCCTATGATTTTTGAATGCCACCAAAACCGTATAGGGGAAAAAAGACCATTCCCCATCACTGCCGCTCTGTTAAAACGTTAATCAATTCATATTATTGTGAAGCGCACCCTCTCATGAAATGTAGTCGCTGCCAAAAATACTTGCTGGATGAGCATTTTCTCGAACAGGGTGAGTGAGTGAAAATATCTGCAACACACGAGGACATCGAGCTGGTGCAAACACGATATGGGTAGCCAAGCAACTTGACCACGCCACCATGCGATAGTTTGGACGGTCTATTCCAGGTATATTGATGGTGTAGATAAGAGCCAAGAACGCGGGAAAATTGACGCAATGTTGCGGCTGATAGCCACAGCAAAGCCACTAAAACCACTTAACACGCCTTGATTGATTTATTTGGTCGGGGCGAGAGGATTCGAACCTCCGACCACTTGGCCCCCAGCCAAGTACGCTACCAGGCTGCGCTACGCCCCGAAGCTGGGTATTATAGCAGAGCAAAAAATGCACGGATAAAAAAGTTGGCTAAGTACACTTCAAGAAGATGGAGGCGGGGGTCGGAATCGAACCGGCGTACACGGCTTTGCAGGCCGCTGCATGACCACTCTGCCACCCCGCCATGTTGCGCATGCTTTAAGCAAAAATGAGAGAAAGTAAGGTACTCTCCCAAGAAGGTGGAGCGGGAAACGAGACTCGAACTCGCGACCTCAACCTTGGCAAGGTTGCGCTCTACCAACTGAGCTATTCCCGCAAAAAATGAAGTCCGCATTATAGTGATATTACTACCAGTGTCAAGAAAACGAGGTAAGTTAATTCATTAATTATTCGGTTTTATTAAGGAATAATTACGATGTTTTTGCTAACACAACGAGCATCTCTGTATAATACGCGTCGTGCAATGGGTCTGTAAATATTCCTCATTTCAAACTTGCTTTATCTCGCCCGGGTGGTGAAATTGGTAGACACAACGGACTTAAAATCCGTCGGGGAGAAATCTCTGTACCGGTTCAAGTCCGGTCCCGGGCACCAACAACTAATAAGCTACAGCGTTCCTACCACTTATGAGTGGTTTTAGCTACGCATCATGCAAACACTGTGTAAGCAATCAGGGAGCAATGAATAATTTCGATGTTGTAATTAAATGCAACGATCAGCTTTGCAAAGCTGTCGCCGAAATTAACTGAACGGCAGTGAAAACGCTTACGCCAAACATGAAACAGAATCAGTTCTGCAATCATTAGGGTAGACAAGGCACAGCTTCCATTTAATGTACAAGCCAATTTTCTGCTTTAGCTTTGCTCAGCCTATCCAAATATTCCCCTAAGCGTTGCCGCAAACCATTTTTCACAGTGTTAGCGGGGATGAAATTTGGATTTTTAAAGGTATCCAAATGCTGAGTAAACTCAATCCCTCACAATACGAAGCAGTTAAGTATCTGGATGGCCCCCTGTTGGTGCTGGCTGGCGCAGGCAGCGGAAAAACACGTGTTATCACCCATAAGCTAGCCTATCTGGTCGAGCAATGCAGTTACGCACCACGCAACATCGCCGCAATCACCTTTACCAACAAAGCTGCGAATGAAATGCGTGAGCGCGTGGGCAAGCTATTAACTGGGCACAATGCCAAAGGTTTAACCATTTGCACCTTCCATGCGCTGGGTATGCAAATCTTGCGTGAAGAGGCTAGTCTGCTCGGTTACAAAAAACAGTTTTCTATCTTCGATAGTGCTGATACAGCAAAGATCATTAGTGAGTTGCTGGGTGCGCCGGACAAACAAGATATCCGTATTGCACAAAGTGTCATGTCCAAATGGAAATCCTCTTTCATCTCGCCGGAACAAGCGTTAAGCCTGGTAGAAAACGAGGCAGATCAACGCACTGCATTACTTTATGGACGTTATCAGGAAACATTACGCGCCTACCAGTCTATGGATTTTGATGACTTGATCCGTTTGCCAGTGGATTTGTTTCAGGCTTTTCCTGAAGCCCTGCTGCGCTGGCAGCAACGTTTTCGTTATTTGTTGATCGACGAATATCAGGATACCAACGATTGCCAGTATCAAATGACTCGCTTGCTGGCGGGCAGCCGCGCAGCACTGACAGCAGTGGGCGATGACGATCAGGCAATCTATGCCTGGCGCGGAGCGAGCACCGCGAATTTGCAGAATTTACAAAATGACCACGTGAATTTACGCGTAATCAAGCTGGAACAAAACTACCGTTCTTCACAACGCATTTTGACCTGTGCCAATCATTTAATACGTAACAATACCAAGCTATTCGAAAAAAAATTGTGGAGCGACCATGGACCGGGCGACCCTATCCGCGTATTCGCAGCCAAGGACAGCGATAACGAAGCAGAGTCCGTAGTAATGCGTTTGCTGGCCCATAAATTTGAACACAATACACGCTTTTCTGACTACGCCATCCTGTATCGCAGCAATCACCTATCGCGTACTTTTGAGGAACAACTGCGTGGGCAGAAAGTGCCCTATACCGTCAGTGGCGGCAGCTCCTTCTTCGATCGCGCGGAGATCAAGGATCTCACTGCCTATTTGCGCTTGATTGCTAACACGGATGACGATCCGGCCTTTATTCGCGCCATTACCACGCCTAAACGAGGTATTGGCAACCAGACACTGGAGAAGCTTGCGGGCTATGCCGGCACACGCAACATCAGTCTGTTCGCAGCAGCTTTCGAAAGCGCCATGGCACATCAACTTCCAGCACGACAGCACGAAGAGTTACTAACCTTTTGCAATTTCATTAATCGCATGGAAGCGCGTGCCGACAAAGAAGAGTGCGCGACGGTGATGGCAGATTTAATGAACGCTATCGATTACGAGGCATGGCTGTTCGACAGCCATGAACCGCGTCAGGCGGAAAGCAAATGGGCAAATGTTACGGATTTTGTCGGCTGGATCAACCGCAAATCGGAAGCCGACGGCAAAACGTTACTGGCGATGACACAAACTATCGCGCTGATGAACCTGCTCGAATCCCGCGAAGAAGAAGTAGATGCTGTCTCATTATCCACTCTGCATGCCGCCAAGGGTCTGGAATTCGGCCATGTGTTCATGGTTGGAGTAGAAGAAGGCACTCTGCCGCACCACCAAAGCGAGCACCCGGAACAAATTGAGGAAGAACGTCGCCTGATGTACGTAGGCATAACTCGCGCGGAGCGTTCGCTGCAAATCAGCTACTGCACCAAACGCAAACAAGGAAAAGAATGGCAGACGTGCGAAGCAAGCCGCTTCCTGCAAGAATTGCCCGCAGATGAACTAATCTATTCGGGTGTATTACCAGCAGGTAGTACACCTGAAGTCAGTAAGGATGCGGGGATGGCGAAATTAGCGCGGTTGAAGGCGATGCTAGGTTGACCCAATATTAAGAATACAAAATAACTGAATAGTGGTTCTCAGCAGCAACGTTGAATGCCACTCCATTTTTTCCGCTGCTGGTAAAGATAGAAATCTTTGCGCGTCAGCGGTGTAATGCCAGGAGAACTGGTGGTATGTTGAGCGATGTAACGTTCGTAAGCATCGTCCCCACTCAATTCACGTATCACACGCCATAGATAAGACAATAACTGAAATGGTTTGACACAGATTTCTTCGTTTGCAGTGAGTGTACCGCTTTGCGCGACACACTGATTTAGATCCCGGCCAGTTTCTAACGCCGGCAAACTAGAATCACTTACCACAGAAAATGATTCACCCACGCCTCTCTCAATCAATCCCGTACCCATGCTTTCTCCATTCTAGTCAACTGGTGCGACACCTCGGATAACGGAGGTACTGGCTTGCCATTTAGGTAGCGGACGCAGACACGCAGCATGTCGAATACGATTAGCCATAACATGCAGACAAAAAACAAGGTCAGCACTGCATCAAGACGCTGGTTGAAGATAAGCTGCGGTGCGATGGCCGCCTTTTCTGGGGAAAGAAGACCTGATGCGAGTTTTGCGGCGAGGTCATTGGCAGCAGCGAGGAAACCGATACGTACATCGGTGCTGGTGATTTTTTCCCACACTGCACTGCTGGTAATTATGATCAACCAGGTAAGCGGCAAAGCCGTGATCCAAGCATATTTTAGCTTGTCGGATTTAACCAGGATACCCGTAGCAACACACAACGCGATGGCAGCCAGAATTTGATTCGAGATACCGAACAACGGCCACAGGATGTTGACACCACCATTGGGATCAATCACGCCAATATATAAAAAATAGCCCCAGGCAGCCACAATAATACCGCTACTCAACAATACTGATGGATACCACGAGGTGTGGCCCAACGGTTTCCAAATATTGCCTAGCATGTCTTGCAACATGAAGCGGCCGACACGCGTACCTGCATCCAGCGTTGTGAGAATGAAGATAGCCTCAAACATGATGGCGAAGTGATACCACATGGCAAGCATGCCTTGACCAAAGGCACTACCGAAAATACTGGCCATGCCAACCGCCAGCGAGGGCGCACCACCAGTACGCGCGAACAGGGTAGCTTCACCCATCTGCTGCGCCAACAAATTCATCTGCGCCACCGTAACTGGAAAACCCCAACTGGAAATTTTGGCCACCGCATCTGCCGCTTCTTTGCCAACGACACCCGCAGGAGAATTGATAGCAAAGAACACGCCGGGGTCTAACACCGTAGCTGCAATGATCGCCATTATTGCAACGAAAGATTCCAGCGCCATGCCACCGAAGCCAATCATACGGATGTCGCGCTCATTGCTGAGCAGCTTAGGCGTAGTGCCAGAGGCGATCAGTGCATGAAAGCCAGAAATTGCGCCACAAGCGATGGTGATAAACACGAAAGGAAATAATTTACCTCCAAAAATAGGGCCGGTCCCGTCGACGAACTGGGTGAATGCGGGCATTTTTACGCTCGGTTGCATCCACACAATGGCCAGCATCAATAGGATGATCGTACCGAGTTTCATGTAGGTAGACAGGTAATCGCGTGGCGCGAGCAGCAACCATACTGGCAGGATAGCTGCTGCAAAACCGTAAGCAATTACCATCCAAGCCAATGGCAGACCGGGATAATCAAAAAACTCGCGTAGATTTTGTTGGTGCTCAATCCATCCACCACCCGCCACAGCTAACAGCAACAAGATAACGCCCAGTAACGAACCTTCAAGCACACGGCCCGGGCGGATAGAACGCATGTATAGGCCTACCAACATAGCGATGGGGATAGTGGCAGCCACAGTAGAAGTAGCCCAGGGGCTATGTTTCATGGCATTGACCACTACCAAACCGAGCACCGCGATGAGAATAATCATGATAAACAGCGTGGTGGTTAGCGCAGCAACACCACCAATAGCACCCAGTTCGTCTCGCGCCATTTGCCCCAAGCTACGGCCATTACGACGGGTGGAATAAAACAACGTAACCATGTCCTGCACACAGCCGCCAAGTACTGCGCCGAACAATATCCACAGCGTACCTGGCAAGTAACCAAACTGTGCAGCCAGAGTCGGTCCGACCAGAGGCCCTGGTCCCGCAATAGCGGCGAAATGGTGTCCAAATACGATCCAGCGATTGGTTGGAATATAATCACGTCCGTTATCGAGTCGCTCTGCGGGTGTAGCGCGAGTTGGATCAATGAGCAGGACTTTGGTGGCAATCCATGTTGCGTAGAAACGATAGGAAATTGCGTATACGCACAGCGCGGCTGTGACAAACCACAGCGCGTTGATCGACTCGCCGCGATTCAGCGCTATACCGCCCAATGCGGCAGATCCAAGCAAGGCAACGGCAATCCAAACAAAGATGGCCACCAATGAATTTTTCATAGTAATTTCTATGCAAGAAGGCAACCGCAAATTATGACATGCCTCACAACTTAGATGGAGTTGATAAAGATTATTATCTTTAATGTTTATATTAAATTCAATTTAATATAAACATATTTTGATCGGCATTAAACTGAACTTTAACCCAAATTCTTGAGCGCCCCCCTTTGCCTGACTAACAAACACTGTCAGAATGTCCACATAATTCATCGCGTAGGAGATATTGCTATGAAAGCACCTATCCGCATCGCCATCACTGGTGCTGCTGGTCAGATCAGTTACAGCCTGTTGTTTCGCATCGCCAATGGCGAGATGCTGAAACACGAACAACCCATCATCCTGCAACTGCTAGACATACCACAAGCGCAGCAAGCGTTGCGTGGCATAGCGATGGAGTTGGAAGACTGCGTATTTCCCATGTTGCAGCAGGTTATCATTACCGATGACCCCAAGGTCGCCTTTCGCGACGCAGAAATTGTCCTGCTGGTTGGCGCGCGTCCGCGTAGCAAGGGCATGGAACGCAGTGAACTAATCGAGATTAACGCCAGTATTTTTGCCGAACACGGCAAAATTCTCAATGCATACGCCGCACCACATGTCAAAATTTTAGTGGTAGGCAATCCGGCTAATACTAACGCACTAATTGTCATACATAATACCCCCGACCTTAACCCGAAGAATGTTAGCTCTATGATGCGGCTTGATCACAACCGCGCTATCGCGCAAGTAGCGCGTAAGCTTTCCCAGCCCATAGGTAGCATCAAAAAAATGGTGGTGTGGGGCAACCATTCCTGCACACAATATCCCGATCTGTCACATGCCGAAATACAAGGACGCAAAGTCCTCGACATTCTGCCGGATGATAATTGGGTTGAAAGCGAATTTATCCCGACTGTGCAAAAGCGCGGCACAGTGGTGATCGAAGCGCGCGGCTTGAGTAGCGCTGCCAGCGCTGCCAACGCAGCCATTGGCCATATGCATAATTGGATACTTGGCTCGCACCATGATGACTGGGTCACCATGAGCGTACTATCGGATGGTAGTTACGATATACCAGCAGGCGTGGTGTACGGCTTTCCGGTTATTTGTCACAACGGCGACTACCAAATTGTGCAAAACCTGCCCATAAGTGAAATCGGTCGCCAACATATGCTGGAAAACTATCGTGAATTATCGAAAGAAAGAGAACAAATCAAACATCTACTGGGTTAAATAATAACTACTATCCATATAGTTATATTAGTTTTAACCCCGCTATCTGAATACACAAAAGCTAAAAAATAACAAAATGGGACAGTATTCCTATTTTTATACTAACTTAACTCCCACCTACTAAAAACGTTATCAGTTTACTGGCGTTGAATATCCAATGACTGGCAATCAAGGAAGCTGCTATCCCCGGCCTAATTGCTATTGCTGTACTTTTTTGTACCTGCTCACGTTATCCGCTGATCAGCACATTGCTATATAACCAGCCATTATTCATATTGAAAATCACACAAAAACTCGTTTAAAATGACGATACTGAAGCCTTTAAAACCGGTTTATTAAATGCCACCTACCTACTTGGCGCTACTTTTTTTCTTCGGGGATGAACTACATTCTCGCAAAGTGGGTTGTTGCCCTACAGATAGTTTTGCCTTCAATGAAGCGTGGAAACAACTAACTTTCCATGCTCATGATGATGATTTTTTATTATTTGTGGCACACCATTTCCAGCATGGTTGGGCTTGCTCTGGACAATGTGCTCGCATCCAAAAAACTTAAAGGTAAAAAACATGAGTAGCGTATGGCGTAGCATCTGGGCCTTCATCATGCTGATTGCTGTAATCATCACGATTTTTGTGCTAATCGGCGTGCTTAGTCTTGTCGTTTTCCCGTCACACTGGCTCTCTTAATGTCTATTTGAAGTATGGGCTTGAAAGATACCCAATTTTGGGTGAACGGAAAGCTGGCTATCGCCAGCACCGGTCTTACGGCTGCGACATCCCTGATTTGCCGTGCATCGACGGGTAGAACTCGAATGCCAACAAGCCTTTGACGAACAATGGCACTTCAAAATAACGTACAAGCCTACTTAATCCAACACTGGATGACCATTAACAAATATTGCAAATTCTTCAGCTGGCAGCGGATGGCTATAATAATAGCCTTGGATCTCATCGCAGCCTCGAGCGCGTAAAAAATCCAGCTGTTCCAACGTTTCCACTCCTTCCGCGATGACCTGCAATTTAAACTGGTGGCCCAAACTAATGATGGAACGCACGATAGCCGCGTCATTTTCATCAATAGCAACGTCACGTACGAAGGATTGATCCACCTTCAGTCGATCAAGTGGCATTTTCTTCAAGTAACTAAGGCTAGAATAACCAGTACCAAAGTCATCTATGGCCAATTGCACTCCAAGCTCATGCATCTGTGTCAGAAAAGCCATTGACGCTTGAGCCTCGTTCATCATGACGCCTTCAGTAATTTCCAACTCCAAGTCCCCTGGATGCAGCCCCGTTTCTTCTAATACGGCGATGATCATTTGCACAAGCTGAGGTTGACGTAATTGACTGGTGGATAAATTTATGGATATCGGGAATATGGACATCCCTTGCCGCCTCCATTCGGCTAGTTGCGCGCAAGCTGAGCGCAGCACCCATTCGCCTATAGGTATAATCTGCCCGGTCTCCTCGGCCACTGGAACAAATTCTGCTGGCGCAACAAAGCCCTTCTCTGGATGTTTCCAGCGCAGTAATGCCTCCGCACCGCACACCATTCCATTGACCAAGTTTACCTGGGGCTGATAATGCAATGTGAACTCATTGCGCTCCAACGCCAGGCGCATGTCATTTTCCATAGAAAACAGTTGATGGGCACGGAAATTCATTTCCGGCGCAAAAAACAGAAAGTTACTGCGGCCCTCAGCTTTTACACGATACATCGCCACATCCGCATGCTTGATCAATGTATTAATTTCGTCCTCACTATCCGCGTTGTCAGGATAGATACTGATGCCGATGCTAGCATGGGTGGCGATTTGTAGAGCGCCGACATCACAAGGAGTAGTCAGCGTCCTGAGTATCTTGCCAGCTACTCGTGCCGCACCCTTTGCATCAGTCTCACGCAGTAATACGATAAATTCGTCGCCACTGATCCGTGACACGGTGTCTACTTCACGCACACATTCCTGCAAACGCAACGCCACTACCTGCAATAATTTGTCGCCCACCGCATGGCCCATCGAATCGTTTACATACTTAAAGCGATCAAGATCGATGAATAGCAATGCAAATTTATGCTTGTCGCGATGTGATTCAGCGATCAGCTGTCCGAGACGGTCATGCAGCAAGGTACGGTTAGGCAGAGCAGTCAACACATCGTAGTAGGCAAGGGACTGGATGTGCTGCTCAGATTCCTTACGTTTGGTGATGTCAACCCTAACCGATATGTAACGTACAATTTGCCCGCTCGCATCTTTGAGCGGCACGATAGCGCTATCCACCCAATACAGTGCGCCGCTTTTTGCGCGGTTACAAATTTCACCGCGCCAGATGTCACCACGGGCGATGGTAGCCCACATCTCGACGAAAAAGGCGCTTGAATGCATCCCGGAATTAACGATACGGTGGTCATGGCCGAGCACCTCCTCCCGGCTGTAACCGCTTACTTCACAAAATTTATCATTGGCCTGAATGATGCGCCCAAAAGGGTCGGCGACGGAAACGAGGGCGTGCTGGTCGATGGCCTGGATATAGCTGATTAACTCTGCAGAACTCCGCTCAGCACCTTCTTTGGCACGCAGCAGCAAACTTTGAGTTTGCTTGCGTGCTGTGATGTCGTGGATGAAGGCACAGAATTCATACTTATTTTTCTGCTTGACCGGAGATATCGCCAATTCGATGGCAAATTGGTGGCCATCGCGATGCAAGCCTGCTATCTCTATACGCTTATTCAGTGCAGGTCCCTCGCCGGAAGCCAAAAAATGTTTCAAGCCCTGAATGTGCGCATTACGATACTGCGGCGGGATGATCATATCGTGCAGCATGTGTCCGATGGTTTCTTCCCGGGTCCAGCCAAAAATCTTTTCTGCCTGACCATTCCAGCCTGTGAGAATGCCCTCGGAATTCATTAACACCACGGCGTCCGGGGCAGCATCAATAATGGTACGCAATCTCGTATCGATCTCGGCCAGCTCCATTTCCTCCAGTTTTTTGCTGGTCATATCCTGAACCACACCCAGCATCTTCAGTGGGGTTCCATCTGTATCGCGTATTACACCGCCACGTTGATGTAACCAGCGTACCGTGCCATCCGGCCAAATAACCCGGTGCTCTATGTTGTATCTAGTGCTTTCCTCAACGCAGGCATTCATTGAATTAATTACGTTCTGACGGTCATCAGGATGTATGTTGCTCAGGAAATCTTCATAAGTACCATTCTGTTTTCCTGCAGGGCAGGCCATAAGGGCAGAAATATGGTCGCACCAATACAGTTCGCTAGTGCGAATGTCCAAATCCCAAGTGCCGATCTCGCCATACATCAGACTAAGGCGTAAACGCTCCTCGCTCTCGATTAATCGTTCATTCATCTTCCGCGCAGTTCGAAGAGCGCGTTCCCGACCCTGCACTAGCAATCCTGTGAATAGCCCTAGCAATATACTCACAGCTAAGCCAACCACGACAATCGATTGCGACTTTTCTTCGGCCAGCTGCGCCTCAAAGCTGGGGAGAGAGCTAGCAGCCATTGTCCAGGTGTGTCCAGCAATTTCAAGGCGTTTGGAGGCATGGAAGAACGGATCTACGGCACTGATTTTGTTGGTGCTGTCGGCAGCATGCATGAGCATCTTGCTCGACATGTTTTCGCCATCGTAGATTTTGATGTTAACGTCAAGAACACGTGCACCGAGAATGCCACGTATAAGATCATCCATCCGAAATAGAGCACTAACCCAGCCAATAAGATTGGCGCGGCGCTCAGCCGAAGTAGCATATGGCGCACCGTTTTTATAAACAGGCAAATACATCAAAAAACCAGTCTGCGCGCTTTCGCCATATTTTTGTATCAGTTTTGTCTTGCCAGTGATAACAGCTTTATCGTTATCACGCGCTTGCTCCATTGCAAAGCGCCGTACTGGATCGGAATACATATCGTCACCAAAAATACGTTGAATATCCTCTGAGAATGGCTCGATGAAGATGACAGAGGTAGTGATATCTCGCTTCCCACCAGGACTAATGGTGTATGCGGGAATACCTTCCTTGTAAGTGGTGGTAGTGTGTTTGTCTTGCTTCGCCGCAGGTACAATTAGCGAAAAACCCACACCCTGTATACCAGGGAAACTCTCCACAATATGTTGAGCGACGATGTAGGCATGGAATTCGTCGCGCTCTACGCTGGTGGAAGCGGCAAATAGGCCTTGCACGCCCCGCAGCGCTTGTTCCAAAGATTGCATACGTTGTTCAATGCGGTTACTGGCATTCAGCAAACGAAAATCGAAATCATATTGCAATTCCCGTACCGCTTCATAGCGTGCATTTTTCCACAACTGATGGGTTACAACTAAAGAAACAATCACGACCAACCATGGTAAAAATCGGACAGCAGGAGACCATGATAGTAGCTGCTGAATGGGATTAATGCGTGATGCTAATGAGGTCACCACGTTAATACTTTAGCATCATAATTTTTACATGAAAATTCATAATTGCAGTGTGGCTGAGCATAGTTATGCCGAGCTGCTTCTATAACTTGCGACAATCTATAGCAATACTTTAGAACCCCCCACTACATTACGTTGCTCAAAGACGGTTATGGCAGTAAGACAGTGCACAACTCTACGCCTTTAGTAGCACCCTAAATAAATATCCCGGCATGCCGGGATATTATGCTGAAATAAAATCACGTAACAACTTAATGCTGCAACGATTTGATTATATCCTCGACTACCTTTTTCGCATCGCCAAACACCATCATGGTTTTGTCTAAATAGAACAAGTCATTGTCCAGTCCAGCATAACCAACAGCCATACTGCGCTTAACCACCAGAATAGTGCGCGCCTTATGCGCATCAATAATCGGCATACCATAAATAGGACTGTTCGGGTCGGTCTTAGCTGCAGGATTCACCACATCGTTGGCACCAATAACCAGCACTACGTCAGTATCGGCAAATTCGTTATTGATCTCATCCATTTCTAATACTTGATCGTAAGGTACTTCAGCCTCAGCCAGCAACACGTTCATATGCCCCGGCATACGCCCGGCCACAGGGTGGATGGCATAACGCACTTTGACGCCCTTGCCGATTAAATGCTCGGCCATTTCGTTGATCGCATGTTGTGCCCGCGCCACCGCCAAACCATAACCGGGCACGATGATGACGCTATCCGCATTCCCCATTAGAAACGCAGCATCATCCGCACTACCGCTGCGCACTGGTCGTTGTTCGACCTCGCCAGCCCCCCCCGCTTCGCTATCACCACCGCCAAAGCCACCAAGAATCACATTAAAAAAGGAGCGGTTCATCGCCTTACACATAATGTAAGAGAGAATCGCGCCAGAACTACCCACTAACGAACCGGCAATAATCAGCATATTATTATTTAGGGTAAAGCCAATGCCCGCCGCGGCCCACCCGGAATAGGAGTTAAGCATGGATACCACGACCGGCATGTCCGCCCCACCAATCGGCATAATCAGTAATACGCCAAGCAATAGCGCCAAAGCAATCATGATCAGGAATGGTGTCCAGCTTTCCGTAAAAATGAACATGATGCCAAAGGCGATCATCACAACACCCAGAAACAGGTTGAACCAGTGCTGCCCAGCAAAATGCAGCGGTTTGCTGCCAAGCTTGCCGGACAGTTTTCCGAAAGCGATGATGGAACCGGTGAATGTAATCGCACCAACAAACGTGCCGATGAATAACTCAATCAGATTGCTGGCGTGCAGCGGTGAGATGCCGTAGGCGACTGGGTTATAAAACGCGGACATAGCGACCAGCACCGCCGCCAGACCGACCAGCGAGTGCATTGCCGCCACCAATTCCGGCATGGCAGTCATTTGAATGCGCCGGGCGACCACCGCACCTACCGCTCCGCCCACGATGATGGCAAGCGCAATATAAATCAGGTTCTGGGTGATAGTCAGTGTGGTGAGCACCGCAATGGCCATACCTATCATGCCAAACATGTTTCCACGCCGTGCGGAAATGGGAGAACTCAAGCCTTTCAACGCCAGAATAAAAAGAACTGCGGCGATCAGATAGGCTAATGCAACAAAATTTGCCGACATAATTTTTCCTTGATTATTTTTTTTGTAACTGCTTTACCCCGCAAATCAGGTGAAGCATCGTGATGCTCAACAAAAAAATAGGGAACCATTCCAGATTAATGGCTGATAGTGCTCCACCGTACCTCTTTGCGTCTGAGCATCGACGTTCTGGCTTTATTTACTTTTCTTTTTGAACATACTCAGCATGCGCTGTGTTACCAGAAAACCACCGAATACATTAACTGCCGCCAGCATAACTGCGATTAACCCCATTACTGTGCCGGCGTCGAGTTGCTCAGGCCCCGCCGCCAGCATGGCGCCAACAATGATAATGCCGCTAATTGCGTTGGTCACTGCCATGAGCGGCGTATGTAGCGCAGGCGTGACATTCCATACCACGTGATAGCCGACCACCACGGCCAGTACAAATACGGTCAGGTTGATAATGACAGGATCAACTGCACTACTCATTTCAAAACTCCTATGTTGAGATTGGCAAGCCTTAACCTTTCCCAGCTCACTTTCTGAGGGGGAAAGATTAATGTATTTATTTAATAACCACTTCTCCATCGATACACAACAACGATCCGGCAATAATGTCGTCAGCACGATTGATGTTCATCTTTCCGCCGCTTTTGGGGTCGCATAATAAATTTAGGAAATTCAATAAATTACGTGCATACAAAGCGCTAGCATCTGTAGAAACCAAAGCAGGCAGGTTGTCTTCACCCACCAGCGTGATGCCATGCTTGACCACTGTCTTCCCCAACTCGGACAACGGGCAATTTCCGCCTGCTTCAACAGCCATATCCACGATCACAGAGCCTGGCTTCATGGATTTGACCATATCTTCAGTCACCAGCACGGGGGCGGCTTTACCCGGAATCAATGCAGTGGTAATAACAATATCGGCTTGTGCCACACGTTTGGCAACCTCTACCTTCTGACGTTCCATCCAACTGGCCGGCATGGAGCGGGCATAGCCGCCAACGCCTTGGGCAATCTCCCGCTCCTCATCAGTTTCATAAGGCACATCAATGAATTTTGCACCCAGGGACTCCACTTGCTCTTTCACTGCAGGACGCACATCGGAGGCTTCAATCACCGCACCCATACGCTTAGCAGTGGCGATAGCCTGCAAACCAGCCACACCCACGCCTAATATCACCACGCGCGCTGCCTTCACCGTTCCGGCGGCCGTCATTAGCATCGGCATAAACCGTTTATATAAATTAGCCGCCACCAGCACCGCCTTATATCCGGCAATATTAGCTTGCGAGGACAAAACATCCATAGCTTGCGCGCGTGAGGTACGCGGCAGCTTTTCCATGGCAAAAGCGGTAATACCCTGTTTAGCGTAGGCTGCAACCAAGTCCGCCTGAAAAGGTGAAAGCAAGCCGATCAGTACGGTTTGGGGCGCCAGCTTTGCTAGCTCGTCTTCAGTTGGGGCCTTCACCCTAAGCATGATTTCCGCTTGAGCATAAACTTCCGCAGCGCTGACCAAAGTGGCACCTGCCGCCTGATAGTCGGCATCAGGAATACTCGCTCCCGCTCCCGCTCCCTGCTGTACCATGACTGCATGGCCAGCGGCCAACATCTTTTTCACCGTTTCTGGCGTTGCCGCGACACGTGTTTCACCTGCGCGCGTTTCCGTAGGAATGCCTATACGCATGAAACATCTCCCATTTTAAAAAGGCCCGAATATGCCGGGCAGAAGTAACTATTCAAGTCACGCAAACATAATTCCCGTTCCCGCAGGTTTAAAAAAGCCTTGACTGGCCACGGCCTTCCCTACAGGTTAAATTATTTGGGCGAAAAATTTTTTAATTGTTTGCTGTGAACCCATAACCGAGTAATTTTATCATCAAGATGTACCCGTTATCATGTCATCTCGTTCGAGGCAATGTGCTATCCATTGCGCAGTAAGTTTTTCCTGCACGGTATTTTGTTTGAGCCGTGCATTCAAACCGGGGAAATTTACGCAGTCTAGTCTTTGATCCTGGTTAAAACATGAGAATACATAGGTCTTTTCCCCGGTTACGATGTCAAAATGCTCCTGAATGCACTGGCCACAAATCTCTTTCATCATGCATTGCATTGGTGAGTTGATGGAACCATATGCATGGTGATCCGGTTTCATATAGGGCTTCAGTTCGCCATGACGGGCCGCCGCAACCGCAGCCATCATCCTATCTGAACCAATCACAATAATACGGTCGACCTGATTCACCTCAATTTCTGGCCGCCCTAATTCGCCGCTGGCATAAGCTTTAATGGCCTGCACAATATTGCCTACATAAGTTCGATCTTGGGGACGACTCGGTATAAAGCCAGGTGCTTCATCGCTGCACCAAATCACCACATCAGCGGCCAACTCGATGTCGTCCACCTTATAGCGGTCTATCATTTTTTTATAGCCAGCAAAATAAAGAACTTTAGAGCCAACACTTCTAAATGCCTTGCCTATAGAAAATAATACGGCGTTACCCAACCCCCCACCAACCAGCAATACAGTTTCTTCCGGAACAATTTCAGTAGGGGTACCGGTTGGCCCCATAAGCACTACTGGTTCACCATGCTCCAGCTTGGAGCATAGTTGCGACGAGCCACCCATTTCCAAAACGATGGTGGAAAGCAGTCCTTGTTCGGCATCAACCCAGGCCCCGGTCAAAGCTAAACCTTCCATGACCATGCGCGTACCCTCTACTTGTGCAGCATGCGTCTCAAAATTCTGCAAACGGTAAAATTGCCCTGGCTGGAAGCTGCGCGCCGCAGCAGGAGCCTTAACGATTATTTCAACAATATTGGGAGTAAGACGAACCACTTGATGTATCGTGGCACGCAGGTCATTGCCCAACCTGGCAAGGAATACGTCATCATTTTCTTTACTTGCCGCGGCAACTTGTGACAACACCCTGCTCAACACGGGATACCCCTGCTTGGCACTACCCATAGCCTTGACCACGTTGCCCGAATAAGAAGGATGCAGGTCACCGAAAAAGCTGACGAAACGGCCATCATGGTACTTATACTGAAGCACGTGTGCCTTAGCCGGCTTGGCATTGCTCCGCTCCGGCTTGACAGGCTCTCCCTGTTCGTCACATGCTTGGAAGTAGCGCCCATCCAACTTGAACTGTTCGGGAAACTCGCGTGCCAGCACGGTATTCGGCTGGGTACCCGCAGCCACAAAAATGGTGCGCGCCGGCAGATGGATTTGCCCGGCTTTCTGCCAGACTCCCTCGGCATCTAATACCTGGTTCATCACTACCATGGCAGTCGCATCGCCATTTGTATCGATCTCTACCCGCACCGGCGTCATACCTTCGGCAAAATAAATTCCTTCCTCTAAGGCTTTCTCTACTTCCTCATGATTGAGGGTATAGGAAGGACTATCGATCAGTCGTTTGCGATAGGCCAAAGTAACGCCTCCCCAGGATTTGATAAGCTGAAGGATGTTGGGTTTTCGTCCTTCAATTGCGGCCTGAGTCCGCTCCACACGTATAGCCCGGGCATGGCTCAGAAATTCTTCGCCAATAATGACTTCTGCCGCCGACCACATACCGCGCACTGCCGCCTCTCCCTTTTCCGCTACTAACGTTTCATAGCGGCAAAGAAATTTTTCAACTTGCACCGGATAATAGGCGAGTGACTCAGTGGCTGTGTCAATCGCAGTCAAGCCGCCGCCAATTACCACAACCGGCAAGCGAACTTGCATGTTAGCAATGGAGTCAGGCTTGGCGGCACCCGTCAATTGCAACGCCATAAGAAAATCCGACGCAGTGCGAACACCGCATGCCATGCCGTTTGGTATATCGAGTAATGTCGGGCGGCCAGCGCCAGCAGCCAGCGCAATATGATCGAAGCCCAGCCCAAAAGCACTTTCGGCAGTAATGGTTCCGCCAAAACGCACACCGCCGAATAGCGCGAACTGCGCGCGCCGCTCCAGCAGCAGGCGAATAATTTTAAGGAAATTCTTATCCCATCGAACCGTAATACCATATTCTGCCACCCCGCCAAAACCGGCCATAACCCGATTATCCAGCGGCTCCGTCAATATGCTTGCATCATAGATTGGGCTAAACGCCACTCGATTGCCGCCCGTATCCACACCGGACAACTCACCCGGCAACGGCTCAATCTTCAATCCATCGACACCGACAACGGTATGCCCGTCATTCATCAAATGGTGTGCCAACGTAAAGCCGGCAGGACCCATACCAACGACAAGCACACGCTTACCGGTGCCTATTTTCGGATAGGGACGCCAGAAATTAAGTGGATTCCACCTGGTAAGCAGACTGTAAATTTCAAAGCCCCACGGCAATTCCAGAACATCCTTCAATGACCGGGTTTCAGCCTGTGGAATGTTTACAGACTCCTGCTTTTGATAAATGCAAGATTTCATGCAGTCATTGCATATACGGTGCCCCGTTGCAGCGCACATCGGGTTATCTACCGCGATGATAGCCAACGCACCCAGTGCAAAACCAGACGCTTTGACCTTATGGAATTCTGAAATTTTCTCATCCACAGGACAACCCGCCAGCGGAATACCGAAAATGCTTTTCTTGAATGGCGGAGGAGAACCCTCAACTCCGGCTTTTTCCCGCATACCGACCGAGCAGGAATCCTTGCCTTGCTCATGGCACCAAATACAGTAATTCGCTTCACCCAAGGCACCAGCCAAGTCCGTACCTTTATCTGTAAGGGCAAAACCTTCGCGATGGCGGAGATGGCTATCCGCGAGACGATGCGCAGTATAGGGAACGTTCTCAACAGGAATGATAGGCACCAAGCGCTGAAAATCAAGCTTGGCTGGAACCCTGAACAATACACCCTGTCCATGACGCTTTTTTCCGGCAGTGGTATGCACAGCCCAAGCCGCATATCGCATGGCAGTATCGATCCGGTCAATATTTTCTGCCTCAGCGTCAAGCCAACTATTAATTTTTTGGGCGAAAAGTAATTCACTCATTTCACTAGTAGAATCACCGAAAGCCTGCAACAACTCGGTTCTGAGGATATCGCCATCAAAAGCCGCTGCATCCGCCGCCTTATATTTCTGTACCGCCTTACGCTGGACAAAAATACGTTTGCAGTGAAATAACGGCGCTAACTCATTGTGTCGCTCTGCCAACTCCCGAACCGCAGCCTGAATATTAAATAATTGCCCCAGAAAATCTTCCAAATGCGGAGCCAGCCCAATAATGAGCTGCGATTCTTCCAAATGCGACATTTGATCTGGAGCATTACGTGCTGCCGCCAGCTTTTCTGCCAGCAATGGTTCGCTTTTAGCAAGTTCAGTCAAAAAACAGGAATCGATGCTGGGTAACCCATCGCAACTGTAGAGGTCTTCAAATTTCTTTCCAAATCCCAGTTTTAAAACTGGGGGTGGAGCTATTCCAGTATCAGCACCTGTGCTACGTTGCTGAGAATTTAAGCTTTCCATCAATGCAAACTCCTGAATTTATCATGCGCTGTGAATTTAAAACCGGGATGTCATACGTCCAGCGGCAAGCGAGGCATCTTGCTTACATACGGGCAAAAATTCTGCGCTCCAGTCACTTATATTAAAAAACCCGGCTATACCGGGCAATAATAATTTTTGTTAACTTGAGATTATACGATTTTATCTCCGCCACCGCACTGCCATAGCATGAAAAAGTTATAATTCAGTACCTACAACCTGAAGCACTTTATATGTCCGCCATACAGCTTTTACCTGATCTGCTCATCAACCAAATCGCTGCGGGCGAAGTTATCGAGCGTCCTGCTGCCGCGCTTAAGGAGATGTTGGAAAACAGCCTGGATGCGGATGCCACTGAAATCATCGTGCAGCTGGAAGGCGGCGGCATAAAGCTGCTGCGTGTGCGCGACAATGGTAATGGTATCGCGCCGGAAGAGTTACCGTTCGCCCTGATGCGCCATGCGACCAGTAAGATTGCCTCATTAGCCGACTTGCAACGTGTCGCCAGCATGGGTTTTCGCGGCGAGGCTTTGGCCAGCATGGCGGCAGTGGCGCAGGTAACGCTTACCAGCCGCAAGACGGAAAGCCCACATGCTTGGCAGATTCAATCTGGGGATGGCACACAAAGCGAAGTTACTCCTGCTGCGCACGCCCAAGGCACCAGCGTGGAAATACGCGAACTGTATTTTAACACCCCGGCACGACGCAAATTCCTCAAGTCCGAAGCCACCGAGCTCGCATATTGTGAAGAAACCTTCAAACGCATCGCACTGTCACGTCCAGATGTCGCCTTCAGCCTACAGCACAACAACCGCATGATGTGGCAATTACCCACGCTATCACGCTCAAACCATGCATCCCTTGCTTCAATCCCCCAGCTTTCTGAAGTAAGTTGGGAAGAGAAAGCAGATGCATTGCCAAAGCGCATCGAAGCCATGCTAAGCAAAGAATTTGCGCAAAGTGCAGTGCCTGTCTCTCGTAAGGCAGCTGGATTGCATTTATACGGCATGGCTTCTTTGCCCGCTTATTCAAAAGCATCACGCGAAGCTCAATATTTTTTTGTGAATGGACGTTTTATCCGCGACAAGATAGTCGCCCATGCTATCCGACAAGCCTATCAGGATATCCTTCATCACCAGCGCCATCCCGCCTTTGTACTGTTTTTAAATATGCCACCAGAATTGGTGGACGTGAATGTGCATCCGGCCAAAAACGAAGTTCGCTTTCGTGAAAGCCAGGCCATTCACCAATTCGTGTTTCATACGCTTCAACAAGTGCTGAGCGCGCCCGTGGCGCTGACAGAAAATACGTCCGACTTATCAAATCAACCAACCCAAATTTCATCCGTGCAACGGACCACGTCGATACAACAGCCAATGCAGCAGCCTATGCGGTTGCACATGGCATCACAGCCACTGGCTTTTTACGATACTCTTTTTGGCAAGAAAGAAAACAGGGGGGAAGAGGAGGGAAAATTCAATGACGCGCCCTTTTCAAACATTCAACCTCACTCTCAATCTTCCCCATCAGAAACTGAAATTCCACCGCTCGGCTTTGCCTTGGCACAGCTTACCGGTATCTACATACTGGCGCAAAACGTACATGGGTTGATAGTAGTGGACATGCATGCCGCCCACGAGCGTATCGTATACGAAAGACTTAAAACGGCCTTTGATGGACAGCAAATTCCCATGCAACCGCTGCTAATCCCGGTGAGCTTTACTGCCGAAGCATTGGACATTGCCACAGCCGAAGAAGAGCACGCAGCCATGGCACAACTCGGTTTTGATATCGCCCCATTGTCGCCGACAACGCTGGCAGTAAGGGCGATGCCTGCTATGCTTAAACAGACTCACGCCGAAGCTGCCGCACGTGATGTATTGCACGAAATGCGTGAATACGGCGCCACTCGAGTGCTGACCGAACGACGCAATGAACTGCTGTCTACGCTGGCCTGCCATTCCGCGGTACGCGCCAATCAAATCCTGACCGTGCCTGAGATGAATAATATCCTGCGTGAAATGGAACGTACAGAACGCTCCGGCCAGTGCAATCATGGTCGTCCAACTTGGTTTCAAATGAGTATTGCAGAATTGGATACGCTGTTCATGCGGGGAAAATGAACACACTGCCTCCCGCTCTTTTTCTTATGGGCCCTACTGCCAGCGGAAAGACCCAGGTGGCTGTAGAACTAGCACAGCAGCTACCAGTAGAAATTATTAGCGTTGATTCGGCGCTGGTGTATCGGGATATGAATATTGGTACTGCCAAACCCGAGGCTGCCGTCCTCGTTCATGCGCCCCACCACCTAATCAATATAATTGACCCAACCGATGCTTATTCCGCCGCCGCTTTTCGCCATGACGCATTGCGCTTGATGAATGACATCACCCAACGCGGACGCATTCCTTTGTTGGTGGGCGGTACCATGTTGTATTTCCATGCCTTGCGCTTTGGTCTGAATGAACTACCGCAGGCAGACTCTAAAGTGCGTGCCGCTTTGGACGAGCAATCCGACCGTATCGGTTGGCCTGCCTTGCATGCCGAATTAGCCCAGGTTGATCCCGAAACGGCAGCACTTCTAAAGCCAAACGACGCGCAACGTATCCAGCGTGCGCTGGAAGTTTACCAACTCTCCGGCCAACCGATGTCCGCGCTGTTCAAACAGCAAAATAAATATCCACTGCCCTATCACGTCATGCAAATTGCGCTCATTCCGAGTGAACGCAGCAAGTTACATGCACGTATCGCCTCACGATTTGTTGCCATGCTTAAACTCCGCTTGGTAGATGAATTGCTCGCACTTAAAGAAAAATATTCGTTGCATTCCGACCTGCCCTCCATGCGCTGTGTTGGCTATCGTCAGGCATGGCAGTTTCTCGCCGGAGAAATAAACGAAACAGAGTTATTGGACAAAGGCATCGTGGCCACACGCCAACTGGCTAAGCGTCAGCTTACCTGGTTGCGCGGCATGCCGGAAATTATCGAATTTGATTGCTTATCCCACAATCTTGCGCAGCAAGTACTTGCCGCCGTGCGTCAGCTACAGAATATCTGACCCTCAAAGTAGGTGAAGGATTTTACTTTTTAAAAAGCAGGGACGTAGTTTGTCGGGTGCGCATAGGTCTTATTCTTGCGCACCGACCATAACTTTCACTTCTTCCGGATGTATATGTAGAAGTTTGCCGATATCAATATAATCATCGGGCAGAGCCGCATCGGCCCAGCCATTGGCAGAATGACGCGCAAGATTGACAGCAAGTACGACATTACGCACACGCTGTTGATTGGCACACTCACCATCCATCAACGTGATTAGCAACTTGGGTAATGACCATTTAAGTGCCAACGCAGATTGCAAATGAAACAATGTAAAACCCAATACCCGTTCCTGCGCAACATTGCTACGTAATGATTTATCCTGTTGTTGCATGGCACGGATTTTCAACATATCTACAGGCGCAAAACACCACATTAACAGTTCGGCAATATCGAATAACAACGCAGCGATACGTACTTCTTCAAAATGCATATCGTTCAAGCGTACCGCCCAATCCACAGCGAAAGTGGACGCGCGGTTTGAACGATTCATTACTCGCAACAAACAACTCAAGGCATCTATCTGCCCGCTTAACACTGTTTCTGCCAAAAGTTCTGCCGGCACTTTTTTAAAAAATACATCAAGACCTAGCATCATTAATGCTTGATCGATCTGCAACACCTCATGCTCTTGCCTAGAATGCTTTTTCTGTTGCAGATAACGCAGTAACTTAACGGTCATCATTGAATCATGCCTGATAACATAAGCAACACCCCGCGCACTAAGGTTTTTTTCATCTTGGTGCAACACAGACAGATTCCGCGCAGTTTGCTTCAATACTGGAATATCAACTTGACTGAGAAACTCCACCCACTCGGCCAATTCCCGCATTTTATGATGTTGCATAACATTTCCTTCCCTTACCATTACTAATCTATCGGATATCTCGACACACCAAAGTAAATCTTTAAGAATCAACAAAAGAACCGCTAAACAAGTCCACGCGATAACGCCCTTATGCCTATAGGCGAAGGCCATTGACAGCGAGCCGGAGATGAAACAACAAACACTGGCAACAGGCGGATTTGAGGCATACCGCAAGACCACCCGCAAAGCGGAATTCTGTCGCGCATGGGCAAACTTGTGCCGACTGCTGAATTCTTTAACGTCATTGAACCCCAGTATCCCAAAGCGGGAGACGGCGCGAATTGTGCAGCCCGCAGCGGGAAGAAATCGGAATTATTTTAGGGTGGAATTGACAACAGAATGATTACAATCAATCATTGTTTATCAATTTATTTGTATATAACAACAGTAATATCAAATGGTTACTTTGCTATTCGTCATTTTTATGAAAGACTCAGGCTACGAGCTTGTCGGACTTCTAGCGTAACCCATCGACCGCATTACATACGCCTACTTATTATTCATATCTATCAAAAATATACTGCACAACCACAAAATTCGAAGCCCGACAGTCTAAGTTTACTGGAGCAGTTGATTTACTCGTCATAAACAAACAATTGCTAAAGTTAGCAAGCCTTCGTATAATTCGTCTTTTATTGCAAGAGAAATTCTCAAGGAGTTGCCATGGCAAACACTGCACAAGCTAGAAAACGCGCAAGGCAAGCAAACAAACAGCGCGAACATAACACGAGCTTACGCTCTGAACTTCGTACTGCGATTAAAAAAGTGGCGAAAGCTATTGAAATAGGCGACAAAGCTGTGGCACGAGCTGTTTTCATCGAATCCACCAGCATCGTTGATTCTATCGCTGACAAGAAGATCATTCATAAAAATAAAGCTGCGCGGCACAAAAGCCGTCTGTCTGCTGCCATCAAGGCAATGGCCTAAGCTGCACGCATTCCCAACAAAGCCGACAGCACATGCTGTCGGCTTTGTGTTTTGGGTGGATTCAAACTTGCAGTGCAACGGCTAGTAATAACTTGATGTAACGCATCTCCGCCGCGAATAATACTGAGGTCCGGTATCAGTAGTGGATACCTGCGGGTTCATACCTCCAACCTACTTTCATAAAATTGGTGCTCAAATGCGATAAGAAACAGATATCCGAAACGTGCCTATTGATGCTGCCGCCAGTAAATACGATGTATTCTATGATGACCTGAATGGCCTCGGCGCAAGCTTTAAAGCGCCAGTGATGTATATTTATTTTGGCAATCCTTAGAGGTTTTCCATGGGGGGCGTTGTCGTAGCAGCTCCTCCAGCGCGACATTAATGGTGCCATGCCGAACTGATCGAACAATTTTCTGTACTTATGGACGAGATATTGGCTACCCTGACAAGCCTTCCTGGAGTCGATTTGGACCATGGGTCTCTCGGTTCGCTGGTGAGCAGCTCGGATTTCCACTTCCAGCACCCCGCCTCCTGTGCCCATTTCAATGGTAAACGCCCAAGCCAAGCGTAATACCCGTTCCGCGAAACTTTGTAGATATGGCACATAAATAGCGTCGGGTAATCCCCCTGTAATTCCTTCCTTATCGCTTACTTCACCGCACTTCCCTGGCAAAGTACGCTCAATTCCCGTTTGGTCTTGGCCAGTTCGAGTTCAATCCCGGTTTAACGCAGCTTTCCATTGCGGATCGGCATCGCGCATTTCCCATCTACACGGCCTTTAACCAGTACTCCAATATGTGGAAACAAGCATATCGACAAGCGCTGCTGCACCGGCTTCCCTCAGGTTTAACTCTTCTTCTGTGACTTACTTCACCGCTTGTTCACGAAATTTTTTGCTGTAAACTGCACTTGGTACTTTCTGTTTTATCACACGCCTCCGTTTTCAAGTTTAACAAAACGGGGATGTTCATTTTTCCCAGCCTATTTTAAAAACAGAGTACCGAGCAAATCACCAATGTTGGCCAACAGCAACAACGTCAGCACAAAAAATAATTAAAACACATACACAGCATATAAACTACAAGGCCAGCATTGCTGCTGGCCTTGTAGTTTAATTTTTACTTAAACACCAGGGTGTCATGTTACCAAGTATTATCTAGGAGTATAAAAATTTCTTCCAGAACTAGAAGGGTATGCATTATGACAAGTACCTGATGGATTATTCGTCGCTGCCATACAATGGAAATCATTGGATTCAACTTTTGGCTTTACCGCATTATGACCTACAAAGAACGGATTGGGTTGGCCATGCATTGCCCTTACCCCATGCTCTCTATCACCTACACTTGGCATGTCTTCAGCCATATTATAGGGAAGACGAACTCCTTTCGCATCAACCTTAATATTTTGTGCCTGACCAGATATATCTGCTTTTTTGAAATAATCATCCGAAGTAGCATGAGCATGCCCATCATTAGTACTGGCAGCTTCATGCCCATTCCCATGGCTAGAAGCTTGTGCTAATGAAATACCAAATGCGAAACAGGAAACGACAGCTAAATTCATAACAGTTTTTTTCATTATTAAGCTCCTTTAATATCAAATCTTACGAGGATAATTGAGTGGGGTGAAATGTGCCTCACTCCTTCAAGCTTTCACTGCTACTGCGTTGAGTGTGCAAATAATCATCATGGAAGTAAATCAATATACAAGCTTACTGTAGCACCAAACAATAATTTATTGATTTAACAATAAACTTAACTCATTGATACTAAAATTAAGATTCACCGGGCACAGAAAAAAACATACGTATAAAGTATTCTTCTGACAAATCCCTGTTCCATTTTATATTAAATGCACAATACATAACATCTTGTTGCAATTAAGTACCATGTCCATTTGATCAATTACTATAGACCACATGGCATTAGTAGATCTAGCAACCTACAGGCGGCATTGTACAGCCCCTCCGTCTTACAACAACTACGTATACAACTTGTTACGCCACAATCAACTTCATGGAGTTTTCGGTAAGTGCCTTTAATCGTTTAATTAAGACAACCAATCGTCAACTTTAATCCCGCTCAGTTTCGTGCGCCTCACCTTTACTTACACATACCGATGAGAGCCGCATAATAGGACGATGTCTATAAAAAGTAAATAAGCAAATTATTTAAGCCACACGAATATCCCTACCATATTAAAGATGGATAATAAAATTTATATTCACTAGGCCGAGGAACACGTGGATTCCACGGCAATAGTGAACTCGTCTCAATCAGAAAGGATTGGAAAATCTTTGAGGCT
Source organism: Candidatus Nitrotoga sp. CP45 (assembly GCA_003402375.1). Taxonomy (GTDB): domain Bacteria; phylum Pseudomonadota; class Gammaproteobacteria; order Burkholderiales; family Gallionellaceae; genus Nitrotoga. Next base: position 48,511 of record QFXJ01000014.1, read on the forward strand.
GGTTGACGACAAAATTGTTCAACGGATTAAACAACAAACTCTTTTTAAAAATATCGCTGCGTGAGTCTGGTATTAAATGGGCGCTTCGTGAAACCTCTCGGTAATGCTTACAGAACCAGATTTGTCGTCATACGCTCGCTCATGGAATAGCTGTTCACCATTGACACACCCTTCAGGCCAGCCAAGTATTCTACTTGCCTTGAACGACAACGGACGATCTGATCAGGTGTAAAATCCGGCCCCTCAACGCCACGGAAATATGCTGTCAACATTTTGCCATTCTTCTCTACTCCACTGCGACTCCTTTACACAGTAGGTCGCCATTTTTTAGGGGTATCCTGCAGTTTACTCACTCGAAAATTTAGACAGTTAGAGGACACAAAGCAATACAATAAGACTCTACGGCGCAAATATTTTAGGACTAGCAAGTCTTACAGCGTGCTGCACAAAACCAATATGAATACTATATTTATTCACATCATTAGCCCTCACTGGTTCTTAATTAATTCTACCTGTATGAGGCTCGTAATGCCCTAATCTAAGCCACCATTAGCTATTCGCACAATGAGATAACCAATGAGACAACAACTGTTCTGTATATTTACTACGCTACTGTTAAGCGTTGGTACAACGTGGGCTGACCCATTCAAAAACGGCTTAGCTGCACATAAGCATGGCAACCCCATAGACGCAGTGAACAATTACCATAGAGCCGTAGCGCGTGGGAACGCAAACGCACAATTCAATCTTGGCCGTATGTATGACAAAGGGAAAGGCGTTTCGCAGAACTACGCAAAAGCAATTACATTGTATCGATTAGCAGCAACCCAAGGGCACGCGAATGCGCAGTACGAACTTGGTTTGAAATATGCCAACGGACAAGGTCTTACACAGGATTATGCGGAAGCAGTGAAATGGTACCGTCTAGCAGCAATCCAAGGGAATGCAAATGCGCAGTACGAACTTGGTTTGAAATATGCCAACGGACAAGGTCTTACACAGGATCATGCGGAAGCAGTGAAATGGTACCGTCTAGCAGCAACCCAAGGGAATGCAAATGCGCAGTACGAACTTGGTTTGAAATATGCCAACGGACAAGGTCTTACACAGGATCATGCGGAAGCAGTGAAATGGTACCGTCTAGCAGCAACCCAAGGGAATGCAAATGCGCAGTACGAACTTGGTTTGAAATATGCCAACGGACAAGGTCTTACACAGGATCATGCGGAAGCAGTGAAATGGTACCGTCTAGCAGCGGCCCAAGGGTACGCGAATGCACAATTCAATCTTGGTTATATGTATGACAAAGGAAAAGGCGTTCCACAGGACTACACAGAAGCGGTGAAATGGTATCGTCTAGCAGCGGCCCAAGGGAATACAAATGCGCAATTCAATCTCGGCTTGAAATATGCCAATGGGCAAGGTCTTACGCAGGACTATACCGAAGGACTGAAATGGTGGCGCCTAGCGGCAGCAGAAGGGCAAGTTGAGGCGCAATTCAATCTCGGTGTGAGCTATATGAATGGGCACAGCGTCCCGCAAGACTACACTGAAGCAGTTAAGTGGTATCGCTTAGCGGCAACACAGGGTAATGCGCATGCGCAAAACAATCTCAGTATGATGTATTACAACGGGCAAGGCGTCCCGCAAGATTACCTTGAAGCTGCTAAGTGGTATCGTCTAGCTGCAAAACAAGGGGATCATCTAGCGCAATACAATCTTGGCTATATGTACAACAAAGGGCAAGGCGTTGCGCAAAACTACACAGAAGCAGTCAAGTGGTGGCGGTTAGCAGCAGCCCAAGGGCAAGCAGAAGCGCAATTCAATCTCGGTATGAGTTATAAGGCAGGGCAAGGCGTCCCGCAAGATTACGCTGAAGCAGTACGATGGTATCGCCTAGCAGCAGTGCAAGGTAATATGAACGCGCAATACAGTCTCGGCGCGATGTATGAAGAAGGACAAGGCGTTGCGTTAGACTATATTCGTGCACACATGTGGTTCAATATTAGTGCAGCATCAGGATATGGAGACGCAATAAAGGAGCGCGACATTGTTACAAAACAAATGACATCACAGCAAATCACAAAAGCACAGAAAATGGCAAACAATTGCCAGCAGCAAAATTTAAAAATATGTGACTGAACCACATAGGGAATGTGCTACGTATCAATTAACTAACTAAGCTAGCTCAAATCTGATCTAACAGTTACCTAATTTTTAGGGTGTATGTCAGATTAAATTGGGTTTAGATTTTTGCCATACCAAACCGGTTGAGCCTGTCAGAATTTTTGTGTGAAAGAAGTCATACGATGATAATGAGTTTCAATAGAAAGGACTCGTATGACGACACTAGACCCCTCCATCCTGGACAAGCTACTTGAAGGGATAAATCC